>NZ_QREI01000049.1:0-1054 GCF_003386275.1 Winogradskyella pacifica | reverse complement strand
CGTAGTAAAAAGAGGAACACCTTATGTCGTTCTTCAGCAATATGCAGCCTAAAAAATAAAACTAAATATTACTAGGATTTGATCTTGGAATACGTGTATGGTTAGTTGCGTGGTTAAGCAACTAAGTTAATAAACATTTACGAACCCGTGAATATTCCGCAGGAATATTCGCAAGTAGGGAAGAATAAAGCAATTAATTATACACGGTGTTGCCAACTGGCTTTTTTAATTAATAATCTTGAATTAAAACTTCAGTAGGGATATGTAGAGTAGTGTTGAGTTTTCTAATCATATCTAGAGTCAGTTTTCTTTTTTTATTCAAAATTTCGCTAACTCTGCTTTTAAATCCAACAACTTCTGCTAAATCCTTTTGTTTCATTCCCATTTGTTCCATTCGGAATTTAATTGCTTCTATTGGGTCAGGCATTCCGATTGGGAATTGTTCATTTTCATATCTATCAATCAAAATTGACAGGATTTCCAATTCGTCTCCATCTTCCGTTCCTTTTTTTGCATCAAAAATTTCCTCAAGTCTGTTGAGTGCGTTTTGATAGTCTTTTTCGTTTCTAATTGGTAATATTTTCATAATTAGATATTATTTGCGTCAATTTTATCATATTCAGCGTGAGTTCCGATAAATCTTATCCAGCATATTCCGTACTCAAAATTAAATTTTACAATCAAGCGATAATTATTACCTTTAATATTGTAAACAATTCGATTGTCTTTTAAAATACTAGCACTCGGATATTCACTTTTTAATTCGTTAATATTGTTCCATTCGGATTTTTCAGTTTCTCTATACCACGATTTTAATTGTTCTTCACAATCAGCGTGTTTTTCCCAAAAATCTCGTAAAGTTCGTTTTGCGATTACTCTCACATTATAATTGTTTGACGCAAAGATAATAAAAAAAGTTACCAATTTGGTAATTAGTTCGTTTTTTTTAGCTTGTTGGCAACGTGTTTCTTTAGTTTGTAATAAATATCTTTATATAGAAAAAGAGGAGAACTATAACGTGTTTTAGATTAGTGATCCCTTACACGTACGAGTC
>NZ_QREI01000048.1:0-1124 GCF_003386275.1 Winogradskyella pacifica | reverse complement strand
CGGGGCTCACCTCTAACCATTCCGAACAGAGTAGTTAAGCCCGTTTGCGCCGATGGTACTGCTTTACTGTGGAAGAGTAGGTCACCGCCTTTTTTGTATCGATGATAAATCGATATTTTTAAAACCCTTACTAGGTATCTAGTAAGGGTTTTTTGTGTTTAATATATTTAAGGAAGTGTAAGAACCCAATCAATTAATCGTTTTTACAAGTAGCATTCTTTATTTAGAATTGAATCCAGGTAATACAAACTAAATTGTTTGTGTTAAACTCAATTATCTTACACTAACTCTTTAATATGATTAACTTTTATGGTATATGAATACTTGTAAGAGTAAGCCATAAACGTCTACTAAATACAGCTATCAAGAAACCATTACTTTTTTTTCTTGAAAACACACTCTGGAGTCGTCTTAATTCCTAAGAGTAAAATAATAATTTTGTAATTAAGAGAATTCATACTATAATAAGCAGTGATTTACATAAGTATATTCATTATTATTTAAGATTAAGTATCATACTATAGGATCAAGGATCGCTAATACGAAGAATTATTCGTAAATTTTAGATGAGAACGCACAATCTTTACTGTCATAATCTACTTTCAAAAAATATAATAGACCTAATAAAGTAGCTTTAGTCAATTTAAATCTGAAGTATAGAGTTATTATAATTCGATTTATTCGGATGTATGATGGATCAGGGCATATAAAACACATGGATTTAATGTTAATCTACATATTCTGAAAACCGTCATATAGGCCTTTATCAATCGAAACAGCAAGCTGCAGTAAAGAATTTATTCAAAATCAAAAAAACAAACAGCTGTAAAGCTTTGGTTATGGGTGTATTAAAAAAAAGATTAAAATAAGTTATAAAAGGGCTTGCGGGTTTAGAAAAGGGTTCTATATTTGCACCCCGAAACAAAAACAATATGTTGCGTTTCGCACGTTCATTTCCAGAAAAATTAAGCTTAAAAAAAGAATTAAATATTTTTTCAAATTAAGTTTGTGAGAGTGAAAAAAGGGTTTTATATTTGCACCCGCTTAGCGAAACAACGTTAAGAGAAAGTAAAGAAAAAGTTCATTAACATATTGAATTGACAGCGTAAGAATCAACTGGAAAC
>NZ_QREI01000047.1:0-1152 GCF_003386275.1 Winogradskyella pacifica | reverse complement strand
ACAGTAGATTTAACATCACTTATTAATGATGCTGATAGTGATATTAGTAACGAAATTCAAAATTTATCAGAAGTACTTACTGAAGGTAATACAGCAGATGCTCAAATAAAAAACGTAACCGACCCAACAGATGCCCAAGATGCTGCAACAAAGGCTTATGTAGATGCATTAGAGGCGCAAATAGCAGCTTTAGATGCTCGAATTACAACTTTAGAGCCAGCAACAGTAGGCGACTTTAGAAATGGAGGCGTGGTATTCTGGGTGGATCCTACAGATAATACCCATGGGCTAGTTTGCGCTATAGAAGACCAAAGTTCAGTAATACCATGGAATAATGGTTCTTACATAGTTACCGGAGCTACAGGTACCGCAGTTGGCACTGGCGCTGCAAATACAGATGCTATTATAGCAGCGCAAGGTCCAACAGAAACCGATTATGCAGCAGGTTTAGCAAGAGCCTATACAGGAGGTGGTTTTAACGATTGGTTTTTACCGAGTCAAGATGAGTTAAATGAAATGTACCTAAATAAAGCAGCTATAGAAGCTACAGCAACCGCAAATTCAGGTGCTGTTTTTTATAACGATTACTACTGGAGTTCTTCGGAGGTCAATAATCCTTACGCATGGTACCAGAGTTTCGCCGATGGCAATAAGCTCGGCTTCTTTAAGTACATCAGCTACTATGTGCGTGCAGTTCGGGCTTTTTAACCATTTAGTTATTTATCAATTTAAATAGTGCCGTATAAGCGGTCGGTTTTTATTTTTTAAAAATGGCACTACATACGGAATTACTGGTTTACAGAAATACTTGTAAACTGGTATTAGAAGTTTTTATAAGCACCAAATATTTCCCCGAAGAATAATAAGTATAGTTTGGGTAGAGCTATGGAGTGCGTTGTATTGGTGCTAATGCGTTGTATTTAAAGAGCCAACAGAGCACAAGAAAAAACAGCGTTTATAAATGCGTTTTTAGATAATTTTGAAATTAAAATATTAAATATGAAAAAAAAATTATACATATTTTTAGTAGCCATATTACTAACGGCAACCAGTTTTTCCCAAACGCCAGAAAAAATGAGTTACCAAGCTGTTGTAAGAGACAGTGGTGATAACTTAGTCGCTAACCAACCCATAGGGATGCAAATAAGTATT
>NZ_QREI01000046.1:0-1167 GCF_003386275.1 Winogradskyella pacifica | reverse complement strand
TCTTTTCATGAAAACTTAGCGGGAGCAGAAAACGATAACGCAGAGATATTTGATGGTTATGTGAACACTACAATTGACAATCAAACTGTATTTGTACGTTTAGAGAATACCACAACGAACTGTTATAGCGTCAACAGCTTAGCATTAGAGGTTTTAGAAAATCCTATTGCTAATGTAGCATCAGTATTTGAAGTTTGTGATGATGATACAGATGGTTTTGCGGTGTTTGATCTTAGTACTAAAGACGCAGAAATTATTGGCTCACAGGCTGGTATGACGGTTCGCTATTATGCCAATCAAGCCGATGCAGAAGTAGGAGGTAGTGCTTTACCAACTATTTATACGAATACACAAGCCGGTGCACAAGAAATTATAGCACGTATTGAAAATAGTGCAACGGGCTGTTATGATACAACACCGGTTCAATTGATTGTAAATCCATTACCGACGATTACAGCAGTAACAAACTACGAGTTGTGTGATTATAATGCGACAGGTGATGATGAAGAAGTTTTTGATTTAGCTACAAAGACTACAGAGATTTTAAACGGACAGGTGAATGTGTCCGTGAGTTATTATGCGAATGCAGCAGATGCTGGTGCAGAAATAAACCCAATTTTAGGTGGCTATACTAATATTAGTAATCCGCAACCTATTATAGCTGTATTAACCAATACACTAACAGGATGTACTTCAGATGTAACTTTCGATTTAATAGTTAACCCTCTACCACAATTAGTAGCGCCAAGTGCTTTAGAAGTTTGTGACGATGGTACACCAGACGGTCTAACAGAAATGGACTTAAGTCTAAAGAACACAGAAATCACAGGAAACAACCCTGCGTATTCTGTAAGTTACTATGAGACTTTGGTAGAAGCAGAAACAGAAACAAATCCATTGCCAACTTTATATACCAATACAAGTAATGGACAAATCATTTTTGTACGTGTAGAAAACATCAATACAGGCTGTTACGATACCACTAATTTAGAATTAGTAGTAGAGCAAGCGCCAATAGCCTTTACACCACAGCCATTGAGATACTGTGATCCAGATAATGATGGTTTTGGGGTGTTTACACTTACGGATGCTGATAATGAAATTACTGGAGGAGCCTCAGGTTTAGAGGTGACCTACCACGAAACAGAAATCAATGCAGAAAATGGA
>NZ_QREI01000045.1:0-1213 GCF_003386275.1 Winogradskyella pacifica | reverse complement strand
TAGCTAAATCGGGATTAATATATGATGGAAATTATAAAAGTACTTTAGTGAAAAATTAATGAGTTTTTACTTGTTTTTTGCCACAGTACTTTGTTGGCATTTCGTTGTTTTTACTATTCGTTATTTTTATTTTCTTCCGTTTGTTTTTTAATGTTGTATATATTCATTATTGCCATAAATGTTCCAAATATTATCGCATTTAATAAAAATCTCCAAATTCTAAAATCTTGTCCGTCAGAATAATCAAAACCAGCCATAATAAAGGCATAAGCTATTCCTCCAATTAAGCCTCCCATTATTATTGTTTTAGTTTTTTTGTTCATTCTGCTATTAAATTTGGTTGATGATTTATTCCGCAAACTTTATCAATTCCGATTGAGTGAGCAATTCTGCAACTTGCTAAATTCCGTATTTAATTTTGGGTTTGCTTTTCAGTTCAGTTTCCGATTCCGTAAACGAGCTAAAAGTCAAACGTTTTGTTTTAAATTACTAATAATTGTCATTTCTAACGGTTGTGCTCAATGAATGCCAACGGTTTAGTATATGATTTGTAGCGTTGTTTCAGCGAGTAAGTTAGCAAATAATTATCGAAATAGAAAAACCGAGAGGTTTTTCGCAAGTAGGCTAGAAGCAGCTATAAATTATATACATTGTTGGCAAATCGTTTTTTATTATTCAGCCGTTATATTATCAGGTTATGTTTCCGAACGTTTTGTTTGTCAAAATTTATACTTTACTTAAAAATCAAAAAAAAATCTCCAAATTATTATTCCGTTCTTTTCCGCAAAGAGCATCAGTTTTGATTTTTGGCCGAAATTCCGTGACACTAGAAGCGATTGATTTAAACAACTAATTTTAATTTTTTTAAATAGCGATCAGTTCGGCCGTACGTTTTGCCACTCCGCTTATCAGCCAAAAGTTGAGGATTGCTATAATTTTGAATTAAATAACCGAAGTTGGGTAAGTCGAAATTCGTGCGTAAAGTTCCGCAAGAGTAAGAAATTCCAGTGTAATATTTTTTTAACGTTCAGCTTTAAATTCCAACGTATTTTTCTGAAGCAAGTAAGCACAGAATTTCGTAAAAGCCTTGAAATTGTTGGCACGCGCAAAATGTTTGCCAACGTGTTTCTTTAGTTTGTATTAAATATCTTTATATAGAAAAAGAGGAGAACTATAACGTGTTTTAGATTAGTGATCCCTAACACGTACGAGT
>NZ_QREI01000044.1:0-1221 GCF_003386275.1 Winogradskyella pacifica | reverse complement strand
CTTAAGTTTACAATTCATTAAATTTAAGGATAAATTAGAAAGAACAAAAGAGAGGAATAAGGTTAATATACACGCAGAAGCTTTAGACTTCGTCAACATTGAAAATCCCCTCTCTTTTCTACACAGATTTCGTACAGTTCTATGAGGCTTTTAGACCTCGATTTTAAGTCGTTGAAACTCGCGTAGATTGTCCTTTCAAAAAAACATTTACTTATGAATAAAGATATTAAATATTTTGGAATTGACATTAGTCGCTTAGTTTTCGATGTCACAGATTCTGATGGTAATTACTACCAGTTTAAAAATAATGAACTTGGTTTTAAAAAGTTTTCTAAATTTTTAAATTCCCATAGTCATTGCGTTATGGAAGCTACGGGTTATTATCACTATCAGTTGGCTTACCATTTGTTAGAATTTGGTATAAAAGTATCGGTAGAAAATCCATTGTCAGTGAAACGCTTTATCCAGATGGGACTATCAAAAGTTAAGACGGATAAGAGCGATTCAAAACTTATATGTGCTTATGCTGAGCAAGTAGAATTAAAGCTATGGAAAGGCAATTCTAAGGAGGAAATAGAATGTCTTCAAATTGTCAGAACTCTTTCTGTGTATACAAAACAAAGCACTATGCTAAAAAACAAACTACATGGTGAGGATGTATTAGGTAATCCAAGTAAAGTGGTTGTGAGATCCTTAAAACGTAGTTTAAAGCAGCTTCAAAAAGAGATGGCAGATTTAGAAGATAAGCTCTTGGTTTTGGTAAAAACAGAGCACCAAGATTTATTAACGCGTTTAAAAACTATTCCAGGAATTGGAACTAAAACAGCTATTATGTTAGTTGTTTTAACAGGCGGTTTTGATCGTTTTACAAACGCAAGTGAATTGTGTAGTTACGCTGGTCTAACACCTATAATTAGACAAAGTGGGAGTAGTGTAAAAGGGAGGCCACGAATAAGTAAAATGGGAAATCAAAAGCTGAGAAACTTATTATTTATGTGCAGTTTTAATGCTTGTAAACATAACAAAGCGTGCCGAGATCTTTATGAGCGAATCGTAGCCAAAGGAAAGAGCAAAAAATTAGCATTAATTGCCGTGTGTAATAAACTACTAAAACAGGCCTTTGCTATAGCTAAATCGGGATTAATATATGATGGAAATTATAAAAGTACTTTAGTGAAAAATTAATGAGTTTTTACTTGTTTTTTGCCACAGTACTTTGTT
>NZ_QREI01000043.1:0-1233 GCF_003386275.1 Winogradskyella pacifica | reverse complement strand
CAACGTGTTTCTTTAGTTTGTATTAAATATCTTTATATAGAAAAAGAGGAGAACTATAACGTGTTTTAGATTAGTGATCCCTAACACGTACGAGTCCTCTCTTTCTATAAAGTTGCCAAGAACCATTTGGAATACCAGGAGTTTAAACTCCCGATAAAGGAAGTAGTTAACGCAACATATTAATTCACTCTAATTGTAAAAATATGAAAAATTATGAAGAAGTAGTCGGTATCGATGTTTCAAAAAAGACAATAGATGCTTATTGTTATCAAGCTCAAGCACACAGGGAGTTTATCAATGATATTGTAGGCTATAAAAGCTTATTAAAATGGGTTTTAAAAACGACAAAAGGCGTTGATGTTTTTTACTGTTTTGAGAATACGGGTTATTACTCCTTAAAATTAGCCTTATATCTATCTAGTCAAAGTATTGTTTATGTAGAAGAGAGTCCTTTAAAGATAAAACGCTCATCAGGCGTTGTAAAAGAAAAAACAGATCGTTTGGATGCAGAGTTAATAGCGCGTTACGCTTGGCTTTACCGCGAGGAATTAGAGCCAAGTACTGTAAAGAGTACGTCTCATTTAGAGTTAGGTAGATTGTTAGCTCTACGAGACCAATTAGTTCGTAATAATGCTGGTCTTAAGGGTACATTAAAAGAACTTAAAGTTCTATTGTCAAGTCCTAGTACAGATGTTGGGTGCTTAAGTCTTAAGCGTAGTATAGATTACCAGAAAAAACAAATTAAATCCATAGAGGAAAGAATAAAAGATATCCTAACTGAAGATGCTTCAATGTGTAAAAACTATGAACTTTTAATAAGTCTTAAAGGCATTGGTTTAGTTGTTGCTTGCCAGCTAATCTATCACACAGGTAATTTTACGCGATTTGCTAACTGGCGTGCCTTTTCAAGTTATTGTGGCACCGCACCATTTGAGCATCGCTCAGGTACTAGTATTCATAGAAGAAAGCAGTGTCATTATTTAGGTGATCGGAAAATGAAGAGTTTGTTGAGCATGGCCAGCGTTTCAGCGATACAGCATGATAGCGAATTACGATTATATTATAATAGAAAATTAGCAGAGGGGAAGGATAAAATGCTGGCCATAAATAATGTTAGAAATAAGTTGATAGCTAGAGCATTTGCCGTAGTAAAAAGAGGAACGCCATATGTGGTTCTTCAGCAATATGCAGCATAAAAAATAAAACTAAATATTACTAGGATTTGATCTTGGA
>NZ_QREI01000042.1:0-1238 GCF_003386275.1 Winogradskyella pacifica | reverse complement strand
ACGTATTCCAAGATCAAATCCTAGTAATATTTAGTTTTATTTTTTAGGCTGCATATTGCTGAAGAACGACATAAGGTGTTCCTCTTTTTACTACGGCAAACGCTCTAGCTATCAACTTATTTCTAACATTATTTATGGCCAGCATTTTATCCTTCCCCTCTGCTAATTTTCTATTGTAATATAATCGTAATTCACTATCATGTTGTATTGCTGAAACACTTGCCATACTTAGCAAACTCTTCATTTTTCTATCACCTAAATAATGACATTGCTTTCTTTTGTAAATACTAGTGCCTGAGCGATGTTCAAATGGTGCGGTGCCACAATAACTTGAAAAGGCTCGCCAACTAGCAAAACGTGTAAAGTTACCTGTGTGGTAGATAAGCTGACAGGCAACAACTAATCCAATACCTTTAAGACTTGTTAGCAATTCATAATTCTTACTCATCAATGCATCAGCAGATATAATCTCTTTTATACGTTCCTCTATCGATTTAACTTGCTTTTCTTGGTAATCAATACTACGTTTTAAGACAATACAACCTGTGTCTGTTGTGGGACTAGATAAAAGTACTTTCATCTCTTTTAATGTCCCTTTTAAGCCTGCATTGTTTCTAACCAGTAGATCCCGTAACGCTAGCAATCTACCTAATTCTAAATGAGACTTACTCTTAACTTGACTTGGTTTTAATTCTTCCCGGTAAAGCCATGCGTAACGCGCTATTAGTGCAGCATCTAATTTATCAGTCTTTTCTTTAACGATACCTGAACTGCGCTTAATCTTTAATGGACTTTCTTCTACATAAATAACCTTCTGACTATCTAGATAAAGCGCTAATTTTAAGGAATAATAGCCTGTATTCTCAAAACAGTAAAAAACAGCAACTCCTTTTGTAGTTTTTAAAACCCATTTTAATAAGCTTTTATACCCTACAATATCGTTAACAAACTCCCTGTGTACCTGAGATTGGTAACAATAAGCATCTATCGTATTTTTTGAAACATCGATTCCAACGACTTCTTTGTAATTTTTCATATTTTTACAATTAAAGTTTATAATTATGTTGCTTTAACTACTTCCTTTATCGGGAGTTAATACTCCTGGTATTCCAAATGGTTCTTGGCAACTTTATAGAAAGAGAGGACTCGTACGTGTAAGGGATCACTAATCTAAAACACGTTATAGTTCTCCTCTTTTTCTATATAAAGATATTTATTACAAACTAAAGAAACACGTT
>NZ_QREI01000041.1:0-1284 GCF_003386275.1 Winogradskyella pacifica | reverse complement strand
AACGGTTTTGTATATGATACGTTGCGTGGTTCATCACATAATTTAGCAAATAAAAACCAAGTAGAAAATCCGCGAGAATTTTCGTAAGTAAGCTTTCACTAGCAATGGATTATATACGTTGTTGGCAACTGGTTTTTATTCCTTTAAAAAAGCAAAACTAAGTTTATATTGTAAAGGTAGCCTTTCTTTTCCACGAGTGATTTTGAACTTTTCTTTATAACTATAAATATATTTGTTAGTGGAATAATCAATTTCTTCTGTTGATTCTTCAATTACTTTTCCTAGGTCATCTTTAGCTTTATATTGACTCCAAATTAATCTATTTTTTTTGTCATATTTATTTTCACGAAGTGTCTTGAGTTTTTCTCTTGATTCACTTATTTGTATTGGTTTATTCTTTTTGTATTTAATTTCTATAATAGATAGAGGTTCTTTGAATTCAATTTTATTACGAAAAATTTTAGTGATTGACTTAGAACTAGCTAATTTATTTTTTTTATAAAAATAATTTGTAGTTATAGCTCTGTATTTTTCGTTTTTTTTATTGAAAAATTCTTCGATTATTTTTGAGATTTGACCATTTTGGTAGAAGGCTGTTTCTGATTCTTTTAATTCTAATTTCCCATATGATTCTCTGTATATACTCTTAATTTGAGTAAAAATTTCATCGTTTTTGTATTGTGAACTGGTTTGCTTCCATAAAAGAGTATCTTTTGAAGTGGTTGTATATCCATAACCTTGAAATATTATATTTTTCTGATTGTCAAAATTGAATTTATAGATATACTTTTTCGAATTTTCACTTGAAGATGAATTTGAAAGGTAAATTGTATTGTTCTTTATTGATAAAGTACCTCCTCTACTTATTGGTTCTAAAATTTCACTCAATAGGTTATTTTTGACAATTGTTCTTTTCCAATCATCCTTATTATTTAAAATACTGTCTAACTCTTCTATTTGCTCCTCTTTAGGTATCAAATATTTGTATCTAAATGAATTATCAATTTTTCTAGTAAAGTCATAAGGACGACTGTGCTCATAATAAAGGTCAGTAGCTTTAGTATTTAATTCAGTAATGTCCTTTGTTATAATACCGCCATCTTCCTTCAATAATCTTTTCAAGATTTGGTGAGAGAATTTACCCCCAAACCTAGATTGATTAAATGCTGATTTCTCTATAGATTCAGGAATTTCTTGCGAAAAGACAAGAGAAGGTAATAATATTAATAATAGTAAGATTTTTTTTATCATAAGTTCTTTATTTCGTCAAACTTGTTGCCAACG
>NZ_QREI01000040.1:0-1301 GCF_003386275.1 Winogradskyella pacifica | reverse complement strand
TGACGAAGTCTAAAGCTTCTGCGTGTATATTAACCTTATTCCTCTCTTTTGTTCTTTCTAATTTATCCTTAAATTTAATGAATTGTAAACTTAAGCCGTGTATAATTAATTGCTTCGTTTCTGATCATCTGGAATATTCCTGCGGAATATTCTCAGGTTCGTGGGTTTTTGTTAACTTAGTTGCTAAACCACGCAACTAACCATACACATCAACGTTGCCAGCAATGCGTGTACGGCAAAATCCAACGCTAAATCTGAATTTTACGAAGAAAAATAAAAGTCGGATTTATAGAACTTCAGAATGAAAATCACAACGCAGGAATTAATAGCAAAACGGAAAATTGCGGTTGGAAAAACAACCACGTCTGAATAAAAAAAGCCTGTTCTTTTTTCGATTTTTTTTTTTTTTTTGACTTTTAAGAACATAAAATCAGAAAACTTACGGCGGATTTTGGAACTTTTGGAATTTCCTTTTCTCAACAGCTAAATTCTGTCAGCATTTAAAGCACAACGTCGGATTTACAATCTGGACGAATAATAAAAAAGCACGGCTGGCAACACCGTGTATAATTAATTGCTTCGTTTCTGATCATCTGGAATATTCCTTCGGAATATTCTCAGGTTCGTGGGTTTTTGTTAACTTAGTTGCTAAACCACGCAACTAACCATACACATCAACGTTAGCAGCAATGCAATTCGTACATTTTCGCCTAGTTTATTTTTCGGATATTTTTTTTTAGACTTTTAAGTCAGATAAATTAAAAAAACTCAACTTATTAAAACTCAGTTGACGTCGGACTTGTTTCTAACCCGCCAAATTAAAGCCTGTGAGATCGTAATCGCTAATCAGCATAACAACGTCGGACTGACAAGCAGAACGTGCAATTCTGAACGTTAAAATGAAAAACTGGACTTATAAAAACCTCATTTGACTTTGGACTTGTTTCTTATCCGCCAAATTCTGTTCCGTTGGGATCTAAGTCACTCATCTACTCTACTACGTCGGACTGACTAGCTGAACCTACAATTCTGAAACTTAAAATAAAAAACTGCTGCTAACACCGTGTATAATTAATTGCTTCGTTTCTGAGCATCTGGAATATTCCTTCGGAATATTCTCAGGTTCGTGGGTTTTTGTTAACTTAGTTGCTCAACCACGCAACTAACCATACACAAAACCGTTGTCTGCAACCCTGACTTGTACTGAAAAAAGGCTACATAATTTCAAACAATTATGTATAAAAATGACAAAGTAATTAGACGTTACAGTGAACCTTTCAAATTAAAAATTTTAGCCGAAC
>NZ_QREI01000039.1:0-1323 GCF_003386275.1 Winogradskyella pacifica | reverse complement strand
GGGAGTAATTTATTGGCTAATTGTAAGGTCTTACGAATATCCAATCCATCATCTTCAGTTCCATTAGAGTTATTGACATGACTGGCCATTATACAGACATTAATTAACGATTCAATGGTAATAAATAAATCGAGATACCCGTCGAACTGTAAAAAAGAGGCTTTAAACTTACCCGTTTGTACATTAGAAGGTTCTAATGTTATTAATTTATATTTAGCTGATCTTATCAGCTTTTCAAGGTCTTTTCTTTTTGGTTTCATATCGTCGTATTTAAGGTTTCGGTTTTTTGAGTTCCTGTGCGGAAAGGATTTCAGTGATCTTATCCAAACAGAACATTTGGTCGTGAGGCAAGAGATCAATAACCATCTCTAGCACCTTGGTTACGCTAGTTGTTGGCGTCTTATTGCTATGTTTAGGAGATACGAAAACCCCATTACCATCTAGTGCATAATAGCACAATTCTAAAAGTGCAGAAATACTGCTGGTTATTTCCTCATGGTCAGAGACCTCAAAACTTATGGTCTTTCTTGTTCTATTGCCATGTGGATCTAAACTTACTCCAGGGAAATTTTTAATGTGCTTCTTTATTGCCTTTAATTTCTTTTTTTCTTTCATAAGCTGTTCCTTTTCGGGTTTAAAACTATATCCTTGATGCCATCCAAAACTTCCATTTCATTATGGGGTATCATGTCTAATACATATCCTAAAACTTCTTTGATATTATGCTCTGGATTGGGAATGGATCGTGTAGAGCAGTGGTCTGTATCCATAGCTGTGATACATACCTTTAATAGATTTGAAATCATGAAGGATGTGTCCAAATAACCTTCAGTTAGGACATCGATAGTATATAGCCCTTTTTTATGAGGATAGGGTTTTAGGGTTGAAAAGTCATTTATAGAAAGTGAATTAATAAACTTAGACAATTCTGTATCATTTGGCTGAGAAGATTCTTTTTTCGGAATACTAACATCGTTTGGATTTAATTCGTGCTTTATACAATCGTCCAACTTATTTTTAAATAACAACGTGGCTATTAATTCAATTTTAGTAGCTTTCTCTATTATTCTATGAATTTGTTCATTGTTAATATGGTAATTGTTTTCATAACGTGTAGTGATATAGGCATCATCCAATAATTTTAAAAGGTGTTTCTCTTCTTCTATTTCCGTATTGAAAAGATTACCAAGTTCAGCTGAAAATATTTTTAGATATGTTTGAAGCTCTTTGATACTATGACTTTTTCGTTCTTTACCCATTAAAATAAGGGCAGTATAGCGAAACCACAATTCTATATATTGGTGGAGCATAAAAGCCGCTTGA
>NZ_QREI01000038.1:0-1417 GCF_003386275.1 Winogradskyella pacifica | reverse complement strand
TGTATTATACTGATATAGGTTGACTCTTTTTTGGTTATTATTTCCACATTCAAAAGATTTTTTAGAGCCGTTTAGAAGGCAAAAAAATAGTTTGAACTAGGTCAGTTCTTAAATCGTAAGTTCAGGTAAATTTACTTTATTTTTTCGATAGGATTTGTATTTGATGTTTGGATTCAGATGGACTTCAGCAGGTTTTCTGAGATCCAGGCTAAAATGGGTTCTCAAATTGTTATAAATATATACTGCTTGTTGTGTCATTTTTTGTGCTAATTCAGTGTTCTTAATAGTTTGTTTTAATCCATATTCATATTTAAGAGTTCTGTTAATGCGTTCTGCAATAGCGTTTTCATAAGGGTCGTATTGCTCAGTCATACTCATTGTAATGTTATTGTTTTCAGCGAATTCTGTGTATTTGGGATTGCAATATTGAAAACCTCTGTCAGAATGATGAATAAGCTTTTGATTGGTATATTTTCTGTTTTTAATAGCCATAGCGAGCGCATCTGTGCAAAGTGATGTTCTCATGTGGTTGTCGAGTTTATATCCCATTATTTGCTTAGAATAGGCGTCTGTGACTAATGCTAGATAGTTGTGCCCATTTTCTGTTTTAATGTATGTTATATCGCTAACCCATAGTTGTTCCGGTCGAGTAGGAACGTGGTCTTTTACAAGGTTCTTATATTTTTTGTACATATGGTTTGAGTTTGTCGTTGTGATGTAATTTTTAGTTTTAGGAATCAAAAGATTATTTAGCCTAAGGAAGTGATAGAACTTGTCTCTACCAATCTTAATATTAGCCTTAGTAAAATTAGCTTTAAGTTCCGCATGTAGTTTAATTCCACCAGTTTTAGAGCCTACTTTTTTGCGGTAGTCCTTAACCATTTTAATCATTTTTTGATGATCTATTTCTTTTTTCTGTTGAGTTCTTAGTCTTTTGTAGAAGGCTTGTTTAGATATCCCAAAACATCCATAGAGCCATTTTCTTTTATACGCTGTCTTTTCTTTTGCTCTATCTCTTTTGCTAACGTTTTGGGCAATGACTTTTTTGACATGTCGACTCCTGTAATAAGTTCCATATCAGCGATAATGTCTTGTTGGAAGTCTTTTTGAAACTCTAGTTCTTCAATACGTTCCTTTAATTTTTTGATTTCGTCGTTTTTACTCATACCAGTATTTTGTTGTACTAATGTACTGTATTTTCTTAACCAATAGGTAATGGTTGTTCGAGGGACATCGTATTTTTTTGAAGCTTGGTTATTGGATAATTGTCCGCTAAGAATTTGGTCAACGACTAAAAGTTTGGTCTCCAAGGTTGCTTTTTGATAGCTTTTTTTTCGCCAGTGTTCATTTTGTGTTTTCATAAGTGACTATAATTAATGGTTTAATTTTTAGTCAACCTATTTCAGGAAAGTTCATT
>NZ_QREI01000037.1:0-1580 GCF_003386275.1 Winogradskyella pacifica | reverse complement strand
CGTAGTAAAAAGAGGAACACCTTATGTCGTTCTTCAGCAATATGCAGCCTAAAAAATAAAACTAAATATTACTAGGATTTGATCTTGGAATACGTGTATGGTTAGTTGCGTGGTTTGGTAGCTAATTTAGCAAACTTTTACGGACCAGAGAAAATTCCGCAGGAATTTTCGCAAGTAAGCACTTAAAAAGCAATTAATTATACACGGTGTTGGCAATAGTTATTTTATAATATCAGTACAATGTATTTTCATAATTAATTAACTCTCATTCTTTTATTGGTCTTGGAAGATTAAACCAATGTCCTGATTTGCAATTAAAAGCTCCATTATTATAACTGCTAAAACCACTTGCTTCCATATCAGCTCTTAACCAAGAGGATTCAAATTGGTAAATTACTTTTTTTTCGATTTCATCAAAAACATAAATAGTTCCTCCATTAGTATCTCCGTCTCCTGGTGCATTTATAAGAGATATGTCATATATATTTCTTTTAGAATAGAAACTATATTGCCCATCTTCACTAAAGTATTTTTGTGATTTTCCATATCTGAAGTGATATAAACCAATAATTATCAATATTATGATGGAAATTATAATTGATATTTTCTTTATAATACGTCTCATTAATTTTTTAAATTTTAATCTCTTTAGACTTGAAAGCTCTAGGGTTTGGTATGAGTTTATTGTCTTTCCATTTTAATCGTAATATGATTTTTGATGATTGTTCCCAATTAGGTTCACTTTCTTCCGAATTACTTTCTGAATACTCTCCTTTTTCTTTTATGTAGATAATTTTATTTTTCGCTCCCAAGGAATCTTTAGGAAAATACAAGTTTTCAGATTCCCAGAGCCCAATATCACTTCTTGAGGTTACGTCTATTACTTTGTGAAGTTTTTTCTTGTCGAAGAAAAGGTAGTAACCACCAGAATTTGCTCCACCAGATTCAGGAAGATAATTTATGTAAAGAATATTATTGATGCCATCTAAACCTTTGTTATCAAATAATTTAAGGCAAAAACCATAATTGTCTCCAAAAAATTCAGACTTGTTTTCAAAATAGTCGTTTTGTAAGTCGGAAAGTACTCTTGTTAAGATATATAATTTGCCCTCTGTTTTTTCAAAACTGATAAAGCACCTTAAATTATCGTCCTTTACTTCAATTAAGGAAATCAAACCTCCAAGGATATAACCGATTTTTTCGTCATACTTTACTTTATACCAAGGTGATTCAACACCATTAAAAATGTTGTTAACATCAGTTTTTTCAATAATTTCAATACGTTGTCCAATTTTTAATAATACAAGCGTTTCTGATTCAGATGTAGGCTCTGTCCTTAATCTTACATTATTACCAAATAAATAAGCAATTTCTCCCTCTTCAAATTCATTGTCTATACTAAGAAATTTACATTCTTGGGCATTGATGAAATTAAAAAGGAATAAGATTGTTATTGATGTTATTATGTTTCTCATAATTATTGCCAACGTGTTTCTTTAGTTTGTAATAAATATCTTTATATAGAAAAAGAGGAGAACTATAACGTGTTTTAGATTAGTGATCCCTTACACGTACGAGTC
>NZ_QREI01000036.1:0-1586 GCF_003386275.1 Winogradskyella pacifica | reverse complement strand
TGACGAAGTCTAAAGCTTCTGCGTGTATATTAACCTTATTCCTCTCTTTTGTTCTTTCTAATTTATCCTTAAATTTAATGAATTGTAAACTTAAGACGTGTATAATTAATTGCTTTGGCAAGTGCTTATTTGGAAAATTCCTTCGGAATTTTCTCGGGTTCGTATTTGTTTACTAAATTAGTTGCTTAACCACGCAACTAACCATACACAACAACGTTAGGCAATATTTGAAAAAAATGCATCTGAAATTAATATTCGCACACATATTGATATTTATTATTTCCATTTTCGGATTCACATATCTGTATGAATATGTTGGAAATGGAACACTTGAAATAATTTATGCGGTTTTTCACCTGACAATAGTTCTTATACTTTATTTAGTTAGCGGATTTTTAGCAACTGACAAAACTCAACTTTTTGATTTAAAAAAATATTACATCATTGCATTAATTGGATTTATAATTTGGCTATCTGCAGTTTTGAATTCCCCAACTGATTTGAATTGGAAAAATGGAAACGACGGAATTTTATGGCTGATTTACAAAATGTACATAAGTGGAATAGAAACGCCATTTAATTTTAGTGATGGTTTCTCTATTTCGACAAAAAATATAAAACTTGAAATTGGAATGTTATTAATTTTAACAATAATCCCATCTTTATTACAAGCTTATGGCGGATTTTTAAAAATAAAGAGGAATAAAAAAACATTGCCTAACACCGTATAAAAAAAATTGCTAGTTTTAGCTAAACCAAAGTTAGTTACTCGTTTGCTTGCATCTGATTTTCCTTCGGAAAATCCTCGCACACAAACACGCAACTTTCCTTATACATAAACGTTGGCAACAAGCTGTGAAATTCGTGAAAGCAAAAAAATTAGAGGTTTAAATTGATAATTTTGTATCTTTGATAAAAAGCTAATAAAATGGATTTACAAACAAGAAAGCTGGAACTTATTCAAGAGTTTTTAAAGATTCAAAGTGAAGATGTTATTTCACGACTTGAAAAAATCCTTAGAAAAGAAAACAAGAATTTTGATATTGATGATTTTAAACCAATGACAATTGAGGAATTTAATTCTCGAATTGACAAATCTATGGAAGATTCAATAAATGGTCGACTAATAGAATCTAGCGAATTAAAAGCCAAGATTGATAAATGGAATTAAAATTATTTTGGACTGATTTTTCTCAAAAAGAACTAGAAAAAATTTATCAATATCATCGAGAAAAAGCAGGAATTCGAATAGCGAAAAAACTCGTTAACGGTATTTATAACGAAACTTTAAAGTTACAAAGGCAACCAGAAATTGGACAAGCCGAAGAACTTCTTAAAAACAGAAATCAAGGATTTAGATATCTGGTCTATAAAAACTATAAAGTCATTTATTGGATTAACAAGGAAGAGAATAGAATTGAAATAAATGATGTTTTTGATACTCGCCAAAACCCAATAAAAATAGAACGAAAAAAATAAAAGCCAGTTGCCAACAAAGTACTGTGGCAAAAAACAAGTAAAAACTCATTAATTTTTCACTAAAGTACTTTTATAATTTCCATCATATATTAATCCCGATTTAGCTA
>NZ_QREI01000035.1:0-1595 GCF_003386275.1 Winogradskyella pacifica | reverse complement strand
TAGCTAAATCGGGATTAATATATGATGGAAATTATAAAAGTACTTTAGTGAAAAATTAATGAGTTTTTACTTGTTTTTTGCCACAGTACTTTGTTGTAATGCGTTTTTATTTATAATATTCAATCTCTCTTGTCCAAACAAATAGTTTCTTTCCATTTACAGACTTGATTTGTTTTGTCCAATTATTTTGATGGTCAAATTCGTATTCAAATTCTACAGATATGGGTTTGTTTTTATCTGTATATATAAGCTTTTTGATATTGCTATTTTCATCATAAAAATATTCATACGAAAGATTGTTTTCAGGATATTCAGGAACTATATACTTTTCATTTGTTTTTTGCTTTTGTTCATTGTGAGAGTATGAAGTATATTTCTCAATCTTTCCAGCTCTATTCAAAGTTGTTTCTTTTACCAAAAATCCACTATTATATTCTTTTAGTGTTTTTCCATTGATTTTAGGTACAGTTTCACTGTAAAATTCACCGTCGTAAGCTTGTATTTCGAAAATGTCTCCATTTTCATTATAAATAAATTTACGGTCTAATTTATTATAACCTATACCATCTTTAAATAATATTTTCTTATTATTTTTTACAATAATTTTAAAAGGCGAGTAGCTAATTACTTCTTTGATTTTTCCATTTGGATAATGAGTATATTTTGTGCCATAGGTTTCCCCATCATCATTAAAATCTTGAGATTGGATTAGGTTATCATTTTCATCGTAAATAAATTCCGAATATGAATATAGGTTTGGGTCATCTGAAGCGTAATAAATTGTTGATTTTAATTTATTGTTTTTGTTGTATTTGTAATTTCTAACTGTATAGTCGTTCCTATCGTAGTGCTTTTTTTCTTGAATAAGGTTGTTATTCTTGTCATACTTATAATTGAGATAAGCAACTGTATCACCATTTTTATAAAACCAAATTTCATATGTTGGTTTTCCATTTTTGTTTAATTCTTTGTAGTAATTTGAATAATGAACCCAAGGTGTATTATACCACCAATTATGAAATCTACTTTTAGTAAATTTAGGACTTGAAAAACCGTGATGACCATAATCTCCTTCATCGCGAAATAATTTCATATTCTGCTGATTTTCATCAAGGAAATTGAGTTGCTCTCTAACAGATTTTACTTGTCCATAAATTGTATCTTTTTGTTGACCATAGGAAAATGAAAACAATAATAATGATAGAGTTAAAATTAGGTTAGTTTTGTTCATTGATTTTTCGGTAAATCTATTCAGTTTTTTGTTATTCCAAAATCATAAATGAGTGAAACAAGTTAATAAGTTTGTAACACTAGTTTTTTGGTTAGGCAAATGTCTTGCCCTGAAATATGGCTACAGGTTAAAATTGATTTTATGCGGTTAATTTATAGACCATATTTGGTGTTTTGAAGTCTAAAGATAAATGTAATCTTATTTCATTGTATAAATTAATTGCATTTTTTGCTACATCTATTTTTTTTCTTTTGAGTATATTGGTGTAAACATTGCTGCAATACTGTATTCCTCTATCCGAATGATGTATGAGTCCTTCAATACTTTTAGCTTGATAAATAGCCTTATTAAGGGCTCTCACGCA
>NZ_QREI01000034.1:0-1616 GCF_003386275.1 Winogradskyella pacifica | reverse complement strand
AAGCTTACTTACGAAAATTCTCGCGGATTTTCTACTTGGTTTTTATTTGCTAAATTATGTGATGAACCACGCAACGTATCATATACAAAACCGTTGCCAGTAATTTGAGCAGATGAACAAAAAAACAACATTTCCGATTTTATTGATTCTCTTAATTGGGTTAATTTTTGCGTGTAAACCTGAATTGAAAAAAGAGATTTTTATCAAGTCAACAGAAATTGGAATTTATTATGATTCGTTTTTAAAAGAGACAGTCGTTTTGAACTCTGGAAAACATAATATTCCAAACGGAATTTTTCCGAATATTTATCCGATTGAACAGACCAATATCAAACGAAATGTTCAAATTCTAACCAAAGACGAAAAACCTATATCTTATGGAATAACTTATTGGTATAGTGTGAATCCAAAAACTATAACGGAATTTAATGCAGAAGTCGGAATTGACTATGTGGAAAGATTTGTTTTACCAAAAATATTTTCAGAAATGCGTAAATCATTTCGCGAATTGGATTCTGTGAATATCGGAATACCTGAAATAGAAAAAGAAATAGAATCTAAACTGAATAATGACATTAAATTTTCTGAATTTATAAAAACGGAATCTATAAAATTCGGAAAAACGGAACCTAATAAAAAATAAAAACTACTGGCAACACCGTGTATAATTAATTGCTTGGTCACTGCCGACTCACGAACATTCCTGCGGAATATTCTATCTGTGATTTATTTGCTAAATTAGTTGCTTAACCACGCAACTAACCATACACAAAACCGTTGTGCGTCATTTAAGAAAAACGTGAAACAACGAAAAAACTTGACAGAAATTAAAATAAATTATGGGAATTTTTAATTGGAGAAAAAAAAGTAAAACCGAACCAATTCAAGAGGTTGTTCCAATGAAAATGACTAAAAAGAATATCAATGATTTTTTTGTTGCTATTCGGAATCATAATAATGCCGATGTCTTGAATTTTATTAACTCAAACTCTGAATTTATAAAAGCAGTCAGACCAGGATTACCAAAAAAAGATTGCGGACAAAATGGACTACAAGTAGCTCTCAAAGTTGGTAATTTCAAAATAGCAGAGAAACTAATAAACCAAGGTGCTAATGTAAATCACATCACTGAAAATTCAGACGAATGGAATTTACCTGTTTTGCATAGTAGTATAATTGCGACTTTCTATCAAACTAATACGATTTCAGACCAATTAGAACATTTTGAAACTGCATTTAGAATTTTAAATCTTATGCTGGAAAAAGGTGCTGACGTTAATGGAATTGACTCATATGGAAACAGTAGCTTAATGAGAGCTTTATTAGATTCTAAAAAGTTTATTGACCACCCAAATTTTAATGAAAACTTAAAAACTCTAGAACAAAGTAGGAGAATTTTTAAGCTACTCATCGATTTTGGAGCTGATATAGATTATTGGAATGAAAATAGACCAAAACTGAATGAAAGAATAAAAGATTTCGGAATGGAAAAATATAAATTAATATAAAAAACGAACGCACAACAAAGTACTGTGGCAAAAAACAAGTAAAAACTCATTAATTTTTCACTAAAGTACTTTTATAATTTCCATCATATATTAATC
Organism: Winogradskyella pacifica; assembly: GCF_003386275.1. Lineage (NCBI taxonomy): Bacteria > Pseudomonadati > Bacteroidota > Flavobacteriia > Flavobacteriales > Flavobacteriaceae > Winogradskyella > Winogradskyella pacifica. Next base: position 12 of record NZ_QREI01000034.1, on the reverse strand, counting down.
CCGATTTAGCTA
>NZ_QREI01000033.1:0-1842 GCF_003386275.1 Winogradskyella pacifica | reverse complement strand
GACTCGTACGTGTAAGGGATCACTAATCTAAAACACGTTATAGTTCTCCTCTTTTTCTATATAAAGATATTTATTACAAACTAAAGAAACACGTTGTGTGTCATTTTGAGAAAAACCTTATGGAAAAATTGACTTTAATATTAATTCTTATTTTATCTGTTGGCTGTTCCTCAAAAACAAAAACCGAAAAAGCAATTACTGAACAAGTTTCGGAATTAAAACCGCCATTTAAGAATCAAGGAGAACAAGAGGATTTTTGGGCACAAGAGTTTTTCAAAGATGAGTACGAAAAACAAAAACACATCAAATTTAACGGAGAAATTAAAATAGTAAATGAATATAAGTCTTTGGACGAGCATGGTAATTTCATCACCAATGCGAATGAAATTAGTTTTGGAAACAGAGTGGTTGAAATTAACCTAAATGACAATAAATTACGCTCGATTTTCGAAAATGGAATTTTATATCCAGATTTGATAAGTGAAAAATATTTTAAAATATGGGATTTGGAAGAATTGAGTTTTTTAAACAAATCACCAAAGATTAAAAGGTTTCGAATTTTTGTAAATATGCCCGAACGAATTTATACACAAATAATTCTATTGGAATTAAAAAATGAATCAGCGGACAATCAGACATCGATGAGTGAATTTGTTGAAAATTCTGAACTGACTTTTATAAAGGAAGCTTGGTTAATGATGTAAAAAAACGAACACACAACACCGTGTATAATTAATTGCTTGGTTCTAGCCTACTTGCAAAAATTCCTGCGGAATTTTCACGGGTTCGTGAAAGTTTACTAAATTAGTTGCTCAACCACGCAACTAACCATACACAAAACCGTTCTACGCAATTTGAGAAAATCATTTTACATATTAACAATCTTTCTGCTGACAATCAATGTTCAAGCTCAAAATGAAAATGCTGAATTTATCGGAACATACGGAGATATGATTTTGGCAAATGGAGAATTTGGGGGAACTGAATTGGAATTAAAAGCGGACGGAACTTTTCGATTGCGAACAACCGATTATGTTTACCCACAAACTTTTAAAGATTATACAAATGAAGGAAAATGGGTTTTAAAAGACAGAGAGGTTATTTTAAATCCACATTTACAAAGGCGAAAGCCAATTGTGAATATAACTGAAAAGCAAATCGGACTTAAAGACTCAATTGAAATTAAGTTTAATCATTATATTGAACTTTACGAAAACCAAAACTTGATTGAAAAACAAAAAAAAGAATTTGAATTACTAACTCTGTACTTTAACAAAAGAATAAAATACAAGCATTTAACAAGAGAATGGCTAAAAGAAGGAAGTTGCGCTTGGGCACCTCGCATCCGAAACAGAGTGAATTTAGACTCGACAAATACTTTTAGAATAGCAAAAAAGGACATTGAGAAAATCGGAATTTACACTTATGGGTTTACAGATTTTATAGAACTCAAAACTGAAAACAAAAATTCTGACTATTACGAAATTGATGTTGTAATTCCTATCGACAAAGAAAGAATGCCGAGAAATAAAAAAGTAATTATCAAAGGGAATAGAGCATATTTTTATGAAATTAAAGGAAAAGTAAAAAAGTCTCTGAACCATTTATGGAAAAAAACTGCGTAGAACAATGTGTATAATTCATTGCTAGTTATAGCCTACTTACGAAAGTCCGCGAAGACTTTCTATCTGTGATTTATTTGCTAATTTTAGTGCTTAAACACGCAACGAAATCATACACTAGACCGTCCAAGATCAAATCCTAGTAATATTTAGTTTTATTTTTTATGCTGCATATTGCTGAAGAACCACATATGGCGTTCCTCTTTTTACTACGGCAAAT
>NZ_QREI01000032.1:0-1883 GCF_003386275.1 Winogradskyella pacifica | reverse complement strand
CGTAGTAAAAAGAGGAACACCTTATGTCGTTCTTCAGCAATATGCAGCCTAAAAAATAAAACTAAATATTACTAGGATTTGATCTTGGAATACGTATATGGTTTGTTGCGTGGTTTAGCACGTAATTTAGCAAATAAAAACCGAATAGAAAATCCGCGAGGATTTTCGTAAGTAGGCTAGAACTAGCAATAAATTATATACGGTGTTGGCAAATCGTTTTTTTAATTCATGTTCGGCAATATCAGACTTAATCCATAAAAGTAAATTCCACCGATTATTAAAATTCCGATAAAATTTAATTTCAGCGTTGTGCTTTTTAAATCAGTCCATATTGACTTTAATTTCTCTTTTTCTGATTCTACGACTTTGGTATTTGCAATAAAATCTCCAATTCGCCTTTCGGGATTTATAAATCCGACAACAACTTCTAAAGGCCAAGCAACACAGATTGTCAAATTCCGCACGAAACATTGCAATTCTGTTGCTGGTTTTTCCGTTTTTTGATTTATTACTTTATAGCCTAAAATCCGTTTAGCAGGACTTTTTCCTTTAAAAAAGTCCTTATTTAAATAAACAAAAACTATCAGAAAAAAAACAAAGAATCCCATTCCGTCATTCATTTTTAGTCCAATATTTTCAGATATTATAGTCAGGATAATTGCTGGCGGGATAATCAAAATACACATTAGAAAATGGTCTAATAACATACTCGAAATTCTCCGAAGTCTATAGTTTCCATCAACTGTTTTTTTTATTACTCCAACAGCAGTCATTTCGTTAGAATTTTGATTGTTTTCGGTCATTTCTTAAATGTTTGCCAACGGTTTTGTATATGATACGTTGCGTGTGTGAGCAACTAATTTAGCAAATAAAAACCGAATAGAAAATCCGCGAGGATTTTCGCAAGTAGGCTAGTACTAGCAATGGATTATATACGTTGTTGTGTACAGTTATTTGTATTCATATATAAATTCGTTTCTCAATTTATCATTTCGAGAGAACTCTTTTTTTCTTTCAAGTTTGCCATTTTTGTCATAAATCAACAGTGTATATTCCATTACAACATTCTTTTTCTTATACACTTTTTCGATTTTACTTAATCCAAACTCGTTGTATTCGTAGCGATAGAATTCAGAATCCTTATCATCTCTTTTGGTCAATCGACCTTTTTTATCGTATTCGTAAGTGAACTTTTTTCGATATTTTTTTCTGGTAGGAAATGTTTCGTTAATCAAAAGGTCATTTTTGAAATCACTTGTTTTATATAATACAGAATCTCTGTAATGTTCAATTTGTTTTAATTTCCCGAACAGATTGTATTTAAAATAGTTCTTCCCATCTAAATCCGTTATGAAATCAAGTTTTCCTTTTCTTTTATATTGTTTTTCAATTGCAGTAGTAACTCTTTTAAAATCAGGTTCATATTTTAATAAAACAATACTGTCAGGATTTTTGAATTTATCGTAGTAAATATTTATAATTCCGTTTCCCATTCCAGAAACGTGGTTTTCAATATCAGTTCTTTTTTGAGATTCTGTTTTTTTTCCTTTGTAGATAAAGAAATGTCCAAATTTTGAAGTGTCATTTAAGAATTCAATTTTCTCATAGAAGAATCCACTTTTATATTCAGTCAGTTTTGTCCAGAGAGTTGTGTCGTTAGTTTTCGGATTTATATTCCATTCATATCTTATCGATTTAACATCAGATGTGTCAATTTTTACTTGCGAAAAACTCGAAGTAGAAACTGAAATTAAAATGATAAGCAGGAAGTTTCTCATAATTGTACACAACGTGTTTCTTTAGTTTGTAATAAATATCTTTATATAGAAAAAGAGGAGAACTATAACGTGTTTTAGATTAGTGATCCCTTACACGTACGAGTC
>NZ_QREI01000031.1:0-2071 GCF_003386275.1 Winogradskyella pacifica | reverse complement strand
TAGCTAAATCGGGATTAATATATGATGGAAATTATAAAAGTACTTTAGTGAAAAATTAATGAGTTTTTACTTGTTTTTTGCCACAGTACTTTGTTGTATGCAGTTTTTTTTATTCAAATTGTTCTTTCCACTCACGTTGTTTTAATTCAGTCAGTGAGTCAATTTCTTTTAGGTATTTTACTTTCCAGTCAGTTCCGTTTATTTCGGTCAAATATTTATCAATTTCAGTATTATACATTGAAATTCCGTTTTCTTCTATTCCGCTTACAATACATCCAAATCCGACATTCATAAATCCATATTTCTGACTTATTAAATTCATATCTATTGGTGTAATCAATGATTCTCCAACTAATACTCTGTAAGGTGTGTTGTTCGCAATGTCAGATTTTGCAGTTAAGTAATTAAATCGGTTGAAAAATCCGTAATACCAGAATCCAATTCCGATTAGAATTAATATTATTCCACTAAATATTATAGTTTTACGTTTCATTTCTCAAATTGCATACAACGTTTTTGTGTATGATTTGTGGCGTTTTCAAGCACCTAATTTAGTAAATAAAAACCTAATAGAAAATCCGCGAGGGTTTTCGTAAATAGGCGAGGACTAGCCATTAATTATACACGGTGTTGGCAATAGTTATTTTTGCTTGTTCTTTTTCGGAATGCTTAAAAAACATTCGCTAGAAAAACTAACTAATTGAGATTCTAATTTCCAATATACTTTATTTTCGAAACCCCAAGTCAAACAATCTTTATAACTTTCTTTTATTAATTTTTCGTTTTTATCGTATAATTTTAAATGGATAATACGTGAACTTCCGTCTCCAGCTATTGAGAACAGTTTTAGTCTTGATTCTTCATAAACCTCTAGTTTATAATTATTGTCAGGACTTTTTTCACTGTATATTAAATATTGTGCGAAAAATAAATAGTAAATTCCATAAATTAAAAGAGTATAAGTAAATAGAACAGCAATATTGATATTTCTCAATCCTATAGATTTTTTTTTATGAAATCTTATAAGTTCGTAAATCATAAATATTAACCATCCGACTATTACTAAACAAATTATTGATAGAAAGATGAATATGTTGCTGTCTTTTTCTTTGTGAACTACAGTTAGCAGTGAGCCTATTAATGATGAAATAATTATCAATAGTATTGGTAGTGATAAAAAGCGATAAAAAAAATGTATAGTTTGTTTCATTTTAAAGTGGTTTCTATATTTTTAATCTTCATCTGCTTCAAAATATTCATCACTTATTTTTAGGATTTTATTTCCTTTGATGGTAAATGTTTGTTTGTATTCCCTACTTGGACATTCATCGAAAATTGTTAAATAATTATATGTTGGAATTTTATCTTTGACTTTTGTTAAAGTGTAGTATTCCTTAAACAGATAGTTTATTTTGTGTTCAAAAATTGTTTTATCTTCTTCAATGAGTTTTATTATTATATAATCTGCTAAATTATTTGAAGTTTGAATATGTTTTTCAATTGTTATTTTTTGATTTGAATCAATATTTTCTGATTCACTATATACGACTTCTAGCTTATTATTTACTAATTTAATATTTTTTTCAATTTCTGGGGAAGAATTATATAAGTAAGCATTAAAAACGTAGACAATAGAAGAATCTTTGTATATCCCAACCCATGTTCCATATAAACTGCCACGTTCTAAATCATCAACCCAAAATAATGAGCGATTACTATCATCAACAACATCTACTTTAGTTCCGTAATTAAACTTACCAAGAATTTCAGAATTTATATCCGGCTCTTTACGATAATTAAGTCCTTTTTCGGCTGTAGAATATGCTGAAAATAATACTTTTATATTATTATTTTTTTTTTCAGAATTAGAGATTAAATCCTTAATTACTGTTTTTTGTGTATCTTTATTTTGACCTTGGCAAGTCCAAAATACTAATGTAATTAATATGTAACTAATGTTTTTCATAATTATTGCCAACGTGTTTCTTTAGTTTGTAATAAATATCTTTATATAGAAAAAGAGGAGAACTATAACGTGTTTTAGATTAGTGATCCCTTACACGTACGAGTC
>NZ_QREI01000030.1:0-2179 GCF_003386275.1 Winogradskyella pacifica | reverse complement strand
TGATACTATGACTTTTTCGTTCTTTACCCATTAAAATAAGGGCAGTATAGCGAAACCACAATTCTATATATTGGTGGAGCATAAAAGCCGCTTGAGGAAGATTGCTTTTTTCGACAAAAAACTTAACACCATCCATAAACGCAGCCATTTTACAACGTTCTTTTTCGTAAATCGATTGTATCTGATCTAACGTTTTTCCTGTTGCATAATACTCATGAAAACTATCTAATTCTGAATTTGGATTATAGAAGATTTGTTTTTCCCATGAGCAGCCATGAATAAAAAATAAGTTTTCTTCTTTTAATTGGTGATGGGCATATTCAAAAGAAAATATTCGGTATAAGAATTCTGTTTCCTCTTGAAATATTTTAGCAACCATCGCTGATAATTCTTTGGTTAAGGAAGAACAATTTCCTTGCAGTATTATGATTAATAAATGTTTGAGATATTTTCCTCCTTCGTCTTTTGATTTGTATACATACTTAATTTCTAAAAGAGATTTTAGTTTGTCTATGATGTGTTTAATATGTATTTCATTATTCATACCTTATTTCTTTTGAATAGTAACTTTATTAATTAATCTTTAGAATATCTAAACAAATCTATATAAAAACTATTTAAATTCAAAATTAAACTTTAGTAATTCTATCTTTTTCTATATTCAAAGTATATTTATATATATAAATTCGAAATTATTTATGACATCCTTAGGTTTGTATCTTACAAAAAAATCAGTTAATAGAGCCTTGGTTTCAAGGCGTACTCGTATAAGTCAGGCTAGGCTTTCCCAACTGAGTTCTAATAAATCAACTAAGTTGCGAGCAGAAGAACTTTATTTAATTGCTTTAGCTATTGATGTGGATCCTGGTGAATTATTGAAGGAGGTTTATAAAGACCTTAAACTTCCTAAAGAATGTTGATCAAAAGATCATTGTGAGCTAAATCTATTTGCTATGTTCATTATATGGTTGGCTAATGATATAAGTGAAGCACTTTATTTTTTTCTAGTTTGATTAATAAGTTTCTCAAATTACTTCTATTCAATCGTTTATAACATAATGAGAGTAATATTTACACCTAAGTTAAAAACGAGGGTAATATTTTATTAAACTTACTTTAGTAAATAAAACAAATGTTGGTAGTAGTCCTCTTTAGTCTGAGAAAATTTAAAAAGAATATTCCATATAAGACCTCATTATAACGACCACAGGTAAGTTTAGTAACAACTTTCTTGTCTTAAAATATGACTACAGATCAAAATTAAATTAAGTTGAGAAATATATTATTTAAGTGCTGTTTTGATGCTTGAAAATTCATTAAAGCTTGGAGACATCTTTATGAGCTAATCGAAGCCAAAGGAAAGAATAAAAATCAACATTAATTGCAATGTGTAATAAATTACTGAAAGTAGGCTTTTACTATCGCAAAATCAGACTTAATATTTGATGCAGCAGAAGTACGCTAGTGAAAATTAATAGGTTTATTCGTTTTTTGGCTTAGCACTTTGCTGTGCGCAGGCTTTTCTGCTCTCTAATTGATTTTCTACTATTTTTTCCAACTCACTTTTCTTAAATTCAAACCACCTTTGTCTATATTCAGAATGGTCAATTTTATGCTTAAAATTCTGAAATGGCTTTTTATTTTCTAAAATATTTTCCAATTGTGATTTTAGATTTTGGTCAGATAACTGCTCAACAAAAAGTTCCATAATTTTAAACGACTCAAAGGTTTCTAATGTCTCAAATTTTATAAAATCCGTTTTATGTTTTCCCACTTTTTCTAAACTGTCACTAAAAGCCTCTTTAAATTCATCCTCGTCCGAAAATTGTGAAAAATTCGGAATTGCAACAATTTCGTAAGTTTTAGAATTGTAATAACAGTCAAATCCGCAATCCAATTCTTGTGCTATTTCCTTTATTATTTCTGACTGTCTTTTTTTCATTAGATTGCTCTTCTCTGATACTTTTCAATTAGTTTTAATTCGCTGTTGTTAAATATGGAAATCTGTTCTGAATACCGTCTAATTACTTTGTCATTTTTGTACATAATGTTTAAAATTATGTAGCCTTTATTCAGGACGACTCACATTGCTGCAATACTGTATTCCTCTATCCGAATGATGTATGAGTCCTTCAATACTTTTAGCTTGATAAATAGCCTTATTAAGGGCTCTCACGCA
>NZ_QREI01000029.1:0-2464 GCF_003386275.1 Winogradskyella pacifica | reverse complement strand
CGTAGTAAAAAGAGGAACACCTTATGTCGTTCTTCAGCAATATGCAGCCTAAAAAATAAAACTAAATATTACTAGGATTTGATCTTGGAATACGTGTATGGTTAGTTGCGTGGTTAAGCAACTAAGTTAGCAAACTTTTACGAACCCGAGAAAATTCCGCAGGAATTTTCGCAAGTAAGCACATAAAAAGCAATTAATTATACACGGTGTTGTACACCGTTTTTATTCCAATTCCTTATTAACTATTTCAAAATCAAGTTTTTCAGGAACATTTAGTTCAATTCTTTTTTTATTAAACTCGTCTTTTGAATTCAATCGATACAAATTGTCCGAATTCCATTTTTTAGATGAATCCCAATTCCTTAAATCAATAATATGATAATAAGTTGAATCTTTATATGGGAAAAGTCCATTTGGTGGATTCCAACCATTACTCATATGATACCATTTTCCATCTTTTTGATAGTATTTGTCATCGGAATTTAAATAGATTGTGTCATTCGGTTCAGTTAGCAAATAATTCCCAGTTTTCTTGTCATAGTTAAAGAGTCTGTTTTGAATTTCTTTTTCTTTATTAGGATAACTTTTTGCAATAACAAAATCGTTGTTATAGCCAACTGCGAAAACGGTTTCAGGAATAATAACTAACCCACCAAAATCACCACGAACCATTCCTAAAGTTATGGTTTGGTTTTTCGATTCTGTCCACCATTCAAGTTTTAAATCTTTCACTAATGGTTTAGAAGAATGTGGTTCATCGATGAAACAACTCGATGTAATCAGAAATATTATTAATATGTAAAATGCTTTTCTCAAATGGTGTACAACGTGTTTGTATATGGTTTGTTGCGTGTTTTAAACACCTAATTTAGCAAATACAAACCGAATAGAAAATCCGATAGGATTTTCGTAAGTAGGCTAGAACTAGCAATAAATTATATACGGTGTTGCCCACAGTATTTATTTTTTCAGTTTTAATAATTCAGAATATGGATTTCCATTCAACCCTAATAATTTAGCAAAAGCAGGTTCCGTTTTTATTCCGTTAGATTTTAATTCTTTCACTTTTTGTTTAAATTCAGAACCTTTTTCCTTTAAAATTCTATTTTCAATAATCATATGCTGATAAGCATTTTGCTTTTCGGTCGGAATATTTTGTCCAAAAATCTCAAACAAAAAATTATCTGTTTTAAATTCCGCAATAGTTGAATCAATTCCATTTTGTTTAGTTGAATAAACTTTAAAGTCTTTTTTGTTAGAAAAAATTTCTGATAAATATGTTTTAAATTCAGAGTGATTTTGACATTCACAAATAATATCTAAATCACTTTCTGGTAAATCAATTCCGATTGGAATAGTTCCAGTCAAAATTGGGTTATATTTTTCGAGTTTCTCTAAAATCCCATATTTTTTTATTTCAGAAAAGGCAAGTTTTTGTCTTTCGTTTCCGAATTCTAAATATTCAATATTTCTAAAATTTTCAATCAATTTACGATTCTTTTTATATTGTGGGCAACGGTTTTGTATATGGTTTGTTGCGATGTTTAAGCAACTAATTTAACAAATAAAAACGGAAACTAAACCTTACAAGGATAATTGCAAATAGGCTAGAAGTAGCAATAAATTATATACGGTGTTGGGCTTTCGTACTTTTTAATCGATGTCCTTTTGTAATTTATCAGGATTTTGTCGTGTGTCAAAAATTGTAATTATTTCTATTTCTTTTTGTTCAGCTATTATTCTGTAGAAAAATGTCGTTTGCTTTGTTACAACACATTTATAAAGATTTTTAAATTCCGAGGATTTCGGACAACTATCAGGTTGACTTGATATTTGTTTGATTTTATCGTTCAGCTTTGAGATAAACTTGTCACGAGTTTTTAAATTCCACTCTTCGATTAAATATTCAGATAGTTTTAGAAGTTTTGATTCGGCAAGTTCGGATAAAAACACTTTCATTAAGAAATTTTCTTGAGGAATGACTCGTAAGAAACTCTTTTACCTTTATCCAATTCCTCAATACCCTGTTTTATTTCAGTTTGTTCAAATAAAGTCAATTCATCCCAAAAATCGACTTTTTCTTTTTTGACAAAGTCAGCTACTCTTTGGATAAAATCAGTGTTTTCAGTCTCCAAAATCGTTTTTAGTAGTTCAAGTTTTGTTGTTCGGATGTCCATTTTAAAGTTTCTTTTAATCAAATGTACAAAAAATATGATTCAGTTCGATTTTTTGTCAGTATGAAGCCCAACGTTGTTGTGTATGGTTAGTTGCGTGGTTAAGCAACTAATTTAGTAAACAAAAACGAACGCGAGAAAATTCCGAAGGAATTTTCCAAATAAGCACTTGCCAAAGCAATTAATTATACACGGCTTAAGTTTACAATTCATTAAATTTAAGGATAAATTAGAAAGAACAAAAGAGAGGAATAAGGTTAATATACACGCAGAAGCTTTAGACTTCGTCA
>NZ_QREI01000028.1:0-2572 GCF_003386275.1 Winogradskyella pacifica | reverse complement strand
TAGCTAAATCGGGATTAATATATGATGGAAATTATAAAAGTACTTTAGTGAAAAATTAATGAGTTTTTACTTGTTTTTTGCCACAGTACTTTGTTAGCAGCAGTTTTTTATTTTAAGTTTCAGAATTGCACGTTCTGCTAGTCAGTCCGCCGTAGTAGAGTAGATGAGTGACTTAGATCCCAACAGAACAGAATTTGGCGGATAATAAACAAGTCCAAAGTCAAATGAGGTTTTTATAAGTCCAGTTTTTCATTTTAACGTTCAGAATTGCACGTTCTGCTTGTCAGTCCGACGTTGTTATGCTGATTAGCGATTACGATCTCACAGGCTTTAATTTGGCGGGTGAGAAACAAGTCCGACGTCAACTGAGTTTTAATAAGTTGAGTTTTTTTAATTTATCTGACTTAAAAGTCTAAAAAAAAAATCTCCGAAAAATAAACTAGGCAAAAATGTACGAATTGCATTGCTGCTAACGGTCTCGTATATGATTTGTTGCGTGTTATAAGCGAGTAAGTTAACAAATAAAAACCGAAATAGAAAAACCGTGAGGTTTTTCGACAGTAGGCAAGAAGCAGCTATAAATTATATACATTGTTGGCTAACGTTTTTTCTTTTTACGAACTACTCCTTTGTGTATTTATAGGATCTTTGGTTTTTCGTACGTTGTTTCGTTTTTTACTTAAATGTCAAAAAAATCTTCAAATTATTATTCCGTTCTTTTCCGCTAAGAGCATCAGTTTTGATTTTCGGCCGAAATTTCGTGACACTAGAAGCGATTGATTTAAACAACTAATTTCAATTTTTTTAAATTGTGAACAGTTCAGCCGTACGTTTTGCCATTCCGCTTATCAGCCAAAAGTTGAGGATTGCTATAATTTTGAATTAAAGAACTGAAGTTGGGTAAGTCGAAATTCGTGCGTAAAGTTCCGCAAGAGTAAGAAATTCCAGTGTAATATTTTTTTAACGTTCAGCTTTAAATTCCAACGTATTTTTCTGAAGCAAGTAAGCACAGAATTTCGTAAAATCCTTGAAATTGTTGGCACGCGCAAAATGTTTGCCAACGTATTTGTGTATGGTTAGTTGCGTGTTTCAGCAACTAATTTAGTAAACAAAAACGAACGCGAGAAAATTCCGAAGGAATTTTCCAAATAAGCACTTGCCAAAGCAATTAATTATACACGTTGTTGCCCACAGTATTTATTTCGGCCAAACTGAATATAAAAAAAGGCTTAACATTATCAATTCCGTTATGTTTAGTGTTATTTTGTTTTTAATTATTAGAGATAGTAAAAAATCAAGAAATATTCCGAATAGCCCAACTCCAATTCCAACTGTCATTGCGATAAGTCCATAGCCAAAAGGGTCATTCACTGCTTTAAAGTCAAAAATCATTATTAAAAGACAGAACAAGATTAACAGAACTGAAAAGACTGTTAACACCGAAATCTTTTTTATTAATAACTTTTTCATATTCAATAAATAGGTGCGTCAAATTTCACAATCGTTGTGTCTTTTTCCACAATAAAGTCAACCCAATGGTCAAGTGAACCTCCATTCGTATAATATCCTCCACCACTTATTTCCTTTTTTCCGTCCACACGAGTAAAAGTCAGAGAGTATGCTCCATCGGTTTTGTTTTTCCGCATCGATAGGAATTCAGTCACACTTTCATTCGGTTCAATTCGGTCAATTCTTATAATGTCCAGTTTTTCAGTCGTAGTAAATTCCACATTTGTTATAGCTTCACTTGATGCATTTTTAATTTTCACTTCTATTCCGTCTTTTTTGTAGAAAACACAGGCGCTTAAAGTTAGAATAAATGTAAATGCAAGCAGTTTTTTCATATTGTGGGCAACGGTCTTGTGTATGGTTAGTTGCGTGGTTAAACAACTAAGTTAGCAAACTTTTACGAACCAGAGAAAATTCCGCAGGAATTTTCGCAAGTAGGCACTTAAAAAGCAATTAATTATACACGTTGTTAGCTACTTTAGTGCGTACAGACCAAAGTGAAAGCTTTGAGTTAGTCTGTTCTCTAAGCGCAAACATTGAGATGCTGAAACTAATCAACCGCAAAAATGCTGGATTATTTATAACGTCCACTTTAATTCCAGCGTACATTGTAATAATGCGATGCCTTTCGACGCATCTGGTTGCGCAGTTTCTCACAGCAATGACGCTTTTTTTTGGAAAAGAACGATACAGAACGCAAGCCTTAACTTTCTGAGAAATGCCGAATACAGGAACATAAATAAGCGGATTTTCCAACGAAATAGAATACTTAAACAACTTAAAAAAATACGATGAAAAATTGTTTCGGGACAGCACGAGATATTTGCAGAAAACGCAACGACCTTTGTGCGTTTAGTTCTCCAAGAAAAAGTTTTTCGAGCTAAAAGTTAATAGATAAAAAACTAAATTTCGGACAGCATTTCAAATTGTAAATACTAACGAAAAAACGCTCGGCACGTATTGTTGCTAACGGTTTTGTATATGATACGTTGCGTGGTTCATCACATAATTTAGCAAATAAAAACCAAGTAGAAAATCCGCGAGAATTTTCGTAAGTAAGCTT
>NZ_QREI01000027.1:408-2655 GCF_003386275.1 Winogradskyella pacifica | reverse complement strand
TAGCTAAATCGGGATTAATATATGATGGAAATTATAAAAGTACTTTAGTGAAAAATTAATGAGTTTTTACTTGTTTTTTGCCACAGTACTTTGTTGGCAGTAGTATTTTGTTCCGTTTGTAATTTATAATCAATAAATGAAATCAAATTCCATAATCCTTCTGTTGGTCGTTGAGTACATTCAATAGCTTTTGTATATAGATTTGTTTTTATATTTAATTCATAATTTGCTCCATCGAAACCAGCAAATTCATACTTGTCTTCGTATTTGTCAAACTGCAAAATTTCCAAATATTTTTCTAGTTGATTAAAAGTTGAATCAGAAAATGTTACTGTTTCCAATTCATATTTGTTTTCTGCTCTTCTATATTCTATTTTTTTGTCCTGAGTAATAGTCAAATCTCTTAGACCTGAAGAGGAAAGAAAGGTGGGTCTTATTTTTATTTGTAGCTCTAATATTTCTAAACCATTTTTTTTAATTGAATCTTTTTTAAATAAAGTAATATTATTAAGGTATCTATCTAAGGATATAAATTCTAGTTTTCCATTTAGTTCACTTTTTAGATAGTACTTCTCAATTTCATCAAAATCGTCTATAAATAGTAGTTCAATCTCATTATGTAATTTCAATTTACCAACTTCGTCAAGATTTGATTCTTTTTCAAATAAGCGTTTTTTTATAAATGTAGAATCTTTGAAATGAAATTCATTACATAGCGAATCAATCCAAACAGTATTTTTTAAATCATTAAATGTGTTCAGTTTGTCCGATTTCATATTGCAATTTGAAAACAGAACACAAATAAATAAAATAATAATTATTCTCATAGATTGGGTTTGCGATATTACTGCCAACGTGTTTGTGTATGATTTCGTTGCGTGTTTAAGCACTAAAGTTAGCAAATAAATCACAGATAGAAAGTCCGCGAGGACTTTCGTAAGTAGGCTATAACTAGCAATGAATTATACACGGTGTTCTACGCAGTTTTTTCTCCGTTCTGTATCAAATCTGTCACTTTTTTAATTCCGCAACCAATTACAAAAATTCGAGTTCTCCAATCGTTTATTCCACCATAAGGAATTCTGTCAGTCCAATATTCCACTTCACGCTTATTAAGTTCAGATATTATTCTTTCTACTTCTTCTTTTTCTTTAAAAATTCCGATTCCATTCCGATTTGCGTGTTCGTCTGCTTTAATTTGTTTTAGAGCATATTTTACAGCATCTTTTTCCGTTGGGAAATATTCAAGTGTCGTTTTTTCTCCACGTTCCGTATAATACCATTGGTAAAGTCCGCCATTATTTTCAATTCCACAACCTTCATAGATGAAATTTCCATTTATACTATAACTATTCATTGGATAACAATTGTCTTTTAGCCATTGAGCCAATTCTAATTCAGTTTCTATTTCGGTTTCGTTTTTCAAATTGCGCAGATTTAGTTCTGTCGTTTTATTCAGTTTCAATTTCGGTTATTCTTTTCTTTCTTAAAAATCTAAAAAATTTGAATTTAAAAACAATTTTCGTTGGTTTGGTCAAATTGCGTAGAACGTGTTTGTGTATGATTTCGTTGCGTGTTTAAGCACTAAAGTTAGCAAATAAATCACAGATAGAAAGTCCGCGAGGACTTTCGTAAGTAGGCTATAACTAGCAATGAATTATACACGGTGTTCTACGCAGTTTTTTCTCCGTTCTGTATCAAATCTGTCACTTTTTTAATTCCGCAACCAATTACAAAAATTCGAGTTCTCCAATCGTTTATTCCACCATAAGGAATTCTGTCAGTCCAATATTCCACTTCACGCTTATTAAGTTCAGATATTATTCTTTCTACTTCTTCTTTTTCTTTAAAAATTCCGATTCCATTCCGATTTGCGTGTTCGTCTGCTTTAATTTGTTTTAGAGCATATTTTACAGCATCTTTTTCCGTTGGGAAATATTCAAGTGTCGTTTTTTCTCCACGTTCCGTATAATACCATTGGTAAAGTCCGCCATTATTTTCAATTCCACAACCTTCATAGATGAAATTTCCATTTATACTATAACTATTCATTGGATAACAATTGTCTTTTAGCCATTGAGCCAATTCTAATTCAGTTTCTATTTCGGTTTCGTTTTTCAAATTGCGCAGATTTAGTTCTGTCGTTTTATTCAGTTTCAATTTCGGTTATTCTTTTCTTTCTTAAAAATCTAAAAAATTTGAATTTAAAAACAATTTTCGTTGGTTTGGTCAAATTGCGTAGAACGG
>NZ_QREI01000027.1:0-310 GCF_003386275.1 Winogradskyella pacifica | reverse complement strand
TCAGTTTCAATTTCGGTTATTCTTTTCTTTCTTAAAAATCTAAAAAATTTGAATTTAAAAACAATTTTCGTTGGTTTGGTCAAATTGCGTAGAACGGTTTTGTGTATGGTTAGTTGCGTGTTTAAGCAACTAATTTAGTAAACAAAAACGAACGCGAGAAAATTCCGAAGGAATTTTCCCAATAAGCACTTGCCAAAGCAATTAATTATACACGGCTTAAGTTTACAATTCATTAAATTTAAGGATAAATTAGAAAGAACAAAAGAGAGGAATAAGGTTAATATACACGCAGAAGCTTTAGACTTCGTCA
>NZ_QREI01000026.1:0-2679 GCF_003386275.1 Winogradskyella pacifica | reverse complement strand
ATGAAATAAGATTACATTTATCTTTAGACTTCAAAACACCAAATATGGTCTATAAATTAACCGCATAAAATCAATTTTAACCTGTAGCCATATTTCAGGGCAAGACATTTTACGAACGAGAACAGTGAATTTTTACTAACTTCAAACCAATTCTTTATGAAACAAAAACTCAAACTTTATCTTAAATTCGGAATTTTCCTTTTTGGAATTTCATTTGTCATAACAAGCTGTTACGAAAATGATATTCTTTTGCACGAAGAAGAATAGCTAAACAATGAACCACAATTTATACTTAAAAAATCTATTGACCCAAACGTAACTGATAATATTGTTTTGTCAGAAAAGTTAAATACATTTACTAATACAACAAATTCAGCAAATCCTGATTTGCTTGCAAGAGATGTATATAACGCTGAATTGGATTTTACAATAGATACTGATGTCGCCAATTATATAGAATATGGTGCATATCATTCTTACACATTTCCTGTTTATCGTACTACTGACAATGGCTTAATTGAAAACTTGTTATTAAGCCTTCAAAATGATGGTAACTATAAGGCTTATTTAATAACTTATAATCTAACCGAACAAGAAAAAGAACAAATACAAAATGGTATAACCATTGACTTAGAAGGAAAAATAGAGACAACTGTATTGCAAGACCAAAATTGGGTAAACTCAAATTTTGCTGCAAAAGGAATATATGTTGGTGGAAACGGAGCAGATTGTGTAGACATTATTACAACAACAAGAAGTTATTGCCAAGACAAAAATTTTAATTGGCAAATAGACAATGGTCAATTAGACAATGGCTGTCGTTATAATTTTGGAACTCAACACACAACTACAACCCTATCTATAGATGCTGATTGTTTATCAGGAGGTGGCGGAGGCGGAAGCACTGGAACAGGAACTGGCGACGGAAATGGCAGTGGTAATGGTACAGGCACTGGAACTGGTACAGGTGGTGGTGGAACTGGAGGTTCAAATAATGATGGAAGTGGCTCAACAGGAACAGGTAATACAGGAAACAATACTGACCCAGATAATGGTAATGGAAATGCAGAAACAGAACCTTGCTTACAACTTACTGAAAATGGAGATTGTGTTGATGATACAACTGTCCTTATTATTGGAGAAATAGAACTATCAAACGAAAGAAAATTAAAAAAGATAACCAATAAAGCCAATGTTAAGACCAAAATTATTGAATTAAAAACAGAAAGCCAACGATTCTACTAACCATAGAGAGGATGGTGCACAGTATATTAAATCTGGAAGTAATTATAATGAACGCTTACCAAATTATACAAGCGGAACTCGTACACGTTTTGATCCTGATTTTGTTGCAGACGTCGAAGTCGTTGTTCATATGCATCCAATAAAAGCTTATAATTATACAGTTGCGCCACCAGTATTAATAAATATTGCACCTGTGTTTTCATCAGGTGATATTGTTGCTTTCTTAGGAATGGGGGAATTTACTGGGTTTTCAAATGATAATATTACCGCTATTTTAATTAGTCCTGCTGGTGGTTTTGCTATGAGAATAGATGATGAAGATAAAATGCAAGCTGCTTTGCAACTTTTAGAACCAATAGGTTATGATGATTATGGAAATCCTATTGATTCACCTGATATGAAGAAACTTAAGGATGATTATAATAAACAAGTAATAGAGCCTTGTGGAGATACAGACAATACCTGTTTTAAAGAAAAATTTAAAGACTTTATAAATAATTTTACATTATCAAATGGAGATGGCTTAGGCATTTCATATTACGAAGCCACTTTTGATGCCAATGATAACAGATTGGGAACAACAATAACATAATTAAACATATAAAACGATGAAAATTATAACAAATATTATTTTACTCTTAATAATAAATTATTCTTTTGGGCAAACTATTGTACCAATTGAAGATAGAAAGACGACTACTGAAGTAGAAGGAAACACTTATTATTACAAAGATGTAAACGGAGAGTTTAATAAATTCTTAGGAGACTGGAAATACCAAAATAATGCAACAAATCCTACAAAAATTGTTGAGATTAGTTTTTTTAAAAGAGAAATGGATAGAGTCGGTACTGGAGGTTATGAAGATGAAATTTTTGCACGTATTAAGTATACCGAAAATGACATAATAATTTATAATACTTTTCCAGTTTTGCAACCTGCTTTAAACACAAGAGATTGGAATATCTTTGGTGGTTATTTCACAGACCCAACCAATACTAATAAATTAAAATTAGGTTATTATAGCGAACCAGGTTTAGGTGGTACTACAGGACAATTAGAGCTTAACTATTCAAATTTAGGAAACGAAGAGCAATTACATTGGAAAGTATTCACTTGGCGAGATACTAATGAAGAAGGTTCTTTCAAAATGCCCTATGAAATGACGTTAGTAAAGCAATAAACTAACCACAACAATGTATATAAAAAATAGCAGTTAAGAGCAAATCCCTAAGGTCTTGTTCTTTTCTGCTATCTTAGAATATAACTTGAAAAGTAACAGCATTTTTATCTGCTACTTCTCATATACGGAGACGTTGTGTAGAATTTTGACTTGTACTGAAAAAAGGCTACATAATTTCAAACAATTATGTATAAAAATGACAAAGTAATTAGACGTTACAGTGAACCTTTCAAATTAAAAATTTTAGCCGAAC
>NZ_QREI01000025.1:0-2857 GCF_003386275.1 Winogradskyella pacifica | reverse complement strand
TGACGAAGTCTAAAGCTTCTGCGTGTATATTAACCTTATTCCTCTCTTTTGTTCTTTCTAATTTATCCTTAAATTTAATGAATTGTAAACTTAAGCCGTGTATAATTAATTGCTTGGTTCTAGCCTACTTGCGAATATTCCTGCGGAATATTCACGGGTTCGTAAATGTTTACTAACTTAGTTGCTTAACCACGCAACTAACCATACACATCAACGTTGTAAAACATTTAAAAAAAATCTGAACTTCATTTAAAACTCACAATTCTTGAATAAAAATAAAGAAAATTTTGAATATGTTTATGTTGAAAAGGACGGAACAGTACGTGAATTGGATAATGAAGAAATTGAGTATTTACAATCTGAATTTAAACTAGGCGATGGTGCAAGACCATATATCAAAATTAATTATGAGCAACTTGCACCTGATAAAAAAATTTCGGGATTTCTTCATAGAAATAAAGTTCCAGAAAATATCGAAATAATGAAAACAGATATTCGATATGTGGAATTTGGATACCCAATAAATATATGTGACTCTAACAGAGTTATAGAATTACATGTTGGAATATTTAGCGTGTATGTTCTTGGAGGTTGGGACGTTGAAGTACATAATTTTACTTTTACCCTTACGAATATTAAAACTGGACGAATAATTAATCCTAGAGATACGCAATGGAGAATTCAATCTTATGAATGTGGATATTTAGCGAAAAAAATAAAAGTTCTCGACATTCCCGAAAGTGGAAATTATCTGATTGATTTTAAGAATCTAGATAGTCTAAAAGTTTGGAATGCAAGATTACCGTTGATATTTAGAATTTTCAAGAAACCTATAAAAAAACAAAATATTGCGATAAGCATTATATAAATATTTGAACGAATAAAAACGTTTTACAACACCGTGTATAATTAATTGCTTTTTACGTGCCTACTTACGAAAATTCCTGCGGAATTTTCTCTGGTTCGTAAAAGTTTGCTAAATTAGTTGCTAAACCACGCAACTAACCATACACAAACACGTTAGCAGCAATGCAATTCGTGCATTTTCGCCTAGTTTATTTTTCGGAGATTTTTTTTTAGACTTTTAAGTCAGATAAATTAAAAAAACTCAACTTATTAAAACTCAGTTGACGTCGGACTTGTTTCTCATCTGCCAAATTAAAGCCTGTGAGATCGTAATCGCTAATCAGCATAACGACGTCGGACTGACTAGCAGAACGTGCAATTCTGAACGTTAAAATGAAAAACTGGACTTATAAAAACCTCATTTGACTTTGGACTTGTTTCTTATCCGCCAAATTCTGTTCTGTTGGGATCTAAGTCACTCATCTACTCTACTACGTCGGACTGACTAGCAGAACGTGCAATTCTGAAACTTAAAATAAAAAACTGCTGCTAACACCGTGTATAATTAATTGCTTCGTCTCTGAGCATCTGGAATATTCCTGCGGAATATTCTCAGGTTCGTGGGTTTTTGTTAACTTAGTTGCTCAACCACGCAACTAACCATACACATCAACGTTGGCAACAAGCTAAAAACCGAACTCGACAAGAAAATATGAACTCAAGAACAATCGAAAAAAATATTGGAAAACCGACAAAAATCGATTGGAAAAAGCCGAAAGCAATTGGAAGTTCATCATTTTATCTAAAGTCCTTTAAAGCCAAAAATAATTCTGCGGAATTTATAAAAGAAAACTCTAAATGTAGTTTTGAGAAATATTCAGGTGGAATTCTTTTAAGGTCAAACTTGTCCAATAAAACAAGTGAGTTGACAATAAAAGAATCGGAAATCGTATACCTAAAATTAATACGTGGAAAAGAAAGCGTTGAACCTCTGACTTTATCACCAATGTGGATTATGTTGAAATTAGGAGTTTCTAAATTAATTGCAAGATATTTTAGAATTGTGCTCGGAGAATATTCAATCGATGAAATGAAATTAAAAATCGAGACCGAAAATCAAATTATGGAATTCACGCAAAACGGATATATATTTGAGAGACAATTGAGTTTCTTTAAAAACCTGAATTACGGAGAAAAATTAATAATTGAAATGAACGAATAAAATAAAAATCGGAACGAAAAAAAAGAAAGCCAGTTGCCAACACCGTATATAATTTATTGCTTGGTTCTAGCCTACTTACGAAAATCCTCGCGGATTTTCTATTCGGTTTTTATTTGCTAAATTACGTGCTAAACCACGCAACAAACCATATACAAACACGTTAGCTGTAATATGAGCAAAACGACCAGAATAGAGTATTTAAAGCTAAAAAGAGCTGAATATAAAAATCGAATTAATATCGAGAAAAAAGAGAATGCGCTAAATCAATTTTTGACCGAATTAAATAGTTTGGAATCTGAATTAGGAAAAATCGTTTCTTCAGAGATAGATATAGAAAATATTGCTCAACCGATTCTGATTGACAAACCTGAAAAACCAATCTATACGGAATTAAGGTTTAAAACAATTGAGGAGGAATTATATGTTAAGAATGAAATCAAAAACTGGATTTTGGAACAAAAATCTGATAGAATTTTAATTAAGAATGAGTTCCTTATCTGCAGAACTGACTGGCTGGAAATTAAATCGGAATTGTTAATTCGGAACTTCGATTTACTTTTTGACAAACTGAATATTATTTACACCTTAATGTTCTCACCTGAAAATGGAAATTTTATTAACTCTTTCGAATTTGAATATGATGTGACAATTTACAAAGGAAATTTAAAGGAAAAAGAAATAAAATACTACAGCTAACAAAGTACTGTGGCAAAAAACAAGTAAAAACTCATTAATTTTTCACTAAAGTACTTTTATAATTTCCATCATATATTAATCCCGATTTAGCTA
>NZ_QREI01000024.1:0-3346 GCF_003386275.1 Winogradskyella pacifica | reverse complement strand
GACTCGTACGTGTAAGGGATCACTAATCTAAAACACGTTATAGTTCTCCTCTTTTTCTATATAAAGATATTTATTACAAACTAAA
The DNA here is from genome assembly GCF_003386275.1 of Winogradskyella pacifica. Classification (NCBI taxonomy): domain Bacteria; kingdom Pseudomonadati; phylum Bacteroidota; class Flavobacteriia; order Flavobacteriales; family Flavobacteriaceae; genus Winogradskyella; species Winogradskyella pacifica. Next base: position 3,261 of record NZ_QREI01000024.1, on the reverse strand, counting down.
GAAACACGTTGGCAACAATTAAGACAAAATGACGAAAATATACATTGATGATTCCGTTCACGAAAGAGGTAATTTTGTTATTAGTGGAATAATTGTGACTAAAGAAAATATTGAAAATCAAATTTCTGAAAGTCTAAAAAATAACGGATTCGACCCTGAAAATTATGAATTCAAAAGCGGATTAAACTATAGAAAATATCCTAAAATGTTGGACGTAAGAAATGATTTAAAAAATATTATTTCTTCAGTCTGTAAAATAGGACTTGTTGTTTTACCAATTGAGGAAAGACCAAATATCGGAATAGAGACTTTTAAAGGTCTTAAACAAATAATCAACTCAAACGAATTTGGAAAAGATATTGGAATTTATGTTGACGAAAATTATTTCAGAAACGTAAATGCAGGAAAAGAATATGCAAAGGAAATTGGGTTGGAAAACTATGAATTGAATTTAGAATTAGATTCAAAGAAATTTAAAGGAATTCAACTTGCTGATTTAGTTGCTCATTCTTGTTCTACAATGTTACTTGAGCAATTAAAAATTATTGACAAAAAAGTAAAAGCAGGTGATAATTCTGGTTATGAACCTGATTTAGAGATAGAATTAGGATTTGAATTATGGGCTGGAATTAGATACAATCTTCTTGGAGAAATTGATATGGAAAGGTTTGAAACAGGAGATGGATTTCCTATGAAAATGACAGAACCTTATGGACTTTATATTTCTGAATTTTGCAACAATGAATTAAAGGAAAATGCAAAAGAAAGATTTGGAGAAATTTATATGGGATGTATACATTAAATAACTGTTGCCAACACCGTATATAATTTATTGCTAGTTCTAGCCTACTTACGAAAATCCTCGCGGATTTTCTATTCGGTTTTTGTTTGTTAACTTTGTTGCTTAACCACGCAACAAACCATATACAAACACGTTACCTGCAAGCTGAGAAAAACATTGAGAAAACCAAAAGACATAATCGCTAAACCAAAAATATCAACAATTTTGATATTAATTTTAGGCGGAACATTAGGAATAGTATTAGGAACAATTTTAACCTTGAAAGGGTTTGAAAAGCTAGTTCTCTTAATTTTAGGAATTCCTTTTATTGGTTTAGGTATATATTCAATTTATTGGATTATTGATTTTGACATTCTTAAAATTACTGATGGAAAATTGATTTTTAAATCTATTACTGGAATTACCAAAAAAACTATTCCATTAACCGAATTCAAATCGTACACTGAAATCGAAAAACAGAATGCTCAATATAAATCTGAGGTTGGATATATGAGGTGGAAAGATTTAACCTTAATCGGAGATAATTTCACATATAAGCTTTCATCAACAAGCTATACCAACTATGAAGAATTAAGAAGAGAATTAATAAAAGGATTAAAGCGAAATAATAAAGCTGAGGATAAATGGAATAATAACAATCTGACTTATATTGGTGTTGGAGTAATTTTGTTCGGACTTTTAATTGGTTTATGGTTTTGGAATGCAACCGTAATAGTGAACGAAAAAATTTTAAGCATTATAATCTCAATTGGCTTCATCGGATATGGAATATTTTTACTGAATAGAAGAAAAAAAGCCAGCAGGTAACACCGTATATAATTTATTGCTGGCTTCTCGCCTACTTACGAAAGTCCTCGCGGACTTTCTTGGTCGGTAATTATTTACTAAATTAGTTGCTTAAACCACGCAACAAACCATATACAAACACGTTACCCAACATTATGAAAAACAGCATCTGGATACTACTAATTGTAATTTCATCAAATTTGGCTTTTGGACAAAGTTATGATTTGATTGTACCGAATATTGATAGCTTAAAAATTAAGCTGTCTAACGAAAAAAACCTTGAGGTAATTTATTTATATCTGAATAATAATTACGGAACAACTTCTGAAAAAAGAGATATGCAATTTTACAGTCCTTTTGATGATGAAATATTGTGTTCATTTAAACAAGAGTTTGAAAATAATCTATGTTATTATATTTACAATTGTAGTGAATCTGGAGGAATCACAGTTCAATTAGAATTACCAAAAATTGACCGAAAAAAATTAATGAATTGGATTGAGGCAATATATGATGTGCAGAAAATAGAATCTGATAAAAATGTATGGAATGAAGATAATTCTGCATTTGAGCCGAACGGTTTGAATTTAGGGTGTTATTATACTATAGAAGAAAAAGAAACAAGAACCATTGTACAAATGTATTGTGGATGTTAAAAAACGTTGGGTAACACCGTGTATAATTAATTGCTGTGTAAGTGCTCATCTGGAATATTCCTTCGGAATATTCACAGGTTCGTGAATGTTTGTTAACTTAGTTGCTTAACCACGCAACTAACCATACACAAACACGTTGGGCGTCATTTGAGAAAAACCTTGTAAATCATAAAATATGGGATTTAAAATCTACTTAATAGCAATAACAAATGCAGCGAATGTAAATACAACAGATATTCCAAATAAAATCGGATTTGATAATTTACAACCTGCAAATGAAATAAGTATTAGTGAAGCTCAATACGAAAACGGAATTTCTATTGGAAAATATGACGATACAATTTTCATTGTCAGCTCTGAATTAGTTTTTGAGTTTTATCATAAAAACCCATCAGAATTGGAAAAGAAATTAACGAACGAATTCCCTAACTCTGAAATTGCAATTTTGACCTTAAATCAGACAACTGACTTTTATGGTTACAATATTATTACAAATGGAAAACGTAAACGAGTAAGGTCTGGAGCTGACACGGAAATCGAAATTGATTTTGGAGAAAAACTTCCAGAGGAATTAGATATCTCGAAAGACCCGCTTTTCGGACTTTACCTTGAAGAACTTAAAGAGTTTCAATCCTCAGACAAAGACTTTACCAAAAAGCAAATGAAAGCGGAAATCGAACAGGAAATTGGAGTACGAACTTTTTTTAAATTGACTTCAAGATATTTTGGAAAACCAATCGACGAAAACGGAACTGATTATAATGAAATTAAAGTGACAAAATTTGAATAAAAACGAACGCCCAACAATGTGTATAATTAATGGCTATTTCGAGCCTACTTATGAATATTCCTGCGGAATATTCTATTCGGTTATTATTTGTTAACTTTCGTGCTAAATCACGCCACTAATCATACACGAGACCGTTGGCAACAAGTTTGACGAAATAAAGAACTTATGATAAAAAAAATCTTACTATTATTAATATTATTACCTTCTCTTGTCTTTTCGCAAGAAAT
>NZ_QREI01000023.1:2183-3387 GCF_003386275.1 Winogradskyella pacifica | reverse complement strand
TGTTTACACTTACGGATACTGATAATGAAATTACTGGAGGAGCCTCAGGTTTAGAGGTGACCTACCACGAAACAGAAATCAATGCAGAAAATGGAGTTGATGCTATAGACACTACAGTGAGTTATAACAATATTGTACAAAATGGTCAAATCTTATTTGCACGAATAGAAAGTCCAACAATCGCGACAGACTGTGCTACGATCGTTGTGTTAGAATTAATAGTAGAGCCAACGCCACAATTAATAGCACCAACAGCACTAGAAGCTTGTGATGATATTTCAGCAGATGGCTTTGCAACTTTTGATTTAACGACTAAAGCATCAGAGTTACTAAATGGACAAGATCCGTTACAGTATATAGTGAGCTATTACGAGAGTGAAGCGAATGCTGAAGCAGCGAACAACCCTATAAACAATCCACTCGCTTATACCAATATAGACGATTTTAATCAAATCATTTGGATACGTGTAGAGGATAATACAACGGTAGAAGGCTGTTATAAAATCACAAGTTTAGAATTAATCGTCAACCCATTACCAGTGTTAGTAACACCAGCACCCTTAGAGTTGTGTGATGTCAATAATCCAGGAGATGAGCAAGAAGGCTTTACCTTAGAAGCGGCAAATGAAGAGATTTTAAATGGCCAAACAGGTATTAGCTTAAGCTACTATGAGACGCAATTAGATGCAGACAATGCAACAAACCCAATAGTAAGTCCATATGTAAACACAAGCAATGCACAGACTATTTTTGTAAGAGCCGAAAATGATGTCACAGGTTGTTATAATACGGTGACTGTAACCTTACGTGTGGATCCAATTCCTTCACCAGAATCAGACCCAACACCAATAGAAGTTTGTGATGATGATAATGATGGTTTTGCAGAATTCGATTTAACACAACGTACCGTAGAAATCACTAATGGAGAACCAAATGTAGCGATTAGCTATCACGAGACACAGACCGATGCAGAGAATGGAGATAACCCAATCATAGGATTATACACCAACATTGTAGCGAACAACCAAATGATTTATGTGCGTTCAGAGAATACCTTAACCGGTTGTTACAGTCTTACAACTAATACACTAGAATTAATTGTATTGCCATCGCCAGAAGTACCAACAAGTATAGAATCTTACACTATATGTGATACCGATGATAATGGAATCACCCAATTTGATCTTACCACTAAAGATGAAGA
>NZ_QREI01000023.1:0-1950 GCF_003386275.1 Winogradskyella pacifica | reverse complement strand
TGTGTGATGACTTAGGTGAAACACCAGGAGATGAGTTTACGTCTTTTGATTTAACAGTGAAGGATAATGAAATCACAGGAGGCAATGCAAGTTGGTCTGTAGCGTATTATGAGACCAATGCCGATGCACAATCTCAGACGAATGTAATTCCAGATCCCACACAGTATACCAATACATCTATAAACGGATTAGGAGCTAACCCACAAACACTATATGTGGTGGTTACCGATACCAATACAGGTTGTGTAGATTTTGCAACATTAACCATAAGAGTATTACCAAACCCAACACCAACACCAAGCGATCAATTACCAAACTTAGAGTTGTGTGATGACGTTAATACAGGAGATGGAGTAGAGGTTTTTGATCTTACAGAAAATGAAATTCTAATTCTAAATGGAGAAGCCGGAGTTACAGCAAGCTACTATGAGAGTTTAGACGATGCTAACTCAGCAAGCAATGTGATACCAGATCCAACACAGTATAGCAATACAGAAACACCAGAGCAAGAGATTTATGTAAGGGTGACTAATGATGCTACTGGCTGTTATGCATTAGTTGATTTTACAATCATAGTGCATCCATTACCAGCAGTTGTGGCCGTAACGGATTTTATACAATGTGAATTATTCACTGATGGTGTCGATAGTTTTGATTTAACCACAAAAGACGCAGAAGTCTTAAACGGTCAAGATCCAACACAGTTTATAGTGAGCTATCACGATAATTTAGGTGATGCCGAAGCTGGTATGAATGGTTTAGTTAGTTTGTACACAAACACAAGCAACCCACAGCAGATATTTGTGACCATTACAAACAATGTTACAGGATGTTCAATTAGCACACAAAGTTTTAATATCGAAGTGCAAGAAGCAGCACAAGCCAATCCAAACATGGCACCAATTCTTTATGAAACCTGTGATGATGAGATGGAAATCGATGGAGATCCAACCAATGATAGTGCACAGTTTGATTTAACCACAAGAGACCCAGAAGTCTTGGATGGTCAAGATCCACTAAGCTACATTGTGACGTATTATGAAACCCAAGACGATGCGGACTTAAAGGTAAATCCATTACCAACACTGTATGAAAATACAGTTAACCCACAAGTTATTTATGCACGAGTAGATAATGATACACCAGATGGTACCACAGGTAATGATACTTCTATATGTTATGCCGTAGCAGAAGTTACTTTACAAGTTAATCCGTTACCAGAATTTGATTTAGAAGAGACGTATATCCTATGTTTAAATACTAATGGTACTGAAACATTAGATCCATTAGTGATAGATACAGGTTTATCAGCAACGGACTATAGTTTTGAGTGGAGCTATAATAGCGCTGTTATACCAGGAGCAACAGGTCCAAGTATTATACCAACAGAAGGAGGAAGCTATAGTGTCTTAGTAACTGACATGAGCACATCAACGGTAACCAACTGTACTAATTTTGATACTACAGACGTCATAGAAAGTGAACCACCAAGTTTAACCGTAGAACTCTTAACACCGGCTTTTGCAGATAATCACAGTTTAGAAGCTATAGCCATAGGAATAGGTGTTTATGAATACAGTTTAGACGGAGGACCATGGCAAGATGAAACGATCTTTACAGGCTTATCAGCGGGAGACCATGAGATCACGGCAAGAGACAAAAATGGTTGTGGATTAATAACAACCTCAAGGTTTATTATCGACTATCCACTGTTTTTTACGCCCAACGGAGATGGAAATAATGAAACTTGGAACATTGAAGGTGTTGGAAGTAATGCAAAAATTTATATATTTGACCGGTACGGAAAATTATTAAAGCAGTTAAGTCCTGATGGCAATGGTTGGGATGGAACGTTTAATAATGAAGCTATGCCAACAAGTGACTACTGGTTTACAGTAGAGTACGACGAACCAAGCGACGGAGTACGTAAAGAATTTAAAGCCCATTTTA
>NZ_QREI01000022.1:0-3656 GCF_003386275.1 Winogradskyella pacifica | reverse complement strand
TAGCTAAATCGGGATTAATATATGATGGAAATTATAAAAGTACTTTAGTGAAAAATTAATGAGTTTTTACTTGTTTTTTGCCACAGTACTTTGTTGGCAACAGTATTTTATTTAGGATATTTTACTTTTTCTCCTTTTGATATAAAAACTAAAGCATCAAAATGCTTAAACCAATTGGTTTTATTTTTCTCAAGATTAAACATTCCCTCAAATTCTTTTTCCGCATATTCTGGGCTTTTACTAATTATTTGCTTTGAGTCAATAAAATAATTTTTTTCAGTTGAAGGTAAAAAATGTAAAAGGTTCTCCTTGTCATTACTAGACTTTTCTATCCATTTAGCTTTTCTATAAGGCATATGTATTGATGAAATAGCAATGTGATAAGAAATATCAGGATTCATATTCACGAATTGACTTCCCATCGTTTGACCTTTCATAAAATCGTATTCATATTTTGCCATATGTGCATTTGCCAACCAAACAATGAATTTTTTTTCAGGCATTGTTTTAATTAGGAAATCTAGGTTTTTTGCCATTTGACTATCTCTAATTGGTATTGCTTTTTTACTGCTTTTATCAGTTGAATTTATAATTATGTCGCTTTTATAGCTTTTTAAAAATTGAGACCAAAGCTCATTTTTAATTACTGTATCATTTTTTAATAGTTTTTCAACTTCATTGATTAAGTATTCCAAACTTGATTTATCAAGAACTTTGTTTGCCTTTTTTCTGTTTTTGATATAAATTTCAGTTGTTTCGATAAAGTCTTCTTCAAAATTGACAGAGTTATCTTTTAGAAATTCAGTCAGTTTATTTGTGAAATTGGTCCAAGTATAACCAGAACCCATTTGATTATCAAAACCCCAAATAGTAACATTATGTTCTTTTAAAAATTCAAATAGTTCTTTACATTGGATAGAACGAGACCAAAAAGAATATAAATTTATTTTGCTGTGGTCAAAATAAAGTCCAAAAAAATCGGCTTCAAAAGCGATGTCTTTATATCCTTTTTCTAAAACTAAATATTTTATAAATTCAGTTTTAGCTAAAAAATCCGAACCAATGTGATGTTCAGCTTCTCCCAAGAAGACAACTTTTTTATCAATTAAATTTATATCTAAGATTTCCTTAATGTCTTCGGTTAAAAGATTTTCCATTGAGTTCAATTCATAAATATTCTGTTGAACTTGAGCAAATATTGAGTTGAATCCAAAGACTGTGAAAATGATGAAGATAATTTTTTTCATAAGTGCATATTTGATTGAGAGTCAAAAGAAAGACAGATTTAATTCTAAAACTGTTAAATATTCTTTAATTATGAAAACTTTAATTAATTGAATTAGAGTGAGTTTATATTGTTGCCAACGGTTGGGCTATGAGTAGTTGCGTGGTTTAGCACTTAACTTTGCAAGTACACACCAAACTGAAAATCCGCGAGGATTTTCAGAAGTAGGCGAGAACAAGCAATTACTTATAGCCATTGTTGTAAGCCGTTTTTTATTCCTTTATTGTTGCAAATTTGTCAATATTATTCTCGATTAAATCTGCAACTTGTTTGTACAGTTTTTTCTTAAATTCTTTGTCGTAATAATAATCTTCAATCTTTTCGGTCGATTTTAATTCTTTATATCCATCTGCGAACGAATTCCATCTTTTTTCCCAATCTTTGGATTCATCATTAAAAACTGCTTTTAGTTCGCTAATTTTTGACGATTTCCCAGTTAATTCTTTCAATACGTTTTCATAGTCAGTTTCCAATTCCGTCATTTTTAGTTCGTCCCAAGTTTCCGCAACTGCAACAATAAATTCAGGTCGATTGAAAATAAATTGATAAACTCCACCATTGTCAGTATCTCCGTTAAATGATAAAAATGCCCAAAATATTTTTTGTTCACGAGTTAATTTATTCCATAATTCGTTATAGTCTTCAATTCCACTTTTTGCAACTGTTTCGTCAAAGAATTTATACATATATTCCCACATTCTGTTGTCGTATTCATCAAATTCATTCCAATCATATTTGGTCTTTGTTGAATCAAGCCACGTTTGAGGAATTTCCATTGAAATAAGTAATTCGCTTTGATTACCGTCATTTAATGAATAGAAAGTAGTTGGTTTTGTGTTTTCAGATGTAGATTCTGTCGTATTTTGTTTCTTTTTATTTAGGTAAACAAACAAAAGTCCGATTGCTATTATTATTCCGATTATTATTTTCATTGGCGTTTTTCTCAAATGGCTTACAACGGTTTGTATATGGTTTGTTGCGTGGTTTAAGCAACTAATTTAGTAAATAATTATGGACAAATAAAGTCCACGAGGACTTTCGTAAGTAGACAAGAAGCCAGCAATAAATTATATACGGTGTTACCAAACGTATTTTTAATCAATTCAGGTGCATTTATAATAGTGCTTTTTATTCTTGACATTGTAAACTTTCAAAGCGCAGAAGTTAAATTAAGGCAAAAAAAAACCTAGAGCACAATGTCTAGGTTCTGTATAATTTTTTATAGTGCAACACTAAAGCGTAATGAATAGCTAGGCACTTTATATTTGCAAATATACAAGATTTACATCTTATAACCAATTTTATCTGTAATTATTAATTTAATCGTCTCGTTATTTTCGTATTCTTTGAACAATTTATTTATTTCAATGTTCATTTCATTATGTCTTTCCTCAGATATATTTTTTAAAATAAAGGATATTGTTTTTATTCCAGCATCTAATGATTGATTATTGTTATCGTTAAATTTAGTTCTAGGGATTTTGTATATACCTTGAGGGAAATTCAAATCATATAATACTCCTGCGTGAGCACAAATATTTCGAATAAATTTTATAGTATGAATGAAGTTTATAAAAGTATTAAGGTTATTTAATCCATAAAGCTTTGAAATTTCTTTTTTTAATTCCTCACTTTTCAATGCATTAAAAACAGTAACGATTGCTCCAAATGTCAAAAACTCAAAAGTTTTCCAAGTAGGTGCATATATATCATTCCTGTGTTTTATATGATGAAGTTTTATTTGTTTATTCTCATCTTTAAATTTATCTGTGTATAGTTTTGTATCTAAGTTGTTTATAAACCAACGAGCCATTATTTTTGGATTGGAATACCATATAGGGTCTTCTTTATGTTTATTAGAAGTATAATAAATAATTTTAGTTCTAAAGTTAACTTCTATACGCTTTAAATATTTAAGTAAAACATTTCTTAAATCTACGTCTAAATAATAAAGGTTAATTATATTCGAAAATAAAGTGCCTTTTTCAAGATTATGGTCCTTGTCTATTTCAAAAGGAAACCAATAAAAACCAAGTCTATAATAACCGATGTCTAACAGTATTTCTTCAGCTTTTTCTTCTCCGCAATCGAAAATCATTCCTCTTTCTTTTAGAACTACTATTTGTTCTTTTGCGGTTGTTGCTTTTTTACCCATTTTAATTTATCGTGACTTATAATTTTAATAAAATATAAATATATTGTTTTACTTGTTACTATTCTTTTTTTATTTGATTAAATTACGTTTGCTAATAACCGTATGAGTGGTTATGTTTGGTAACGTGTTTCTTTAGTTTGTAATAAATATCTTTATATAGAAAAAGAGGAGAACTATAACGTGTTTTAGATTAGTGATCCCTTACACGTACGAGTC
>NZ_QREI01000021.1:0-4140 GCF_003386275.1 Winogradskyella pacifica | reverse complement strand
TGACGAAGTCTAAAGCTTCTGCGTGTATATTAACCTTATTCCTCTCTTTTGTTCTTTCTAATTTATCCTTAAATTTAATGAATTGTAAACTTAAGCCGTGTATAATTAATTGCTTGGTCACTGCCGACTTACGAACATTCCTGCGGAATATTCTATCTGTGATTTATTTGCTAAATTAGTTGCTTAACCACGCAACTAACCATACACAATCACGTTGGCAGCAATGCGTGTGCGGCAAAACACAACTCTAAATTTGAACTTATACAAATCTGAATTTTAAGAATAAAAATAAAATTGGATTTCAAAACGTTGGAATGAAAATCACAACGCAGGAATTACAAGCAGAACGGAAAATTGCGGTTGGAAAAATAACAACATCGCAATAAAAAAGCCTAGTTTCTTTTTCGCGATTTTTTTTTTTGAATTTTAAGTAAGTAAAATCAGAAAAAATGAAGTCTGAAATTTTAATTTCCTGCAGAACTAAATTAGAATAATTATCTAATTCATTAAACACGAGAACTAGAATTTGATAAGTTTCCTCGATATTAAAAAGATAACGCAGGATTTCCAAACTGAACGTAAAATGCGTGTCTGATTAGCAACAACGCAGGACTAAAAATAGATTATCTATCAATTTATTTAATGTTTAAGATAATTAGATAACTAATTGAAGTATATTAAATTATCGTTTCTTTAAAAAACATAGCGGATAAAAAAATAAGCACGGCTGCCAACACCGTGTATATTTAATTGCTTTGTATGTGCTCATCTGGAATATTCCTTCGGAATATTCTCAGGTTCGTGGGTTTTTGTTAACTTACTCGCTGAACCACGCAACTAAGCATACACAAAACCGTTGGCAGTAATTAAAACGCAAGTACACGCAAGAATTTTTAGAAATTAAATTGATGTTTACAATTAACGACAAATCAAATTATGTGTCCGAGGATTTATGTGAAAGTCCTATCGAGAGAATTTTTTTATCTGAGATTGTAAAATATCTTGAGGTAGGAACTCAAATTGGTCAACAAATTGAATACTCAACCAAAATCGGGAATTTTAGAGTTGACTTTTTAATAAAGAAAGGAAAACTTGAATATGTTATTGAACTAGACGGAAAAGAATTTCATAAAGAAGAAAACGATATATGGAGAGATAGTTTTTTACTTGGCGAAAAAAAAGTAAAGACAATAATCCGAATAAAGGGAAAAGACATAACCTATAACATAAACGAATGTTTATACTTTTTAAGTCAGGTATTTCCTGAAAGCTTTTCGCAAAGAGGGAAATTAAATTTAGGAACTTTAATTGAACCAAAAAATAAAAGTACAATTGACGAGAATATTAAAGAAAACTTATTTGATTGTATTGACAAATTTTATCTAGAAAAAATGGAGTTTGACCTTGACGAAATTAAGAGATATCCTTCAATAGAAATTAGCATTAAAGATTCAACGAAATTTAAATATTGGGAAAAATTATACAATTTTGCATTGAAAAATAAAATATATGACATTGTAGAATTGAATAAAAAATACTTTAAAAAATAACTACTGCCAACACCGTGTATAATTAATTGCTAGGTAAGTTCTCATCTGGAATATTCCTTCGGAATATTCACAGGTTCGTACCTTTTTGTTAACTTAGTTGCTTAACCACGCAACTAACCATACACAATCACGTTGCCACCAATTAAAAAATGACGAACGAAGAGATTTACGAAAAAGCGAATAGTGTCATCGGAATTGATGGAATGACAGGAAATGAACGCCTTTTTGCAAGTGGATTAATGGATACCTTTGACAAAGCAAAAAAGAAAGACAAATATTTAGCAAGAACAATTTTACAAGCTTTAAAATTTGATGAACTTTCAATAAGCAGAATAATTGGTTATTCAATAGATTCATTGAAATATCCAAACGCTTGGGATTTTCCGAATGAAAACTCTAATGGTCTGAATAATGAAGAAAAAGCGGTTTTGGAATACTCTGACCTGAACGAAATCGGAATGGGAGCACCTTTACGTGGAATTTACCGAATAAAGACAAATCAGAATAAAAGTATTTTAATTAGTAATAATTGTGGTGGACCAGCAATTTGGGCAAGAAATGGATTAAAAATAGCCATTCCGATTTGGGAAAAGTCTTTTTTTAATGGAACATTTCAAAGAATTGGAATTGTAGATTTAAAAAAACAAACGCTGACTAAATACAAGAAAAAATTTCGAGTTTTAGATTTGAAGTCATTTACCGGAAATTTAATTTCAGGAATTGACAGTCCAATTCACAAAATGAAAACTATCGAATTCGATTATGAAAACGAACCGATTGAGGAAGTAGTCGGAATAAAATAACTGGTGGCAACACCGTATATAATTTATTGCTAGTTCTAGCCTACTTACGAAAATCCTCGCGGATTTTCTATTCGGTCTTTATTTGCTAAATTTAGTGCTTAAACCACGCAACAAACCATATACAAAACCGTTGTAACCAATTTGAGAAACCTAATGGCAATTAACCAATTTATAACATACATACTGCCGAAAAAGGCAATTGAAATGAAATTTGGAGAAATACCAAATCAATTGGAAATTAAACATTCTGAATGGGAAAAGTTTTGGGAAAAATATACTGAAACTGACAACGAAGATTTAGAGCCTGAATTTGAAGATGCAAGAACAACAAATTGGTGGAAAGAGATAGAAGTTAATGTAGCAGAATTAGAAAAACAAATTGACAAAATAATTACTCGTGCAAGTTGGACAGACGATACAATTTGGAAAAGTGAAAAAGCGGAATTTGACCACGATGTTAGTCTTGGTTTAAATAAAACTAATGAATTTATCGATGAATTTATGTTTCGGACTGACTTAACAGATACTACTCTGAATTTCCTTAATTCAATGCTTGATATTTGTAAAGAAAATGATTGGATTTTAATGGACAGAAACGGAAATTTATGCAAACCGAATATTTCAGATTTAGCACAATTAATAAAAGGTTCAGATACTGACCGATTTTTAAGAAATCCGAACAAATTTTTTGACGAATTGAGTAATGAAAAATAAAAACTGGTTACAACACCGTATAAAATTAATTGCTGGTTCTAGCCTACTTACGAAAGTCCTCGCGGACTTTCTATCTGTGATTTATTTGCTAACTTTAGTGTTTAAACCACGCAACTAATCGTATACAAAACCGTTGCCAACAATATGAAAAAAACGACAGTAATATTATTCAATCTATTTTGCTTCCTGAACATTTTTGCTCAAAATGATTCGATTAAAACAATTGATTTTAGAAATGTAGAAAAAAAACTATTAACATCAACTGATGGAAATGTAAATAATCAATTTAAATATGACTTCAAAATAATTGATTCATTATATTTTTATGAAAATTCGTATAAGAAAGACTTATTAACAACCGAATATAAAAAGGATTTTGAATTACTTATTGGAGACAGAAAATCAATTATTAAATTTGAATGTAAAGAAAGTATTCCTGAAACTTGTTACAGATATGCAGGATATTCTAATAATGCTGAAGTTTACCTTATTTCTAAATGTAGAGATGTATGCGAATTATATTTAATAGATGCATATAATGGTTCAACCTTATCTGTATCATCTGAATTTGATGGTGGCTCGTTTCCCGTTTTCTTATATGGATATATGATTCTTTACTCTTCCTACTACGATGACAGTTATGGAAAATGTTATGACTATCGCTCAATTATTGATATTTATAAAATGTATAGCACCAATAATATAGAACAAAATTTCAAATATGTTGGGAGTATTAATTCAAAAAATTGGTCAATTCGAGAACTATACGAATCTAATAATCAAAACTCATTTTTAATGAAAATTTATGATGAACGGAATGAATTTGATTATATTGAAATAACTATTGAATAAAAAATACTGTTGGCAACACCGTGTATAGTTAATTGCTAGTACTCGCCTACTTACGAAAATCCTCGCGGATTTTCTATTCGGTTTTTATTTGTTAACTTAGTCGCTAAACCACGCAACTAACCATACACGTATTCCAAGATCAAATCCTAGTAATATTTAGTTTTATTTTTTAGGCTGCATATTGCTGAAGAACGACATAAGGTGTTCCTCTTTTTACTACG
>NZ_QREI01000020.1:0-4477 GCF_003386275.1 Winogradskyella pacifica | reverse complement strand
AGTAAAAACAACGAAATGCCAACACCGTGTATAATTAATTGCTTGGTTCTAGCCTACTTGCGAATATTCCTGCGGAATATTCACGGGTTCGTAAAAGTTTGCTAACTTAGTTGCTTAACCACGCAACTAACCATACACAAGACCGTTAGCTGTAATTACCAATGAAAACCGAAAAAAATATGAAGAAATTGGATGTTGAAAATTTTAAGACAAGTCAAATACTATTACTGCTTTTAATTATTATTTTTTTATTACCATTTATTTATACACTTACTACTAAACTAGAGTTCTTTGATTTTTCAAACACAGGAGAAATTGGAGATACAATCGGTGGAATTACAGCCCCTTTTATTAACGGTCTCTCTGCTATATTAGTTTTTCTAGCATTTAAAGCACAAATTAGAGCTAATGAAATTTTTAAAAATCAAGAACAGTCAAGAAATATATTAGACCAAATAAAGATTATTCAAGAAGACAAATTGAATATTGAAGAAGTTATACACTTTATGACTAACAGCCCTAATTATTTAGCTGCACCTCTTGAAATCACAATATTAAATAGGCTCAACAAAATCACTTATTTCACATCCGAAATTCGATTGGCTTATGAATTAATTGAAAATCACTCAGGAGATAAAGATTTTGTATATAGAAAACTTTTCTATTTGTATGTAATCAGATATAAAGACCTTATCACAAATTTAGAAATTGAACTAAAAAAAATAATAAAACACTTACACGATGACTACGAATTTAATGTAGCAGAACTTTTATTAGAAATGGAGTATATTCATCGGAATTTAATTGATGTAAATAAATATAAAACTACAGCTAACATCGTATAAAAATAATTGCGGCTTAGTGCTTAATCAAAGGTCGTTGCGGGTTTGTAACGTCTGAATTTCCTTCGGAAATTCCTCGCATACAAACCCGCAACTATTCTTATACATAAACGTTAGCATGCATTTAACATGACAGATAAAGAGAGAGGGATTTTAGCCGATTTGAGAAAGAAAGCAAGAGCTAAAACTCAAAAATGCTACAATCCAAATTGTAATAATCTAGCTATAAGATCACATATTCAACAAGCAGAAGGATCAATTAGAGACATAGCATCTGCAGATGGCAAAATAATACAACTAGAGGATTTAGACCCAAGATTCAATGATATGCCATATGCATTCAAAGAAAAAGGTATAAAACAAAAAGGAGATGTCCTTACTTTTTGGGGTTTCTGTAACTCATGTGACACATTACTCTTTAAAAGTATAGAAGCCAAAGAAATTGATTTTTCATTATACAAAAACCAACTACTTTATTCTTATAGAGGCTTTTTAAGTGAACTCTACAAACAAGAATATAATATTAAATGGTATGAATTAATCTTCAAAAGTAACAACTTAAGCAATGAAGTTAAAGAGTCGTTTTCGAATTTATACAATTCGTTTCTTATAATTATAAAAATGAGTAAACAAACGAAATTCTTGTTTGAACAAGATTTAAATGGAAATACACGTAATTTTGATTTCATTTATTTAAATCTTCCAAAACTTGAGGTTTGTACTTCTACATCATATACCTTACCTGTTTCTATAAGTTTTGATGCTGATCAATGGCAAGCAATCAAAAGTAAAGAAACCATTCCCCTAATAAATACACCGATTTTCATTAATTTAATTCCTAAAGACAATCAGCTTAACACTATATTAGGTTGTATTTCGGACAAAACTCTAAAAGGTCGTATTGATGTAAATAAAATAGAACGTTATAATCAAAAAGAACAAATCAAACTCATTAGTGATATACTGATAAAACATGTAGAAACATGGTTTGTTTCAAAAACATTATATAATTTATGGACTCAAAGGAAACTTGAAAAAGAAATTCTTAAGCAAATAAAAAAATACAGACCAGCCATTATGAAAAGGAAAAATATCAAATTCAATATGTTTCAAGATATAATTTAAAAAAACGCATGCTAACACCGTGTATAATTAATTGCTTTGGCAAGTGCTTATTTGGAAAATTCCTTCGGAATTTTCTCTGGTTCGTATTTGTTTACTAAATTAGTTGCTTAACCACGCAACTAACCATACACAAAACCGTTGGCAGTAATTTGGGAAAACCAACAAACACTAGTAATTCCTAACAATTTTCAGAAACTCATAAACATTATGAAAATAAATATCGACAACATAATTATTGAAATTGAACCTGAATTATTAAGTGTATTTCATCAACCAATAAATGTTTTCTCAACTGACAATTTGATTGTTTCTACCAAAATATCTGAATATAAAAATGTAATTATTAATTTAAAGATAAGTTTAGAAAATGATATATGGAATGTTCCCTATTTGTTACAATTTAAAAAAGATTTAAAAGAAATATTTATAGAGAAATATTCAGATATTTTTATCGAGTTATCAACAAACATCAATGATGATGACGAAGAATTGAATAAGTACATCCCTTCAAAAACAGATATCTTTGAATTTTCTCTAACTCGCTATTTAAACAAACCATATTTTGAGATTTTCGAAAATAATTTTAATGAATCTGTGTTTAAACTATTAAACTATATAGATACAATTAATAGTTCATCGATATCAAAACAAAATTATGAGTTTATAGATAAGTCATCTTTTTTTAATTTTAATGCTCAAGAAATTGAAAATATTGAATTAAATGAAAAATTTGTTATAAGAGAGTATCGAATCCGAGACATCAAGTTTGATGATATTTCTAACTTTAAAAAATATCATAAAGATAAATGGAAAGTTCCTCATTTAAACTTTAAGAAATTAGATTTTAATATAGCAAAGGTTTCCTGTATTGGAACTGTACCAAATGATAATGGTTGGAGTTATGAATTAATTGAAAACGATGGTAGTTTAAAAATCATTATACCAGAAAAATACTATTCAAAATACATTCCAAATTTTGAAGAAATTACACCTTATTTAGACTTAAGTAGTAATGGTTCCTCTGAATTTAATGATTTTCAAGGAGCAAATATCTTTTCCGGAACTTACAAAGAATGTTATTCAACCCTAAACAACTCTAAAGAACTTTATAAACTAGAATTTGACTTATTAAGGAAAAGAGAAGAAGCTAAAGAAAGAGCTCAATATAATTCAGATAAAGATGAAGAAAGATTAAGACAGTCTAGATGGAATTATTAATAAAACACCTTAAAAATAATTTCAAGTTTATAATATAATGACTAAAAAAGAGACTGTAATAAAAAGCATAACAGAAATGGATATTGAATTGTTAGATGTCGTTTTAGACAATAACAAAGCATATATGGAAGTTTCTAAAGGGGCATTTATCAAAACATTGAGAGATAAATTTGATAACTTAAAAAAACAAGGAGTAACTAAATTTGAGAAAGTATCAAAAGGCACTTGTAACAAGTGCTATAAAGGTTGCAATGGTTATACTTTTTTGACAAAAAACAATGATTATTTAGACTTGCTATTTAAAGAGGAGAATAATGAAATCGTAGATTTATTTAGATGTAGTGATTTTAAAAATGAGGAAAATCTAATTAAGAAAAACTGTGTTTATTTTAGGTTCAAAAAAGACGAAAGTAAAAACTACAATCCTTCATCTCATATTGCTTCACTTCAAAAACAAGTAGAAGTTGCTGTTAAAGAATTTGAGAAGTATGAGAATAAAATAACAGATATTGAGGAATTTGTTTCTTGGTTTAAAGACAATAAAAAATTATACAATTCTGTAAAAAACTTTGATTGGGATTATAATTTTGTATGGCCTTTTTTATCAATTTACGTCACAATTGAAAATTTTAATGAATTAGCAAAAAATCAAAATTCTGGCAAAAAAGCACTTGTTGAATTTGATAATTCTTCTGAAAAATCAATGATAGATTGGTTACTAAAATACGAGAAAAGTAATTTACGATTTTCAAGTGGTTATGAAAAAACTGAAAATTGGAAAAAGACAAATTTAATTCTTTTTAAAAATGGAGAAACATTTTTTGAAACTGGTGGAGAAATAAAGTTATTTAATAATGTTTTGGTAGATATTAAAAAATGTAAAGAGTCAATCGAATTTTCAGATTTATTTAGCAAACATTATTGGGAATATGAGAAAAAGTATGCACCAACGAAAGAACTATTTGAAGTCTATGGAGATTTTGAAATTGAATTATCCGAATATTTATCAGCACGAAACTTATATCCTGAAATTTTAAAGAAATACAACATAAAACCGAAAGAAAAACAAGAAAAAACTACTGCCAACACCGTATAAAATTAATTGCTGGTTATAGCCTACTTACGAAAGTCCTCGCAGACTTTCTATCTGTGATTTATTTGCTAACTTTAGTGCTTAAAACACGCAACTAATCTTATACGTATTCCAAGATCAAATCCTAGTAATATTTAGTTTTATTTTTTAGGCTGCATATTGCTGAAGAACGACATAAGGTGTTCCTCTTTTTACTACG
>NZ_QREI01000019.1:2500-5340 GCF_003386275.1 Winogradskyella pacifica | reverse complement strand
AAAAAAGGCGGTGACCTACTCTTCCACAGTAAAGCAGTACCATCGGCGCAAACGGGCTTAACTACTCTGTTCGGAATGGTTAGAGGTGAGCCCCGTCGCTATAACCACCTTAAGTTTTTATTCTGATTTTGATCAGAACTTGGGTTGTTATAAATAATCAACACTAATATTGTTGACATATTGAAAAAATCACATGATATGTATCGTAACGTATACTTTAATAAAAAAACAGACTCGCTCATTAACCATTGCTGGTCGTCTGAGCGAAGTCGAAGTAACAATAAGCCTATGGGTTATTAGTACTACTTGGCTATGACATTACTGCCTTTACACCTATAGCCTATCAACGTGGTCATCTTCCACGACCCTTAAAAGAAATCTCATCTTGTGGTGGGTTTCGCGCTTATATGCTTTCAGCGCTTATCCCTTCCGAACGTAGCTACCCTGCAATGCTCCTGGCGGAACAACAGGTACACCAGAGGTTCGTCCAACTCGGTCCTCTCGTACTAGAGTCAGATCCACTCAAATTTCTAACGCCCACAGTAGATAGAGACCGAACTGTCTCACGACGTTCTGAACCCAGCTCGCGTGCCACTTTAATGGGCGAACAGCCCAACCCTTGGGACCTTCTCCAGCCCCAGGATGTGACGAGCCGACATCGAGGTGCCAAACCCCCCCGTCGATATGAGCTCTTGGGGGAGATCAGCCTGTTATCCCCGGAGTACCTTTTATCCTTTGAGCGATGGCCCTTCCATACGGAACCACCGGATCACTATGCTCTACTTTCGTACCTGATCGACCTGTATGTCTCTCAGTCAAGCTCCCTTATGCCATTGCACTCTACGCACGGTTACCAAGCGTGCTGAGGGAACCTTTAGAAGCCTCCGTTACTCTTTTGGAGGCGACCACCCCAGTCAAACTACCCACCAAGCACTGTCCCTGGTTAGAGGTTAGACTCTAGATAAGCAAAGGGTGGTATTTCAACAATGACTCCACAACGCCTAGCGACGCCACTTCAAAGTCTCCCACCTATCCTACACATTACTTATCCAAAGCCAATACTAAGCTATAGTAAAGGTTCACGGGGTCTTTTCGTCCCACTGCGGGTAATCGGCATCTTCACCGATACTACAATTTCACCGAGCTCATGGCTGAGACAGTGTCCAGATCGTTACACCATTCGTGCAGGTCGGAACTTACCCGACAAGGAATTTCGCTACCTTAGGACCGTTATAGTTACGGCCGCCGTTTACTGGGGCTTCATTTGAGATCTTCGAAGTAAACTTCTAAACCCTCCACTTAACCTTCCAGCACCGGGCAGGTGTCAGGCCCTATACATCATCTTTCGATTTAGCAGAGCCCTGTGTTTTTGATAAACAGTCGCCTGGACTTTTTCACTGCGGCCTTCCCGAAGGAAGGCGACGCTTCTCCCGAAGTTACGCGTCGATTTTGCCTAGTTCCTTAGCCATGAATCTCTCGAGCACCTTAGAATTCTCATCCCAACTACCTGTGTCGGTTTAGGGTACGGGCTGCTTCACTCGCTTTTCTTGGAAGTCGATTTGCTAGATTATCACCTTGACCGGAGTCTCAGTGTACTATCGCGGTGTTACCACTCGCTTCAACGTACTATTCCGTCAGTACGCACTAACTTTTCGCCTCCGTCACTTTTAGTGTGAGCAGGTACAGGAATATTAACCTGTTGTCCATCCACTACCCCTTTCGGGTTCGCGTTAGGTCCCGACTAACCCTCAGCTGATTAGCATAGCTGAGGAAACCTTAGTCTTTCGGTGTGCGGGTTTCTCGCCCGCATTATCGTTACTTATGCCTACATTTTCTTTTGTAGCTTCTCCAGCATCCCTCACAGAACACCTTCGACGACACTACAATGCTCCCCTACCACTTATTAATAAGTCCATAGCTTCGGTAATATGTTTATGCCCGATTATTATCCATGCCGAACCGCTCGACTAGTGAGCTGTTACGCACTCTTTAAATGAATGGCTGCTTCCAAGCCAACATCCTAGCTGTCTAAGCAGTTCAACCTCGTTTATTCAACTTAACATATATTTGGGGACCTTAGCTGATGGTCTGGGTTCTTTCCCTCTCGGACATGGACCTTAGCACCCATGCCCTCACTGCTGATTAACATTTTATAGCATTCGGAGTTTGTCAGGAATTGGTAGGCGGTGAAGCCCCCGCATCCAATCAGTAGCTCTACCTCTATAAAACTATAAATCAACGCTGCACCTAAATGCATTTCGGGGAGTACGAGCTATTTCCGAGTTTGATTGGCCTTTCACCCCTACCCACAGGTCATCCGAAGACTTTTCAACGTCAACCGGTTCGGGCCTCCACTGTGTGTTACCACAGCTTCACCCTGCCCATGGGTAGATCACACGGTTTCGCGTCTACCACTACTAACTAAAGCGCCCTATTCAGACTCGCTTTCGCTACGGATCCGTGACTTAATCACTTAACCTTGCTAGCAACGGTAACTCGTAGGCTCATTATGCAAAAGGCACGCCGTCACAGATCAAGTCTGCTCCGACCGCTTGTAAGCGTATGGTTTCAGGTTCTATTTCACTCCCTTATTCAGGGTTCTTTTCACCTTTCCCTCACGGTACTAGTTCACTATCGGTCTCTCAGGAGTATTTAGCCTTATCGGATGGTCCCGACTGATTCACACAGGGTTTCACGTGCCCCGCACTACTCAGGATACCACTATATCCACATTCTTTACTTATACCGGGCTATCACCGTCTACGGCTTGTCTTTCCAAACAATTCTAATTCATCCTGCTTCTAATATCGTGGTCCTACAACCCCAGCATTGCCGTAACA
>NZ_QREI01000018.1:0-5641 GCF_003386275.1 Winogradskyella pacifica | reverse complement strand
ATTTGCCGTAGTAAAAAGAGGAACGCCATATGTGGTTCTTCAGCAATATGCAGCATAAAAAATAAAACTAAATATTACTAGGATTTGATCTTGGAATACGTGTATGGTTAGTTGCGTGGTTTAGCGACTAAGTTAGCAAAAATGAACCGAACGAGAGGAAATTCCGCAGGAATTTCCACGTAGGCAAGTCACAAGCAATTAATTATACACGGTGTTAGCTGTAGTTTTTATTTTTTCCGATTATTAATAATATATCAGCAATTGGATAAGCTAAAGCGACAATTATACCAAATATTCCGTATAATGTTTTTCCTCCAGGTAAAAATCCAGTTATCGAAAACCATAAAAGGATAAAGCAAAAAGGGTAGAGAAGAAGTCTTGTCAAAATCTTCGTAAAAGTCCATTCTTTAATCTTTTCTTTCTTTAATTCCGTTTTGGGTTTGTTAATCAATTCAGGATTATTTGTTTGCTCTATATTTTCTATGGATTCTTTAAGTTCGTCAGTCAAAAGTTTTGTTTCATATTTTTTTGATTTGGACATAACTAAACTCAATAAAGTTGCAATTAGAGAAATTCCAATAATTCCAACGACAGCTATTTCTAATTTCGTTGTGATTAATAAAACTAAAACAAGCAAAATAAAAAATCCAGTTGATGCTTTATTCAGAAGTTTGTGATAAGGATTTTTTTCTGTTTTTATTCCGTTCAATTTATTGTTTTGGTCAAAAGTCAGATGGAAAATTGGATAAACACTCCTCAAAAATTGTGATGACCTCCAGATAAGGATTTCATTTGGTTTTATTTCTCCGCTATATTTAGTTGTATTATAGGAAAAGGAATCATTCCAATGATTTTTAAGAGTACTTTTTTTGTTCTGAATAATTAATTTTTCGATGTCTTTTTTTTCTACCATAAAGTTGGTTCAAATTACAGCTAACGGGATTGTGTATGGTTAGTTGCGTGTTTAAGTAACTAATTTAGTAAACATTTACGAACCCGTGAATATTCCGCAGGAATATTCGCAAGTAGGCAGAAAACAGCAATTAATTATACACGGTGTTACCATACGTACTTTATTCAGTTATTACTTCTTTCCACCTTTCAGATTCCGCAAACTGCTTTACAATTCGATTCCGTTCAGTTAGTAATTCAGTCATATATTTTTTGAGAAACAGCTTGTCAGCTATTTTACCTACAATTCCAAAAGGTGATTGATAATCAAAAAAGTCGGTCATCAAAGTTCCGCCATTCAATTCCGCAAAGTGGTGTTCGTGTTTGAATTTTTTGAAAGCTCCTTTTACCATTTCGTCCGCAAAGTATTTTGGTCGGTCATATTCCGTGATTTTGGAAGTCAGATTTTGATAAATTCCAAAGTGTTTTGCTCTCCAAGTTACGCTTTCGTTCATTCCGATTAATCCGCTTGTTTTTCCAGCGATTGCTTCTTCATTCGTATGTTCAGTCGAAATTTTATGTAAATCGATACTTCGCGAAAGGTCAAATACTATATTTCTTTCGGCTTTTATTTCAGTTTGAAGTTCAATTCTCGGCATTTTTGGGTATGTATGGTAACGTTGTTGTATATGAAAAGTAGTAGGTTAAAATGCAATTATTTTCAGTTTGTAAACAAAGATAGCAGAAAGAACGAAACCATGGATTAAGCTCTTAACTGCTATTTTTTATATACGTTGTTGTGGTTAGTTTTAATTCATTTTGGTCATAATAACATCTGTAGGAATACTAAATTCTCTAGGTTCACCTACTGTTCGCATACCTCTAATTATGCTCACTTTCCATTCTGCTGTTATAGGGCAACCTAAACATCCTGATTGTATGGTTAAACCAAAAGTCCCATCTACTCCTTTTCTTGCATCTAAACCGTTTTCACAATCTATGGTATTGTCATCTATCTGAGCTCCCATTTTTATACCATCTAATGAGCCACCAAAAATGACATACCCGTTATAAATATTTGTATTAGGGATATTATAATTGGATTCACAAATAATGGTTTCTACACCATTATTAACTTCTATAAACCAATAATCTCCTTTTAAATAGAGATTATCTTCATAAATAGAAACTCTAAAAATCTCATTACCATTTTGATACTCCCAAGTACCAATGAAAGGCGTTAAATTATTCATAGTATATCTTGATTGTGCACTTAAATTTTGTGATTTACAAGAAAATAGTAATAGTATTGCTAATGTATAAAGTATATTTTTCATAATGTGTAATATTTTAGTTACAAGGATTTTCTCTATGAGGCTCTCCATTTTTTAGTTTTAACTTGGTAAAGATATTAAAGGTTGCATCAGTTTCAAAAAGATGAGCTCCAATATTAGCTTCGTCCATAAAATTTAAGAACTCTTTAAGGTCGTTTTCATTCAATGTATCTATGTTTGGATCATTAGGATCAGTTGCCTTTATTTTATGGTCTGGAATATCAGGATTAAAATACTTATCATATAAAGGAATAAAAGCATCTTTAGACGCCCAATATCTTGCTTGTTGCGTAGGTGGAATATCTCTAATTCCAATCTTAGGGTCAAAGGTTTTGTAAAAGAAGAGGTCTAAAAATTTTGTTGGATTGCTAATAGTGAGTGCGTATTGTGTGCCCTGCTTAGTGGTTAAAAAGGCTACAAAATTATCAGTTATTTTGTTAAGCCGTATCAATTTAGCAATATGCATTAAGTCTTGAGGTGAAAATGTTGACAAAGAAAATGGGCTTGTTGTAGGGTGGTTATGAGCAAGGGCTTCAAATTTATTAACGCCAGATATATCAATCTCTATTTGAGGAAATCCAACTTCTGCCTCATAATCTTCAATAGCATCTTGATTTTTCAATTTACCTGCTCCTTTTTCGAGAGGTGAATTAAGATTAGCATCAGAAGACAGTTCCACCAATTTAGTTTTATAATTTGGCGTATCTTCTAACAAATTGGTAATTTTTCTACATTCTTTCTTCCTGCCTAATTCTTCTTCATCAATAATAAGCACAGCCGTTGCATTAGCACAATTACCACTAGCGTCTAATTGCAAGCAATCTGTAGTTTCGCCCTGTGCACCTCCATCGTTTCCGCTATCAGTATTGTCTGGGTCTGGCACAACACCTGTAGTACCACCATTAGAGCCATTAGTGTTACCTAATAATACACCTAATGGGTCTGTAACTGGTCCATTTAAAGTACCTCCGTCTGGTCCTGTATAATTTGGCCCATTATTAGTTGTGCCATTATTTAAGCTGCCTCCAAGACCAGAATTATCATTTGGTAATTCTGGACAATCAATATTTACTATCTCCCAAACAACAACATCATAACTATGAGCATCTACTTCGTAATAATAACAACTACCGTCTAATCTTGTAAATATTATTCTGCTGTCTCCACCGCCACTAGACATTCTTTGTAAGCCACTAACCGTTGTTTTGCTTGCCAAATCCATTGGCATATTACCATTTTTAACGGATTGCTTATCGCTTTCATTTAAATCATAGCTCATTATTGCGGCTTTGTATGAGCCATCTGCTTGTTTGCTTAACAATAAGTTTTCTGTAAGACCATTATCTTGTGCTCTTGTTATTGCAAAAGTGTAGGATTCGTAATTGCCAGAAGTAATATGGTAAGCTATTTCATCATCTACATAGAAATCGTATGCTTCTATATAGGTCATCTTTGCTTGTAGGTTAGTATTGTTTTGCAATACATCATTTTTATTGGGTAAGGACTGTACGATATTATTAATTCTTTGGTTTTTAGATAACTCGAATTTGTTAACTAAATTTATCTTAAATTCAGTTTGTTGCGTAGTTTCATCAACAAATACGGTATCGTCTTTTTGGCAAGTAAAGCATACTATGGAAATCCCAAAGAGTAGAATTCCGAATTTCAAGTAAATTTTTAATTTCTGTTTCATCATACAAAATCGTTTAAAGTTAGTGATTCAAATTTAAAGTGGTTTTAATAATTCCAAAAACAAGAATGAGTAAATGCTATTCTTTTGCAAGTAAACGATGTTTTTCGTTTAGTTACTCTGTTTCTTGGTTTGGGTCAAATTAACCACAACGTTGTTGTATAAGATTAGTTGCGTGGTTTAGGCACTAAAGTTAGCAAATAAATTACAGATAGAAAGTCCGCGAGGACTTTCGTAAGCAAGCTAAAACTAGCCATTAATTATATACGGTGTTGTGTGTAGTTTTTATCTCTGCGCTTGTTTGTTTTTCGGTATGTTAATTACTCCACAACCATCAACGAGCCATTTATTATTCACTTCTTTAATTTTCATTTTAATCACAAAACCTTTCCAAGTTTTAGCCTCTACAGTCAAATAATTTGAAATTGAGTCAAATTCAGCAAGTTTAAAACCGTCATCGGGATAATCCTGAGCGTCAAAAATCGGGTCGAATCCAAGTCCGTATTCAGGTTCAGATTCATAAGCATCTCCAATCATTTTTGTTAGTTCTCCTTTAAATTCTTGACTAACATCCTGATTAGAATTTACCCATTCAATAATTCCTATTTGTTCTTTCATTTTGTTAGAATTCGCAACATAGTCGTTGATAAACTTCAGTGCAACATATGTTTTTGAAGTTGTATCTTCTAATTGAATTTTAGTTTTCTCTTCGCTTAAAACGTTTTCTGTTTTCGGTTCTTTCTTATTTTCAATTATAAGTTTATCGTTTTCATTAAAATCTTTTTCCTCTTTTTTGTCATTGCAACTAAATGCAATTAATATAAGTGTAATTAAATATAAATTTTTCATCAATTTCAAATTTCAGTTCGGTTTTTCTCAAATTACACACAACGGTTTTGTGTATGATTAGTGGCGTGTTTAAGCACCTAATTTAGCAAATAAAAACCGAATAGAAAATCCGCGAGGATTTTCGTAAGTAGGCGAGAACCAGCCATTAATTATAAACGGTGTTGTAAGCAGTTTTTATTCCAATATTTTATTAAGTCGATTTTGCCAAATCTTTTGAAATTCATGTCCTATTTTTTGAAATTCTTTTTCAGTAAATGTGTCTGTTTTGGCATTATTACACCAATAACAGGCTAGAACAAGATTATCAAATTCGGTATAAGGTAAACTAGATATTTTTCTGTCGAGTTCTAATGATTTACCTCGTTTAGGGTATCTTTTATTAATATGACCATTCATTGAATGCAAATTCTCTAGTTCGCTTTCAGGTAAATTACAATAATAGCAAGTTTTAGGTTGTTTTTCATACCACTCAAACAGTTCATAAATTTCGTCGTTACTTAATTCAACACTGATATTCTCCATTGTTTTTATCTGATTGAATTTTGCTTGAATAAATGACTTAAACTTCTGTATTGCGTTATATTTTTCAGAACAATACCAAGAATTAATTAATTCCGTCATATTTGCGTTCTGTTTTCTCAATTCAATAACGCTTTTTTTTTCAAAAATCTTTAATTTATAAAATTCAATTTCAGTCATTTACGTGCGTTTGTTAAATTGCTTACAACGGTTTTGTGTATGATTAGTGGCGTGTTTAAGCACCTAATTTAGCAAATAAAAAACGAATAGAAAATCCGCGAGGATTTTCGTAAGTAGGCGAGAACCAGCCATTAATTATACACGGTGTTCTACGCAGTTTTTTATTCCGCTTAATTTT
>NZ_QREI01000017.1:0-6355 GCF_003386275.1 Winogradskyella pacifica | reverse complement strand
TGACGAAGTCTAAAGCTTCTGCGTGTATATTAACCTTATTCCTCTCTTTTGTTCTTTCTAATTTATCCTTAAATTTAATGAATTGTAAACTTAAGCCGTGTATAATTAATTGCTTCGTTTCTGAGCATCTGGAATATTCCTGCGGAATATTCACAGGTTCGTAAAAGTTTACTAAATTAGTTGCTTAACCACGCAACTAACCATACACCGAACCGTTGTAGGTAATTACCACTCAAACTCATATGAATTACGAAAATAGAATTTGCTGTTTTATAGATATACTTGGTTTTAAGCAACATTTGAATCAAACTATAAATTCAGCTGGCGAAGATAATATCGAGAAAATCAAGTCAATTCAATCGATTTTAAACCTATCAAAAAGTATTACCTCTGATACAGGTTTATCTAAATCTAAAATAGTAACTCATTTTTCGGACTCAATAGTAATATCATATAAGTATGATGAAGAAAGCCAATTGTTTTCTACATTATTAAATCTACTATATGTCAGTATGGAATTAGCAAATAAAGGTTTTTTGACTCGTGGTGGTGTTGCTATTGGAAAATTAATTCATACAGATGAAGTTGTTTTTGGGCCAGCTTTAGTAGATGCTTATAATATTGAATCTAAACTCTCAAAATATCCGAGAATTATTGTCGATAAGAACGTAATTGAAAATGGATTACAATATCATTCAGAAAATCACACGAAAGAAGAGGAAAAGGAATATGTTATGGATATAGTCACCGAAGATAACGATGGACATTATTATATTGATTACGTCCAAAAATCTTCTTCAGAGTTTGATGATTTAGAATATGATTTATATAGATATATCAATAACCTAAAAGAGAATTTTTTCAGTAATTACGATGAAGAAAATGAAGATGTCCAGAAAAAATTAGATTGGTTAAAAACAAAAATAAATGAACTAATAACAAATATTAAAACGAACATAAAGAATCCTGAATTTGCACCTGATATAATTGCTCTTTATTCAACAGTTGAGTATATAAAATAACTACCTACAACACCGTGTATAATTAATTGCTTTGGCAAGTGCTTATTTGGAAAATTCCTTCGGAATTTTCTCGGGTTCGTATTTGTTTACTAAATTAGTTGCTTAACCACGCAACTAACCATACACAACAACGTTGCCACCAATTAAAAAATGACGAACGAAGAAATTTACGAAAAAGCAAATAGTGTTGTCGGAATTGAAGGAATGACTGGAAATGAACGCCTTTTTGCAAGTGGATTAATGGACACGTTTGACAAAGCAAAAAAGAAAGACAAATATTTAGCTAGAACAATTTTACAAGCTTTAAAATTTGACGAACTTTCAATAAGCCGGATTATTGGCTATTCCATAGATTCTTTGAAATATCCAAACGCTTGGGATTTTCCGAATGAAAACTCAAACGGTCTGAATAATGACCAAAAAGCAGTTTTAGAATACTCTGAACTGAACGAAATCGGAATGGGAGCACCTTTACGTGGAATTTGTCGAATAAAATTAAATGATAATAAAAGTATTTTGATTGGAAACAATTGTGGTGGACCAGCAATTTGGATAAGAAATGGATTAAAAGCAGCAATTCCGATTTGGGAAAAGTCATTTTTCAACGGAACTTTTCAAAGAATTGGAATTGTAGACTTGGAAAAGCAAACGCTGACTAAATACAAGAAAAAATTCCGAGTTTTAGATTTAAGGTCATTTAGTGGAAATCTGATTTTAGGAATTGATAGTCCAATTCACAGAACGAAAACTGTCGAATTTGATTATGAAAAAGAAACGATTGAAAAAATAGTCGGAATAAAATAACTGGTGGCAACACCGTGTATAATTAATTGCTAGGTCACTGCCGACTTACGAACATTCCTGCGGAATATTCTATCTGTGATTTATTTGCTAAATTAGGTGCTTAACCACGCAACTAACCATACACAAAACCGTTGTCTATCATTTTGGAGCGCCAACAATTTCAAGGCTTTCAGTCATGCTTCTTAATATTTACATCAAAAAATACGCTGGAATTCAAAACTGAATATTAAAAAGTATTACGCTGAATTTTTTACTCATTCGGAATATTACGCAAGAAATTTGGCTTGCCTTGCTTCTATTCTTTGCATCGAAAATTTAGAAATCCTCAACTTTCGGCTGAATATCAGAATCGCTAAATGTTACGGCTGAATATCGGAATCAAAACTGTATAAAAAAACGCAATTCTAATTCGGAAAATTTTTGAGATTTTTAAGTAAAAACTAAAACAACACTGGAATTACAAAACGTACGAAATCAGTACGTGAGAATATAACGCTGGAAAATAAAAAACAATAGACAACAACGTATATAATTTATAGCTTGGTCTGTGCTTACTTGCGAAAAGCCTCTCGGCTTTTCTATTTCGGTAAATATTTACTAAATTACTGGCTGAAACACGCTACAAATCATATACAAAACCGTTGCCCACAAGTATCCCAAGCCAACAAACATCCTGCTTTCATTAATGTTTTTAGTTATTTACGAACGAAAAACAATCTGAACGTGACAAATATTACGCTGGACTTTTTACTCGTGCGGAATTGCGGAATGTGATAAATATTACGCTTGAATTCCCGCTCGCCCAACTTAAGATCATCGCATCGAAAATTTAACAAACCATCAACTTTCGGCTGAATAGCAGTTCCGCTAAACGTTACGGCTGAATTTTACGAAATTGGATTTGCCCAACTTTTGTCAATTGCATCGAAAATGTCGCAATCCTACAACTTTTGGCTGAATAGCAGAATCGCTAAACATTCGTGAAAAACTTTGGTTTATAAATCGGAGATTTTTTTTTGATTTTTAAGTAAAAAAGTAAATTACATGTAAATCAACAACGCACGAATATATTGCGCCTGAAAAACTAATGCGTGAAAAACAAATACCTGATGGGCAACACCGTGTATAATTTATAGCTGCTTCTCGCCTACTTACGAAAAACCGCTGGTTTTTCTTATTTTGGGTTTTATTTGCTAAATTACGTGCTGACAACACGCTACAAATCATACACAAAACCGTTGCCATTAATACCCAAAAACCCTAAAACGAATGCAGAAATTTTGGAAAATAAGTGATTCTAAATCTAATAAATTGATTTTCATAAAAGATAAAACTATTTACAAAGGAAATCCGATACAAGAAGAACTTAATAGACTAAATTCAGAATCAACCAATCTATCTTTTTTAGAAAATATTTTTAGCATTCCATATTCTTATATAAAAGAAATTCAAAATCAAAGCGGAAAAAATGAAATTAAAATATTTTTCGGAAATGATTCTGAAGAAGAATTAATAATAAAAGATAAGAATACTAAAAACGCAATATTTGAATTTATAAAACAAGATAATCCGAATTTTAAATATAGTTCCGAATTACCAAGTGTTCTAAAATATGCGAAACCACAATTTTTTGCCTTATTATTTATGACAGGGATTTTTTTATGGTCTCTTTATTTAGCAATTCAAATGGAAAGTGGAGTTGAATACTCAATTATAGGAAGTGGTCGCAGTATAACGGGAATTGTTTTGTTTTTGGCAAACTTTGGTATCGTCAAAAATATTATTGGTTATGTTATAATTCTATTAATTATAATTTTCTCTTTGACTAAAAGATTGAAATCAAGGAGTGAAATGGAAATATTAAAAAGATAAAGTACTAATGGCAACACCGTGTATAAAAAATTGCTACTTTTAGCTTAACCAATGTCAGTTGCTTTACTTGCTTGCATCTGATTTTCCTTCGGAAAATCCTCGCATACAAGCACGCAACTTTCCATACACATAAACGTTGGCAGCAAGTTGACAAAACCCGAACTATAAAGAATGAGAGTAACAACATTTCCAGATTGGACTTTTGATTTTACGAAACCAGAATGGGCTGGTACAATATAAATGCGACTCGAATTACAGGAAATTTAATCGGAATTGACGGAACTGATGAATATAGTGGACTTGAAAAAATTATATCTGACATTGTTGACTTTGAACTAACTCAAAACCGAACTTACTCATACTGGAACAATGTGTTTGCGAAAATTTTCAAATCAAATGGAATAGTATTTCACAATAACTTGGAATTAAAAAACCCAAATGACCATTTCAAAAGTTGGGTTATAAAGTTATATAATGTTGAACTATATTTTAAAAGCTCTGAACCTGAAATTAGGCTGATTAAAAATGAGAAACGATTGTACTCGAAAAAATGGTCTGAATTTAGCGGAACTGAATTTTATAAATTAATGAATGAAATAAAAACCAGCTGCCAACAACGTATATAATTTATTGCTGCTTCTCGCCTACTCACGAAAAGTCCTTCGGATTTTCTATGTCGTTATTATATGTTAACTTACTCGCTGAAACACGCAACAAACCATATACCAAACCGTTGGCAACAAGCTGAACAAACCAATGAATATTAAGAATAAAGCACTAAATTTTCAATACCAATACAGCCGAATTTTCACTTTCGGTCTGAATAGGACAAAGTATGTGTGCTTACCTAAAAGCAATAGCTTGTTCGCATCGAATAATTCGAAAAACACATTTCTTGCGCTTGGATTTACATTGTTTTCTTGCTTACTATTTTTTTCTGGATTTATAGAGTGGTATACAAATGAAACCCAAATTACAACGGGATTTATAATTGTTTTTTTTGTTGTTCATCCAATTGTCGCGTCTATCGGATTACGACAATTTTTGTGGCTGATTAATGGACGACAAGAATTACGGATTGAAAATGGAATAATGACTTTAACAAAAAAAGGAACTTTTCTAACAAAAAAACAAACTTTTGAATTGGAACACGTGGAAAACGTTCGGAATGAAATCCAAGAAAACTCATTATCAACTTATGACAAAACATTACGGAATATCGCATTGAATAGAAAATTACTTTTTAGCCATATAATGGGAGAAATTATATTTAATTACAAAGGAAAGAAAGTCAAATTGTTTAATGAATTGACCGAAAACCAAAAAGCGGAATTAATAACTGAAATCAATAATCTAAAAGAAAAGCCTGTTGCCAACACCGTGTATAATTAATTGCTAGGTAAGTTCTCATCTGGAATATTCCTTCGGAATATTCACAGGTTCGTACCTTTTTGTTAACTTAGTTGCTCAACCACGCAACTAACCATACACAAACCCGTTGGCAAACATTTAAAGGAACATCGCTCTATTCAATAACTTAACGCAACAAATCTAAATTTATAATGAAAAAAATAATAACTTTTTCAATTCTTATATTTTCATTGAGTATATATTCTCAAATTAAACCTAAATATGAATATTTAGTAGCACCATATATTTCTGACATTGAAAAGACGGAACTAAAAGGAAAAGTATCTACTATTAAAGAATATCATTATAAAGAATTAAAACATCCATATGACAAAAATATTCAGAATAGTGAACCAGTTGTAACAGATAGTATCATATGTAAATTCAATTCTAACGGAAATATTACATATATAGCTTCTCATTCTCTCTATTCACAACATTTTCCAATATATTCTATGATAGAAGACAATTACGAATTCAATGATTTTGGCAATTTAATTGAGGTTAAGAGATTTAATTCAGAAACAAGAGAAAGTGAAATAATAACGAAGATTAAATACTTAGACAATGCTGTTATTAAACATAATCTTGATTTTAATTCAAAGGACAGTATAATTTTAAACGAAAACGGGACAGTAAATAAAATTTTTCGAATTTTAAGAAAAGAGAATAAAGAATATAAATTCAAATATAATAAGAAAGGGCAGTTAATAGAAAAAACACGACCACTCATCAACAATAAGTATAAAAATAATGACCATTTCACTTATGATATTAACGGTAATTTAATCAGTTTTATTAACGATTATGAAAATATTCTTAACACTTATATTTACAATGAATTTAATGAACTAATTGAAAAATATCAACAAAGAGATGATTCGCAAAAATTAAGAACAGTTTTTAAAGTATTAAAAGATTATGATGAAAATGGTAATTGGCTTAAGGCTATTGGGAAAAATAGTTTTATTAAGAGAAAAATAGAATATTTTGAATGAATGTCAATTAAAAGCACAATCGGTAAAAAACGATTTGCCAACACCGTGTATAATTAATTGCTTTTTTGTGCTTACTTGCGAAAATTCCTGCGGAATTTTCACGGTTTCGTTAAAGTTTGCTAACTTAGTTGCCTAACCACGCAACTAACCATACACGTATTCCAAGATCAAATCCTAGTAATATTTAGTTTTATTTTTTAGGCTGCATATTGCTGAAGAACGACATAAGGTGTTCCTCTTTTTACTACG
>NZ_QREI01000016.1:0-6420 GCF_003386275.1 Winogradskyella pacifica | reverse complement strand
TCAAACTATTTTTTTGCCTTCTAAACGGCTCTAAAAAATCTTTTGAATGTGGAAATAATAACCAAAAAAGAGTCAACCTATATCAGTATAATACAGAAACCGAAATCAAATGAAAATAATGAACTATAAAACTATCTTTCTGATTTTTGTTTCAACAATTATGTATTCCCAAAATGCCGAAAAAAATATGAGCGATAAAGTACCTAATAGTGTTGAAATTGTTGACAGTCATTTAGACCAATTCTTTGATGAAGATGCAGACATTGTTGTATTTGACGAAATAGAATCTGAAATAATTCACAGAGACATTTTTTTTATAAAAGCTACAGAAGATAGACCGTATCACATTTTATTGAGCTGTGGAATGAGTGCTTTACCAATGAAAGTTCCTGAAGACATAGAATCGTCTGAATTTGCAGAAGTTATGATTTTGCTACCAAAAGAATGGAATTTAAACTATGAGTCTTTTAGCGATGAACGTAATTATTGGCCAATTAGAATAATGAAGGAATTAATGATGTTACCACATCCAAATAAAACTTGGTTAGGTTTTGGACATACTTTTGGACACGAAGATGATGATGAACTTGCAGAAGGAATTGGATTTAATTCCGTAATGTTAGCCAGCTCAATGGAATTATCAGCTGATTTTACTGAAATTGAACTTGAAAACGATAAAACTATTGATATTTATACTTTAATTCCTCTTTACAAAGAAGAACTTGAGTTTAAGAAACAAAATAGTGCGACTGATTTACTTGAGAAATTTGACAAATTCGGAATTGAAGAAATTGTGAAAGTTGGAAGAAAAAATGTCTGCAAATAAAATACTACTGGCAACACCATATATAATTTATTGCTGGCTTCTAGCCTACTTACGAAAGTCCTCGCGGACTTTCTTGGTCGGTAATTATTTACTAAATTAGTTGCTTAAACCACGCAACAAACCATATACAAACACGTTGGCAGCAATGCGTGTACGGCAAAATCCAACGCTAAATTGTAACTTATACCAATCTGAATTTTAAGAAAATATAACATCGGATTTTCAAAACATAGAAATGAAAATCATAACGCAGGAATTACAAGCAGAACGGAAAATTGCGGTTAGAAAACAGAAACACCGGAATAAAAAAGCCTAGTTTCTTTTTCGCGATTTTTTTTTTAGAATTTTAAGTAAGTAAAATCAGAAAAAATAGAGTCGGAAATTTTAATTTCTTACGGAACTAGAATAATCATCTAACTCATTATATATAAAAGCTAGAATTTGACAAGTTTCCTCGATATTAAAAATATAACGCAGGATTTCCAAGCTGAACGGAAAATGCGTGTCTGATTAGCAACAACTCAAGACTAAAAACAGATTATCTCTCGATGTATTTAATCTTTAAGTTAATTAGATAACTAATTGAAATATATCTAATTATCGTTTATTTAAAAAACATAGGAGATAAAAATAAGCACGGCTGCCAACACCGTGTATATTTAATTGCTTTGTATGTGCTCATCTGGAATATTCCTTCGGAATATTCTCAGGTTCGTGGGTTTTTGTTAACTTACTCGCTGAACCGCGCAACTAAGCATACACAAAACCGTTGTAATGCATTTGCGGAAAATCAAGAATCGCAATAAAATTAACAGTTGACAAAGAATATTTTTGGAATTTAAAAAGATTATTAAAATCGGAATTTAATACTAAATAAAACAATCTGAATGAAACACATAATTACGATTTCAATAATAATTCTGACTTCTTGTGTTGGTTTGAAAAACGTTTCTAACGAATTGGTCGGAAAATGGAAATGTTATCATAAAGAACTTGAAGACGGAACTACAAAAAGTGTTGACGCCTTTAGTGGAAAAGAATTTGAATACTCTTGCGACGGAATTACAATCGAGCTGAATTCTGATTTTACTGGAGTTGATGATACTGGAATAAAATTTAAATATCAAAAAAAGGATTCGATTCTGACTTTGGGAAATCGGAGTTATATCCTTGAAAAATTGACTAAAACTGAACTTGTGATTAGGAATTATGACCCAAATGGAATTAGTCTCTCTAATTTTAGAACAAAATTTAGAAAGCAAGAATAATAGGAAATGGAAATTAAATATTGCTGGAGATGTAAAATGGACGTTCCAATGTTAGACAAAGAAGAACACGCAATCGCATCCAAACTTTATGCAAAAGGATTTAAAGTTTAAAAAAAAGACAGACAAGAACTTTTAGATTACTATAATGATTTAACTGGATTTGGAGAAACTGAACCTAATGCAATTGTACATCACGCTATCGGAATGTATGGTCCTGATTGTGAAAATTGTGGAAAACCATATAGAACACCAGAAGCTAAATTATGTGCAGCTTGTGGAAATAAGAGAATCAGAACGGAATAAAAAACGCATTACAACACCGTATATAATTTATTGCTAGTTCTAGCCTACTTACGAAAATCCTCGCGGATTTTCTATTCGGTTTTTATTTGCTAAATTAGGTGCTTAACCACGCAACAAACCATATACAACAACGTTAGCGGTCAGCTAAAAAAACGACACCCGACAATATGCCAATAGGAGAAATTGAAACTCATCCATATTTGATACAAGGTCAAATTAACCGAGCTACCAAATTGATTTTAGGTAGTTTCCCTGTTTACGAATGTACAGACCAAGACAACCGATTAAAACAAAGAAATAGACTTAATGAAGGAACAGTTCGCTTTTTTTATGGAAGTAATAGAAACAGTTTATGGACAAAATATAGTCAATTTATAGACAACACTATAAATCAACCTTGGAATCCAAATCTAATTCTTAATAGTTTAGAGAAAAGAAAAATTGCTGTTAGTGATTTAATTAAATCTTGTGAGAGATGTAGTTATAAAAAAAATAAACGAACTGGAGAAAAAATAGCTTTCCCATATAGTTCTGAAGATTCTGCTCTACGGAAAAAGACTTGGAATAGGGAAATTGTTAGTCAACTACTTTTAAATGGAGTAACTAAAATAATTTGCACTTCAAAAGGAGTACTATCTGACTTAGAAAAACAAATTATTTGTTATAACAGAAACCCATTAGGCATAAAGGACAACGATTTGAGTATGACATTCCAATCGGAATTCATAAATGAAATTGGAGGTAATACCAACGAAATAAAAAATGACATTGGCAAAGTATTTATTGTAGAGAATAGAAAAATATTAGCAATTGCAATCCCTTCACCTGGTTCACCACAGCGTCAAACTCACACATTTGGCTGCGGTGAACAGGAAAGATTAATTTATGCTGAACGATATTTTGAAAAAGCATTTAACTGGCTTACTGAATAAAAAGCAAATAAAGCCGAACCGCTAACAACGTATATAATTTATTGCTAATTCAAGCCTACTTACGAAAATTCTCGCGGATTTTCTATTCGGTTTTTATTTGCTAAATTTAGTGCTTAAACCACGCAACAAACCATATACAAAACCGTTACCTGCAATTTGAAAAAAATGACCGCCAAAATTAACTCAGCACATCAAGAAAATACGACTACCAAGAAGCATATTTCACTTTTGACTGAAAATATACAGGAGTTTATTAACTCAAAAAACGACTTTCAAGCATTTATAATATTATCGATTGGAATTGAATTTTTAGGGGCATTTGTGGATGAAAAAGACTTTAATGAATTCGGACAATCACAAAACAGATTTGAAAATTCATTAAAACATTGGTTTAATAACAAGTGGTATGAACAAAATAGAACTTGGATTTATCAAAATTTACGAGGTCCTTTAGTACACCAATATAGACCTGGAAAAGAAATTCTTTTAACTTCAAAATGTAAAAACAATATTGATTTAGAAAAACATTTGACAAAATCTAACGGAAAAACAATCTTTGTTTTAGAACAGTTATTTGCTGATTTCAAAAAAGCTTGCGAAAAAATTGACCGAGAAATGAATAATGACAAAAGCCCTTATAAAAACACTAAAATGTCTGAAAAGTATATGACTATTTATGAATTTGAAAATTGGAATAAGGAAAAAATAGTATTGTCTGGACAAACTGAAACAATAATTGGAGAATAAAAACTGCAGGTAACACCGTATAAAAACAATTGCGGTTTAGTGCTTAATCAAAAGGTCGTTGCGTGTTTGTAACGTCTGATTTTCCTTCGGAAAATCCTCGCATACAAACCCGCAACTATTCTTATACATAAACGTTAGCATACATTTAAAAAAAACTATGAGCATTTTAAAAAAAATCTTTAGTTCATGGAACAAGAATAATTTCGAAGGTGTCCGAATTGAAAAATTAAAACCATTTGAAAAAAGGTTTGAGAAGTCTACGGATACTGTTTGGTTTTCAGATAATAACATAGAACAATGCATTAGAGCAACCCAAAAACTAGGAATTGAACATATTCATCTACAAACCAATACACTTGACTTTTTAAGAGATAAACGATTAAGAAATATTAAAGGAATTTACATTCAATTTAAAATTGATGATTTAAGCCCTTTAATGATTCACAATCAGCTTACACATTTAAGAATTTCCGAAAATCATCATGAGATTTTTGACTTTGATAATTTCCCAGAATTAATCTTTATAAATGGTATAGGACCAAAGAAATATGTGAACTTTGATAAGCTCACAAATTTGAGGCATGTTTATATGCGTAATTACAACAAAAATAATTTTGCCGAATTCTCAAATTTTACTGATTTAAGAACACTTGAGATTTATTCTTTGTCCTGTGAAAATTTAAATGGATTATCGGACTTAAAAAAGCTAGAAGAAATAAGATTGGAAAAGTGTCCTAAATTATTATCATTAAATGGACTAGGCGAATCAAATTATGCGTTAAAACAAATTCATTTATTCAATTGTAAAAAACTGCAAGATGCATCAGCATTAGGCGAATTGCCAAATATTACAAATTTACTTATATCAGAAGTTAATGAATTAAACTCGCTAAAATTTTTATTGTCATTGTCAAAACTTGAAAACCTATATATTAAACCATTAGGTGTAGGAGTTAAAAAAAATGACTATTACCCACTAGTTGAAAAATTACAAGAAATGGGTAAAATAGAACAGTTAAAAAAATGGAAGAGATTAGATGAGTATCTTAATAAAAGAGTCGACATAGAGCAATATCATGAGGAACAAATATCTGAATTACAATTTATACTTAAATCTTTATCGATAAAAGATTGGAAGGAAAAATATGAAGATGGTCTTGAGCAATATAATTCCAAAAACTGTAAGAAAGCCGAAAATATAATATCAAAACTGATAAGTAAACTTGAAAAGAGTGAAGACTTAAAAGAGAATGATAAAATTGAACTAATCAAATTAAGTGTTTTAGAGTTTAATAAACTAAATGATAGTTTGGATGGTTGCTTTATTGAAACAGGAGAAAGAGAGGAACTTTGTGATATTTTTGACAACATAGCTGACTCTGTTGGAATTGACATTCACACTTATGAAGATGGAATAGCGAGTGAATGGAGAGATTGGTAAAAAACGTATGCTAACACCGTGTATAATTAATTGCTTTGGCAAGTGCTAATTTGGAAAATTCCTTCGGAATTTTCTCGGGTTCGTATTTGTTTACTAAATTAGTTGCTTAAGCACGCAACTAACCATACACAATCACGTTGGCAGCAATGCGCCTCGACAGCAAAAACCTTCGCCTACCCTGCCTTCAGGTTTTCTTTATTCGCGCTATTAAAGAACCTTTATTTGGAAATGCAAAACGATGGATTTAAAGCTTATCGAATATATTACGGTAAAAACTAATGATTAAACCAAAACCTGGACAATTTCGTTCAAATTAAACCTTAACTGAACATTTCAAAATCACCTACGTTAAACAAAAAAAAAGCCTAGTTTCTTTTTCGCGATTTTTTTTAGAATTTTAAGTAAGTAAAATCAGATAAAATAGAGCCGGAAATTTTAATTTCTTACGGAACTAGAATAGTCATCTAACTCATTATACGTAAAATCTTGAAATTGCCAAGTTTCCTCGATATTAAAAATATAACGCAGGATTTACAAGCTGAGCGTAAAATGCGTGCCTGATTAGCAACAACGCAGGACTAAAAACAGATTATCTCTAGATTTATTTATTAAGTTAATTAGTTAGCTAATTGGAGTATCTTAAATTATCATTTATTAAAAACATAGCTTATAAAAAAATAAGCACGGCTGCCAACACCGTGTATAATTAATTGCTTTGGCAAGTGCTTCTTTGGAAAATTCCTTCGGAATTTTCTCTGGTCCGTAAAAGTTTGCTAAATTAGCTACCAAACCACGCAACTAACCATACACGTATTCCAAGATCAAATCCTAGTAATATTTAGTTTTATTTTTTAGGCTGCATATTGCTGAAGAACGACATAAGGTGTTCCTCTTTTTACTACG
>NZ_QREI01000015.1:0-6732 GCF_003386275.1 Winogradskyella pacifica | reverse complement strand
TGACGAAGTCTAAAGCTTCTGCGTGTATATTAACCTTATTCCTCTCTTTTGTTCTTTCTAATTTATCCTTAAATTTAATGAATTGTAAACTTAAGCCGTGTATAATTAATTGCTTTGGCAAGTGCTTATTTGGAAAATTCCTTCGGAATTTTCTCGGGTTCGTATTTGTTTACTAAATTAGTTGCTTAACCACGCAACTAACCATACACAACAACGTTAGCAACAAGCTGAAAAAACTCACGCAGAAAAATTGAAATACATACTATCAATATTTATTACGCTATTCTTTCTCTCGTGTGAAAGCAACAAATACGAGTCAGAATCGGAATACCAAAATTGCATTAATACCAAAACGTTTGAAAGAGGAATATTTTATCCTTTAAATACAACGGAATCGGAAATTGAAAAATCAGTTAGTGTGTTCGATTCAATTAAAAAATTTGAAATTTATTTAGAAAACGGAAAGTTACTTTCTGGAATTAATAAAAAAGATTATCTGTCTCTAATCTCAAGAATTGACGAAACTGAATTTCTCAAGAAAGAGTTCATCGAATTTAATTCTAATAATTATTTCATTGAGAACAATTTAATGACTTCATTATTTTTTGAGGAGTTATTTTATGATTGTGTAATGAGTTCGTTCAAGAACCAAATACACTATGACTTTATTTTAAGAACAAAGGACAACGTCCAACTAAATTCCTATCCGAATAGAGAAATATTGACTGAATTAGTCGATAAGGTAGATTTTCAAAGCGAAACACAAAGATTAATAATTACTTATTTGGTTTATTCTAACTTACATTGGAAATATGAAATGGAATAAAAGCCAGTTGCTAACACCGTGTATAATTAATTGCTTTTTACGTGCTTACTTGCGAAAATTCCTGCGGAATTTTCTCGGGTTCGTAAATGTTTGTTAACTTAGTTGCTTAACCACGCAACTAACCATACACAAACACGTTGGCAAACATTATGAGAGAATCCGAAAAAGAAGAAAAACTAAAAGAATACGATATAAGACATCACTTTTGGAGAGATAAAGTTTTCAACCAAATGGCATATTCAATAAATTTATTTTTAACCATTGGATTTGGGTTAATGGGATTTATGATAAGTCAAAAAGACCAATATTCTGATTGGACAATAAGCTCAACAAATGACTGTAATTGGAATGTAATATTTTTTTTCATTACAATGCTGATTACGTTTTTATCAATAATAATTGGAACGATTTCTGTGACTAGTAGATTATTTGATTTAAGGTTTACAAGTAACATTCTCAAAACAAGAAAAAAAACATTGAAAAATTTTGACAAATTACTTTCTGATGATTTTCCAGATGAGACTAATGAAAAAAATCTCATTAGTTACTTTAAAGTTATGTTTGGTAAAAACTATCGAATAAGTGATAAAGATTATTTGAATTTAGAATTATTAGAACAAAAATTTATGACTTTAAGAGGTTTGACTAGACAATTAGGAAGACTATCTTGGATTACTCATAAAGTTCAAATTGTAGTAACACTTATTGCTGTACTTATATATGGTTTTTTAATAGTAAATTAAGTTAGGATAAAAAAAGAGCACTACGAAAAATGAATATATTTAAATCTTTACTAGAAACACCAGAAAATTGGTTGCTTGGAATCGTATTTGGAGCTGTAGGTTATTTGACAAAAACTATTGTCGATAATTATCTAAACAAATCAAAAAAAAGAGTTGAACTACAAGAATTATACTGGAAAGAGAAAATTGAATCTGCCAAAAAAGCGTCTGAATATTATTTATATCAAATTGGATTTTTCAGCTTAACTGCTGACAAATATGAAATGATAGAAGAAGACCGAAAAGGAGCTGAAGAATTAGTTGAAAGCACGCAAGAATTAATTTCAAGTTACCAAAAGAGATTAATAGAATTTCCGCATTTTGAACATTATCACATAAATTTATTTTATGACTTTAACGAATCCAAAACAAAAGAAATAATAAAAGAAAATTACGAATCTATACAAAATATTCATTCGGTAAATTTTATCGAAACTGATGATAATGCAGAATTTAAAAGAAAATTTGACGTTTTGAAAACCAATTTCGGAATTTTAAAAAAGAATAATAGAGAGTTAATCAGCATATATCAAAACTATTTGAAAATAATAAGAGATGACATTAAAACATTACCTTATGAATAAATAACGATTTGCCAACACCGTGTATAATTAATTGCTTTGGCAAGTGCTTATTTGGAAAATTCCTGCGGAATTTTCTCGCGTTCGTATTTGTTTACTAAATTAGTTGTTTAACCACGCAACTAACCATACACAAAACCGTTAGCAGCAATGCAATTCGCACATTTTCGGCTAGTTTATTTTTCGGAGATTTTTTTTTTAGACTTTTAAGTCAGATAAATTAAAAAAACTCAACTTATTAAAACTCAATTGACGTCGGACTTGTTTCTAACCCGCCAAATTAAAGCCTGTGAGATCGTAATCGCTAATCAGCATAACGACGTCGGACTGACAAGCAGAACGTGCAATTCTGAACGTTAAAATGAAAAACTGGACTTATAAAAACCTCATTTGACTTTGGACTTGTTTCTTATCCGCCAAATTCTGTTCTGTTGGGATCTAAGTCACTCATCTACTCTACTACGTCGGACTGACTAGCAGAACGTGCAATTCTGAAACTTAAAATAAAAAACTGCTGCTAACACCGTGTATAATTAATTGCTTCGTTTCTGATCATCTGGAATATTCCTGCGGAATATTCTCAGGTTCGTGGGTTTTTGTTAACTTAGTTGCTCAACCACGCAACTAACCATACACATCAACGTTACCACACATTTGATGAAAAACAGTTTTAACCGAATAATAATTACCTTAACTATGGCATTTTCTCTATTTGGATGCAATAAAAAAGAAAAAGTTGACAATCTGACTTTTCAACAATATGTTGCATCTGGAAATTACAATAAAATCGAAAATCAACTTTCATACGGAATTGACCCAAATAATATTATTAACGATGGAGTTACACCAATAATGACAGCTTCTGTAAATGACCAAGTGGAAATCATTGAATTACTTCATAAATATAAAGCTGATTTAAATGCTCAATCTGAAAAAGGTTGGACTGCTGTTCTGTACGCATCCGAAAACGGAAATTTAAAATCATTAAAAAAACTTACTGAACTTGGAGCAAATATAAACTTGACTTTGAAAGGTGGAGAAAATCCAGTTCTTCAAGCTTGCTTTAGGAATCATCCCGAATGTGCAAAGTTTCTGATTGATTCTGGAGCAATAATTGGAATTCCAACAGAAATTGGATTAACCGAATTAATCGTTGCATCAGATTTAGGAAATCTGGAACTCGTAAAAATGTTGTTAAATAGATTTGACAACGTAAATTCTATAAACAAATATGGAGAAACTGCATTAATAAGGGCAAGTTTACGAGGGCACAAAAAAGTAACAAAGTTTTTAATAACGAAAGGAGCTGACAAAAACATAATAGACCAATCAGGAAAGAAAGCAATTGATTGGGCTAATGAAAATCAACATATTGAAATAAAAAGAATATTAACGGAATAAAAACGTGTGGTAACACCGTGTATAATTAATTGCTTTGGCAAGTGCTTATTTGGAAAATTCCTTCGGAATTTTCTCTGGCAAGTATTTGTTTACTAAATTAGTTGCTTAACCACGCAACTAACCATACACAAGACCGTTACCTACAATTATGAAAAACATTCCGTTACTGATTTTAACATTGATTTTAATTGCAAGTTGTGATTCAAAACAAACTTCATCGGAATTGAAAAAGCTGACTGAAAAACTGACCGAAAAAGACAAACAGATTTCGGAATTACAAAAGCAAATTGAGAATTTAGAAAACACCCAAGCATCTGATTATTATCGTTTCGTAGGATCTACGGATTCTGAAATAAATGTTGCGGAAACACTAAAAAGCGGAGAAAGGAAATTAATTGACAAAAAGGATTTTAAAGATACTTTAGATGTTTCAGACAATTTTTTCGTCTATAAACACACATCTGAAATCAATCAAACGTCTGAATCGGGATTTGAATCAGTCCTTCGTAATTTTGACCAAGTCAAATCGGGATATGGAAATGACTTTTTTGTGAGAGTAATGACTTTTTACAATGGACAAAGTTTACCTCTGGAAACTGAAAATTCTAAAACAGATATTCATATTTTGATTCAACCGACTGAATTAGGTTATGAAAATAAAACGTTCGTGATTTCGGACTTTTATGATGTTGACTTAAAAAAGCTGGAAAAGAAAAATAATAGTATTGAATTGACTTTTGAACACGGAAAATTTCCGAGAAAAAAAGAATTGATAATAATAAAACCTGAATTAGTGAAATTTGGAATAAAATAACTATTTCAAAAAGGATTGCACGAACAGATACAGAGAAAAAATTAATATAACAATAGAGATTATTATGCCTAGAGTTCTGTCAAATTTAGAAT
The DNA here is from genome assembly GCF_003386275.1 of Winogradskyella pacifica. NCBI lineage: Bacteria > Pseudomonadati > Bacteroidota > Flavobacteriia > Flavobacteriales > Flavobacteriaceae > Winogradskyella > Winogradskyella pacifica. The sequence goes on along the minus strand of NZ_QREI01000015.1, from coordinate 2,236 downwards.
AAGGAATTCCTTTTTGCCAATGTTTTTTTGAATGTTCCCATTCATAATAATATGCCAGAAAGATATAAACCGAGATTACGAAAAGTATAATTGACATAAATAACATACACTAATATAAAAATTAAAAATAACTGTAGGTAACACCGTGTATAATTAATTGCTAGGTAAGTTCTCATCGGGAATATTCCTTCGGAATATTCACAGGTTCGTACCTTTTTGTTAACTTAGTTGCTCAACCACGCAACTAACCATACACAAAACCGTTAGCCACAATTTGAAAAAAAACTATGAAAATATCATCAATTAATAAAATAATTAACGATATAGTTATGAATCCAATGTCGGAAAAACTTTCGGATTACGGATTTAAATATAAAAAAACCGACAGTAGTTTTATCTTATACAGAAATGGATATTCCTTTATTATTAGTCTTTATCGACGAGACTATAGATTCATATTCGACGAACTTAATGGTAAAGTCTTTATAACTTTTCGTTTTGGCTATAGTTTAAATTTAACTGACTACAATAAATGGTATCTTCAAAAATTTAATGAAGAATCTGAAGTACGTTATGGTATTTCTATAGACTACATTTATTTGGAATTAAACGATAGCCAATATAATCAATCGGATTTTTCAAAACAGCAACATCTTCCTATATCTTTTATCAAAAATGCAGAGAATGACCTAATCAACGAATTAGACGGTAGAAAACATATTAGTTTTAAAAATTATTTTGAAAACATCTTACAAGAACGTGTTAGATTTTTAGATGATGGCGTGGATTTGAGAAGTGTTGGCAAGGGTAAAAATTTACTACCTATGGCACAACTTTGCGTTCCAATATATTATGAGCAATTTGATTATGCGCAAGAACTTTTTGACAAACATTATCAGTTTAGAATTGACTATATTATGAAAGCTAAAAGTGAAAATCAAGAAAAAGAAAAATTAAAACAATATTCTAAAGATTTTGATGAATTTATAGAATCAGCTAAGGAGTTAATCGGAAAGGAATATAAAAACCCCTATAATTTTTAACTATTCAAGCGAAAAAAACTGTGGCTAACACCGTGTATAATTAATTGCTTGGTACGTGCTTACTTACGAAAATCCCTTCGGATTTTCTATGTCGTGATTATTTTTTAAATTACTCGCTAAACCACGCAACTAACCATACACAAACACGTTACCTGTAATTTATGAGAAACTTTGTGTTAATCATTTTAGCTGTTGCAATTACGAGTTGCAAATCTCTTAATACAGAACTTTCTGAAGAATTAAATGTGCTCTTTATTGGAAACAGTTTGACTTATTATCACGAAATGCCTCAAACTCTTCAAATGATGCTGAATGAAACAAATACGAATATTACGATTGACCAAAGCACTTATCCAGGCTATTCTTTGTCTCAGCATTTATCTCGCAAACCTGAATCGACAACTGAACACAGAATTATAACTCTTACCGAAAAAAAGATAGTGGAAAAAGATTGGGATATAATAATTCTACAAACTGGAACTGTTAGTGTTTTAATTCCAGAAAATCGTGAATTAAAAGTAAATAGAGCTATATCGAGAATTAAAGAATTAGCTACGAATAAAGACTGTAAATTTATATTATTTAATACGTGGCCATCAAAAAGAGAATATCCAAAGAAATATTGCTATTCTGGATATTCAATTGACAAATCAATTAAAGATATTGATTATTGCTCGCCAATCATGGAGAATTTAGAACAAGAAATTACCACAATTAATGAATCATATGATTTAGTTTCAAAATCGAATAACATATTAAAATCTGACAATGGAGACAAATACTATGAAGTTAGAACATCTTATCCTGAAATTGAACTTTATGAAGACGATATTCATCCAAATAAATACGGAGCTTTTTTAAACGCTTGTGTTTTTTACCAAATGCTAACTGAAAAAATAGCTTCCGATTTAAAATACAATGGAGAAATTGAACCAAAAACAGCTGAATTATTAAAGAAAATAGCGAAATAAAAACTACAGGTAACACCGTGTATAATTAATTGCTTTTTACGTGCTTACTTGCGAAAATTCCTGCGGAATTTTCACAGGTTCGTAAAAGTTCACTAATTTAGTTGCTAAACCACGCAACTAACCATACACGTATTCCAAGATCAAATCCTAGTAATATTTAGTTTTATTTTTTAGGCTGCATATTGCTGAAGAACGACATAAGGTGTTCCTCTTTTTACTACG
>NZ_QREI01000014.1:0-7068 GCF_003386275.1 Winogradskyella pacifica | reverse complement strand
TTTCCGATTCCGTAAACGAGCTAAAAGTCAAACGTTTTGTTTTAAATTACTAATAATTGTCATTTCTAACGGTTCTGCTCAATGAATGCCAACGTTTATGTATAAGAATAGTGCGGTTTTGTGTGCGAGGATTTTCCGCAGGAAAATCAGACGTAACAAAAGTGCACGAACTCTTGATTAAGCACTAAACTAAGCATTATTTTTATACTGTGTTGTATGTAGTTTTTTATTCATAATTTTCGTGAACGCTTTTCTTAAATTTGTCAATTCCATTTACTTTCTCTATTGTGACTTTAAGATTATAAATTGCTAAATGTCTCAAAACTTCTGATTTTGGAATTAATTCTCCAGAATATTTTTCCATTGATTTTTCAAACTCATTAAGGTTTTTACTCATTGCTTCATCTAAATTTTCATAAAGCATTTCACTTCCTTCCGCAATACTTTCAGAAATAGCATCTTGTAATTTTTTTCCTTTTTTATTCGATAGGATTTTTATAGAATCTATATAAAGATTTTCGACACATTTTTCAATGCTCATTTCATTATTATTTGACTTAAAGTTTTCAGGATAAAGTTTTGTTAGTCGATTTAATAATCCACTAATTTGATTAATTACATATTCATATGAAGTTGCATCGATATTGTGCATAAATTGATTTCTTATAGAACTAAAACTTTCAATTATACTTTTTTCTTTCGATGAAATTGTTTCAAAGTCTAATAATAAATTCAATTTTTGATTTAAACTTAAAGATGAAGATTTATTTCCTAATGATTTAGAATTTTTAAAATCCTTTATGTCTAATAATTTCGCAAGTTCTAAACTTACATAATATTCTAATTCAAGAGAATAAGATAAGATCTTCGAGCGATTTTCTAAATTCATAAATATTCACTTTTTTAGGAAATTACATACAACGTTGATGTGTATGGTTAGTTGCGTGGTTAAGCAACTAATTTAGTAAACAAATACGAACCTGAGAAAATTCCGAAGGAATTTTCCAAATAAGCACTTGCCAAAGCAATTAATTATACACGGTGTTGCCAACAGTATTTATAATTCAATTTGTTTAAATCTGTCAACTTCTAAAGTCTCAATATCAAAATCAAATTCTTGAAGATTTAAAGCACTTTTCACAACAAAATCGATACAGTATTGACAATTTTCATTAGTCCATTTTCTTTCTCCTCTAATTTGACAATCCACATTTCCACCAATAAATCTTGTGACTGTTGGTGTTAGAATATTAAATTTCACATATTCTTTATAATCAATTCCGAAGCTTGTAATTTTTACTGCTCTTTGAAGTCCCTCAATCGAATCTTTTACTTTGTCTATAAATTCCGCTAATTTTCCAATTCCATTATCGTTGCCATCTCTAGATACTCCCATTGAGAAACTACTCATAAATGTCATATCTGCACCAACTGAAAACGGTGAATCTCCCCAAACAGATTTATTTTTTTCGTAAGTGTGAAGCAATTCCTCAAATGCATAAGCACAATTCTCTATGCTATCAGCTGTATTACCAATATTTAATGCAGTTTGAGATTTATCTAAATATTCCTTTACTTTCTTGTAACCTATCAGTTCAATAAGTGAAACATCCGTAAATTCAATGTCAAATTGTTTTATTGTGTTTTGATTAAAAAAGTCAATTGCATTAACTTTTGAGATTTCAATTTCGGATTTCGCAGGTAGAAGCCCTTTGTGTTTAATATTCACTCTTCGAGCATTCAAATTTCTCATTGATTCCTTAAGAGTTAAATCAGGAATTTTTCCCCAATAATCGAGAAAGCTAAACTTTGAGGCATTAATTCCCTTATGCTCTGCTAAAAGTTTAAGAAACATTTCAATACTATCGTGAAATGCCAAAATCGAAAAAACAGCTATATTTTCGTGTTGACTTGATTGTCCAATTCCAATATTGAATAATTGTTTAATATGAGACAATCTTTTATATAAAATATCTTTATTCAGCATCTTGGGTTATATTGTTGGCAACGTTTTTGTATATGGTTTGTTGCGTGTTTGAGCTACTAATTTAGTAAATAATTACCAGCCAAGAAAGTCCGAGAGGACTTTCGCAAGTAGGCAAGAAACCAGCAATAAATTATATACGGTGTTGGCAACCGTATTTTATTTTTTGTTTTTAAATTCAAATGTTTTTAATGCTTCCAAAAATATACTATCCCATTTCGTTTTATTATTTATATTCCGAGTGTAAGTTATAATAACATTGTCATAAACATTAAAAAAGATATAGTATGAAATTTCATTAGTTTCATTAACATTTTTCGTTAAATATGATAATTTCGTATATACATTATTATTTATTTTCCCACTTTCTGTAGTTAACCATTTTAATTCCAAGTTTGAATTTGTTTTTTTATGATAAGAATTAAGCTCGTTTTTAGTAGATTCCTCTATTGATTGGATAGTTTCAGAACTTAATGGCTGATTCCATTTTGGTAGTTTTTTGCTAAAAATATTCTTTGAATATTTGATATTTATTTTTGTCTTATCATTTGTGTCTTTTGGTTGAAAAACTAATTCAGATTCAGCTATTTTAACCTCTGTTTGACCAAAAATATCTTCTTTACCACCTGTTTGCGAATCCGCTTTAGTTTTCCCTTGTTCTAATGAATTAGGAATTGATATTTTAATTGCATTAGAACTTTCATACTCTTTTGTTTTAACGTTTTTTTGAGAAACAAAATGGTCATTCCATTTTTCTGTTATATTTATTGACTTTACTTTATCGTTAAAGTAAAAACCATTTGTATTTGAAGCTTTTAAATAAACTTCTAAAATAGCTTTCTCAACTTTGAATAAATTTATTGTAGGTATTGTTTTTATGTCTAAAGAGTCATTTTGTTGTGTAAAATCATCAAATATTTCTAAATGGATATTACAATTAGAATTAAAAACAGAATTTCTGTTTACTTTAAAATGATTTTCGCTGTAAACATCATTATAAAAATATTTCTCAAACTCAATCAGCCCTTTTTCCAATTGATTTCTTCTTTGTTTGTTATATTGTTTTTTTAAATCGTTTAATTCTTTTTTATATAATGATAAGTTGTATTTATAACCTTTTTCGTCAATATATGAGCCGTCGTTAAAATAGTATCTATTATTTTTTCCTTTTGAGGCTTTTCTGTACGTGTCAATTAGAGTTTCATATTCTGGAAATTCTTTGACTTTTTCTAAATCAAGTTTTGTGAAATCCATTTGGTTAAAGAAAACATCAAAATCAAAATATTTCCACCTATGTTCAAATGGGTCACTATTTCTAATGATAGAAGTATATTTTAAAGTTCCTTTTTTGTAAGTTAAAATAAGTTTCAAGGATAATTTAGATTCTTCAATAATTTCACTAAAAGGGTTTTTAATTTTTGTTTTAAAGTTTAAGATATTATTACTCTCAAAATTTACATTAAAATCATTATCATTAAATAAATCTCTATTTTTTGCATTGTATTCACGAAATGATTTTTTAGATGTTTGATTAATCTCTTTTTCAGTTTTTTTTAGCCATATAATTCCACCTATTATGCTAATTGTTATTATTCCTAAAATTATTCTAAAAACTTGTCTTTTTGTCATTTATCGATAGTTTGTGGATATGGTTGCCAACGTTGATGTGTATGGTTAGTTGCGTGGTTAAGCCTTAAAGTTAGCAAACAAATCACAGATAGAAAATTCCAGCGGAATTTTCGTAAGTCGGCAGTGACCTAGCAATTAATTATACACGGTGTTGTAAGCAGTTTTTTATTGTCCATAAATTGTTGCTAAAATCAATGGAACCGTTATTAAGACTGAAATTATCGCTGGTTTTATCCAACTTCTTTTTCTGTGTTCAAATTCTTTTCCAATAAATTTATTCCAAAAATATTCAGATAGAATTCCTCCTCCTGCAATATTAAAAATCAAAGCTATATTTCCGCTAATATTCAGCGAGTTGACAACTAAAAGTGTTCCAATTGTGTACAAAACTCCAAAAATCAAAACTTGAATTCTACCAGTTTTATTGCCGGTTTGTTTCATATTATACATAAGTAAAACAGCTCCGAAAATAGTGGAAAATAGTCCAGAAAAAACCATAATCACACGTTTAGAATGTAATTCAGGTGCGTTTGGGTCGTCCGTAATATTGCTTTTCTTTTTTTCTTCTTCGACAAATTTCTTTTGAGCTATTTGTTTCTTTTCCTTTTCAATTTTGATTTCATTCTCTACGGTTTCTATTTCAGATGTTTTTCCGTTACGTTCTTTCAAAATATGAATTGAAGCAGAAATAGCTTTTTCGTCATAACTTTTTTTGTTTTCTAAAATATATTCTAATTCCGAATCAGTTTTATTTTGGAACTTTTCTATAAATTTATTTTCGCTCATATTCTATTTCAAAGTGTGTTTTTGGGGTTCGGTTAAATTGCTTACAACGTTCAGTATAAGAAACGTAGGGCAGGTGATAAGCACTATCGTTTCGGTTTATTACTTAGCTAAATATAAATATTTTGCTTTTATCTTTTCTTCTATAAGCGCCAAATTTTATATTTAGCGGACTTTGTTAATAAGCATAGAACTTTCGGTTTAGCACAAACGCCCTATGTTTTTTATACCCTGTTGTAAGCCGTTTTTATTTTATCGGAATTGTTTTGGTTTCGTATTTTTACTAGCATTTTCTGCTATTTCAATAATTCTTTTTTGTTTAGTTTCATCTCTTTTAGCTAGTACAATCCAACTTAATAGAATTTTCTTTGCTGATTTACTTAAACTCTCGTAATATTCTAAAGCTCCCTCTCTTTTGTCAAATTCTTTTTTTAAATTTTCAGGAATAATTAGTGCTTCTACATCATCTAGTATAAACCAAGAACCATTTGCCTTTGCCGTTTCAATAGCTTTATAGCCAGCTTCTCGAATAAGTTTTTTTGAAGTTAAATATTCTACTTTATCTTTATTTACCTTAGACCAAATACTGTTAGGTTTTCTTTTGCTAAAATATTGGATGTACCTTTCTGAGTCAATTGTTTTTTTAGTACTATCTATCCATCCAAAACAGAGTGCTTCATCAACTGATTCACTCCAACTAATAGAGGCAACTTTTGTTGATTTTTTATAAAAAACAAGCCAAACAGACTGTTTCAACTGATGATTTACTTCTAACCAGTTTCTCCAATCTGTTTGACTTTTAGGGTAATATGTTTCTATTTCCTCTTTATTCATTATGCTGTTCTAACCATTTTAATATGGCTTGATTAGTTTTTTCAGGTTTTTCTTGTTGGATACAATGACCACAATCTAAACTAACTACTTCTACATTAGGAACAAAATCTGTTAAATTTTCAGATTTAGGAATCATATCTTGGTCTCCATATATCATAAGTGCAGAGTGTTTAATGATTGGATTCACGTCTGCCAATAAATGCCAATTTTGGTCAAGGTTTCTATACCAATTTATACCTCCTGTAAATCCTGATGTTTCGAAAGCAGAAACATAAACAGCCAATTCACTTTCACTCATTATAGGGTCTCCAAGTGATTTCTCTTCTTTTGCAAGATTAATCATCATCATACCTGGTTCAGGCATTGTAAGTGGTACATTTTTTCGGAACAAATTACCAAGAAATTGAGATTTGTTTTCATCCAAAATAGCATCTGCGACTCCTACTTGTCTATTAAAGTGAACAAAATAATTATCTGGTCCAAATATTTCTTCCATAAACTCTATCCAAGGTTTTTCTCCTCTTTGCATATATGGTAAAGCCAAATTTATTATTTTATTTACTTTCTCAGGATTTAATAAAGCTAGACTCCAAACAATATTTGCTCCCCAATCGTGACCAATAAAGGTAGCTTTTTCATATCCGTAGTGGTCAAGTAGAGCAACTAAATCTCCAGTTAAATGTTCAATGCCATAAGCTGTTATTTCAGTTGGGCAAGATGATTTACCATAACCTCTCTGATTTGGTACAATAACGTGATAACCAGCTTTAACAAGTTCAGGAATTTGAAAACGCCAAGAAAACGCATTTTCTGGAAATCCGTGACAAAGTATAATAGGTTTACCTTTATTCTCTTTACCTGCTTCAAATACTTCAAGTTCAATACCATTGACTGATATCATAGTAGATTTTGGAAATTCGATTGAATTAATACTTTTGTTCATTTGTGTTGTCATTTTTTGTTTTAAAATAATTATACTACAAATGTAAATTGGGTTGATGACAGCCTTATGGCAAGGGTAAAAAAGAGTTACTTATATTTGTCAAAATATTCTTGCAAAGTCATATTATGAGGTTCGAAATTTTCTGTTAGAATTTCTAATTTTTGAATTCTGTCTGGTCTAAAAAACCTAAACTCGTTACGCAAACGACAAAATGCAACTAAATACCAATTTTCAGAATTTAAAATAGCAAATGGTTCTATTATTCTAATTGATGCAGAATTTTCTTTATTGATATATTCTATTTTAACAAGGTTGTAATTAGTTAATGCATTTTGTAAATCTGATAAATTATTACTATTCCTTTCTCTATTTATGTTTTCGTCATAACGTGTACGTTCAAGAAGTATATTAGCTTTATCTTTTGTTGTATATTTTAGAATTGATTTTATTTTATCTATTGCTTCCGAATAATCCTTGACAAATGATGCATCTTTACTATTTAGCACTAATTGTTCTGCAAGTATTAAAGCATTTGCTTGTTTTTCGGTAAACATTACAGGTGGGATTTTATATCCTTCCATTAATGTATAGCCTTTTCCTTCTTCGGTTAATACAGGAACACCAGATTGTTCCAATGCCTTAATGTCTCTGTATATAGTTCTTTTGCTAATATTAAATTTATTAGCTAATTCCGAAGCAGTTACAATTCGTTTGGTCTGTAATTGAATTAAGATTGCTGTTAATCTTGATAGTCTATTTGTTTCGGAATAATCCATTTTTCAATTTAATTACTGCTTTTTTGTATTATACTGATATAGGTTGACTCTTTTTTGGTTATTATTTCCACATTCAAAAGATTTTTTAGAGCCGTTTAGAAGGCAAAAAAATAGTTTGA
>NZ_QREI01000013.1:0-8209 GCF_003386275.1 Winogradskyella pacifica | reverse complement strand
GACTCGTACGTGTAAGGGATCACTAATCTAAAACACGTTATAGTTCTCCTCTTTTTCTATATAAAGATATTTATTACAAACTAAAGAAACACGTTACCCAACATTTGAAAAAAGCATTCGTAATCATATTGACCTTAATCGGAATTGTAAGTTTTGGACAAGAAAATAAACTTGACCAAAATGAAAACGGAATGAATTCAATCGAACCGACTGAATTAGATAGCCTTTATATTCGAGCTTTAAACAGTCGACTTGATTTGATTTTAGGAAGTGGTTGGAATTACGTGGAAATGAGTGGTTATGGAAAAAGGATTGCGGAATTAGATGTTTCTAACCGAATTAAATTTCTAACTAACGAGGAACTGATTGACTTGTCGATTAAAAAGAAAAAAACGATTAACATAATTCGACTGAATCACAAAATAGTTGCAAAAGATACGATTGACATAATTTTTGGAGACGTTTCTGTGACTGCGAAAAGAGGAATATTTTTTCAACGTGGTATTCGATTTAAAAAAGCGGAATTTTCAGTTGGTTGTCGAGGAACGAATGGTTATCAACCTGATATACGATTTGTGTTTGACCGAAAAGAAAATAAATGGAATTTAATAACTAACCGATTTGTAACGACAAAAGAATAAAAAACGTTGGGTAACACTGTATATAATTTATTGCTTGGTTCTAGCCTACTTACGAAAATCCTATCGGATTTTCTATTCGGTTTTTATTTGTTAACTTAGTTGCTTAACCACGCAACAAACCATATACAAACACGTTGTGCAACATTAGGAAAAACGACCAATTATTCGGATATTTATAAAATAAATTTAAATGAAAATGGCAACAGTAGATAATATACGAAACGGATTGATTGACAAAATACTATCGATTAAAAACAAAGACTTTTTAGTGGCACTTGACAAAATAATTACATCGAGTTCATCTGAATCTGAAATGGTTGAATTGACCAAAGAACAGAAAATAATGCTGGAAATGAGTGAACGAGATATAAAAGATGGAAAACTGATTTCTCAAGAAGCAATGAATAAAAGGAATTTGGAATGGCTAAACGCAATGTAACTTGGACACGAACAGCTGACATTCAGTTCGTGGGAATTTTAGAATATTGGGTTAAAAGAAACAAGTCAAATAGTTACTCGAAAAAACTTTTAAAGCTAGTTTCGGAAAGAACAAAACAGATAGCCGAAAAACCTCTGATTTACAAAGCTACAGATTTCAAAGATACAAGAGTTGCTTCATTAGGTAATTTTAGTATTTACTATAAATTTAATGACACAGAAATTATCATCACAGCTTTTTGGGACAATAGACAAAATCCGAAAAAACTTTTGAAAATATTAGAGAACAAAAAATAACGTTGCACAACACCGTATATAATTTATTGCTAGTTCTAGCCTACTTATGAAAATCCTGGCGGATTTTCTATTCGGTTTTTATTTGCTAAATTACGCGCTAAACCACGCAACAAACCATATACAAACACGTTGTGCATAATGCGGAGATCGTGCTAAAATTGAACATTTGAACTAAAAACGCCAACGCACAAACAGCACATTTATTTTTTTGCCAACGCGAAAAACCAACGCTAAAAAAAATAAAAGAGCTGTTTCTTGCAAACGCTCAAAACCAAAAGAATGAACACCTTCAACGACATAAAAGAATTAGTTACCGCTCTGAAAAGAGAGGAAAAACTAATCTCTGAAATGTTTAGTAAAAGGAAATCCATAGATTACAGATTGAGTGATGCTCTAGAACTTGTCGATTATGAAGATAGTCGTATTGATTTATTAATACAAAAATCTGTAATTAGAGAAAATGGAGGTCTTTTAGAACTTGATGGTCAATTTCTGGAATTTTTCGAGCAAGTACTTTATGTAAGTGAAGAAATCAACTTGTCTTATATTGATGAAAACATCAGAAAAATCAAAGAAAACATAGATTATTTTTTAAACGAGAATAACGAAAACAGAAAATATGGTTATTTAAGGTTTATAAAAAAGACATTTAGGAAAATGGGGGTTATTACACTTAGAAGTGTAGTTGATTTAAGACGAAATATAGAGAATACCTTTAAAAACGAAACAAATTACAAGAACAAACAATTAAAGTTAGAACACCTTGATGAGAAAAGAACAATAGTAACAAATTTGATACAGCAAACATTGACTCTTATTAACGAAGAAGAAATAACTTTTTTTAATAGAGCCTTAGACGAAGAATTGAGTAGAATTATTATTGAATTAAAACATCAGCTAGGAGAATGCTCACACAACCTAATCGAGATAGAAAAACAGATAATTGATTATCTAAATCAAATAAAACAGCATGGGAAATTTTTAGAAAAATTACGAAAACTTAAATATTTAAAAGACAATTTTACTATAGAAGCAGAAACTGACATTAGACAAATAGTATCAAACAAAAATCAAGTGATTTTTGAGGCAAGAACAAATCAACCCTTAAATTTATCTATTGATTTTCTTAGAGAAAGTAAGAAAGCTTTTGAAGCAATTAAGAGAATTGCTAAAAATCATAAAGATAGATTACTCTTCAAACCAGAAATAGCAGAAAGTATTTCTAATGAATATCTTCAAAACAATATTGAGGAAGAAGTAATGATAAATCTAGAAGAAGTACGAAATCGTTTTGTTGCTACAAGTGATAATTTATTCAATTTTATCTTAAATTATGATTTTTTAAAAGAAGTAGATTTTAATGATCGAGTGACAATATTTTGTCAAATCATTTCACAATATGAACAAGAATTAAAAATAAAAGACAATTACCAAATCACCAATGGCATTGAATACGCTATGGTATTTTCAAAATAAATTTTAATGTTTACAAAATATACATCAGAAATATTTGACGTGCTACGCAAAGGACAATTCATCTGCTCAAACAGTCCTGATGATGAAATTCAAAAACTTTATAAAGTTCTAGAAGATGAGGAGACTTTTGAGGATTTACACGAATATTTTCATCAAATCAATTACGTATTAGAGCAAGGCAATGAATATTTCTATTTCAGTCGAATAGAAAATAATGTTGACTTAGACAGGAAACTAGAAAAAGCATTCAATTGGATTGACATACTAGACTTTTTTAAAACTTTTGATTCTTCTTTTGATGTAGGCTTTAGGTTTTCACCATCTGACATTGTAAATCAATTAAAGAACAATGCGGATTTGAAAACCAAACTAGAGAAATTAAAGAAAATAGGAATTGACAAAAAAAGCTACTCAGAAAGAATAAAAAAATTAATTGAAAAACTTGAAAAAGATAATTTTATTACCTTAGAAAATGAGATTTCGGAAACTTATAAAGTACTTACCTCTTTAAATTATCTGAAAGATATTATAACAGCTATTAATATTCCCGAAGAAATAGAAAATGAGATACCTAAATAAAATAGTTTTCATAAATAGTGCATCCGTAAAATACGCTGAAATTGAATTAGACGGAAACGTTCATTTAATCGGAACACAAGGCGTAGGTAAAAGTACCTTACTTCGTGCAATCTTGTTTTTTTATAATGCAAATAAAACGAAGCTTGGGATACCGAGAGAAAAAAAAGGGTTTGATGATTACTATTTTGAATATCAAAACTCATATATTATTTACGAAATCATAAAAGACAACATTCCTTTCTGTGTCTTAGCATACAAAGTGAATGGAAAGGTTGCCTTCCGATTTTTCAATTCTGAATATAAACGAGCATTATTTATTGACAATGATAATAGAGCTTTTGAAAATTGGGATAAAATAAGAAATGCTTTTGGAAAAGAAATTTATTACACTCATTTAATAAAAAGTTATGAAGACTTTCGTAGAATTATTTATGGAGATAATGCTGGATTAAAGCCAGAGCTTAAAAAGTACGCTTTAATAGAAAGTAGACAATACCAAAATATACCAAGAACTATTCAAAACGTACTTCTAAATACCAATTTAGAAGCAAAATTCATTAAAGACACCATCATAAATTCTCTAAATGAAGAAGAATTTGTTATAGATATCGAAAACTACGCTAAGAATCATTTACGTGATTTTGAATCTCAGATTAACGATATTAAAATATGGTTCAAGGAAAATAGAAAAGGGCAAATTGTAGTTAGAAAGCAAGCCGACAAAATTATTGACAGATATAGATTTTTCAATTTCCTAAAAAGAGAAAAGAAAGAATTAACGTATGAACTAGCATCTAGGTTTAATTATATAGAAAACGAAAAGTCAATTTTACACTCTAATTTTTCAAAAGAAAACAACGAGCTAACCGAGATTCTTAAAAAAAGAGAAAACTTAGCAAAAACGCATCGAAGAAGAGAACAGGATATTGTTTCGGATATTAAACTTATCACCACAGATTTAGCAAAAGCAAAGCAAAAGAAAGAGGAATACGATATCCAAAATATCAATCAAATAATTTCAAAAGTTTCAAAGAAAGATTCTTTCATTACAGAGCAAAAGACTTTAGAAGAAGAAAAAAATCTGTTAACCTCTAAGTTCGCAGAAATTAGTCAAAGATTCCAGGCACTCATTACCCAAATTCAAAATCGACATCAAGAGTTTGCTAATGGAAAGAATGCAGAAATCAATAAAATCCAAAGTGCTTTTGCAGATAATAAGACTGGAGTTTTCGATGCATATCAAAAGTTGATAAATCAGATTAAGGAAGAAAACAAAGATGAAGTAAATAAAGGTCATAATAAGTTAGAAACAATAAGGGAAAATGAAAATAGCTTAAAAAGAAGCAAATCAGAATTAAAACATAAAACCTTTTTTTTATCAGAATTAAAAAAATGTGAAGACGATAAAAAAGCTATAGATAGCAAAATTTCAAGTTCAAAAATCATCATTCAAAATGCAACAAACCAAACGGTTATAATTCGTAAAGAATGGGAATTAGAAGCCAAGGAAGTAGAAAGGATTCATAACGCATCCGTCCAAAAAGAAAAAGAAAAAATTGAAAAATTGGTTTCAAAAATTGAGACCATTGAAAATAAAATCCAACAAAGTAAATCTTCTCTCTATGGCTGGTTAAATGAGAATATTGATGATTGGCAAAATAACATCGGAAAGGTAATTGATGAAGACAACGTTTTGTTCAACACAGAACTCAATCCTAAACTAATTAATAGCAATTCCACTACTCTATTTGGTATAGAGTTAAACTTAAACACTTTAAAAAACAGTATTAAAACGGTCAAAGAGTACAATCAAGAAATTGAGGAGTTTAAAGTTAAAATTATTGAAATTCAGAGTACTATTAAGCAACTTAATGTAAATAAAGAAGATAGTTTACAAAAACTTAAAACAAAGTTCAGGAAACAATTAAACAGTTTCAAGGAAGTTATTTCTGAAAATGACTACATTATTTCTCAAAACCAAGAAAAATTAAAGAAAAATAAGATTGATTTAGATGAATGGGTTTCAAAAGCAAAATTGGAAAAAGAAACTATTTTACAAAAACTAGAAAGTGATTTAGATGAAATTGCGTCAAAGAAATTAAAAGCTCAAGAAGACCTTGAAGTTCTTAAAAACGGAATAAAGCGTAAGATAAGTTTAAAAGAAAATGAACGAAATACTGAAATTGAATCTTTGGAGGATATTAAAAACAAGTCAATTTCCGAAATAAACATTTCTATTTCAAGTGGTAAAGACGAATCAGATAAACGAATTCAACAGCTAAAAAAAGAACAAACCTCAGAATTAGGCAACAAAGGTGCTGATACGAAAAGGCTGAATATTATTGATAATAGATTACAAGAAATAGAAAAAGACTTAGATTATATAAAAGGAAACGAAACTATTGTTATAGAGTACAACAAAGATAAAAGAGAACTCTTTGATAAAGTTCCTCAATTAAAAGTTGACAAAACGAGTTTAGAAAAAAAACAAACTTCAATAATTAGTGAACATAAAATTGAGTTGAATAAAATCAATACAAAATATTCTAAACAAGAAGATTTTGTGAAATCAATACAATCTAAAATTGATGAATTTGAAACTGACGAAAAGAAATTTATTGAGTTTAAAGAAAAGTCAGAAACTTATAAAAGCGTTCATATTTATTTTTCTGAGCCAATTAGAGAAATTGTTGAGACAAAAACAGCAATCTCAATTATTACAGAAATAAATGATAAACACTATAAAGGAATTGAAACATTTAAAGAGTTACAACAATCTACAAATGCCTTTATTGGTAATTTTGGCGAACAGAATATATTTAGTTTTAAAGTAAAACTAAATGATGATAAGGAATATTTGGACTTTGCTTCTGACCTTAAAGAATTTATTGAAGCAGATAAAATCAACGAATATGAAAAACGTGTAAATGACCGATTCGCACACATAATTCATTTGATAGGCAGAGAAACAACTGAACTAAATTCTAAAAAAGGAGAAATTGAGAAAATCATTAAAAAAATTAATGATGATTTTATTGGTAAAAACTTTGTTCAAGCCATCAAAGGAATGGAAATGAAAACTTTAGAAAGTTCTAATCCAATAGTGAAGTTATTGATTCAGATAAAAGAGTTTAACGATGAAAACAGTATCACTTTAGGAGAAACAAATCTTTTTACTTCGTCTGAAAGTAATTCGAAAAATCAAAAAGCTGTAGAGTTATTAAAACAATTAGTGAGAGAATTAATGAAGTCAAAAAGCACAACGTTAACACTCTCAGAGTCTTTTGATTTACAATTTAGAATAATAGAAAATGACAATGACTCTGGTTGGGTAGAGAAGCTTTCAAATGTTGGTAGTGAAGGAACAGATGTTTTAGTAAAAGCTATGATTAATATTCTACTTCTCAACGTTTTTAAAGATAGTGCATCTAAAAAATTCAAAGACTTTAAATTACATTGTATGATGGACGAAATAGGAAGACTTCACCCAAATAATGTTAAAGGAATTTTGAGATTTGCCAACGAAAGAAACATTTTATTAATTAATGGTTCACCAACAAGTCAAAATGCTACAGACTATAAATACACGTATAAACTTGCGAAAGAACAATCCAAAAGCAACACTAAAAAATATATCACAAAAATTAATAGATTGGTTAAAGTAAATACCAAAGTTCTTAATTAATGAAATTAACATTAAAAATAGCAAAAGTATTAGTCCGATTAATCAATGAAGAATCAATTCCAAATAGTTTTGCTAAAGGAAGATTAATAGATGATTTAGTTGCTGAGAATATTATTTATAGAAAAGGGAAACATAAAAAGTCCCTAGAGCTATTAAATAAATCAAATTTACACACTTATTTAGCAAATCAGTTACAAATTAATGATTTGAACAATTATATTTTGGCTTTAGAAAATGAAAATTCAACTCGTGCTGAACTTGTAAAGATTACAACAGATTCTAAAAAATCAAAAGAGAGAGCCTTTAAAGGCTTCTTAGTGAATAGTTATAGTTCAATAAAAGCTGAGCTAAATAATGAAAGCATAATCATCAAACCTACTAAAGGAAGCTTTGTTTTTGTATATGACTTCGAATCTTTCAAAATTCCAAAAGAAATAACAGTTATTGGAATTGAGAATGCTAAAAATTTCAGTCAAATTCAAGAACAGAAATACTTATTTAAAAATATAAATCCTTTGTTTATTTCTCGTTATCCTCAAAACCAAAATAAAGATTTTATAAAATGGATGAATTCTATCCCAAACAATTATTTGCATTTTGGAGACTTTGATATTGCAGGAATTGGGATTTACTTAAATGAATACAAAAAGCACTTAATGGGAAAAGCGACATTTTTTATTCCTGAGAATATAAAAAGTGATTTAAGAAATAATGGTAACAGAGAGCGATTTGACAATCAAAAAATTAATTTTAAAATTAGTGATATAAAAGAACCGAAAATTTTAGAGTTAATTGAGATAATTCAATTAGAAAAAAAAGGCCTAGACCAAGAATATTATATAGAAACAGATAGCCAATGCTAAAAACCATACACATTTGCAATTCGCACCAGCCAACGCTACATCAAAAATTGCAAAAGAGTATGTCTCGCCTGAGCTCATTTACAAACTAAAGAACAAACATCGGAAAACCAAGCTGAACGTGAAAGCACTATGCACAACAAAGTACTGTGGCAAAAAACAAGTAAAAACTCATTAATTTTTCACTAAAGTACTTTTATAATTTCCATCATATATTAATCCCGATTTAGCTA
>NZ_QREI01000012.1:0-13512 GCF_003386275.1 Winogradskyella pacifica | reverse complement strand
TAGCTAAATCGGGATTAATATATGATGGAAATTATAAAAGTACTTTAGTGAAAAATTAATGAGTTTTTACTTGTTTTTTGCCACAGTACTTTGTTGTGGCACGTATTTTATTTTTTTCGGTATGCAATTATTTCCATTGGTCCATCAGGAATTGCATAAAGTTTTAATAATTCAGTCGAAACTTCTTTAATTGGTATTGAGCCAATTCTTTTTCCGTTATAAAACATTGAAACGAAAAAAGTAGATTCAATTTTTTCGATTATTTTTTTTTCGCCTTCTTTTCTTTTAAATAACTCTAAAGTTTCTTTGTCCCAGAGTTCTTTGTTAAAACTAAATTCAGATTCACGTTCATTTTCGACTACTACGAATGTCAGTTTTTCAATATCTTCTTTTTTCAGCGTTGTTATTGTTGGTTCGAGTCGATAAAAGTCACACTCAAAAACAGCGGCTTTGTCATTTGCTTTTCCGTCAATAAACCATTTTAGATGATTTTCATTAACAATTTCGTATTTAGAGGTTTTCTCATTATTATAGTTCAATAAATCTCCATTATCCATTGTCAAAGTTGATACTATTTCTTTAAGTGAGAAATCAGTATAAATGTCAACGTTGTCGTTGTTGATTTCCAGAAGTTGAAAACCAGGATAACCCTTTTTTCCATTTCCAGAATCGATTTGTTTTAGTATCCATTTTCCGTTCAAATCTTGTCCATTTACTGAATTAAAAATCATTGTTAATAATATGAATAATATTCCTGCTCTCATATGTGCCACAACGTGTTTGTATATGGTTTGTTGCGTGTTTCAAGCAACTAATTTAGTAAATAATTACCGACCAAGAAAGTCCGCGAGGACTTTCGAAAGTAAGCAAAAAGCCAGCAATAAATTATATACGGTGTTAGCAACTGGCTTTTATTCTTTCCGAAATTCGGTTATATTCTTTTTCTCCGAGTTCCGATAAAATTTTCTCTTTATTAGACTCAAAGATATTCTTGAAATTCAGAAATTCAGTTGAGTTTTTATTCCAAAATTCAGTTGGCACTTTTGAAACAGAATCTAATAAATCTCCCTCATACAAATCTCCTTCAACAATTATATTCTGTTCAAGTTTTTCTAATGCTATTCCAATTAAAAATTCAATTCCGATTTTTTGTGAAATCAAAAGTCGAATTTGTTCTATTGTTAATTCTGAAACTTTTATTTTTCTGTATTCAAAACACCTTTTAATCAAATTAGTTGGAAATTCAGATTGTTCTTTCCAATAGTCATTTTCTAATTGTTCGATTGATTTTGATTGCATTTTAATCTGTTATTTCTACTAATTCTAATTCTTTAATTACTTGGTTAATGTCAAATTCAAAATCTTTTGGAATATTCACAGTCGCAATACTCCCAAAGTCAACTTGCCAAAATCCGCCTCTTTTTGTTAATTCTTCTCCAAGCATTCGATAATCAGATCCCTTATAGTTTGGTGTTAGTCCAAATCTTCGAGTAATAAATTCCGTTTCCTTTAGAATTTTCACAACCTCGTGTTTTTTTTCAGAGTTGATTTTAGTTTCAAATTCCACACCTAAAGTCAATTGTTTATTAAATAAGTCATTGTCAATCATCCGAAATTTGTTTTCAGATAATTGTTCAACATAAAGAGTAGTCGTAACTTTTTCTTTTCTGTTATAGACTTCAATTTTGACTTCTTTCATTTTTCAGCGTTCTGATTTTTGCTTGTTGCTAACGGTTTTGTGTATGAAAAGTGCGGGTTTGCGTACGAGGATTTTCGGAACGAAAATCGGAAGAAAGCAAACACGCACTTTCCTTTGGGTTAAGCACTAAAATAAGCATTTTTTATACACAGTGTTGCCATACGTTTTTTTTATCCTTTTTTCATTATCTGCATACTGAATGAATATCGTCCAATTGGAAGTCGGTTTAGGAAATCCTGAAACTGTTTGCTTAAGTCAAATTCTGCATTTATAATTGAAATCAGTTTTCTTGCTTTAATTACTTCTGCTGGTGCTTTTATTTTATCTAAATTGTAATAATAATCTGATTCTAATTCCCAATAGGAAGCAGTATTTATTTCTCCATTTTTAATTGCTTTAAAAAAAGTCGTTGTTCCATCTAATCCGCTAATACAGTTTTCAACTTCGTTGCAATCTTTTAGATTTCCAAATCCGTTGTTATTCAGTTCGGAAATTAGTTTTTCCGCCATAGAATTCGGAATCGTGATTTTTTGAATTATGCTATCTTTTCTTATGCCCTTTCTGTTTATAGTCCACACCGAATGAGTTAGTGATCCGCTAAATTCTCCATTTTTGAAATCAATCAATTCTACATTTTGATAATCCTCAATTTGAACAAGATAAATTCGGTCGTGCTTTTTTGAGTCAAATTCGGTCAAACCAAATCGTTTTTCAGATTCTGTTTGAGAGAAGCAGAAATTAATTCCAAATCCTAAAAATATTAATATGTAAATCGTTTTTCTCAAATGGATGGCAACGTTGATGTGTATGGTTAGTTGCGTGGTTGAGCAACTAAGTTAACAAAAACCCACGAACCTGAGAATATTCCGCAGGAATATTCCAGATGCTCAGAAACGAAGCAATTAATTATACACGGTGTTAGCAGCAGTTTTTTATTTTAAGTTTCAGAATTGCACGTTCTGCTAGTCAGTCCGACGTCGTTATGCTGATTAGCGATTACGATCTCACAGGCTTTAATTTGGCAGATGAGAAACAAGTCCGACGTCAACTGAGTTTTAATAAGTTGAGTTTTTTTAATTTATCTGACTTAAAAGTCTAAAAAAAAATCTCCGAAAAATAAACTAGGCGAAAATGCACGAATTGCATTGCTGCTAACGGTCTCGTATAACCGTCAGTTACGGGTTAATATGCGTTAATTTTCGGTTTAGCACTGACTTTAGTAATTCCGAGTGGATTCGGACGTAGTCGAATCCGCCGTAATTGCGGTTATACATTGTTGTAACACGTTTTTTTTATTTGCCCGCCTAAAATTCCACCTGCTATAAAAGTCGGAATAAATCCAAATATTAATATCCAGAAAAAAGGCTTGTAATAATAGTCAATAATTGCATCGTAAATACTATCTCCATTTGCAAGACCTTCTTCAATAAATCCGATTGTTGAACCTCCAAAAACTCCACAAATTAAAATTATCATTAGTCCAAACATTCCAACCAAAATAGAATTCCATTTTCTTTGGCAAATCAGACTTTGCATTTTGTTCCCGATATAATAACCCGAAACAAACAAAGAAGTAATTCCTAGTCCAAAATTTAAGTGAAAATCTAAAATAAAATCAACTAAATCTTTTATCGGATTTTTAGTTCCAGCTAATAGCCATAGAAATATTACAATTGCTATTAGCAGATTAACTCCAATGGTTATATAAGTGTATTTAATAGCTTTATTCATATTCTATCCAAACATTGCCCAAAGCATTGACATTATTGAGTCAAAAGTGCTCTGTTCTTTTTCAGGTTCACAATATTTTTTCGATAAATATTTGAGCGATTTTTTATTCCAGTTGTTATCAAATATTACATTCAGTTCAGATTTGTGATTTTGTATTTCAGATTCTGAAAGTTCGTTTTTTTTGATTTTGTATTCGGTTTGTACTAATTCCGTTATTTTCTCAAATTCTCCATTTTGGAATAATCCTTTTTCCTTTGAAGTTCCAACATTCTCCAACGATGATTTTTTTCCTTCGTAGGTGTCAAAAATTCCTAAATGTTTTTTAGTTAATTTCAATTTTCGTTGGTTTGGTAAATGTGTTACAACGGTTTTGTGTATGGTTAGTTGCGTGGTTAAGCAACTAAATTAGCAAACTTTTACGAACCCGAGAAAATTCCGCAGGAATTTTCGCAAGTAAGCACGTAAAAAGCAATTAATTATACATGGTGTTGTACAACGTTTTTTTATTCATTAATTAACATTTCGGCTTTTCTGATAATTCTAGCATATTTATTCAGTTCGTAAGAGATATTTTTTTTCTCAGTTGGTTCTCCAGTAACTATTAATTCTCTTTGTTTTTTATTCCAGTTAGTTATGTATGAAACAACTCTTAAATTTTCTTCGATGTCAATACTGTAACCTTTTATTTTTGCAATAGAATCAGTAAGAAAGAAATACGTGCTTTCAGATTCAATTATTTTAATTGGCTTATTTGCGACTAAATAGATTTCCGATTTTATTTCTCCATAATCAACATTCATTTCTTGGACTATTTTAAAAATTCGATTTTCCTTATACGAAACCTTTAATTTAGATTCATTAGTCAATTCAAAATTTGATTCGATTAATTCAGTGTCAGAATCGATTGATTTTGATTGATTATCAATTTCAGTCATTTTGTTTTCTTGTCCAAAAGCAAGAATTCCAATTAGGGTCAATATGATTACGAAAGTTTTTTTCAAAATGTTGTACAACGTTGTTGTATATGGTTTGTTGCGTGTTTTAATCACCTAATTTAGCAAATAGAAACCGAATAGAAAATCTGCGTGGATTTTCGTAAGTAGGCTAAGACTAGCAATAAATTATATACGGTGTTGTAGTGCGTTATTTTTATTCATAAACAGTTGCTCCTTTCAGAATTTGTGCAAATATTCTCCAAGTTGGTGTTTCAGCAGATGTCTCAAAATTCATATTTTTATAATATCCATCAATATCTTCTGCATATCGGTTGATGTTTTCTATAAAATCATCAATTCTTTTAATCTCCCATTTTTCTCCATTTTTTTTGTAGTCCATTAGTAATTTCTCAGCAAATTTCGAGAAAGATTTTCTGTCCGAAATATTTAAAGTTCCGTCATCAATATTTTCGTCATTTTTTACTTTGTAGTAGTATGGATATTTAGAAATGTCAAAAGGGTCATTTTCCTCTCCGAATTTATCTTCAATCTCTTTCGGTAAATATTGAGGCAATACTTTGTAATAAATCTCACTAATTACAGAAAAAGCTCCAGCATCTTTATTTCTTAAGTAAATTTCAATATCCTCTATTGTTGGATAATGCATTGGCTGATGAAAAAACCTATTAAATTCCTCAAAAGTTTTATATATCAACATAAAATCTTTCAATTTGATTTCAATAGTCTTTTCAGAATTAATTGAGTCTAACCCAAATTCAATTTGTTCGTTTATGTCTTTGATTTCTTATTCTTCATCGTTTTTTAATGCACTACAACGGTTTCGTATATGATTTGTTGCGTGTTATAAGCGAGTAAGTTAGCAAATAATAACCGAAATAGAAAAGCCGAAGGGCTTTTCGTGAGTAGGCGAGAAGCAGCAATGAATTATATACATTGTTGGCAAACGTTTTTTATTTTCCTGCGTACTGTTTCCACGTAATATTTCCGAACGCTTTGCATTCATACGTTATTTGCATTTTCTACTTAAATATCAAAAAAAATCTCCGAATTATTATTCCGTTTTTTCCGCAAAGAGAAGCAGTATCGATTGATTTGAGCAACCAAATTCTGATTAATTAAATAGCGAACAGTTCAACCGTACGTTTTGACATTCCGCTTATCAGCCAAAAGTTGAGGATTGCTATATTTTCGAATTAATGAGTAAAAGTTGGGTAAGCCAAAATTCGTGCGTAAAGTTCCGTAAGAGTGATAAAATCCAGCGTAATATTTTTTAAGATTCAGATTATACTTCTAGCGTAATATTTGTACTGCAAAAACTAACAGAATTGGGTGAAAGCCCTAAAATTATTGGTGTGACGAAATGTTTGCCAACGGTTTCGTATATGATTTGTTGCGTGTTATAAGCGAGTAAGTTAGCAAATAATATCCGAAATAGAAAAGCCGAAGGGCTTTTCGTGAGTAGGCGAGAAGCAGCAATGAATTATATACATTGTTGGCAAACGTTTTTTATTTTCCTGCGTACTGTTTCCACGTAATATTTCCGAACATTTTGCTATTCATACGTTATTTGCATTTTTTACTTAAATATCAAAAAAAATCTCCGAATTATTATTCCGTTTTTTCCACAAAGAGAATCAGTATCGATTGATTTAAGCAACCAAATTCCGTTTAATTAAATGGCGAACAGTTCAACCGTACGTTTTGACATTCCGCTTATCAGCCAAAAGTTGAGGATTGCGATATTTTCGAATTAATGAGTAAAAGTTGGGCAAGCCAAAATTCGTGCGTAAAGTTCCGTAAGAGTGATAAAATCCAGCGTAATATTTTTTAAGATTCAGATTATACTTCTAGCGTAATATTTGTACTGTAAATACTAACAGAATTGGGTGAAAGCCCTAAAATTATTGGTGTGACGAAATGTTTGCCAACGTTGTTGTGTATGGTTAGTTGCGTGTTTAAGCAACTAATTTAGTAAACAAAAACGAACGCGAGAAAATTCCGAAGGAATTTTCCAGATAAGTACTTGCCAAAGCAATTAATTATACACGGTGTTGTAACACGTTTTTATTTAAATATTTTTTCTTCAAGTTCTCCTTTTTCGTATACTTTATAATATTTTTTTGTCTTTGATGTCATTGGAACATTGTTTTTCTTATCTCCAATAAATTCCAATAATATTTTCGCTCCTCCAAGTTGAACTTCCTTAACTTCTTCTTGTTCGCTATATTTATGTCCGTCTTTTGGTTTGCACTCTAAAATTCGGTTGTGATTTACCTTTTGGTCTAATCCGTAATTTATCATTGCAACAGCATAAAGAAACTGTTGTTTATTTTCGTTAGTTAAAGCGTCGTAGAATTTTCCAAAGGTTGGTATTCCCATTCCAATGTCTCTGTTCATCCAAAATCCTACGATTTGAGCCGCTGATTTAAATTCAGTTCCATTTGGATAAACAGGATTTGAAAAGATATACTGACTTGCATCGAAAATCAGATTTTCATAGTCTTTGTATTCTGGATTTTCATCTTCTTTCATTTTTGCTAAAGACACAGAAAAAAGTTCGTTAGATGAAGAAGGAAATGTGAATGAAGTCCAAAGTCTTGATTTTACGATTTTGTCATTAAACTTACCATGTCTAAATTCAATGGAATTAATCGCTTCTTTTATGATTTCGTTTGTCGTTTCGGACTTTGGATATGAACTAACAGTCACATCATTAATTTTCGAGTCCTCTGTAATTGTTAGGTAAACATAAACATTACCTTTAAATTCAATTTCTGAACTTAGGTTAGGATAAATGAAGTTTCTTAAATTTTGCTCAGAACAAGCGATTTGTTCCTTTTCTGAAAGTCCAGAATCACAGTCATTTTCAAATGGTAATTCGGTTAAAACAGCATAATGATATATTTCCTCTTTATTTTGTTTAAAGGGCTTTACTTTATATCCTCTTTCAGCCGATTTGTCTGCATCCAAAAAATGTCCTTTCGGTATTTGTCCAATTCCTAAAAATGGAATTAGTAGTAAAAATGTCAGAATGTTTAATTTGTATTTCTTCATTTTGTTGATTTGGTCAAATGTGTTACAACGTGTTTGTATATGGTTTGTTGCGTGGTTTAGCACGTAATTTAGCAAATAAAAACCGAATAGAAAATCCGCGAGGATTTTCGTAAGTAGGCTAGAACTAGCAATAAATTATATACGGTGTTGGCGTTAGTTTTTTTATTTAAACGATTTATAAGTATTCCAATTTTGGTCAGTTTTGTTATAAGTCGTTAGCTCATATTTCGGATAT
The DNA here is from genome assembly GCF_003386275.1 of Winogradskyella pacifica. Taxonomy (NCBI): domain Bacteria; kingdom Pseudomonadati; phylum Bacteroidota; class Flavobacteriia; order Flavobacteriales; family Flavobacteriaceae; genus Winogradskyella; species Winogradskyella pacifica. The sequence continues at coordinate 5,837 of NZ_QREI01000012.1, read as the reverse complement.
TTATTTTTTAATTTTTCCAACCTCACATTAAATTCCGCTAAATCTTTTGTGTAAATCACAAATTCTCTAAATCCAGAAGTCGTAATAGTAATTGGAACAATTGAATTCAAGTCGGATTCTAAAAAGTCGAATATATCGTCTTCGAGATTATCCAATTCAGGTTCTTTTTCAATGTCAGGTAATCCATCAGCATTTGGCGATAACATTTTGAAAGCAATTCCGCAATTCGTTGAATAATTTTTATTTCCAGCTATTTTGTCGCACGCAACGTTTTTCCGCACAAACATTGGTTTTCCATTATTTTCTCCAGTCAAAACACTCCAACTTTCGGGAATTTCAGTTATTAATTCCGATGAATTTGATTCATTTTTTTTCCTAAATAGATTGTCAAAAAATCCCATAATTTTAATTTCTGTTCGGTTTTCTCAAATTAACGCCAACGTATTTGTGTATGATTAGTTGCGTTGTTTCAGCAGTGAATTTACTAAATAAAGTACGAACGGCGAAATTCCGGAGGAATTTCCCAAGTGAGCCAAAACTAGCAATTAATTATACACGTTGTTAGCCACAGTTTTTCTTTCGGAATATAATTTCCAAATAAAATAAGATAGTCCTAAAAACCTAACTAAATAATTTAATTCAGTAGTCCAATTGAATTGTGATAAGAATTTATAATTTGAAAATTCTAATTCAGTTTTATCAACAAGGTATTCAGAAACTAAAAAGCTATTTCCTGAAACTAAAAACACTAATAAAATTCCAATTAAAAAGAGTATGTAAATGTTCTTTTTAGTAGGAATTTTATTCTTTATTATTCTGTTGTAAATTGATATTAAGATTAATATAGACAAGAAGCCAAATAGAACATTAATGCCTAATATTATAAATTCGTTTTCTATTTTCAATAGTGTGTATATCCAGGTAAGTATTGAAGTCAGAATTATATATACCTTTTCAAATACTAAATAGCATAATACACTTGAAATTCCAACTTTCAAAATTCCAGATTCCTTTTCTAAGTTTTGTTTTTCTAATGAGCCTAACTTTATCAGATAGAATATTAGTAATGCAATTGAAACAAATAAGAAGAAAGCAATTGACCAAGATAATTGATTAAAATATGCTTCTTTAAATGAGCCAAGTTCTGAGATTGACATAAATTGATTTCTATAAATATCAATTCCTTCTCTAATAAAAGTCAGAACTATTAATCCTATAAATAAGGAAAATATGATTTTGAAATTCGGAAGAGTTGATTTTAGTATGCTTTTATTAATGGAAATTATCAAAATAATAATTGGTAAAATGCCAGTAATAATTCCGCTTAAAGTCAAAAGCATTATTTCATTTTCAATCTGGAATTTTAAATTAAGTAATAGTAATAATTTTATTAAAATATAATGACTTACTCTTAAAATCAAATAGCATAAAATACTAAATGTTCCAATTTTTAGTATGTCATTTTGTTTCATTTGCGTTCTGATTTTAAATTGTGGCTAACGGTTTCGTATAAGAATAGTTGCGGGTTTACGTGCGAGGATTTTCCGCAGGAAAATCAGACGTAGTAAACTTGCAACGACCTTTGGTTAAGCCCAAAACTGAGCAATTATTTTTATACATTGTTGTAAACAGTTTTTATTTACCAGAATTTCCACCAAGGTTTCGATTCCGTTTTTTTATTTATTGATTCTAATATTCCGTTTTCATTCGGAAACATAATATTTCCGTCTCCACTTGCATCATAAAATCCAACTTTGTGCTTTTTTGCCATTTCCAACATTTTGGGATATGCTTTTTCAGCTAATGACCACCTAAATGCAGAATAAATCACGTCTTTTCCAACACTATAATCCGTTATTTCGTCATCGTCAATTCGGTCGTCAAGGTCAGCAGGTGAGTGAGGTCCATTCATTGCAGGAAATTCAATTATCATGTCCATAAACCAATTCCGTAATTCAGTCGAAGTCACTTTTGGGTCATCGTAGGAATGGTCTTCTGTCCATTCAGTTTGCTGGTCATACCATTCCAAAAATTCAGGTTCCGATTTTGGTGCAGTTTTGGGGTTAAAAACCATTAAATCATAACTCATAGTTTCTCGGTTTCTTAAATTGTTTACAACGTTGTTGTATATGGTTTGTTGCGTGTTTCAAGCAACTAATTCAGTAAATAATTACCGACCAAGAAAGTCCGCGAGGACTTTCGCAAGTAGGCAAGAAGCCAGCAATAAATTATATACGGTGTTGTAATGCGTTTTTATTTATAGTATTCTATTTGTCTTATCCATTTATATAATTTCTTTCCATCTACTTTTTTGACTATCTCATTCCAATTTCCTTTATCATCATATTTATAGTTAAATTCAATCTTATAAGTTCTTAATTCTTTGGAAGTCCAATCTTCTTCTGTGTATTCTAGAAATCTTATTTTATCATCTTTATAGTCATATTTTTCAATTCTTCTAGTATTCGATTCCTTTTCGGTAAAGTAGTATTTTTTCGTTAATCTATTTTCTTTATCATATTCGTAATTAGTATAGTAAGGTCTATCACCTGAGAAACCACTTATTTCTTGTATTAAATTATCGTTCTTGTATTTGAAAATTGTGTGTTCACCTAACTTTGTTCCCTTATGGTCACCATCTGAATTTAATCCATATGTTTTTCTCTCAATTAATTTATTCGATTCGTCATATTTATTGACTAAATCTTTATAAATATTACCTATTGTGTCTTGTACTCCCCAAGACCAACTTCTTTCTCCAATTTTTCTATAGCTATTTGGATTTTTATAAATTCGGTAAAGTAATTTTCCACTATCATTATAGTTCAAAATATACTCATCTATAGTTCCGTATTCGTCAATCCTTTTTTGCCTAATTAATTTTCCATTTTCGTCATATCTCTATAACGATAATTATAAAAATCTAAATCCGAATTTTGGCTTATAATGGTTTCGTGTTTATCTCTTTCATAGTAATGAGTATCAATGTAAACCAAATCGTATAAGGAATCAATTTTTCTAACACGTCTATCTTGCTTATCGTACTCATATCTGTAGTAGTTTTCAAGCGAGTCTTTTTTATCGTACCAAATATCTTCAATCAAAAGACCATTTTCATTGTAATGTCTTTCATAATTTATGTAGTAGCAAAAGTTGGTTGAATACCAAATATTCTTAAATCGAGAAATTGTTGATTCAGGTCCCATAAATCCAGAGTGTCCATAGTCACCATCAATTTCAAATAGTCTTGGGTTTTCTCTTTGAGTTAGAAATATTACCTTTTCTCTAATAGATTTAACCTTCCCATAAATCGTATCTTTTTGTTGACCAAAGGAAAAAGAAAACCACATTAATGAAAAAGCTAAAATTAGGTTGGTTTTATTCATTGTTTTTTTATAAATCTATTCGGTTTTATTTCAATTCAAAAGTCTAAATGAGTGTAGCTATTAATTCAAGAAGTAATTCAGTTAGTTGATTTAGGCAAATGCATTACAACGGTTTTGTGTATGGTTAGTTGCGTGGTTAGGCAACTAAGTTAACAAACATTTACTAACCCGTGAAAATTCCGCAGGAATTTTCGCAAGTAGGGAAGGACCTAGCAATTAATTATACACGGTGTTGGCAATAGTATTTAATCTTTTATTATTATCATTCCATCTTCGCCTTGTAAAAAGTCGTAAAGAGGTTTTTTATTCAAAATATTACTCCTTAAAATAGTGTCAATACCTATCGGAAAAAAGTCAACAACGTTGTTCAAGTTCGGATTATTTGAAATGTCAAGATAATTGATGTTATTTCCAAAAAATTTCACGTAAACAAGATTGTTATTATTCAGAATGATTTTATTCGAACCGTTATATACATAAAATGTATCAAGTTCATTTTTTGATAAATCTATTTTTTCTAAAGCATCTATTGAATTAGATAATTTAAAATTTGATATTTCATTATTGCTAGCAATCAATGTCCTTAAATTTTTGGGTAATTTAGTTTGAGGAATTGATTCTATTTTATTGTCCGAAACATTTAGAGAATGAATTTCGTAACTGCTTAAGTCAGGAAATTCAGTTAAGTTTTTGGAACTTAAATTTAGTTCAAATGGATTGTTTTTTAGTAATTCGGCAAAATTCAAATTATCGGATTCTGCTAAATTCAATTCAAGCGATTTTTCTATATTTCCATCCGTTTTCGCTTCGTCTTGGACTTTATTATTGCAAGATAAAAGTGAAATAAGTATGAAGAATGTAAGTAGTTTAGTCATATTATTGCCAACGTTGTTGTATATGGTTTGTTGCGTGTTTAAGCACCTAATTTAGTAAATAAAAACCGAATAGAAAATCCGCGAGGATTTTCGTAAGTAGGCTAGAACTAGCAATAAATTATATACGGTGTTGTAGTGCGTTTTTTTATTCGGTTACTTGACTCCAATTTTCTCCTTTCTTTATTCTATGAATTTGCGTGTCCGAAACTCCGAAACGTTTAGCAATCATATTAATTCTGTTCTTTTCGTTTTTTAATTGACGCTTAATGATTTTAACTTTTCCCTCATTTAGTTTTCCGATTTTCCTACCTCTTTTTTTTACAATTTTTTCCCAATTCGGATTATTGAATTGATGCAGTTCCTTTTCTCTTTTGGTTGCCCAATTTAAGTTTTCTACTCGATTGTCGGTTTTATCGTAATTCAGGTGGATTACATAAATTCCATCATTCTGTTCGAGGAAATGTTCAGCCACAAGTTTGTGAACGTATCTGCTGGTAGATTTTCCGCTTTTTTGTTTTAGCGGAATATTTTGATATCCGTTGATATATGATTTTTTGACTTCAAATTCGGTTTCGCCTTTACAGTTTAAAATTCGACCGTAATTTGAAATTTTGAACTTTTCATTTTCGGAAATTCCATCGTCAAATTCCACATTTTTCCATTCTTCATTCCAATAGTTTCTTGTCATAATTTCAGTTTTTTCTCAAATACACTACAACGGTTATGTGTATGATTAGTGGCGTGTTTAAGCACCTAATTTAGCAAATAAAAACCGAATAGAAAATCCGCGAGGATTTTCGTAAGTAGGCAAGAACCAGCCATTAATTATACACGGTGTTGTGCTTTCGTTTTTTTTACGATTTTGTAATTGTTATATACTCATAAATTTTTGCGTCTCTCTCAGTGTGATTTTTTAAAATTATAAAATACCAATTTCTAGTTTGGTCAGAAACTTGAAATATTTCACCTTTTTTATGTTCTCTAATAGCATTTTCAAAGCTTTTAATCATTCGACCTTCAGGAAACCATCCTAAATCACCGTCCTTACTTCCAGGATCCATTGAGTATTTATTTGCAACTTCACTAAAAGTTTTTCCTTTTTTCAATTCTTTATTAGCGTTCTTTTGAATTTTCTTAATTTCCTTTTCGCTAAGGTTTTTTCCATTAATAAATATATATTTCACTTTAAATTCTTTTATGTCTTTTCGGGATAATAGTTTAATTGCATCAACGCTGTCTGCCATTATTTCTTTGTCCTTGAGCAAGAAAACTTTTTTATTAATGTTTTTATCTCCAGTAGATAAAGTGTGTTTTTTGATAGTTAGATTTGGATATAGAAATTTCAGACTATCTATTTTACTTTGACTTTCAATATTTTTTATAATGTCTGTTAAGTGAATATCAGTCTGAGCTTTTGCATTATAAAAACAGAATATTGTAATAAATATGAAGATTCTTTTCATTAATTGGGTTTTTGTTAAATGTCTTGCCCTAAAATATGGCTACAGGTTAAAATTGATTTTATGCGGTTAATTTATAGACCATATTTGGTGTTTTGAAGTCTAAAGATAAATGT
>NZ_QREI01000011.1:138611-141260 GCF_003386275.1 Winogradskyella pacifica | reverse complement strand
AAAATTAAGCGGAATAAAAAACTGCGTAGAACACCGTGTATAATTAATGGCTGGTTCTCGCCTACTTACGAAAATCCTCGCGGATTTTCTATTCGGTTTTTATTTGCTAAATTAGGTGCTTAAACACGCCACTAATCATACACAAAACCGTTAGCAACAGTTTGAGGGACAGTCAAACTAACCAATATATAGAATACGGAATTCAGTAAGTATTAATAAAAATTTTTTGGTACTATTACTTCCGATTATAGCAACTAATTTAAATTACTGGCAAAACAAAATTATAAATGGCAACATTAAATGGAGCGATACGCTCATACGGAGCAGCTGTTCGCAGAATGGAAAGAGAGCAACAAAGAAACGCTCGTGAATCTGCTAAAAGATTTAAAGAACAGCAAAAATTAGAAGAAATTGAAAACGCCCAACAAGCAGTTTCTGATTGGGAAAATTATGTTGATACAATACAATCTTTACACAAGAATTGTACAGAACAAATAGATTGGAAACAAATTGAAAATACGAAAAAACCGATTGAGCCACTTCTCGATTCTAAAAATGAAGCTATAGCTAAAAGCAAATTAGATAATTTTAAACCTTCTATTCTCGATAAAATATTTGGCTCAACTCAAAAGAAAATCACAAGATTAAATGGTCTCTTGGAGCAAGCAAAAATAAAGGACCAGAAAACATATGATGTCAACTATAAAGAATATTTAGACGAGTTAAATAATTGGAAAGAACTTCAAGAGATTAACACAGGAATAAAAAATAACGAAACCGATTTCTACAAAAAAGCCTTACAATATTTTAACCCTTTTTCTGATATTGGAGAATTAGGAACTCAAATTAGTTTCAGTTTTGAGCAAAACCATATAGACATTGATTTACACGTAAACAGTTTAGATGTTATTCCTGACTACGAGTTAAAACAAACATCAACTGGAAAATTATCGAAGAAAAATATGCCTAAATCAAGATTTAACGAACTCTATCAAGACCATATTTGTAGTGCATCAATGCGAATTGCAAGAGAAGTATTTGCATATATTCCTATTGACTACGCACGAATTAATGCAGTAGCAAAAATTATAAATACAAAAACTGGACATTTAGAAGAACAACCTATTCTATCAGTAATATTTCCGCCAGAAACAATTGACAATCTGAATTTGGAAACAATAGACCCTTCTGACAGTATGCAGAATTTTGTTCACAATATGAATTTCAGCAAAACGAAAGGATTTTCCGTCGTAGAAAAAGCGGAACTTGAACGATAAAAACTGTTGCCAACAATGTATATAAAAAATAGCGCAAGTCTTTGCTAACACAAAGGTTTGGGCATTTTGGAAAGTCGCCAAATTTTTAAATTTGACAAATTCCCAAAAATAAAATAATTAGTAAAATTTAAAAATTCGGCTTGTATATTATCCGAAAATTATCGCTCTTTTTTAGCGCTACTTTTCATATACTATACGTTGTAAACAATTAAATAAAATATATTATGCCAGAAACATTAACAATTGTAGAAAGACAAATATTAGCTAATCAATTTAGAATATTAGCTCAAATAGAAGAAAATGGAGAACACCATTCAATTTCAGCGGAAATTTTAGAACGTGGATTAACAGGACAATATCACTCTGTATTTAATGTCTATAACGAAGAAAAATCTATTGAAATTTGCAATGAAACCAGCGAAATTTTAAATATGTATCGCAGAATTAATAATACTATAGCTGGTTTGAGTGAAGCAGAAAGAGACGAACTGGATTTGGAAAGAATTCAATTCGATGGATTCGATGCGAACAATGACCCACATTATCACTATATGACTTTTCTTGTTGAGAATATGAATTTATGGCAAGAACACAGTGGAAACTATTTGAATTCTCATACTCAAGCTTCTCTGGCTAAATATCGTAGAATGTTAGATTATCAAAATCAATTGGATAATCCAAATAACATTGGAATAGAAGATTTAAGGAATTATATAAATGCATTATAAAACTGCTTGCAACAAAATACTGTGGTAAAAAACAAGTAAAAACTCACGAATTTTTGCTACGCACAGTTCGCTAAGCTCGTGCCTATTCGGTTTTTATTTACTAAATTACGTGCTAAACCACGCAACAAACCATATACAAACACGTTAGCAAACATTAAAAACGAATATTAACAAGAAAAATTAATAAATGAAACAAATTTACATTTTAGGACTTATACTATTTAACTTAAATATATTCAGTCAAAATATTTCAACATTGTATGGTACTACTGAAGGGTACTCAGGTGATGGTGGATTAGCTACGTCTGCACAATTAGATGGAAATTGTTATATGGTATTTGATGATAATGGCAATTTATATATTGCAGAGGCAGATAATCATATAATTCGTAAAATAGATAATTCAGGAATAATTACAACTATTGCAGGAACTGGAATTGCGGGTTCTTCTGGTGATGGTGGATTAGCTACTTCTGCACAATTAAATAGTCCTTATGGTATAACATTTGACACAGATGGAAACTTATTTTTCACTGAGATTTTTAATCATACAATTCGTAAAATAGATAATTCAGGAATAATTACAACTATTGCAGGAACTGGAGTTGCAGGTTATTCTGGTGATGGTGGATTAGCTACTTCTG
>NZ_QREI01000011.1:27199-138514 GCF_003386275.1 Winogradskyella pacifica | reverse complement strand
TCATACAATTCGTAAAATAGATAATTCAGGAATAATTACAACTATTGCAGGAACTGGAGTTGCAGGTTATTCTGGTGATGGTGGATTAGCTACTTCTGCACAATTAAATGGATCATTTGGACTTACTTTTGATATTAGTGGCAATTTATTAATTGCTGACCGTCACAATAATGTTATTAGACAAATTGATAACTCTGGAATAATTACAACTATTGCAGGAACTGGAGTTGCAGGTTATTCTGGTGATGGTGGATTAGCTACTTCTGCACAATTAAATGATATAAGAGCAGTTGCTTTCAATTCTCTTGGCGAAATGTATATAACTGATGGTGCTAACCACGTAATTAGAAAAATAGATAATTCTGGATTTATAAGTACAGTTTATGGTAATAATACGCAAGGTTACTCAGGTGATGGAGGGTTGGCTACTTCTGCTCAATTAAATTATCCAAGAGATTTAATATTTGATAACAATGACAATCTTTATTTTTCTTCAGCTTCGAACCATACAATTCGTAAAATAGATAATTCAGGAATAATTACAACTATTGCAGGAACTGGAGTTGCAGGTTATTCTGGTGATGGTGGATTAGCTACTTCTGCACAATTAAATAGTCCTTATGGCATAACATTTGACACAGATGGAAACTTATTAATTTCTGATAGGATGAATAATATTATTAGGCAATTAAACAATGTTATATTGTCAACTAACGATTTTTTTACAGACAAAGGATCAGTAATTATATATCCTAATCCTTCAAATGATTTTATTCAATTATCAGGCTTGTCTAAAAAGGAAAAGTATAAAATCTATAACATATTAGGTTCTGAAATAGCGTCTGGAAGTATTTCTAATAAAGACAGAGTTAATGTTAAAAACTTTACCAATGGACTTTACTTATTAAAATTTGATAACGGAAATACGATTAAATTTATAAAAGAATAAAAAATAACGTTTGCTAACAAAGTACTGTGGTAAAAAACAAGTGAAAACTTATTAATTTATTGCTAAAGTACTTCTGTAATTATTATCATAGGTTAGACCAGATTTTGCGATAGCAAAAGCCTGTTTTAAAAGCTTATTACAAACCGCTATTAAGGCTAATTTTTTGCTCTTTCCTTTGGCGACCAATCGCTCATAAATTGCTTTGCAAGCATGGTTATATTTACAAGCATTAAAACTGCACATAAATAATAAATTACGAAGCTTTTGATTCCCTATTTTGCTAATCCTACTTCGTCCATTTACACTGCTACCGCTCTTTCTAACTACAGGAGTCAAGCCGGCATAACTACAGAGTTCACTACCACTTGTAAAGCGCTCAAATCCATAGGTAAGAACCACTAACATCAATGCTGTGTTGTTTCCATTGGGTGCCGAAGAAGACGCCTTTACGAAACAATGGAAAAAGAGAACGTAATCGATTTTAGCTTGTATATTTCCACACCACCATTACACAACAAATAATGGCTAAAATTATTAATAATACAATAATATGGTTAGCATAATTTTTAGGCTCGTTCTCTTTTAAAGGTTTGTTTTATTTGGCTACTTCAAGGTTCCATTTTAGTTGAATATTTTTATTCACTTTAATTTTATTAAAAATCGCCTTTCTGTGAGCGGCACCAACGAGAAATACAGCAGTTTCAAATTCATTATTTTTAACATACGAGTTAATGTTTTCTAGCATTTCATTTTCTCTATTGTCAATCACACTCAGCCAATTTTTGTACACGTTTGTATATTCCAAATTTTCTAATTGAGAAATAACATTTTTTTCTCTTTCAGACATTTCATCAAATACTTGAATGCTTTCGTCACTATTTAAATATTCAAAGCCAAACAAATGCGTATTTTCATTGTTTTTTTTCAATGCATTTGAGAATTTTTCATCTTGATTTATTATACCAAACAATTCTTCAACTTGTTTTCTGAAAATTGAACTCGGTGCAGGAAAACTGTCTATTGCTACAAAAGAAAACGAATGATATTTAGATAGTTTTTCAATTGCATTAAACTCAAGGGAAGAGTGAATTAATCCTTTTTTAAAGTCTTCAAATAATTGCTTAGAAGTTTCACAAAATACAACATCAGGTTTAATCTTATTGAGTATTTCAAACAATCGTTCAGAAGTGCAATTGCCTTTCTCTCTATGGACAGTAGATACAAGATAAATATTGATATTCAATTTGTAAGATTAGTATTTATAAAGTCAGCATTACGGTAAATTGTATGAGTAGTGGCAGATTGCGTGGCACTTTCTTGTCAAATAGCTACGCAGTTTGAGCGGGCTACTTGCCTTGATATTTAGTGCTTTGCCTGCCATTACTTATACAAAATGTTAGCGGTTCGTGCTTTCTATATTTTCCTTCATTACTTTTATTAATGCATCTCTTTTATCTTCAATAAATCGACTAATCAATATGCTATTAGATTCAAAATCGGAAAAGCTTTTAAGCATTTCTTTATTATTCATTTCTTTTCCTTTAAATGCATAAGTCAATAAATATAAACGTGTCAGAAGTAAATTAAAAGTCGTAATCTGCTGTGTTTGTGATTCAGTCCAAATAGAGACGATATACTGTAAATCATTGAAGCAATTATTCATATTGTCAATAATATCAGAGTCGTCAAACTTTTCATAAAAATATTCCACGATAAAATCGCAATAATCAGTAAGTAATAAATCATCTTGATATTCATCGGAATTACTTATTTTATTATAAAATGTCTCCCATTTATTATGCACTTGTTCAAGCATTTCCAAGTATCTATCTTCAGTAGCCGATTTTTTAAAATTATCTTTGAAAATATTTTTGGCTTCATGATAGAATGTATGTTTACTTATCTCAAAACAATCACTTATAATATCCTCCTGTAATTTGTTTGAATTTAAAGCTAAAGTTTCTGCAAGTGCATTATTAAAAATTTTGCTTTTTGGAAAATACAAAACAGATTGCTTAAAAAAACTAGTATCAGATACTAGTTTTAAAAGGCAGTTTTTTACTAATCGAACATTTTGATTATTTAAATTCTCCTCTAATTCATGCCTTGTTGTTTGACGAATTAATTCAAAATTAAACCATTTATTCGTTAATGATTTTTCTTCTGAAATCGCAAAAAGTTGTTCTCTTGTAAAACTTTGCAAACAGAATATAAAGCTCTGAGGACTAGAGAGATTTTTAAGTGCTTTTATAAATAGCCCAAAGTTTAGTATGTATAAAGCTTTGACGATATGCTCTAATAGAAAATTAAAATGAAAACCCTTCCCTCCTCTTTCAATGGCTTCAATTAGGCTATATGTATTTTTTATGTTATTGTTTTTAATCCCTTCTTCATATTCTTTCAGCATTTCTTTTTCATGATATGGTACTCCTGATTGTGCTTTTATATCAAAAGAAATTTTATTTAACAATTCAATGATTTTTTCTGCAATCCCCTTTGTATCATTACTTGAATAATCATTGTGTTGTAAAAAGTATTTTATATTTGCCAACAAATAGCAGTTTATGTTTAAAAACAAAATAAGAGACTTTAAATCAACACCTTCTATACTCTTTACAAAATAGAGGTTTGCAGTTTGTACTATCGTTGAAAGTTCTGTAATCTCACCATTATCTGAAATAATCGCATTGTTTTTTGCCTTTGAAACAATCTTCCTAATTTCATTGTCTGTTTTAATCAGTTTATTGTTACTCTCAATATTCAAAAGAGACTCTATTTTCTCTGTTTCAAGAGATTCTAAATTTTCACGAAGAGAAGAGTGAATCTCTGTCGAACCTAGTTGTTCAATGGCTTTTATTACTACTATTTCGGATTTTTCCATACTAAGCAATCTGAATTATTTAAGTTGTCCCAAAGTTCATTGAAAGCATCAACAACAGGTTGAGGATGGGAAACCTCTTGTAAAATATGATGACTTTTTCCGTAAGAATTAATAGATGTTCCTAATGAATAGACTTTAGACCTTTTTAGTTCATTGCTTGGAAAAATTAAAAATCTATCATGGAATGACCATCCAAAATTTCCATGTTGTATCCTAAACTCAATGTTCAAGTGATAATTGTTGTTTATAGGATTTTCAAATTCGCCCTTATAGTTTTCTATTATGTCTGATGCTGTTTTTCCTTTTAGGTCATAAACACTTTTTACCGTATCAGTAATAGAACCAATAGCCTTTAAAGGAACTCCTCCATCTGCTGAAAAATATAAAGTATTAAAAATATCATTCGGACTTAGAAATGGGTCCCAAATAAACGCACCGTTTTTCCCATGTTGTTTAATTAATAATCTTAAATCCTCAACTGTTCCTTTTTTTGATGAGTTATATTGTTTAAAAGCAAGATTTTTTTCTAATTGTTTTTTTTCAGCATCGTACAAATTATTGCTAATAAAATCAGTATAGCTATGCTTTGCTTTTTTATTTCGAGGTCCTTCATTACTTGATACTTGAACTTGAACCATTTTTCCATCTAGTTCAAACAATCGTGGTTCTGGACTTACAATTCCCATATTAAAAGAGAAATTACGAATAAAACTACCTGAAAATGTAGAAAGAATTAGACTCGGTTCTTTTCTCCAAATTTTTATATGATTAATCTGGTCAAGATTTCCAATGTTAACTGATTGTGTTGAACTTTTATTATAATCTTCAATGGTGCTTCCCATGTAATTCTTATCAAATGTTGATTCAACTTGAAGCAAACATTCGGGTATAGATTTTAATTTCTTATGCCATGAAAAGTCTATGATTACGCCATCCCAAGTCTTTAATGCTCTTGCGTCTGAATGTAAAATTGTAATTGGAAATTGAAATATAAAATTGCCAATTCTATCTCTTACCACAGATAAATCAATTGGAACTATATTCTTTATTTTATCACTTATAACATTGAGTTTCGACAGATTTTCAATATTTAAGAGGTCGTCAAAATTTGATTTATCCTCGTCAAAAAATTCAAGAATATATGAACCAGTATAGTTGTTTTTTAAAACCTTATTTATTCTATTTCCATCAATAGAAGGTATGTATTGTTTTGATAAACCATTGAGTTTGGGGAAATTTGAAATACTTTTCCCTTCGTAAAGCCACTTACCTTTCGATTTTAAAATATTGTAGTTTTGTTCAGCTTCAGTCAATGACAGCCAATATCTCTGAATCCCGATATTATATTCTTTATTAACAGAAATAGGCTTGCAAAGAAACTGTTGTTTTCTACCGACGAATGGTTTTTCTTCGAATACGGAAATCGTATAAAAATTGAAAGTTGTCTTATCCTTCTTCCTTATTAAAAACAGCTCTGTAATTTCACAGCTCTGGTAAAATCCTACATTTCCATTTTTTGTTAAGGTTTTAAAATCCATAATTTTAATACAATTTGATATACTTGGCAGATGGTTTTTCTTGCATGACCGCTAACGTTTATGTATAAGAATAGTTGCGGGTTTGTATGCTAGGGTTTTCCGAAGGAAAATCAGACGTTACAAACACGCAACGACCTTTGTTTAAGCACTAAATCGCAATTATTTTTATACGGTGTTACCCAACGTATTTATTTCCAAATTATTTCTTTTTTAATTATTCCATAGAGGTTTGTCACAAAGAAAAATAACAAACCAAAATTTATTCCGATAAGAAGATTTGATAATGATTTTTTTAACTCAAGATCTTGAATCATAAAATATGTAAAAAAAGGAAATAGTACTCCAAAAACTAAACTTGAAATAAGAATTACAAAAATAATTAGATTTATTCCAGAAAGTCCTTTTCTTAAATCAAGCAAGAGTTGATATAGTTCTTTAAAATAATGTTCGTTCATATCATCACATATTTCGCTCATTAATTTGTTGTCAAGTTCATAGTCTGCATATTTTGGATTGATTCTAATACAAGCATCCAAAATGTATTTTTGCGATTTCTTACTTAATCTGCCGTAATGTATGAATTGATAGTCTTTTTGAAACGCATATCCTAGTCTACTTGCGTAGTCAACTTCAACCCATTTTTGTACATGTTCAAAGTTATATCTGCCTTTTACTTGATAATCTTTATATAGTTCGTCTCCAGGTCTTATATTGTCACTTTTTCTATCATAAACAAGACTAATCATTCCTAAATACAAACCTGTTTGGCTTTCTTTATATCTTTCATCTTTCTGTAATTTTTCAATTGCTTCTTTTTCTTCAGGTTGATAATCACTTATTGATAACATTTTTAAATCGTAATAATCTATACGTTTGTAAGCTTTTTGACCTAAAAGACTTTTAGTAGCATTATCATCTTCCCAAACTCCGTAAAAATCAGTTAGTTTTTTTAAAATTCTTCTAAATTCAGTTATTTTTTGAGAGAAAACTATTGCTTCTTCGTGTGTTTCTTTATTGATAGTTAAAATCCAAGAAATTCGATTGAAAAAATATGTTACGAGAATTGCAGAAAAAAGTCCATTAATTGTTAAAATCAGTTCAAGACTATTTTTAGTAAATTCTGGTTCAGATGATCTATTGTTTAAAGTAACAAACAATAAAATAGTGAGTTGAATTGAAATAATTCCCAATAAAATCATAGTCCAATTCCAGCTTTCTAGCTCGTAAATTGTTCGGTAGTAAAGGTTGGTTATTTTATTTATCAATGTTTGTTATATATGTTGGGTAACAATTGAATACAAACAATTATTCATATCCAATCTATAACGCCAACCACAAATCTAACACAATTTTATAATAATCAGACTAGTACAAAAAAAATAAAACAGCTATTATAAACACTTCAAATTAGTAATAACATTTTTTTTCTTTAACTTTAACTATGGCAAAATCAAAACTCCCTAGATGGATTAGAATCCTTCAGTATTATCTAAATTGCTTGTGGTACTATGTTTTGTTTCCATTAGGCGCTAAAGAAGACGACTTTACCAAACAATGGAAAAAGAGAAATTAAGTCTTCTTAACTTATACGATAACGAATCCTCAAATTAAGACGTTATAATTGATATCATTAATACTATAATTAAATAGTATTTTAACAATCAGAAAATAATTCACTATCAAAAAAATCTTTTAATGATATATTAATCATTTTACAGAATCGCTTTATAGTATGTATGGAAATACCTCTGCTATCTTTAGTGTTTTCCCAACGGCTAATTATTTGTCTATCCACAAAATGAGCTTCAGCAAATTTAGATTGACTTTTATTCACGTTCAATCTTAATTCTTTCACTCTTAATGCTACTCTTTTATTAAATTCTATATCTTCTGACTTCAATTTGGACATACTGCAATTTTGACATTTAATTAATAAATGTTGTAATCCATTTGGATGACAAAAAATAAATTTGTTATATTTGTAATCAATTACATAAATTTGCGATTCTTCGTATTTAAAAATATTTGAAGCCATCGCTTTGAGTCTCTCAATAGAAAACTGGTAATTTTTGCAGATGAGATGATAAGTAGATAGGCTCACGTCCCGGGCGTGAGCTCTCTTATCTCTGCACGGTATACCAGTACCTCTATTGGATAAGTTGAGTTCCACGCCCTATTTTTTCTGCATAGTTTGAAAATTAATAAAACGCATGGTACTCTACATTAAAAGGAAATTTTAAAAATTTCCTTTAAATACCAATGCATTATGTCTGAAGGCCAAGTACACCCCAAAAATTTGGACGGGTTGAAGTCACTTTTTGAGACCCTCTACCCTTCGTTGTGCTTATTTGCCAACAACTATCTTAATGATATGGATACGTCTAAGGATGTTGTACAAGAGGTATTTATTAAGATATGGGAACGAGACACCCCATATCCAAATTTTTATGCGATAAAATCCTTATTGTATACATCCGTTAAAAACCGTTGTTTAGACTATCTGAAAAGTAAATATCACAGGAGTATGGTTCAATCTCCAGATATTGACTTTGACCATATGGTAAGCGATACGTTTTTTTATACCCAATTAATACTTACAGATACCTATGCCCAGCTAGAGACTGCCATAAAGCAACTCCCCAATAAAAGTGAAGCCGTTATTAGGTTAACGCTAAATGCCTATACTAATAAAGAAATCGCTGAAGAACTCTCTATAAGCAAAAACACCGTTAAATCTCAAAAGCGTATTGCCTATAAGAAACTAAGGCATGCTCTTGGCAGCCTCCTAAATATTTTTTAATTCTTTTTACACCCTCTTTTTAACTTTTGTCGTTTTGGTGTTATAACCCAAGGTTTATAATGACAATTTTTAGAGACATATTTAAACTCAGCAAGAAGCTATCTAAAGCTTTGCTTGAAAATAAAGGCTTACAAGATTTGGAAACGTCTGATTTGTTTTTAGATGATGCCAAGACGCATATTAAACAACATCTATCTAACGAAGCCATTAAAGAAAATTTAGAACTACTTAACCAAATTGATAAGGAGGCTGATTGGAAAAATGTAGCGGAGGGTATCTCTGGTTATGGTAAAGTAAAACCTAAAAAGCATTTTTCTATTTCTTCTTTTTACAAAATAGCCGCTGCTATTCTGATATTTATTTCTATTGGTTATCTGATAATTAACAATAGCATCGAAAATGAGGATTTAGATACCTCAACTACCGAAATTTTAGCAGGAACGGATAAAGCCATTTTAACGCTAGATGATGGTAGCGCTATAGTTCTTGATGAGAAAAAACAATATAAAAATGCTATGGTTAAAAGTGACGGCGAGCGCTTAACGTATACCAAAGCCAATACCTCGTCTAAACGCGCTTTTAATTATCTCACAGTTCCTAGAGGAGGGCAGTATCAAATTGCATTATCTGATGGCACTTTAGTGTGGTTAAATGCAGACAGCAAACTAAAGTACCCTGTAAATTTTGTTGAAGGAGAGCCTCGCATTGTTGAGTTAGTCTATGGCGAGGCTTACTTTGAAGTATCGCCTAGTGCCGAGCATCAGGGTAATCATTTTAAAGTGCTAACCAAACAACAAGAGGTGGACGTTCTTGGTACAATATTTAATATAAAGGCCTACAATGATGAGCCCTATATGTATACCACGTTGGTTGAGGGCCGCATAACTATTCGTATAGATGACACCTTAGAGCAATTAATCCCCACAGAGCAAACTCAGGTAGAACTGAGAACAAACCAGTTGACTAAGTCTATAGTGCATGTGGATTATGATGTGGCTTGGGTTAAGGGCTACTTTAATTTTAAAGATACTTCTTTAATAGATATTATGCGCGTTCTATCGCGATGGTATGATGTTACCATCATCTTTGAAACACAAGCTTTAGAACATGTAAAATTCAGTGGCCTACTCCATAAGCAACAGAATATTGAAGATATTTTAAACGGAATTAAAAACACAAAATTTATAAATGCCTATGACCTAAAAAACAAGACGATTACAATTAAATAAGAAAAGGGAATAAAGCTACTACCTGGACAGTAACGCGCTAAATCCCCTTTATACACTAACCGGTTTTAAACCAATTAACGCACAAATTTATGCAAATTAAATTTACAAGCCTGCATTTCTTTCGATGGAAAGGCATGTCGATGTTCATCATGAAAATTTTTTTACTCCTATTCTGCACTACTGCTTTTAGTCTTGCACCAAGCGCTACTTTTTCGCAAAACGAGAAAGTGACCATCGCCTCTGATAAGACTATGACTATTTATGAGGTGTTGGAACTAATAGGAAAACAAACAGAGTGTACCTTTATTTATCAGTCTGATATATTTAAAGATGTACCAGATATTTCTCTAACGAAGGGTGTGATTAAGGTTAAGGCATTATTACAGCAATATCTTCCAGAATCGGATTACACTATTACAACGACTAACGACACTTATATTACCATTAGTAAAAAGGTCTTAAAACCAACAAAACAGCGTCAAATTGAAGTTAAAGGTCAAATTACAGACACCGAAGGACTTCCTATTTCTGGGGCGTTTATATCTATAAAAGGAAGTCATAAAGGCACTACGTCGTTAATTGATGGCACCTATAGTATAAATGCTAGCGCTGATGATATTCTTGTCTTTTCGTATTTAGGTTTTTTAAGTCAGACTATTCCTGTTGATGGGCAACAAGAGATTAATGTGCAGTTGCAAGACGATGTTACCGCGTTTGATGCTGTGATACTAAATGCGGGGTATTACTCTGTAAAAGAAAGCGAAAGCACCGGTAGCATAGTAAAAGTAACCCAAAAGGATATAGAACAACAACCGATTTCTAACCCATTGGCTGCGCTGCAGGGAAGAGTTTCTGGAGTAGAAATTGTGCAAACCTCTGGCGTGGCCGGTGCTGGGTTTGATATAAAAATTAGAGGGCAGAATAGTATACGTTCTACTGGAAACCAACCGCTATACGTTATTGATGGCGTGCCTTACTCATCGTCAAGTCTGGGGGAGCAACAAGCCTCTATAATCATTCCAGGAACTGGTATAAGTCCATTAAACAACATCAATCCTACAGATATTGAAAGTATTGAAATACTTAAAGATGCAGATGCCACGGCTATTTATGGCTCTCGTGGTGCGAATGGTGTTGTTTTAATAACCACCAAGAAAGGTAAATATGGTGCTACCAAAGTACAGCTTAATATATCGTCTGGTTTGGGCGTTGTATCTAACACCCTTGATTTACTTAATACCTCCGAATATTTAACGATGCGAAGGGAAGCCTTTGCAAATGATGGTATTGACCCTATCCCCTTTTACGCCTATGATGTTAATGGAGTTTGGGACCAAAATAGGGAAACCGATTGGCAGAAAGCGTTATTTGGAAAAGCTAGCTATCTTACCAATTTTCAAGGATCTATATCTGGTGGTAATGAGCAAACTCAATTTTTATTGAGTGGTAATGTACACGAGCAGACTAGCACATTTCCTGGTGATTATAAAAATGATAAAATCTCTGCTTTAGCCAATGTAAAACACCATACTAAAAACAATAAGTTATCGCTTCAACTCTCCTCAAATTACACTAGCAATCTTAATAACTTGCCAAGCGATCCTTCCTTAATTTTTACAGCACTTAGTTTAGCACCCAATGCTCCTAATCTGTATACCGAAGATGGGGCTCTTAATTGGGAAAACTCTACATGGATAAATCCGCTCAGTGGTTTAGAAAGCAATTACAACTCACAAACCTCTACGCTTATTACTAATGCCACCATTAGCTATAAGCTATTGGAAACGTTAAATATAAACACCAATTTAGGTTTTACAGAAGATCATCTTAGAGAACTCAATACTGTACCCTCTACCATCTATGACCCTGCTTATGGGTTAGGTGCTGAATCTTCGTATGCTATTCATAATGTTGCGCAAAGAACCTCTTGGATTGTAGAACCTCAGCTTAATTGGAGTCACACTTTAAAAGATACAAAAATTGAATCCCTTGCAGGATTCACTTTTCAAGAGCAAAACGATAATCGTTTATCTCACTTAGCATTTGGATTTTCAAATAATAACTTTATTGAAAATATCTCAGCAGCTTCGGAGCAATATACGCTCGCCGATATACAAACAACCTATCGCTATCAGGCGATTTTTGGGCGCATTAACCTTAACCATTATGACAAGTATTTTCTCAATTTTACAGGCCGACGGGATGGCTCTAGCCGCTTTGGCCCTCACAAACGATTTGCCAATTTTGGCGCTATAGGTGCGGCTTGGATTTTTTCGAATGAACACTTTTTAGAGGATTTAGATTTTTTAAGTTTTGGTAAACTAAGAGCAAGCTATGGTACATCTGGCAATGATCAAATTGGAGATTACCAATATCTAGATACCTATTCGTTTGGCAGCGGACACTATCAAAACACTATTGGTTTAATGCCTTCTCGACTTTTTAATCCTGATTTCAGCTGGGAAGCAAACACTAAATTTGAAGTTGCCTTAGAATTAGGGGTACTGCAAGATCGTCTTTTTATCAGTGGTAATTATTACCGCAATCGTTCATCTAATCAGTTAGTAGGTCTTCCTCTCCCAGCAACTACGGGCTTCCCATCTATAAATGCGAATCTAAATGCCACAGTAGAAAATTCGGGTTGGGAGTTTTTAATAAATACTATAAATATTCATACCGATACTTTTAAATGGTCAACCTCTTTTAACCTTACAGTCCCAAAGAATCGATTAATAGCATTCCCTAACCTAGAAGGCTCTACCTATGCCAATCAATTGGTTATAGGTGAGCCTTTAAATATTATAAAAGCGTATCAATTAAACGGAGTTAATTCGGAAACGGGCTTGTATGAATTTGAAGATTTTAACGGAGATGGTATAATATCCGCTCAAGAAGATAAGCAACTCATTAAAGATCTTAGCCCTCAATTTTATGGTGGTTTTAGTAATAATCTAACCTATGGAAAATTTAACTTGGATATTTTATTTCAATTTACAAAACAACTAGGACGTAATTATTGGTCTACAGGTGGTGCTATTGTTGGTGCCATGGCTAACCAACCAAAAGAAGTATTAGACCGTTGGCAACATGTAGGCGATGAAAGCTCTGTTCAACGTTTTACTACTGGGTTAGATCCTGAAGGCATAGAAGCATCTCACAATTTTACTGAAAGTGATGGAGCTATTTCGGATGCCTCCTATCTCAGATTAAAAACGCTTTCATTATCCTATACCCTATCTCAAAACGAAAAAAACGGTATTGGATGTGAGTTATTTTTAAGGGCCCAGAACCTATGGACACTCACCAATTATATAGGCCTAGACCCTGAAACCACATACAGTGCCACCTTACCACCATTGCGATTTATAACCTTAGGAACACGTTTAACTTTTTAAACCCATAGTATGAAACCAATAGAAAATTTAAATCATATCTTCAACACCCTTTTATGGGGTACGTTTATATTTCTGACACTTCTACACACCTCTTGTGAGGATTTTACAGAAATTGATTCCCCCAATAATCAATTAATCGGCATACAAGTATTTGAAGATGCTTCTACCGTTGATGCGGCATTTGCACATATTTATAGTCAGTTAAGAGATGTTGCCTTTACTAGTGGGAATACCTCAGGACTCTCATATTTGATGGGGCATTTTACGGATGAACTCACTTTATATAGTAACAGTCAACCCGATGTGCAAAATTATTCAAATAACACTTTAATTTCTTCAGATGGCAAAGCAAACACCTTATGGAGTTCTGGCTATAACCTTATTTACGCTTCCAATCGGATTTTAGAAGGAGTTACTCATTCTAGCGCTTTATCGCAAGCCGATAAGGACCGCTTTTTAGGAGAAGCTTATTTTGTTAGAGCATTTATTCATTTTAATTTAATGAATCTATTTGGAGCGATACCTTATATTACTTCTACAGATTATCAAATCAATAAAAACGTCTCTAGGCTTGATACCGAAGTTATATACCAAAGCCTCATTGCAGATCTTCAACTTGCAAAAACGTTGTTGCCCGAAACGGATACTAGTTATAATAAGTTACGTCCCAATTTTTGGGTAGCCGCTGCACTTTTGGCTAAAGTATATCTTTATCATGAAGATTGGCAATTAGCGCATACCGAAGCTACAGACGTTATTTCTAATGGAGGTTATGTGCTATCGACTGATTTATCGCAAGTATTCCTAAAAACCAGTACAGCAACCTTATGGCAATTGGGTGAGGGTACCGCAGGAACTAATACTTTGGATGCCTTCACTTTTATTTTTGCTAGTGGCCCACCTCCCAACTCGGCTTTGTCTAGTTATTTGATTGCTGATTTTGAGGATGGAGATAGTCGTTTTACAAATTGGACAGGTGTCATCTCAGAAGAGGAAAACACTTGGTATTACCCCTATAAATATAAGTTAAATTCACCAACAGGAAACACCGAAGAATGTACCATTTTATTCCGACTTGCAGAACTTTATTTGATTGCTGCAGAAGCGTATGCCCATGATGAAAATATTTCAGAAGCTTTAAATTACCTAAACCCCATTAGAACTAGAGCCCTTTTAGACCCTATTACAACAAGTGATCTGGACGTGCTTTTAAATGCTATTTACCAAGAACGTAGGATAGAACTTTTTACAGAACAAGGTCATCGTTTTTTTGATTTAAAACGAACTGGACGAACTTTTACAGAATTAGCGCCAATAAAACCCCATTGGGAACCTTCGGATACTCTTTTACCGATACCAGAATCAGAATTGCTCCTCAACACTAATTTAAACCCTCAGAATGACGGCTATTAACATACCATAAAAATGATTAAATATATTAGACATATTACAACCCCTACAAAATTCAAATATAAACTTTTGTTTAGTTTGATTATTGTGTTAGTCGCCTGTCCCTTATGGGGGCAGGTTACCAACCCCCTTAAAGCTCATATAGAAGGAGATAGGCTCTTCATTGAACTAAACATTGCGTTACTCAATAAACCTTTACTTTTTGTAAAACATGGTATTGGGCATCATCAGGTTGTCTGGTCTAAACAAAACGATTTTATTGCACTTACTCTACCCCAAATTAAGTCCTCATCAGGTGTTATCATCCCTGTTGATAATAATTACCGGATTAAATCCATTATAATTGAACGATTCCCCATTGTAAAACATAAAAGTTCAGATCATTCCTTTTATTTCGATGCAACCGATTTATTGATACAAGACGCTATTAAATGGAATTTGAAAGCTCCAGAAACTGTTCTTGAAAATCAATCTTATATTAAAGGAGTTGCTTATCTAGCAAACGAAACCATCATTAAAACGAAGAGCACCATTCTATCTAATGGCAATAAACGCACATTAGATGTAGACTTTAGTTTCTTTATTCTGCCTGATCCGATGAAGGCAAGATTATTTGACCACAGGATGGGGTTTTACAGTGAAGATAATTATAGTGAAATCAATGCTTTTCCTAGAACCAAAAAAGCTAGTATTACAAGATGGCGGATGGAAAAAAAGCATAAAAACAAAAAGATAAGTGAACCTATTAACCCCATTGTGTTCTACTTTGATCCTGCAACGCCCGATAAATGGAAACCCTATATAAAGGCAGGAGTAATGGAATGGCTGCCTGTCTTTGAAGCTGCTGGATTTAAAAATGCCATCGACGTGAGGGATGTTCCTAATAGTAAAGAAAAATGGTCAAACTATAGTGTTAACCACTCTATGATACGTTGGTTAAATTATGAAGGAGTTCGGGGTAGCGAGGGTAAGTCAGGCTCTAGCGTTAGTAAGATTATTGATTTTCGTTCAGGAGAAATTTTAAAGTCAGATATTCTGTTAGCGAGCTCTTATCAGAGCTTGTCTGATGACTATTTTGTTCGGTGTGCTCCTTTGGATAAGCGTGCACAACAATATCCCTTATCAGATGAACTAATAGGGGAATTGATACAGTTTGTGACGGCTCACGAAGCCGGTCACGCCTTCGGTCTTAGAGATGCCCATTATGGAGAATATGCTTATCCATTTGAAAAGATGCGTGATAAAAAATGGTTAAAACAAATGGGGCATACCCCTAGTGTTATGACCTATGCTCGACATAATTATATCGTTCAACCCGAAGACGGTATCTCCCCCTCAGTACTCATACAAAAGGTAGGGCCTGCCGATACTCATCAAATTAAATGGGGATATCAAATTTTCTCTGATTCCACCGATTCCAACAACGATTTAAATTATCTCGAAAAAATTATTCGGCAGCAAGATTCTATTGCATGGTACAGGTACAATATCGAATACGAGGACATAATAGGTCCAGGAAGTACAAATGAAGTGGTGGATAACAATAACCCGGTTAAAAGTACGGAACTGGGATTAAAAAATATGAAACGGGTTTTGGAGCTTTTACCAAGGGTAAATAAAAATCAAAAAGATAATGCTCTATTGGAAAGACTCTATGATAAAACACTCTATTTATGGTATCAGGAGATGACTCACGTCATGTCACTTATTGGAGGCTATACCATTCACTACAAAGCTGGCCATCAACCTGGTGATGTATATACACCTATTCCTATTCTGTCCCAGGAAGAAGCAATGGAATTCTTATTATTGAATGCCTTCGAGGTTCCAGATTGGTTATACAACCCTTCTTTTCTATCTAGAATACGGTACTCGGCCAAATCTGATAAACTTATTGAGTATCAGTTAAAACTAATATCCGAACTAACAACACCCCAAAGGACGAAGCGACTTGAACGAACGGATGTTTTAATGGGATTTGAAGGCATAATTAAAAAGTTATTTTCAAAATTAAGACTAGGATTGTTTTACGAACTAAATCACGACAAGGTACAAATTGATAGACGTAAACAGGAATTACAAAGAGCCTATATTGGTCGTTTAGGTGAGGCCATTATACAGCATAGGGTATATACTAATGTTGGATTTGGTACAAATGAGTTTTTATATAGTAACTATATAAAAACTATTTTTATGTCCGAATTATTGTCCTTGGAAAAACAAATTAGGTACAGATTTAAAGCCACCGAGGACGAAAACACTATAAACCATTTAAAGTTATGTTTGATTCAAATAAAGAAGTACACATAAAATTTTAATTACGAAAAAGAAAGGAGCTTATAAAGCTCCTTTCTTCATTCTAAAATAAACTTAAGAAAACTTTCTTTATCAAAGATTTCTTTTCAAAGGTAACGGACAAGAAGTTCCTGTTAACCGTTTAGCAATAACCCCTGGCGAATAAAAACAAGTCTGCTCTCCATCTATACTACAATTAGGTACTGACACCTGATGACAAGGGTTAGTAGCAGATTGATAAATATACCCTTGCATAGAGGCATTACTATCTATCTGTACATTATCCACAGTAGTAAAAGCACTTGCGGTTATGGCAAAAACAACGGCCAAAACCGGAACTAAAATTTTAACTTTTAATGATTTCATGATTATAAAATTTAATTAATATTTTGATCTACTCTATTTTACAGGTTTTCGATCTCCCCCCTGCTACCGGCCAATAGTATTATTTAGACTGCATATTTTCTGTTTGAGGATAGTTCCGAACCAAATCTTTATTAAAAAAATGCTCTCTAAGCCCATAAACTGATAACTTGTTATCAATTAAGGCCACCAAACTATTATTATATATCCCAAACTCTTTAGCACTCTCTTTACCTATATTGTATATATAAAAACTAAATTCATAAGTCTCCCTATCCCAATTGTATACATCTACAATCAAAGCTTCTTTTAATACGTCCTTACTTTCATATTTTCCAAGCCTATTTGAATTTATAAATAGAAAATCATCGTAAACAGTTACCATATTGTTGACTATCAATGGTGGAGCGCTCATTTTAGAAGCACCATTATTATCTGTTTTTGAGATTCTAATTTGAGCTTTTTTCACGGTATCAATAGTCCTCGATCTTTTTAATAGATTTAGGTTTGAATCCATAATCATAAACTCATTACGATAAAAGTAAACGTATCCAAGAGTCTTATAATCTGGAGAAATAGTCATTAGGCCATCTACATCAAAGGTTCCGTCAATTTGTTTTTCAAGTATATCAGAACTCAAAAGAACTTCGAAATCTTCTTTAATATTCTTTTCAATTAACCCGAGCGTAATCATTTGCGTTTTGCTACTTATTGTACTCATAAATACTCTATTAGTATCAATAGGAATTGATTGATCAAAATATGCTTTATCTTTCATCCATAGACTAGCTTTCCAATCTCCTATTTTCCCTCTAAATATATAAGGCACACTTCCATCCATCATAAAAAAATATGGTGGATACATTTTCACCTTTATGGACCGAAATGGTAAGTCCACTCGGTCTAGTTTAATTTTGATACTACTGGTATCTTTAGTCTTAAGATTTACTTGTAAAAGATGTAGAGGAGCTGTCTTATTTCCTAAGTATAAATTTCCAGTGTCAAAACCTGCTATATAATAAGAATTGTATTTAATTGCTATATCGTACATCTTATAGATCGGTTGATGAGGGTATCTTCTTATAAATGCATTATTTCGATGTACTTCATGTTCAGATATCATGAACAAGATCACCACAAAAGCACTGCTCAAAATTCCAAGAATTATTAGTTTGACAAGTCTTCTATTCATAACGTCGTATGTTTTAAGCACTCTTGTTTAGCTGAAAACAGCACCCCAATGACAGCAAAAGCCACAAAAGCTAGATTAAATATCATATGTTCTGTCCAGGTTAACTCTTCTAAAACTCCACCACACGAACAAGGAATAAAATCACTAAAATTCAGAATGAGATATATGTATGTTGTAAACATTATCATAAGCACATAGCTAGCATAAAATGCTAATACCAGTAGTCTCGGCACAAAAAATAAAATGGCTATTATATATTCTAATAAAGGAATCCCCCAAGCAACCCAATCTGCATATGCTGTAATAATTGGTGATTGCCCCAATTGTATTCTAAACTCTTCAAAATCAAGAAACTTACTATTAGCGGCGTACACAAACAATACAATAAATAAAGTACTAGTAGCTTTTATTATAAATTCGTATAGTGTTTTAGAGCTAATCATATCATTTAATTTGATATGCCAAAGTTCTACAGAAAATTTTATTCCTTAAGTTTAATCTCTTGTCTATTAAGGATTAAACAACCCAAAACCTATTATCTATCCTTTTCCGTTGAAATACTATTTTTGCGAAGTGCACTGGGTGTATAACCATATCGTGTTTTGAATGACCTAGAAAAGTGAGGCATACTTTTGAAACCTACCCTATAGGCAATTGATTTAAGCGACACATCACTATATTGTATCATCATTTGAGCTTTTCTCAACCGTTCTTGCATTAAAAACCGATGCACTGTGGTGCCGTATAATTCTTTAAAACCGTACTTTAATTTAAACTCATTAGTTCCTATTTGTAAGGCAAAATCTCTTAAAGACGGCAGCTCAGTATCTAAATTATTGATAATTATATCATGTCCTTCTCTTATTTTACGAATATCTTCGAAGCTTAATCTAAGTTTTGGTTTGGACGTTTTACTTTTGTCGTTGTCGCTAGACTTACTGTCTTTAATAACTCGCTCTTTTAAACTTGCGTCTAATTGCTTTTGAAAACTAGAACGATGAACAACCGATATCAGCGTTTTACTATATTTAGTATTGGGTTCTTGAAAGGTTGTGATATACACATTTTTAGGAATGAGTAGATTTCCTTTGGATTTAAATTTTAAGGACATAGTGGTATCAAAAAATGCTTTCTTTTTAATTTGTTTCCATGTCTTTTTCCATTTCTGAATAGAAGATTTCGCTATAAAAACCTCAAAATAGTTACCTATAATATCTTCATACAAGTACGATAACACATTACATGCTTGTTGATTAACCATTTGAATACGTCCTTCAGAGTCCAGAATAAAACTCATTTGAACAATGTCTAAAATCGTTTTTTCAGTATTTGTAAACCCCTGATGAATAATTGTATCTTGAATTTCTTCTGCCAACATGTTTAAAGTTACCACAAGCGCTTCAAGCTCATCATTCTCTGTGGAACGTTCTATGCGATAGAAGAAGTTACCAGATGCCATTTCTAAAAGCATTTGATTGATAAGCTCCATCCTTTGAGATATAACAGCATCCATCTTAATTGGTTTACATTTTCTTTTATACCTAAAGTTATGACCTAAAGTCATATCTATAGCTTAGATCATTTGTATTGCTTTAAAAAATTCAATGCCTGCTCCACAGTCGAAAAGGATTCTGTAGGGATTGGAGGTTTACTGGTACGCAGATAGAATTTAGACAACATTTCTGAAACAGGCGATTCTACAATAAAAGCGACAGCATTAATTAAGGTTGAACCTTCAATGGCTAAATACACTCTCGCCGCTTTATTGATTTCTTTAATTTGACGTATGTCGCATAGCACTGGTAGAAAAAGACCCTCATGAAGAGAAAGTCGATCCTTAACAGTATAAACCGCTGCAGGCAAATCTAATATAACATCTTTACGATATGTCACATACAAGATTCCATCAACAATTTTGTACGTAGCATACTCATTTTCAAGCGCTATTGACATAATGATTTAGAAAACTGGTTTTTGATAAACATAAATTTACAAAATAATCAACATAACAATTGTCCCTTTCTTAACTATCATTAGTCAATATGGATTAATCATTACCTACAAAGGATTAAGAGTTGCCTTAAAAGGATTTAACAGAAGTGTCTTTATCTAATTTTAAATAAAAGCTATTAAATTAATTGCAAAACAAATTACAATGGCAAAAATTAAACACAATAACTTCCTAGATACTGTAAATAATGTTTTTACAGACGCCATAGATGAAGGTGTACTCCATCTCTATGCTGAAGGAGACCATTTTTCGGGCAGAACTATTGGTGTAAAGAACCAAAACCTCTTTCATTTTGGTACTACGGGGTATTTAGGATTAGAGCAAGATCCGAGATTAAAAGAAGCTGCTATTAATGCCATTCGCAGATACGGCACGCAATTTCCATTATCTAAATCATACATTTCTAATCCGCTCTACAAACAATTAGAAGAAAAAGTTTCTGAAATGTATCAACATCCCGTTGTGATTACTAAGAATAGTACTTTAGGCCATCTTGGTGTTATTCCGAGTGCTGTAAAAGATCAGGATGCAATTATTTTAGATCATCAAGTACACTGGAGTGTGCAAAGTGCTGCTAAAGTATTAAAAACAAGAAGTGTTCCCATAGACATGATTCGTCATAATGATTTAAACATGTTGGAGGATAAAATAAAATCATACACCAATAGCCGAAAAAAGATTTGGTATATGGCAGATGGGATTTATTCTATGTTTGGGGATTTCGCTCCTATTAAAGATTTAAAAGCTTTAAGCTTAAAATATCCGCAATTGCATCTTTATTTTGACGATGTCCATGGTATGAGCTGGATTGGAAAAAATGGTACAGGTTACGTTATGAATGAAATCAATGCACTTTCAGAAAATATGCTCTTGTTTGGAACCTTGAGTAAAACCTTTGGTGCCAGTGGATCCGTATTAGTCTGCTCTAACAAGAAAATGCACAAAGACATAAAAACCTTTGGAGGGCCTTTGACCTTCTCTGCTCAATTAGAACCAGCATCTGTTGCAGCAGCCACTGCTTCTGCAGAAATTCATTTATCCCCAGAGATATATAGGCTTCAAGACGACTTAAGATTAAGAGTTCAATATTTTAACTCCTTATTAGAGCAGACAGATTTACCTGTTGTTGACAAAAACATTTCACCAGTATTCTTCATTGGAACCGGTATGCCTAAAACGGGATATAATTTTGTCAATCGTTTAATGAAGGAAGGATTTTACGTGAACTTAGGTCTCTTCCCTGCTGTTCCAGTAAAAAACACAGGTGTACGAATTACGATATCAAGACATAACCAACGTACAGAAATTAAAGCTTTGGTGGATGCTATGGTCTATCATTTACCTAAAGCACTTGAAGAAACACATACAGACTTACATCGCGTACATCAAGCCTTCAAATTAAAATCAACAATTAAGACTGAAAAAACAATAAGTAAAAATCTAAGCTTACAATTAGAAACTTCTATTTCAAAAATTGATAAACAAATGTGGAACAACTTGGTTGGGGACTGTGGTATTCAAGATTGGGACGGACTTCAATTTTTAGAGAAAACATTTAGAAATGATGTGCTAGGAGAAAATAATTGGGATTTCTGGTATCTCATTGTTTGTGATACGCAAAAGCATCCGGTCTTAGCCACTTTTATTTCCTCATCGCTTTGGAAGGATGATATGCTAGCCAACGCTACTGCGTCTAAAACTCTTGAAGAAAAGCGCAAATCAGATCCTTATTACATGACCTCAAAAGTTTTAAGTTTAGGATGTTTATTCACTGAAGGTAATCATCTCTACATCAACGCTAATCATCCACGTAAGCAAGAGGCACTACATATGCTTATGCAAACTTTAGAAACATTGGAACAGCGCTCTAATTCTAAAATGATTGCGCTTCGGGATTTTAGTATGAACGATAGCTTAAATCGTTATTTTCTTGGTCAGGGTTTTGTTAGAATACAAATGCCAAATTCATGTCGCATTAATTTAAGAGCTGATGAAGTCATTGAAGCTTATGTAGCTCGACTTTCCTCAAGAAACAGAAAACATTTGAGGAAAGACATTTTAGCTTATGAACCCTCCTTAGATATCTCAATCTTGGAAACACTCAATGATCACCAACTCAACCAAGTTCATCTATTGTATAACAATGTCCGCTTAAACAACCTTGGGCTAAATACCTTCCCGTACCCTATCAACTTGTTCAAAAACATGTCTGCGCATATCAATTGGGAGTTTATACTCATACATCATCCTGAGCAACCAAACAAAATCATTGGAGTTATGTTTTGCTATAAAAACAACAACCAAACCTATGTTCCTTCGTTAGTTGGTATTGACTATGATTACCTTAAAACCTTTCAAACTTACAGACAATTATTATATCAAACGCTTAAAAGAGCCATCCAGTTAAAATTTAAAACCATTGATTTGGGATTGACTGCATCTTTTGAGAAAAAGAAACTTGGTGCTGTGGTAGAAGAAAAATATGCCTATATACAAACTTCAGACAATTACACTTTGGAACTATTGGGACTACTAGAATGTAATTGAAATCAAATAGTTTGTTTTGTATGGTTATGAAGTACCAAGAATTAATATCAGAATTTGAAACAACGGTGGAGTCTTTGGAGTCCCGTACTGATGATATTCTGTACAAAGCAGAAAATGGTATTGCTAAAACTGAAAAGTGCATTAAAAAACTTCGAAAAAGAGTCCTTAAAAAAGGATTTAGCTCAAAAAATGAAGAAATTAGTTTTTTTAAGCATATAAAACCTCAAATTTTTAGTCGATTGATTTATTACGTTAGACTTTTTAATATTGAAAGTAAACGCCCTCGAAGTAGCTCCAAGTACCAAATAGAATATTTAAATAACCACATTAACAAATTACAAGTCTTTTTCAACGATAATTTAGAGTTCTATCACTACTATCGTAGAGGAGCAACGACTCTAGATGAAGAATATTTTATTAGAGGTAAATCTGATTTACGATTACCAACTGAATTCTTCCATTTTTTTATTGATGACCAGTTTTCTACATGTCAAGACACCACAGTAGCTACCATTATTGCTTATGATATGTTGATTGTTTATCTGCAACAAGAAATTGAAAAATTACAGTCGCATAAGGACACTAAAACCAATACAATGAAGCAAGCATCTTCAAAACTTTTTTGGACAGGAAGCAAGACAGAGTTAACCGAATTAATTTATGCACTCCACAGTAGTGGCGCCATAAATAGCGGAACTGCCGACATTAAGGAATTAGCCTCTATGTTTGAGCAGGTATTTAACATTGAACTCGGCAATTACTATCACACTTTTATAGAAATAAGAGCTAGAAAAAACAGTAAAACAAAGTTTTTGGATTGGTTGACAAAAGTACTTCTGAAACGCTTTAAGGATTCGGATGAATAATCCTAAGTTTCCCCCAAGTTGGGAATACCATATCTCCTAAACACTCCATTATTTTTAATACAAAATAGGGCAATCCATTTATTGAACTCGCCCTTCTCATCTCCAAAACTATTCAAAACTTATATTAAAAAAAACTCCCATCTCTGGATAAACTATTGAAGACCATAGAATAAACACCCACAAATTTGCATAACGAAAGTCAAATCAACAGAACAGAGACTATCAAAATGTTTAAAGACCTTTTTTTAGTCTCTTTCTTTAAAACCCTTTTATTATGCCAGCAACTATAATCACGACCGAAGATCTTAGAGAATTTAAATTAGAATTACTCTCTGATATTGAACACATTCTCAGCGAACAATCACAAGGCCAACTGAAGACATATTTAAAATCTTCAGAACTCATGGATTTACTCAAAATTAGTCCAGGCACACTACAGAACCTCCGCATAAATGGTACCCTTCCTTTTACAAAGGTTGGAGGTATTATATACTATGATGCCGCAGAAATTCAAAAGGTAATGGATAAGAACCGTGTAGACAATACCATTTAAAACGCTTTATGAACTATATAAAACATCTCAATTCAATATTTCAAGTATTCTATTTAGATAAGCGATTAAATCCAACACATGTTAGTTTATATATGGCACTATTTCAATGTTGGAACGTTAACCGGTTTCCAAAAGAATTTTATATCGATAGACAAGAAATTA
Source organism: Winogradskyella pacifica (assembly GCF_003386275.1). Lineage (NCBI taxonomy): Bacteria > Pseudomonadati > Bacteroidota > Flavobacteriia > Flavobacteriales > Flavobacteriaceae > Winogradskyella > Winogradskyella pacifica. The sequence goes on along the minus strand of NZ_QREI01000011.1, from coordinate 114,323 downwards.
TGTTACAATCTAAAATTGGATCAAAAGCAACCTATCATCGCTGCCTTAAGCAATTACATAGTTGGAACTACATACATTATTTGCCTTCTCATAACCCCTATAAAGGGAGCAAAATTAGGATGCTCATTTTTGAGACAAGCTCTAAACAAGTTCTAAACAAGCATGAAACAAGCACTGAACAAGCATTAGTACCTAATACAAACATTACTAAACAAAAAGAAAACATAAATAAAACTAAGCTACCAAAAAATGAATTTGAAGTTTTTGTTTTTTTTAAAAGTAAAAACTGGCCAACGATTGAAGCTTCAAAATTTTACAATCACTATCAAGCAATTGGTTGGAAAATTGGTGGTAAAATAAAAATTGAAGATTGGAAAGCCAGCGCCAGTAATTGGATGCTTAAAGCAAAGGAACTTGAAACTAAAAAGGTAGTGTCTCATAAAAAGGACAACTTGAACACCTCAAAACAAAAAGATTATGGTCAACCCTTGTAAACTCATTGAAGAAAACATAGAATATTCTATTGGATCCTTTAATGGCAAAGAAGTGATTTACGACTTTGAAAAAATATTAATTTACCTCGATGTTAAAGGAAAATTGCTATTTGGTCACCGTTTTAAAATCTATAAAGAAGACCATGACATTATTTTAAAACTCTGCCATTACCTTATAAAAGATGAAGACAATTGCAAAAAAAATAATATTGACATCAATAAAGGCATTCTACTTTCTGGCCCTGTGGGCTGTGGTAAAACAAGCTTAATGTTATTGCTAAAACATATCGTTCCTCTACAAAAACCATATATTTTAATTCCGGGTAGAAATATTGTATTTGGATTTAATCATATTGGTTATAAAATTATTGAAGATTATGGCTGTAGGCAATTCTTTTGCTTCGATGATTTAGGTGTGGAACCTATGGGACGATATTATGGAAAAGACTGTAATGTTATGGGAGAAATTCTGATCTCGCGTCACGAGATTTTTATAGACCACAAGATAAAAACACATGCCACCACAAATCTAAATGCTGAAGAGTTGGAAGATCTATATGGTCATCGCGTCCGAAGTCGAATGCGCGAACTATTTAACCTTATTCACTTTGATGAAAACACCAATGATAAACGCAAATAAAAACCCGTATTATGAAAATCGCCACCTTTAATATTCAAAATTTATTTCACAGAGACAAAAGCCTTCTAGAAAAACCTTATGGGAAAAATCTCAACGATTGGATACGTGAACTCGATGCGCTAATGCTTCATCCTTCTAAATCGTTGAACCAACAAGACCGCATTAAAGAGTTATCATTTCTTATTGGTTTTGAAAAACCAAGTCCTCGCCCTTATGCTATTTTACGAAGAAAATCGGGATTTCTCTATATGAAAGGCTTAAGTCATTCTTTAGAAAATAAAGCAAATGATATTACCAATTGGAATGGTTGGGTGGAACTTCAAACTATTCCCATTCAAACGAAGGCAACGGATCACAAAGCACGGGTTATTGCTGATGTAAATCCTGATATATTATTACTTCAGGAAATTGAAGACAGAGCCTCTTTTGAAGAATTCAATCAGCTTATCCTTCCAAAATACGGATGTCAACCGTATTCACAATCATTTGTCATACAAGGCAATGATATGAATAGTTTAGAAATGGGTATTGCGCTTAGAGAAGGGTATCATCTTGAGTCTGTGAGAACGCACAACATCAACACCACCCTAAACGACGATGGTAAAAACCTCATCGTATATGAAATTACCACACCTTCCAAAAAAACAATTTGGCTGCTCAATGTCTACCTCATAAAAGACAAACAGGATAAAACCTATTCTGACACCATTAGAAAAAATCAAGTGACGCGAATTGCAGCGATTTATAATCAGCTTAAAGCAGAAGGTAAAACCAATATCATCATTGCAGGCACATTTAATGCACCACCTTATTGCAATTCTTTATCCCCAATAATCCAAGACACAGACTTAAAAGACATTACTAAACATCGCTCTTTTCACGTGGATTCTGATAAAGGGAATGACGCAACTTATTTTAGATTAGGTGCTTACCGTATGGGTGTCAATATTAAGCAGAACGATTATATGCTCTTCTCCCCTGCTCTATTTGATAAGATGACTTCGTGTGGTTTAAATCGTAAAGCGATGTGGCCAGAAAAACAACCACAATGGTCTATTTACAAATCTGTTTCTAATAGAAATGTTGCTGCTAGTGTGCATCCTTTGGTTTGGGGGAAGATTAAGGTTTAATCCCCCCAAATAATACTAAGAGCCTTATTCTTATATGTAATACAATGCTCAAGAAATTTTTTATTTATGTCATCATCCTTTACATACTTAAAAATATCTACAGCCCAAATCTCTTCTGTTTTAAAGATATCATCTTTGATATCTTTATAGAATTCTCCCATTACTGTATTGGGAGCTACAGTCTTTTCATAGAGAAGGTATTTATAAAGGAACCCTTCGCTACAATTATACCATTTAATCTTACCTGCCTCTCCGTAGATTATCATTATTGAATGATTCCCTATATCAGCAAACCTGAAGGCGCAAGCTGTTCGGCTAACTTTATATTCTTCTTTCAAAAAATCAATTAATCCAATATTAAATGGTTTCTTTTGAAAATCCTTATTAAATCTTTCTTCAGGCATTAATAAGCAAGATGCAAAAAAATCTGCTTCGTGTTCAATTTGATTAAATTGTTTTCGATTAGTTCTAGAGGGATGCGGCTTCAATAATCCTTTTTTCAAACCTATTCTGTGCGAATCAATGTAGTAATGCCCAAGCTCGTGTCCCAATGTAAATCGGCCTCGGGCGGAATTATGCAAGTTCCCTAAATCAGTATTTATATGAATAGAAAATTTTCCATTTTCATATAGAGTCATCCCATCAAAAGTATCTTTTCCATAACTATCATAGAATACTTTTAAACCTTCATCTTCAATAATCTTATCAAGCGGAGTTATCTTATCCTTATATTCTAAAGCAATTACTTCAGCTAGATTTTTTATGCTAAGGCTTTTGCTTTTATTAATCACTTGGATCTTGATTATGTTTTTTACGCATTTTTTCTATAATATGCTGAGGCAGATTCTGATTACCTTTTCTAGCAACCATCCTCAAACCTTCTATTTCTTTATCAACGTCACTTTCGAACATAGTAATAACCTTTGGTTCTCTATAGAATGTATTATTGATAATTGAGATTGGATCTATATGAAAATTATCTAATTTATAATTATAGTCTTCATAAAGCTTATTAAATCTATCTAATTCAAGTTCACTACTTGGGAACAGAAAACCAGTTGAACTCAGCCAAGTATCTAATTGTTCAATTTCAATAAGCTCTATTTTTTTAAGCTTTGCCATTGATAATGTTTAAATAGGTTGTAATGTGTCTTTCAGCATCTCCATAATAAGTATTTACAGATTTCTGAGTTAATGAGAGCTTTTCTCTTAACAGAGCAGTAATTGTTCGAGGTACTTTCTTTCCTTGTTTTTTGTATCCTCTATATGTAAAATAAATAATACGGTGTTTAACTGTCAATTGAGTTAAAGCCCTTTCAATTGTCTTTAATTTAGCAACAACTTCTCTTTTGGCTTCAACATTGATGATATCCAATTTTTCAGCCAATTCTTCTGCATTATTAATTAAACTTAAGTCTTCTTCTTCTGTCGGTTCTGCACAAGTATTTTCTTTTCCATACTTTATGATTTGGGTAAATACGATAGGATACATCCATAATAGTATGGCTTTATCCATATCATTGGATTTAGCTTTTTCTTTATTGAAACTTCCATATTTCCAAACTCTTGAAAAAGTGCAATGTGCTATTTCCAAAGCAACAACTTCACTGTATCCATACTTATTACAATAGATTTCTGATTTACGCTTTAATTCTTTCTCAAACCTGAAGCAAAATTCCACAAAGGCACTCTGTGCTTCTGCAGGAAATTCATCTTTGAAAGAAATATACTCAAGCAATTCTATACTAGGTATTTTTTCAAAATCTATGTCTTGATTCAGATCTGTATTCATTTATATACCAAAACGGATATATCTATTAGGGTATATGAGTAGCTGGGCACATATAGCCTTTGGTTAAAACAATAAAATACTAGCAAATAATTAATAGGGAGATTCAAATATAATAAAAAATCCTTATAAACTTAAAAACAAAAATTATGGCAAAAGATTCAACAGGTAAAAAATTCAATAGGATACCAGAACACAAGAGAAAGGTTAATGGTAAAACAATAACTATTAAGGAGCATATTAGAAGCAATAGAAAAGATAGTAAAGGAAAATAGAATTAGTTATGACAAATTATTTGCAGTTAATTAATGGCTTGCAACCAATAGATGTTATTGTAGCCAAAAAGAAAAGTGGTTTAGGTCGCATACTAGACCATTACATAGTACACCTCGGAAATGGAGTCTTCATAGGAAACTTGAAAGGCAGTGTAAAACAAGTCTTTCATTCAGAATTACTTGAATTGCTACAAGAATATGAACCTGTAAAAATAAGACGCTTTAATGGCAATCATTTTCAAGTACAACATGCCATAATAAGAGCTAGACAAAAACTCGGACATAAATATAGTTTTCTGGGCTTTAATTGCGAGCATTTTGCTAATTGGGTTCAATATGGTAAAGAATCCAGCAACCAAGTTAAGAATGGTCTTTGGATAGCTGCTGGTTTGGTTACAATAAAACTAATAGCAAGTAACGATGGAGAAAGATAGACTAAAATACACAATAGATAGATTTGACCACTATTTTGATAGTGTCAACAATAAGTCGGCTGTATATATTGCAATAAACACTTTTATTACTGGTGGTATTATTGCATTGTTAAATCAAACTGAAATTGTTTGCGACATGTCAACAATTGGTAAAGTCAGCATTGGTGTTCTGCTATTTATTGGTGTTTTCAGTTTAATTGTACTTTCAATAGCAAGCATACCTTTTTTCTCAAAAAAGCCAGATTCTTTATATTATTTCGGCGCTATTTCTAAAATGAAGCGGTCTGAATTCAATAGTACATCAAAAAACTATAGTGACAAAGATGAGCTGCAAGATTTAAGGTCCCAAGTCTATATACTTTCTAACGGTTTAACAACAAAATTTTCAAGATTGAAATTCGCCGGTGTACTATTGGTTGTGCAATTCATTCTTCTTTTACCCACATTATATTTCATATTAATTAATTCATAAAAACCCTATCCCATGAACATTTTTAATCCTTATTTGGACGTAATCAAAAAAGCGGTCGACAAAGACCCAAAACGAATGAATAAACTTTTTAGTTTGCATCAAGAAGATTCAGATTATGACTTAAGTTACATAAAAGGTTTACGAGCAGAACTTCCTGGACTTGAAAGCTTAAATGAATCTACAAGATTGATTAAGGGACTCGGAACACCTGCAATCAATAATTTACCCAGTCTTGGAAATCACCCAGATTTCTCATACTTACGTGGAACTACTAATACCGAAAAGCATTGGATAATTAGTGGTTTTGTTGATGTTCGAAAAAGTACTCAATTGAATAATCGATTTACCTTGCAAACCGTTGCGCTTATAACTGAAGGCATTGTCAAAGCATCAATATTTGCTGTTAATTTATGTGGTGGCTATGTACATAGAATTCAAGGAGATGGCTTGATGGTTTATTTTGGAGGAAAAAATATCCAGAAAAAACAAGCAACCAAAGATGCTTTAAAAGCATTTGCATTGATTACTTATTTCGTAAAAAATGACCTTAAAGAGTATTTCGAAGCCAATGGGATCAAAGATATTTTTACCAGAGCTGGTCTAGATCTAGGTCATGATAACCAAGTGCTTTGGATGTATTCTGGATTAGGAGAGGCTGGGGAGGTTACTACTTCTAGTCTTCACACTAGTTTAGCACCTAAAATGCAAGCCACTGCATTAAGTAACGGAATCGTTGTTGGTCAACACATCCTTAATCAATTGTCTAATGACAAATATTTCAAACAAAAGTCAAAACCCATCTGGGATTACGAAGATGGTAGATTTTACAATCATTATGACTTTGATTGGGAAAAGTACATCACAGAAAATGATTTCGCTGTTCAAGATCAAAATGGCAATGCTATTCTAACAATTGGCAGTCCAAAAGTAAAACTTGACCCTATTAATCTTGTACCAATTGCTTCAATCAGTAAACCATATTTTAATTATTAGAGAATGTCGCTATTAAAAAGAGATATAGCAAAATTTTTAGAGGTCTATCATAAATTTGATAATGTAACTCTTGACAAACATAATTGTGAAGCACTTTATGGAGAGATATCTGTTGTAGACGAGAAAAAGCAACATTGGAAAAACTATAAAGTGCTCATAACAATAAATACATCCTATCCTCACACCATCCCTTCAGTATATGAGATGAGTGACGTTATTGAACGAGATTGGGATTTTCATATTTCTAAAAAAGGCGCATGCTGTTTAGATATAACTCATGACCTTATTCTTAAACGAAACACTGGTATAAATTTAATCGAGTTTTATAGAGATGTTATCTATCCGTTTTTCGCTAATCATCAATATAGAATATCCAAAGGTCATTACGCAAATGGTGAACATGATCATCATGAAGCTGGAATTATACAATATTACAGAACAAAGTTAGGACTTAAAGACCCTTTATATATAATCAATTTGATTAACAAAGCAATTAAGGGTGATAAATTTGAAGCCAATAAAGATTGTCCAATATGTGGCAACCCTAAATATAAAAAGTGTTGTAGACCTCTGGTAAATAAATTACGCCTTTACGGTAAGCAACAACTTGAAAGTGATTTAATTACTTTCAATAAAATTTCAGAAAGCAAAATAGAAAATGTTTCTTAGAATAAGTTGATGGGATTACTTATATGTCCGTTTTATGATTATTTAATAAGTGTTTTATGGAAGTTAAAAACGTAACTAATAATTCCTTCAAACTCTTTAGTACTCTTAAATACAACTCACTCATAACCCCAAAAATTTAATAATCGATTGAAGTATAACCAAAGCAATAGCATCCTGAGACTCTTCTTTATTTAAGTAAATAGCCTCATCCGTTTGAGATAAAAACCCAAGCTCTAAGAGAATTGCTGCCTTACTATCACTCTCTCTTAATACCTGAAAGTTACCATATTTCAATTCCCGTTTTTTAATGCCTAGGATATCGGCTAATCCTTGTTGTATAGTAAGCCCTAAATAAGTAGATGCTGATGCCTGCGCTTCACTTTTAGGATAAATAAAAACTTCTGTTCCTGCTGCGGTTGTATTTATAGCTTGGTTGCAATGGATTGAAATAAAAATATCCGCTTTCAATGTTTTTGCCAAAAGAGTTCTATCACGAAGGGCTATTAAGGTGTCTGTATATCTCGTGAAAAATAACCTCAACGGATTATCAAATAACGTATCATTGAGAACTACCATTTTAGAAGCGATTGCTAAAACGATATCTTTTTCCTTTATACCTTTTAGGGTCATAGCCCCAGGATCTTTGCCTCCATGTCCTGGATCTATTACAACAATGGGTTTCTTTTCTTGATCTTTCTCATTCTGTGTAAAAGAAATATTAATAAAAAACAAACATAATAACGCAAGTAGCATTTGATTTAACGTATACATAACAATCATTTTAGATTACACAATATTCATGAAATCAACCACTTCCTTAACAATCTTCAAAAGTTTAACACCACTTAGCGTTAAAATTTAGAGATTTTCTTCCGTCAGCTTCATTTCGTAATAGATTTCATAACGTATTAATCAAAACCTGCCATTTAGATCCCATCGATAAATGGCTAAATCTAGCACTTATGAAAAAATTAATGTTTACGCTATTCACATTTTTACTGACAACAGCCACAAGCTTTGCTCAAATTGGAGGTATTGAAGACTCCGTTAATGATGTTTCAGATACCATAAGAACCATATTTCCCATCATTTTGGGAGTCATTTTTTTAATTGGATTCCTCTTTAACGCTGGTCATTTCTTTGGAGAAAACGCAGATCTTAAAAAAGGGATTACCCGAGTTCTCGTATTTGTCTTGATTGCAGGTGCAGTGGTAGGCATCTTTACTTACCTCATAGGCATCGTTGTATAATGAAACGGTTTGAGGTCTATAAGAACATAAGAAAACGGGCAGCCATTTTTGGATTGCCCATTGCTCTATTTGCCTTAATGATGGTGGCTATTCTTGCGTCATTATTAATCATCATTTTCTCATTCAGCTTTGGGGTTATAATTGGTCTGATGTTTTTTAATGCCAGCTTATATGTGGCTTTAACACGGATCACAAACCATCCACAGCTTTTCCAGATGACAAAAGCCTTTCCAAAACTTATAAGTAACAAAAGAATTTCTGTTTTAAATTATGAACACGATTAACCTTTCAAAATATCAACCCATTGTCGCTATTAAAGACCATATGGTATTTGCCAACAATGGTAATGTAGTGTTGTGCTATGAGGGGCATCTGCCAGAAATCTATTCCTTATCTGAAAAGGATTTTGAAGATATACATGGTGCATGGTTTCAGGCATTCAAATCCTTACCTATTGGCACCGTGGTCCATAAACAAGACATTTATCTTAAAAAAACATATCACTCAGAACCGCTTCCAAACACCACCTTTCTCGAAAAAGCCACACACGCGCATTTTAAAGGTCGTGAGCATATAACACACCACTGCTATTTGTTCTTCATCTTAACCAAGAACAAGGCTCTAAACCATCCTAAATATGTCAACCCTTTCAAAACAATTTCAAAAGGCATTGCACAAGAACTAGATGAAAATATTAAAAGCTTCGCCAACGCTGTAAACGATTCCGTTTCCTTTATCAACAACAGTCGCAAAATGGAATTTCTTCCACTACCACCAGAAGCTATTCAGCAATTAACACGTCAATATTTCAATGGTTTCAACGAGGGATTCGACACAGACATTTTATTGGAAAAGAAAAACGTCACCATAGGCGAAAACCATTTTGATGCGCTTGCCGTCAACAGTGAATTATGCTTTGGAGACCATGTACAAAGTAGCAAAACCAATGAGAAATTTACTTCGGACGATTTTGTATTTCATCAAGGATTTATTGATGGTATAGGGCTTACACTTAACGAGAATCACATTGTTAACCAGATTCTTTATCTGGACGACAAGCAAAAGTGGCGTAAGCTATTGGATAAGAAAATCGAGGAACTTAATAAGAGTTCCAATTTTGGTTCACAAAACAAAGTCGTTCTAGGAAAAATTAAACACATTCTAGATCAAATTAATGCCGATGATAATTCACGAATCATTCGTGGTCATCTCAATATTATCTATTGGTCAAAAGACGCTAAAACGTTAGATAAGATCACCTCACAAATTAAGACTGAATTTAAGGAATTGGATATCATTCCTTATTATCCAAGAGGTGAAGAACGCAAAAATTATATCCTGAATAGTTACTGTTGCTTTTCATCCAATTTCTCAAACAACGATTTGTACGTAACCGATTTGAAACACGCGCTTTGTCTGTTCATTAATAACACCAATTACAAATCCGATAAAGCCGGCATCATCTTTAACGATAGAGCGCATAACATTCCGGTATTAAAAGATGTTTGGGATGAAAAAAAGAAGCGTATCAAAGCTCGGAATTTCGCCATTTTCGCTCCCACAGGTGAAGGCAAATCGTTTTTAGCTAATAATATCTTACGGCAATATTTTGAAAGTGGTGTACGATTAGTCATCATTGATTTGGGGGGTTCTTATACCAAATTTGCCAAACTCTATCCTGAAAAGTATACTGTATTGCGTTATGAAAGCGGACAAAACTTAGGGATCAATCCTTTTTATATCAGCGATGTCAAAGACCTGACTCCAGAACGCTTAGAGGATTTATCCGTATTTCTATTTGAACTGTTTGCTTCAGATTTAAAAGTTACCAAGGCACAATCGGTTTCGGTTAAGAAAATATTGCGTCATTATTACCGTCATACGTCTAAACAGCATTCGCTCGAAGGCTTCTATAATTATATAGAAAAGCACCAAAAGGATCTTCTGAGTCGCTTAAAAATCCATCCCGACTACTTTAATGTGACCAGCTTTTTGCACGTTATGTCTGAGTACGTTGGAGATGGTCTATATAGTTTTCTATTTGAAGTAAGTGAAGACCAGACTTATAAAATCGAGGACAAACGCTTAATTGTTTTTGAACTAGATGAAGTGAAAGACAATAAGGAAATTTTGTCGGTAATGTTGAAATTAATTAAATCGGCGATCCAAAGAACTATATGGAAAAACAGAGCCGAAAAAGGCATCATTTTATTCGATGAGTTTGCGAAACAACTAAAGTTTGACAACGTACTAGAAAGTGTTGAATTTTACTATCAAGCGATACGAAAACAAAATGGAGCTATTGGGATCATATTACAATCCATTAATCAACTTCCAGACAATGCAACCTCAGCAAGTATTTTAGAAAACACCCAAGTTATCTATAGTCTGAATAATGAAAAAGGTTATGAAGAACTTGTAAAAAGACTCAATCTATCAAGTCATGATTTAAACCAATTAAAATCTATTAAAAACAATCTTTCTGGTTCACGGAAGTACACTGAAATGTTCATCAAAATCGGAAAAGAAAGCAACATTTTCAGGCTCGAGGTCCCAAAGGAAGTCTATGCCGCTTACTTAACAGATGGACAAGAAAATGAAGCTATAATGGCCATTTATGATAAGTGCCAAAATATGGAAATGGCTATTAAAGAATTCACATCAAAGCTATAATATTATGAAATTATCAAACAAAATTATCGAACACTTAAGCCATAGACTTGCTCTAGGTAAAACAAAAATCAAAACATTAGTTTTTGGGGTCATCTTTAGTATTACTTTTTTATGCCCTGGCAGGGCTACTGCCCAAGGCATGCCCACCTATGACAACACCAATTTTGTCAGTCTTGTAAAGCAATTGGTAGAATCGGGCAAACAAACTGCGCAGATGATTAAGTCTGTACAATTTTTGAAAGACGCCAAAGAAGCGATAGAAAAAGTATCTAGTGTCGTACAACAACTCCGAGCGGTTGAGGAAATTGCTCAAAACAATCAGCGTCTAATTCAAGTGATGCAAACCGATTTGCAGGACATTTTGAACTCGCCTTATATACAACCTGAAGAAGTAACTCGAATTGCAGAATCCTTTGATGCTATAGTTCAAAATGCTTTAGATACTGTAGATTTTATTGACGAAGTCCTATCGAGTGACCATCTAAAAATGACGGATGCAGAACGTGCTGAAGTTCTCAGAAAGAAGGAACAAGAATCTAAAGAAATGGTTGTGAACATCACGATAAAAACGAAGCGATACAGCGCTATTATTTCCTTTAGAAAAATGCAAGACAAAGTTAATAATCGCGAAACAAACTTTTAGAAATGACCGCAGCGATTATTTTAGGAATTGGACTTGAGTATATCGATACGATTTTTCAAACCATACAAAACAGCAGCTTCTCGCAATACACTATTGCAGGAATGAAAACGCTAGCGGTTTTGTTTTTCTTAATCAATATTCTAAAAAAATACAATGAAGGTGTTGCTGATAAAGATGGGTATTCTTGGGGATTAAGTCCTGGTGAGCTCGCAAAGAATTTTGCTGTTGTGCTCTTGGTTATTTTCTCAACGCAGGTGTTAGGTTTTTTTGATGGCATATTAGTAGCTATTGAAGGGCAATATAGAGGGACTGCACCTGCGTTATTACCATTACAACTACAAGATTTACCACTTGAAGAAGATGTAGGATTATTAGATGCTGCAAGTATGGCAATGACGCTTCTTTATGAAGTTTTACTTACACCACTCTATGGATTCAAGCTCTTAGCCTTTATACTAAGCACCATGCTGTGGATTCTGGATCTATTTATCTATCCCCTGTTTTTAGCAGAACGCTTCTTTCTATTAGGAATTATGCAAGCCTTTTTCCCTTTGGTTATAAGTCTCGCCGTATTTGAAAAGTTCCGTTCACTTGCCTATACCTTTTTTAAACTCTATGCAGCCGTCTATATGTTAGTTCCCGCTTTCTTCTTAGTCAATGTATTTATCAATGCGATCTATACGGAATTAAACACCAATTTTTGGACCAACTTATTTGGGACCGATTTTGGTCAAGGCTTTTTTGCCCCCGTTGTACAACTAGGCACCGTTGGCTTTATAGTTTTCTTAAAATTTAAACTCTATAAGCGAGCCACATCATTTACGCTAAGACTATTTACCAGCTAATCCAACTCAACATGAAAACACCATACAAAAACATCTATAGCGTATTAAAGCTCAATCGATTTATTGTTTTAGTCGTCGTTATTTGTGCCTTGCTATCGAGTACTTTTTCCGTTTGGGTGGCCTTTAGGACCTATAAAAATGCCTTGAATAGTGCTTTTGCCATCAACACAGATGGTAGCATTATTCCGCTGAAACTCATTTACCAAAAGGAAAATTTTAAAGTGGAAGCTTTGGCACATTTAGACCTGTTTCACAACTACTTCTATAATATTGATGCCAGCAACTATGAAAAAAATCTAGAAAAGGCGCTTTGGCTAGGCAACAGTTCTGTAGATAATTTGTATCGTCAAAAAAAAGCAGACGGTGTTTATAACCGATTATTACAATATTCCTTAGTTCAGAAAGTACTACAAATTACTTCAGAATTAAAAGAACACAATGGCTCATATACGTTTACTACAACCACCATTTTTGAAATTAATCGAGGCTCTATTGTCGATACCTATGAATTGGTTTCCACAGGTAACTTAATTAGCGTTGACCGGAACTTCCCAAACAATCCACATGGTCTTCTGATTACCAATTATTTTGAAAACACCTTAAAAAAGCTAAACACTAAAAATTGAGTCACTAAAAATATCCGCAAATGAAAGTAGAAAAGAACAAAATAGTATTTATAGCAGTATTAGCAATTGTGTTCATATTCCTTATTTCTTATAGCCTAATGCTCATGGGAGATGACGATAATGAAAAAGACAGCCTTGAACAGACGTTGATTCCTGATTTAGAAGACAACCAGAAAACATATGACTCTAAATTAGATGCGCTTAATGATTTAAAAGAAGTACGCGAAACCAACGCTCCTAGTATCTATGATGAAAAATTAATGGACTCCATGGGGTATTACGATCCAGAACTACCAGAACGTCATAAAAAACGCATTGTAGACAGTATTTACGCCGCAGGAAAAATTCAATATTCAGAATTAACATATAAAAACTTTGGACGACATAACCTAAAAACAAAGCCCCCTTTAGCTATTGATTCTTCAGAAATAATCAGAGAGTTAAAAATACAAGCTAAAGAATTGGGACTGGAACATCAACTATTTTTTGCGGCTGCACCAAAACCCAATACATTTTCAATCATCGGTCATACGGATACAACAATTTACGCCGTTGTTGATGGAGACCAAATTGTAAAAGCAAATACGCGATTGCGAATGCGACTTACCAAAGCTGCAGTGGTCAATGGAAAACAAATGCCCAAGAACACACTTTTATTTGGCTTTATAAGCTTTCAACCTAATCGTGCATTAATTGAGATTGAAAATATCAACCATCACCCCACAAAACTCAAAGCTTTCGATTTACAAGATGGCAGTGAAGGCATTTATGTGGAAAACAACTTCAGAGCCGAAGCTACCAGTGAAGTTCTGGACGATGTTATAGGAGATATAAATATTCCAACAGTTCCACAAGTCGGTGGCATTACAAAAGTATTGAAACGTAGTAATCGAAATGTGAAGGTTACCGTACTGAACAATTATAAACTTATTTTAAAACCAAAATTATGAGCTCATAATGAGCATTTAAAAACACACTCTTATGAAAACGTATATGAGCATTCTAACACTTATTATCACTTCCACTTTTATGGAAGCCCAAACATCAGCAACACTTGACACTATTTACGCCAACGACACCAAAAATGTGGCTCTCTTTTTCCCAGAACCTATACGCCAAGGCATCACAGGTTCCGAAAACTTTGTATTTACCTACAATCGTGAAAAAGAACAGTACTTCGGTTTATTACAAGCCAAACAAGGAAAAGAAAGCAACCTATTAGTCATTAACAACAACGGTTCCATATTTTCCTATATTGTAAAATATAAAGCACAGCTTTCTAAGCTTAATTATTTTATTCCACTAGCCTCTAGTATTGGGAATGAAAAACCAAAAGTTAAAGATTCAATTCAGACTGAAACTTCTGAAAAAAGTATTGAACAAGACACTTATTATTATCAAAAATTCTGTTCATATTTACTAGATTTAAAACAACACTTTGGTTATTTCACAAAACGACATAGTCGTTTGATTATGAGTCTTGAAAATATAGTTTTTGATAAAGAAGCGCTTTACTTTGTCATTCAAATTCGAAATAATTCTACTTTGGATTATGATTTAAACTTCTTAAAACTTTCCATTGAAACGCGACAAAAAGGTAAAAAGAAATCTTTGCAACGTTTGTATCAAGAGCCTATTTTTAAACATCATCTGCCTTCTAAAGTTGCCGCCAATGACACGGTAAGATTTGTATATGTTATGCATAAATTTTCACTGTCGAAGGATCGAAGGGTTATTTTAGAATTGAACGAGAAAGATGGTGAACGCAATATAGAACTTAAAGTATCCCATAAATATATCAATAACCCCAATTAATACGATATTGAAAGACACCGCTATGCTCCTATTGGAGGATTTTTGACCTTTTTTATATCAAAAAAACAGAAGAGTTACAATTTTTAAACATAGAGTAAATATTTGCACTTCCTATTTGGATTCACTTATTTACTAAAAGCCGCAGACATTAGCGTTATCTCCGAGTTTTTAATTCCGATGTCCTTTGCCACTGCCTTCCAATCTTTAACTACTGTTAATACGTCAGTAAGTATGGCATTCATTTCTGTATCATTTAACCTAAAATACGCGCCAACACTTTTAGCAAGGTCAAAGCTTAGAGCATTATCGTCCATATCGATATTCAAAGACAAACCTTCTTTTTCTATTGAAGGATTTAAATCGTACGCTGGTGATAAAATCCAACCTTTAGCCGTTAATAGAAATCCATGATTACGCATATGATCATCCGTATTAGAAATCGCGATATTGAATACGATTCGACGCCAAAGTTGATGTAAATTAGCGTCTACATCGGCACCATAATTCTCAATAAACTCAACAATTTCAAGATAACTTGGTGCAGAATCTTTGAGAATATCTTCTGTGTTTCCTGTCATCGTCATTGCAGACGCGAAGTGAATACGTTTTCTATTGTTTCTATCAAAACGTCTCGTTAGAAAGGTGTGGTATTGACCACTAATCTTTTCTATTTTGGAATCTGCCATTTGAATTCCTGCAGCAGTCGCTAATTGATATGCTAAAAACTCCCAAGCAGCTTTATCAACGGTATCGGTCTTTGATGGAAATTTTGCAATCCAAAGATTCTTCTTTGCGTCCAGAATATTCGCCTTTGGTCTTGCTCCACCTAGAGAAGATCCAGGCGCTATTAAAACGGCGATCCATTTTCTTATGGCATCACTATAATCATCACTTTCTAATTGATTTACAGCCTCTTGAAGTTCACCAAGTGAAGACCAAGGAGGTGTTGGATTTTGGTTGTCATTATCTAAAAAAGGACCATCCATTTCCGTTTTAAAGCGCAGAGCTCCCATTCGACTCTCATCGTAAACTCCAAGAAGATAATCAATTTCATAGAGGGCACTTGCTTTTTCATTCTTTGCCCTAGCCTCTTGCGCCGCCCTACGCTTCATTAAGGTCTTCCCCCAAGTGTCTGGCATACTATCCAAAAAAATCCCAAAATTCTCCTTGTTATTAGGATATTGCGGACCCGAATAAAAAACGATATCTGGATCCAGTAATCGCTGCGCATCGGTCCTTAGCCAATCTTTTTCATACTCAAAACTAAAGGCCTTTTTACCTTTCGCAAAATGCGCAGAAAGCACACCAACGAGCGTTGGAATTTCTAAACCATCCCAGTCTGCAAATACGTATATGTCAAATTTTCCTTTAGCCATTTTGCTTATAATAAATCAAGGTCTTGTAATTTTCTGCCGAACTCATCATCTACCGCCAGTTTTTTGAAATCATCTTCAAGATTCAGCATTCTGAACACGTTAAAATAGTGCCCTATTGCTACAGCTGGGTCTCCTTTTTCAATACGATAAAGTGTTGCTCTGTGAATACCTGCACGTTCAGAAACCTGCTCTGTTGTTAACTTCCTTCTTTTTCTTGCCAGCTTTATATTCTCACCTATCTGTTCAAAAATCTTCTGATATTTAGGAAGAAGAATGGTTTTCTTAGAATTCATTTTGTCGCTTATTTAAAACAAATATAGACATATCGCTACAAATAAGCGACAATAATCAACACACGTTACGTCTAATCACTTAAAAATTGATTGTACCTCTTCATAAATCCTATCAAAATTGGCTTGTAAGTCAGCCTCAGAATAATCCCGTGACCTTTTTGGTAATCGTTTTTCAATTTTAGGCAATTTAAATTGAACTTTTCTATCCTTTCCATCAGCGAACGTAATAAATTCACCTTCTTTTAGTCTAAAAAACACATCAGCTCTAATTTTGGAGACTTCACGTTCCCCTGTTGTAATTCGGGTGTCAAAATTGAGATTATGACCACGATTAACACTAGTGGTTTCTTTCTTTACAATTTCAAAAAAGCGTTCATAATATTTCGCGGTGTCCGGATCATTTACCTTACCAAAGAACTGATACGATAAATTACTCAAAATGGCTTTACTAGCCTTATCTCCATACATCATATCGTTTTGAATTTTGTCTTGCATCACGTAAATCGTGGCAATATCATAACTTCGTAACGTCGCAGGAATACGGTGCATATTTAGTAACCGAATTGTAGGAGCTTCTTCCATAAGTAAAAATGAAGGATTTGAATTTCGCACGCTCATTTGCTTTGTGATGGTATGCACTATAGTGGCAATAATTGGCGAATACGCAGTCTCATATTTTGGAGTATTGACGACTGAGATCACAAGCGGTTGCTCTTGCGTATTAATATTAAGAGGAACATCATCTGCAGACAGGATCATAAAAATACGCTGTGTACTTATTTTTTTAAGCGCATTAGCCAACGTACTCTTTACTCCTGCGGTTTGCCTATCAGAATCTTTACCACTAATAAAAGCATCCGCCATCGCTCTAGATGTTGTATTAGAACTTAAAAACGCGATTAAACTATCGGTATCTAAAAATTGATACATTGCTATTAAGTGGGGCAATGTACATAGATGGGGATAGGAGGTACGCAATTTCCAAATCAGTCCACCGATTAGTCCTTCAGCGGCATCATTAAAGAATTTGGTTGTGCCTATACTCCCCGACTCTCTTTGTTCTAATAGGTTTTCAATTAGTACCCGTGCGACTTCGTTTACGCTTTCCTCATTAATCATATATCGCGGTGCTATTGGATTTACACGATCGTAAATAGTATCGAATGAAATCACTTTAAAATCAATTTGTTTTTTTTCAAATAAAGGGAATGCCATTTCTGTAATTTCAAAGTTTTTATAATCGTGAATTACACCCGAAAATTTATAGTTGCTAAAATGCTGTAGAAAATTAAAAACGACACTCTCTGTTTTCCCACTTCCTGCAGAACCGATTATTGAAGCGCCTCGTTTGATATTATTAATTTTAAAATTACCACGTTTAGTTTTAAAATGAACCTGGTGCTTAGCATCAAAATTATATTTTTCCTTGTGAAGAAACACATATAAAACGGTATTTATAAGCAAGAGTATACAGCCTATAAGAAGCAACACTATATACCATTGCTTTTCGTAGTAGCTGATATTAAAAAGTAGCCCTAAACAAATTACAGTCCAAATAAGATTAATAAAAAAGGCATATTTAGTTATTTTGAAAAGGCTATAAAACAACAAGCTCATTCCAAATATCACTCCAATAACAGCTATAATTCCCTTTATGTCCATATCATATACCAATGGAACTTGATTTAATTGCCACCTCCACACCACGTTTTAAATACCTAATGGTTTTGAGCGCTAATTGTACTTGACTTGTTGGAATACTAGCCATAGGCACACCAGATTTCGACAACATTTTAAAAGCAACTGCTTTTTCACTTGTTGGCAGTCCTAATAGTTTTGTAAAGTAGAGCTTCGGATTTTTAATAAAATCTTTTTTCGATTTATAGGATGCCACATAGTTCCGTTTGTAGCCAAACGTTTTATCAAAAGTGCCTTCTGCTTTTGTAAAAAAGGCATCTCTATCAAATCCTCGTTTCACTAATTTTCCGTTCATCATAACTTCCGAAGCTTTGTATTTAGATCCTGGAGACAAACTCACAGAGTTTGAGGTGTCTTTTCGACTCACGATGATATGAATATGACTTTGATTACCCGCTTTTTTCATGCCTTGAACAATTCGTTTTCCATTCTGTTGATGCGGTGCATCAGCCTCCAATTTAAGTATATCGGATTTCATCTGTTTTGTATCACCTTCTAATTGACCTTGTTCAATTTTTCGAATATCCTGTTTTAACTGCAATATTTTTGTAGCAAATGGTTGGTTCTCTCTTACTTGTTTATCTGTGCCTTTAAATTTACGTTGGTGTTCAATTTTAGCAAAATATTTTATGTTGTCGACAGTTATCGGTTTACCATTAATTTCACGATTGAAGGACTTTGCATAATCAGTCATTAGAGCTCTACTATATCTTTTTAAATCTTCAGAATTATTTTGTAAGTTTCGTAACTCTGACTGACTCGGATTTATGGTAATAGAATAAAATTTCGGTTCTTTCTTTTTGAGTTTTGCTGTATTACCATCAATTTCTTTCACGACTTCTTTAGCTTCTATTTCATCCCCATATTGATTAAAAAAATGCTCGACATCGTCTTGCTCCAAGCCTTGATTTTCTTTCTCCAGATATGCAACAAAATCCACAGAACTTTGCGAATAATCGCCTCCTAATTTTTGAGCTGTGATGGTGATATACATATTCTTATAATTGATTATTAGACTCTTTTTTTTCTACAAACTGAACGTTCTTTTGTTTGAGTTCTTTTTCCAATATGCCTTTCTTTTCTGCTGACTCAAATTCCATAAACAAGGATTGTAACATGGCAGTTGTAGGTTTATCATGGTGCTTTTCAATGTCTTTTATGATGGCGATTACCGCATTGATTCGTTTCTTGATTTGACTTTCTAAAGTTTTCATATTCGGTCCTAAAGTTTCGTTTGGAGACATCCCATTAGTTTCAAAAAAGTCGAGCATCATTAAAAGTGTCATTGATTTTGAGCGCGACATTTTTTTACAAAATTCATTAAATTTTTGAGCCACTGAAGTTTTAATACTTAGACTATCAAACCGTTCTTTTTCATATCCTTTATCCATATTTCCTTGAAAAATTTGTTGTTTTTATTGGGCTAACAGCTTTTTTCCGTGAAAAACGATGCTAAAACTTCAAAAACCAAAACAATCAATCGCTGTAAACTACTGAGTTCACTAGGGTTTTAGAAAAACTGAAAACTGAAACATCGCGCTAGCGTGTTACCCTCTTGCTATTCCTTTTCGTCCAGCGCGCTGGACAAAAAAAATACCATTACACCCAAAAATGTAATGGCTTTTACCGTAATACGAATTGAAATTTGATTTTTTATGAGTGTTCTCTTTGAAGTTTAAAAGTATCTTTAGTAAACCGCTCTTTTTGTTGCAGAATATAAAATATCGGAACAAAAAAAGACTGCCTTTTCAGACAGCCTCTTGGGTTAATAATTTAGATTTTAAATATTAAAAACATAGTCGTAAGAATACAAATTTCTTAGAGCTTCTTCTTCCAAAAGTGTATCATATTTAATATGATGTTCTTTGGCATAGCGTTTCAAATCATTTCCAAATTCATGCTCAACATCTTTTTTGGAAACCGAAACCAATCGTTCTTGAGTTTCGTTATCGAGGTTCGTATAATTGAGATATACCATAGTGCAATTTTTAATATTCACTTGGAAGCATTAGCGTATTATTTACAAAAAATAATCGCAATTCATCCAAAGGAAAATCGGTTACATTATATCGGTGCGTTTCAAAAATTTTATCATTTCCATCACTATAATTAATGATGGCTTCGCATTGCTTTTCAATCTGTTCCTTTTCAGAAAGTCGTTTAAAATCAATGGTAATAAATTCACTTCTATTCGATAAACTTTTTGCAATTACGGATGCATCTGTTATAAGCCAAAAACATTCCGCTTCATTAGCCAAATATTTTAATCCGTCAGTAAAACGCGTCCCAATTAATGGAATTTTAAAGAACATTTCGGTACCGCAAAAATGTTGTAAATCAGCTTTTATTTTGTTAACTTGTGTCTTCATTGTAATTCTATTTAGTAAGATTAATAATGAAAAAGAGAGCGCATCTTTTGGATAGGAACGCTCTCTTTTAATTTTCAATTATTCAGTAGCGTTATCTCCTTTAATTCCTAAAAGCAATATTTCATCTACGACCACTTCGGTAACGTATCTCTTTTCTCCGACTGCGGTTTCATAAGAGCGGGAGGTTAATTTCCCCTCTAATGCTACCTCTTTTCCTTTGCCCACGTATTTCTCTACGATTTCGGCAATCTTTCCCCATGCTACAATAGTGTGCCATTGGGTGTCTGTCACTTTTTCTCCCTTAGAATCTTTGTAAGATTCATTGGTTGCGATTGAAAATTTTGCAACTTTCTTACCGTTTTCAAGGTTTGTAATTTCTGGCACGTTTCCTACGTTACCAATTAACTGTACTTTGTTTTTTAGAGTACTCATAATTAAAAAATTTAAAGATTAATATTTACCAATCTGAACGATTCAGAAAGGCTTTGTTATTGATTTACTTATTATATCCAGAGCGTTTTCCTTTTTTTGTTTTTTTAACTTTTGTTCCGCTTTCTTTTTATTTATTTTGTAAGATTTCATAAGATTCATTTTAGATTTACTTCCCATAGAGCCGACGCTGTCACCTTCTTTTTGTTGCTTAGTGCGCTCCAATATTCAGCTTTGTTTAGACATATAAAAAGTGCGAGGGTAGCCTGCGCTGAGCATTATCGAGAAAGGAAATACATTTTCTTTTGAAGATAGCTAGCGAAGCTATTAGAAGTGAGCCTGGTTATGCTGTCGTTCAAAGCTGAATGTTGTTATTTTGCTGTCAAAAAAAGGGATGACGGTGTTGGATTACGGAAGTAATTCTAAAGTCTTTGTGAAATATAAAATCATAGGAAGTGGAACAAAATGCAAATACATTTTTATCCTATTTAGCGAACTTGATTCACGCTTTTTACGTGAGAATAGAGTGTTCCTTTCCTGCAGAGCGGAAAGGGTTAACGGAATGAAGCGTCAAAAGTGGGGATTAGGTTCAAGACCTTTTTTAATGAAGCTCTTTTATCGGAATGAAGCTTTTTGCGGCATGTAGAGAAATGTGCTGAATGGATTGATAATATAATCTTCTCCTGTAAACTAAACATTATTTTAAAACAACTTTACTTGAATATCCAAAATACCATCGTTTTTTGAAACTTTATTCTTTTTAAAAATGACTTTTAGAGCTTTTCGTCGTTTCTCATAAATCCATTTTCTAAGATTATTCAACATACCCATTTCATAATCCGAAAGTTCTTCTTGTGCTATTTCAATCATAATTTCTAATTGGTCTTTTCTTTTAGTCTACATTGCATATTGAAACACTAGTCATGCCATGTGTAAATGTTTGCCCATTCTGTTTACATGGGTCCTTCAAAGGTAATTAAGTATAATATAGGCTAAAGTCTCAATAAGTGATGCCATTCTATCTCCAGTCATTGAGCTAGCTATTCGTGATAATTGTATTCTTCTGAATATGTCTTTTGGTATGGTATTTTCCATTCCAATTTAAAAACGGTTATATGACTTATAATGTAATCCATAAAATCGAAGACGAAATCGAACTGAACTACTTTTAAATTTTCCCTGATGTGAGATTTTAAATTAAACGTTATCTAATAATACTTGATAATTCGCAGGATACTTATCTCTTCACTAAGCCAAATGACTTTCTCCACTATCGGCATCGTAATTTTCACTATATAATTGATAAGACTTTCAACTTCTGGTACTGACATATTGGGTTTTTCAGATACTTGCTTCATGATACTTAGTTTTTTTTGATTAAACAATATTTGAGCAGTATCTATACGAAAGCTAGAATTACAGCATAAAAGGAAGCGGAATAAATAAGTGTTTGATGATACATAAGCTTTATGTCGTGATCTTTTATAGAGGGTATTTTACGAGTTTATCTTTGTGCTGATATTGATTAAATACTTTCTATTTATCTTTTTTTTATAAAGGACTCTATAATAAAATAAGAACCAGCACAAATCTGCCCCTTACTTCCAACAGCAAAAGCTAATCGTTTAACTCCTGAATTTTCTTATCAAAATTTCCTATACACTCTTTCAAACGTGCTTCACGCTTGTTTATCTCTTCTGAATATTTCTTTTCAATATTGGCAATTTTGGTTTTAATACCCTTGCATCGAATTGTCGAATTAAATATAAGAAAGGCACCATTTCATCTACCGAAATTGATTTTTTATTTTCGATATAATCGGTTTGACGAATCATTTAAACCTAACTTCAAATTACTTGTTATTCTCAATATGCCTCTTACGGGTTTCTCTTTCGTTGATTTTAACGTTCAGTTTTCAGCTCACATTCAGAATAGTCGTAACGTTAGTATTCTTTCATAATTGCTTCTATAGTAGGTTTAATCGGAACTTCAATTATTTCAATATCATTCAGAAGGTAGACTTTCAATCCCCTTTTTTCCAATTACGGTATAGTTAGCTGGTTATTGTCGTCAGCTACCCAATATTTGCGAATTTCAAGAATCAACAGTATTTTTTTTTAACTGATATACATAATTTCAGTTGTGGCATCGACTTTGCAACTTTGGTCTTGCACCATTTACCTTCTAAAATCTGTAACATATATTAGTTGTTTACAGACCCACACATAACGTTTGAAGAAATAGCATTTATAAGAAATAATACTCTTGAAGAAATTAAACAATTATTGAATGAAGCTGAAAAGAGTTACAAATTAGTTTATTTAATAGATATCCTTTAAGGTAATAATATCGCCCATTTCATTAACGACACTCAAATCGTATCGAATATTTATCTTGGTGTTGATAGGTGCATAAAAATAAATAACCCAAGCATCGGCTTCCTTAACACCAATACAGCCATTAGAATAAGCTTTCCCTAAAGTTCTAGGATTAGTAGTCGGATGAATAAGCTGTCCGTAGCGTAGCCCGTTTATTTCTGTCTCTATAAATGGAATTTGGGGCAATTTGGTCACTTTCCCATCATCTCGTTTGGTTACAAAATATTGATGATTATTTACCGGATTTACATATCTGGGATTACGCACATGATTAATAATAAACCCCTTTCCTGTTTTTGTTCTTAAATCCTGAATTCTTCCTGACATTTCTAAATATTTCATCTCATCTCTACCAACTCGGATAGGAAATTCAAAAAGTTGAACTGAGTCCTCATAAATGCGAAGTTTAAATTCAGGGATATTGATATCTATCCTTGTGTTATCAAATGAATTCAATATTTTTTTAGCTTTACTAGAATCTGGGATTATAATTGTATTTCCCATCGGTAAGGCTATCATCTTTTTTTGATTATAAACAAAAGAATCCTTTGCCATCATTCTATAATAATCCGTATTTTGAAGAGTATCTATAATCCAAGGATTAGCTCTTACTAAAACGTGTTCGCTTAAACCATAAGTTGTTAAAGGCTGATATCGATGAACAAGAGAATCTAAATAGTTAAAGTAATTCTCAATTAACACCTCTTTCTGTACAACTACTTTTTTTACTGAAATGGATTTAGAGAAAATTTCAGTATTTGCCAAATTTAAAGACAAATTAAAAACCTCATCTTTTGGACAGCAAAATTTAAGCGTAAACAATAAAATGATAGTGATGGATATAACGAAAAACGCCACGATTTTTTTCACCTTACAAGCAGTTTAGGCTTCTTCAGAATCTTATCTAATACTTCTTTCTTACCTAATGGTTTTGTACAAAAGAACCAATCTTTACAGTTTAATTCATCTGTAGATGTCATTCGTTCTTCTGCAATACCACAAGAGCCTGCTGGCGAAATAATAACATCATCACCAGGATTCCAATCAGCAGGTGTAGCCACTTCAAATTCATCTGAAGTTTGCATCGCAATTAAAGCGCGATAGATTTCATCGAAGTTTCTACCAAGACTTAACGGATAATAAATAATCGCCCTAATCATGCTTTTAGGATCTATAAAAAACACTGCTCTAACCGCTTGTGTTTTACTTTCGTCAGGCTGAATCATGCCATATTTTTTGGCGACTTTCATAGCAATGTCTTCAATTAATGGAAATTTGACTTCAATGTTTTTCATTCCATTAAATTCAATTTTTTCCTTAATAGTTCGCAACCATGCAATATGGCTGTATAAACCATCTATTGAAAGTCCTACCAATTTACAATTGGCCTTATCAAACTTATCTTCTAGATGAGCAAAAGTTATAAACTCGCTTGTACAAACAGGTGTAAAATCTGCCGGATGGCTAAATAAAATAACCCATTCTCCTTTATAATCTGAAGGAAAATTAATATCGCCTTGTGTTGTTACCGCCTTAAAATCTGGTGCTTTATCTCCAATCCTTGGCATTGATATTATTTGCTCATGATCTTGTAGTATTTCCATAATATTTATTTTTAAATTCTATCTATAGCACAATTTACTTAGGATTGTGCTTTTGTTTTTTAAGTTATTATCTCCGCCAACAAATTGGGTGACCAATAGTAGAGAGCACATGTTTAGCTTTTTCAAAAATCGTGCTTAGTATGATAATCAAACGAGACCGTTTCATCATCTTGCGCAACTTTTACTTCGCTGATATTGTTAATCTCAGAAAGTCTCTTAATAATCGTGTTTTCACAACCACCACATTTTAAGTTTTATATATGAACCGTAGTTCTCATATTGCTTTTTGGTATTACTAAAATTAGTTGGAATAAGTTTCATGTAAAATGATTTATATCAGTCTTTAAATATGACTTATATCATTTTGTAAAACTCATCATTCTAATATATTTGGTTACACTCTTAAACAAAGCATGTCTGGAAATTCTAAAATTAAAAATCGATTACATGTGTTCTTAATTGAACTAGGAGACTTATCGTTTTTTACGAGTCGTTTTTTCAAGGAAGTATTTAAGCACCCTTTTGAGTTGAAAGAGTTGTTCCGCCAGTGCTATAATATGGGCAATCGCTCCTTATTATTGGTTGGTATAACATGTTTTATCATAGGTTTAGTATTGGATTTACAGACGCGTCCTACATTAATGGAATTTGGGGCTGTGTCCTGGATGCCATCCATGGTTAGTATTTCTATAGTAAGAGAAATTGGACCTATTATTACTGCTTTGGTTTGTGCAGGCAGAATTGGCTCTGGCATAGGTGCCGAATTGGGGTCAATGCGCGTTACCGAACAAATAGACGCTATGGAAGTTTCTGGGACTAACCCGTTTAAATACCTTGTTATAACACGTGTATTGGCAGTAACATTAATGTTACCCTTATTAGTAATCATTGGAGATGCCATTTCTCTTTTTGGTTCTTTTTTAGTTGAAAATCTTAAAGGCAACGTGTCATTTACACTTTATTTTAATCAAGTTTTTGATTCTATTGAATTTGGAGACATCATTCCTGCGACTATTAAATCTTTCTTTTTTGGTTTGGCTATCGGAATTGTGGGATGTTACAAAGGTTATTATTGCACTAAAGGTACCGAAGGTGTTGGTAAAGCTGCTAATTCTGCCGTAGTGGTTAGTTCTTTATTGCTATTTATTATCGATTTTATTGCTGTGTTTGTAACAGATATTTTTTACGATTTATGAAAGACAACAAAAACATATCAAATCCAGAAATAGTTCTTCAAATTATGGACTTACACAAAAGCTTTGGAGATAACCATGTGTTAAATGGCTTTAATATGAAACTTTATAAAGGTGAAAACTTAGTCATTATGGGTAAGTCTGGTTCAGGGAAATCTGTAATGATAAAATGTTTGGTGGGTTTAATGCAAGCCGATAGTGGTTTAATTTCAGTTATGGGTAAAGATATTACGACGTTAACTCAAGAGGCTTTAGATATTTTAAGAGCTGATATTGGATTTTTGTTTCAAGGTAGTGCGCTGTATGATTCTATGACTGTTCGTGAAAATTTAGAATTTCCTCTAAGACGTCATTCTAAAAAAAAGCCCAAAGATTCAAATACCGAAGCACTTGTTTTGGAAGCTTTAACCAACGTTGGTTTAGCTCACGCTATAGATTTAATGCCTTCGGAATTATCTGGTGGTATGAAACGTCGTGTGGCTTTAGCGAGAACTTTAATTCTTCAACCCAAAATCATTCTTTATGATGAACCTACTAGTGGATTAGATCCTATTACTGCAAAAGAAATTATCATTCTTATGCAAGACGTTCAGAAAAAATATAACACCTCGTCACTTATTATAACGCATGATGTAGATTGTGCTCGCGTTATTTCAGATCGTATGTTGTTGCTTATTGATGGTATTGATTATGCTGTTGGTACATATACAGCTTTATCAACGTCTGAAGACCCAAAAATTAAAGCTTTTTTTAAACATTAATATGCCTTTCATTTAAAGGAAGACACAAATTATATACAATGAAAAAAACAAACTCACAAAAACTACGATTGGGATCTTTTGTCCTCATAGGTACCATCCTTTTTATAGCAGGTGTGTATTTAATTGGGCAACGTCAAGATATGTTTAAAAAGACCTTTACATTGAGTTCTTATTTTCAGAATGTCAACGGTCTTCAAAAAGGAAATAATGTACGCTATTCTGGTATTGATATTGGGACGGTTAAAAATATTTTAATGATTAATGATTCTACAATAAAAGTAGAAATGTCTATCGAGGAAAAGATTCTTTCGCACATTAAAAAAAATGCGATTGCTACTATTGGATCAGACGGATTAGTTGGGAATATGATTGTGAATATCGTTCCAGGAAAAGGAGTGTCAGAAATTATAGAAAATGAAGACATTATAGTATCTTACAGTAGAATTGGAACGGATGATATTTTAAATACTCTTAACACAAGCTCTGAAAATGCAGCTATACTGACTTCAGATTTGTTGAAAATTACAAACAGAATTACAACAGGAAAAGGCACCATAGGTGTGCTTATCAATGATACCGTTATGGCACAAGATTTAAAACAATCTATTCATAATTTAAAAATAGCAAGTCGTGGTGCTTCTCATACTATTGCAGAGTTAAATAGTATTGTTTCTTCGGTAAAAACAGAAGATAATACCATTTTAGGAATGTTGTTGAATGATTCTATTTCAGCTGGAAAATTGAAAACAGTTGTAACTAATCTTGAGATATCAAGTGCAGAAATTGAGACGCTGTTAAATAATGCCAATGCCGTTGTAAGTGATTTTAATTCTAGCAATGGAGCTTATAATTATATGGTAAAGGATACCTCGTTGGTTAATAGCTTAAAATCTACGCTTAAAAATATAAACGAAGGCACTGATAAATTCAATCAAAATATGGAAGCCTTAAAACACAACTTTTTAACTCGTGGTTATTTTAGAAAATTAGAACGACAAGAGAAAAAAGAAGTTAAAACGAAAGAATGATTGTATGTTATAATAGCTATAATTGTTTTGGCTTCCCAATACCGTTTTTAGTAGAGCGTAATTCTATAACGTATAAATTAAAAGACTAACGGATTAGACTCGTATTTTTTTAAAACCGATAGCAAATCTGTTAAAGGAATTTCTATGGAGTACGTACCAGTATAGGATGGGCATATGACACAATCATCAAAATAAAATTCTATATATGTATCATTGAGTACAAAGTTATTTTTACTCGTAAAAAAATCATCCGAAGAAACTTCCCAACAGTCGTAATACATGTCTCCTTTACCAATTTGACTGTTTATACTTTCATTTATAATACTTACTAATTCTTCTTCTGACCCTTGATTAAAAAAGTCTTCATAAGTCATAAAAGTCCCTCTGTTTAAATCAAAATTAAAACAATCAAAAGAAAAGCTAGGATGCATTGCTCCGTTATAAAATTTCTCTTTGTAAAACAATACGCTTACAAGTTGGTCATTTACATTATAAATTTTGTAATCTATAAAGCGTTCTTCCCTAAAAGTTTTTGCTGTAATACTATCGCATAATAATTTATTCTCTAAGATATCCGATTCTGTTTGGGTGATATTAATGTAATAATCATTAATAAATTCATTGAAATTACTGTTCGTGGGTTTATAAGATTCGTTGAGCAATGGGTATTTAAAATTGATGGTGTAATCTTTTTTATCGACGAGATATTTTTTATCAATAATCAATTCTTCTAGCTCTTCACTTTCGTCTTTTTTTTCAATGAATTGTTTTTGCTTTAATTCAATAGTAATAGATTTATTTAAGGATTCAATATCTAAGTCCTTTATTTTTATAGTATCCTTCACTATTGGATTTGTATCTTCTATAAGATTATGATCAATGTTGCTTTCTTCTCGCTTTTCATTTTTACAAGTTAAAAAGATTAGAAATAATAATACTATATATAAATATTTTACATTCATAGTTTTACAAATTGGTTGCGTTTTAATTTACCTGTAATCTCATCTGTTTTTATTTAGAAACCAACAGGGAAATTTATCTGGATTTTTGTGATGAAGCTAATTTATTCAGAATGTTTGCTTTAGACTATGATATTGGTCAGTTCTACTAAAAATCAAATGAGTTAATCTCTTTCTTTGTTTAAAGGTCAATTGTAATTTTAATAAAATAGCAATTAATTCACTTTGTAGCGAAGCAGTCGTAAAGCATTTAAAACCACTACAATGGTTGAGCCTTCATGAAAAGCAACAGCTAAACCTATATTTGTTAACCCTAAAATGGTTACTGGAACCAGCAGCATTACAACACCAAGACTTATAAAAATGTTCTGTTTTATAATACGTTTAGACGCTCTACTCAAACCAATAACAAAAGGTAAATTTTCAATTTTATCTGACATTAAAGCGACATCGGCTGTTTCTAAAGCAACATCACTTCCTGCGGCTCCCATGGCAATACTAACGGTGCTCAATGCCATTGCAGGAGCGTCATTAACACCATCTCCAACCATGGCTATTTTTTTGTCGCGTTTGATTAATTGTTTTATAGCTGAAACTTTATCTTCTGGTAGTAAGTTCCCTTTGGCTTCCGTGAGTCCAATTTGTTTGGCAATGGCATCTCCAACATTTTGATGGTCACCTGTGAGCATAATCATGTGTTTAATGCCAATTTCTTTTAAACGTAATAGAGTAGAGGTAGCCGTTTTTCGAGGTAAATCCATAACACTAATTAGTCCAACAATTTCATTATTAAAAGCCACTAGCATTACGGTGTGTCCATTTTGTAAAAGTTGATCCATTTTAGAGTGGATAGAATCATTCACTTTTATGTCTGAGTCTTCCATCAGTTTTACATTTCCGATGAATGCTTTTTTGCTCTCATAATTTGCTTGAATACCTTTTCCTTGAATGGCGTTAATATTTGAGGCTTTATTATCGAAATCAATAGTGTATTTTAGCTTTAAATCATTTGCTATGGCTTTTGCTAGTGGATGATTACTTAAACTTTCGATTTCAAACACCAGCTTAGCCAAGGTCTTTTCATCAATATTCTTTAACGGAATTAGATTTGTAAGTTTAGGTTTTCCTTCTGTGAGTGTACCGGTTTTATCAAAAGCTATTGTTGTGATTTCGCCTAAATCTTCTAAGGCTTTTCCACCTTTAATAAGTACTCCTTTTTGTGCTGCTCTTGCAATACCACTTAAAACAGCACTTGGTGTAGAAATTGCCAAGGCGCAAGGGCTAGCAGCAACTAATACTGTTATAGCTCTATATAAACTAGTATCAAAACTTTCGTCTATAACCAAGAATGCAAAACACAATAGAAATACAACGATAATAACAATGGGTACATACCATTTTTCGAATTTTTTGGTGAGCCTCTGGGTTGGTGATTTTTGAGCTTCCACTTCGCTTACCATTTTTACCAATCGTGATACTGTGGAGTCTTTTGTTAGTTTGAGTACTAAAATCTCAATGCTGCTATCTCCATTAATGGTGCCTGCAAAGACGACATGAGTTTTGTCAATATCTTTAAACTTTGGTAAATTTGTAGTGTTTTTAATAAAGGTTTTGTCTACAGGCATGCTTTCTCCTGTTATTGGTGCCTGATTAATGCTTGTGCTACCATTTATAATAACACCATCAGCAGCAATTTTAGTATTAGGTTTTACTACAATAACATCATTAATTTTTAAAGCTTCTATTGCTACTTCTTTAAGTTGCCCGTTTTTTTTAACCAGTGCTGTTTTGGGAGAAAGATGGCCTAAAGCTTCAATTGATTTTTTAGCTTTATTCATGGCGTAATGCTCTAAAGCGTGGCCCAAGCTAAATAGAAATAAAAGCAAGGCGCCTTCTGCCCAACTACCAATATAGGCCGCACCAACAGCTGCAGCAATCATTAAAAAATCAATATCAAATTCGCCTTTAGGAATTTTTTTAGATGCTTCAATAGAGATAAAAAAACCTCCAAAAAAGTAGGAAATTATGTAGCTTAATAAAGACATCCAATCTGCTAAACCTGTTAATTGTTCAATTAAAAAACCTATGCTTAGAAAAATTCCACACAAAAAGGCAAAATAGAGCTCTGTCTTTTTACCTAAAATTTGATGATGAGAGTGTGCTTCTTGTTCTTTATTTGCCATTGAGAATGAAATGATCTTAATTCAAAATTATTAAAAGTACTAATTTATATTGTGCGCCTATGTAAAGATTAAACTGTTAGAAGTGTATTAGCCTATAAATCGAAATGACCGTTATATGCTATTGTGTCTTTTTAGCTTCTTCTGATTGTACCTTTTGTTCAGGAATTTTAATAAGTTCTATGGTCGTTGATGCTAATACTACCTTGCCGTTGGTTGTTTCAAAAGCTTTACGAATATTATCGTGAAGAAGGTGTCTTGTCAATCGTCTTTTTTTGTAATCTACAATATATCTTAAATTAAACTCTACCCAATTATCAGTAAGTCTAATAGCGAGTGTTGGTCCAACTTCGGCATCTTCAATATAATATTTATTTACTACCGCTTCCCATTGGGATTTAGATGCTTTAGTGTATTCGGAAAGGGTTTCTGAAGCAATTTTCAACACAATAGTTTTGGCAAGTTCCATATCAGAACCATAACGAATTGGCAAGTTGAATTGATCCCAGATAAAAGGAAAATCTTGCGAATAGTTATAGATTGGTCCTTTAAAAACGAAGGCATTACTCAGTTTTACAATTCGTCCACTATAATTGTCACTTTCTACCCATTGGCCTATCTCCATCATGGTGGTATAAATGCTATCTACATCAATAACATCTCCTTTAATACCATTGATTTCAATTCGATCTCCCGGTTTATAAACTTTTACTAAAAAGATATAAATAGAACCCGCTATACTTAAAATTAATTCTTGTAATGTAAATGCCAAACCCGCTGTAAATAAGCCTATGATGATTGTAAAATCTTTTATAGATCCAGAAAAATAAGTAATGGCTAAAAAGATTAACAACACATAGCCTAAAATTTCTATGCCTTTTTGGGATTTATAGCGAATTGCAGTATTAGAAATACGCTTTTTTAAATAACGTCTTATCAGCTGAATGGCCAATAAAATAACTATTAAAATGGCAATGAACCTAATCACATTCCAACTAAATGGATTGGCGTTTAACCATTCTTTTATGTATTCTATAGACGTCATAGTAGAGGATTAAAAACCTTCATAAACGCTCAATTTGTTTTTTAAAACACGTACTTCTTCTTGTAGTTGTTCTACTTGTTTTAGTAAATTATAAATGGCATCAATACCTTCAAAATTAATGTCTAAATCATAATGCATTCGCATCATTTTTTCAATAGCATTAAGCTGATTTGTCTGTAAATAATCTTGATTGTCGGTAATAGTGATTTCTATTAATTCGTATTCTTGTAAAGCATTAATAAACTTTATAGGCACATTGTAATGCGTGCAAAACTGTTGTATTGATATAAGTTGTTTTGTGTCCATATTATCGCAATTTTGAGAGTTCTGTAAAAAGTTCTTTTTCTTTTGCTGAAAGATTTTCAGGTAACTTTAAGTTGTAAGTAACATACAAATCTCCATATTGTCCTTCTTTTTTGTATTTAGGAAACCCTTTGCCTTTTAACTTTACTTTAGTGCCGTTTTGGGTTTCTGGTTTTACCTTAAGTTTTACTTTACCATCAAAGGTATTCAACATAATTTCGTCACCTAAAAGGGCTTTGTATAAGTCTAAATCTACAGCAATGTATAGGTTGTTTCCATCCCTTCTAAATGGGGAATTATTAACCACTGAAAACTCAATATACAAATCGCCATTTGGACCACCATTCATTCCTTTTCCGCCATGTTCTTTTATTTTAATGACTTGTCCGTTTTCTACACCAGCAGGAATGGTAATTCGTATGTTTTTGTTATTTACGGTTAATGTGCGTTTGTGTGTGGTGTAAACATCTTTTAGGTCTAGTTGTAGTTGCGCATTGAAATCCTGACCTCTAAATTTTACTTGTCTTCCGCCGCTTCCAGAAGCTCTACCATCAAACATGTTACCAAAAAAATCTGAGAAATCTTCTTCAGAATAACCTCCTTGAGTGCTTTGTGAGCTTCGTTGATACCGCTCTTGCTGTTTCGCTTTTTCGTATTCTTCAGCATGTTGCCAATGTTCCCCATATTCATCGTATTTTTTACGATTTTCAGCATTGCTTAATACTTCGTTAGCTTCGTTAATCTCCTTAAATTTTTGCTCAGCGTCCTTATCATTTGGATTGAGGTCTGGATGGTATTTACGTGCCAACTTACGATAAGCTTTTTTAATATCGTTTTCTGTGGCATTCTTTGAAATACCAAGTATTTTATAATAATCTATAAATGCCATTACTGTTTATTATGAATTTTACTGTATTGTTTTAATATTTGTTTTAAACTTTCGAGATAATCTTCCATAATCTTTATAGTCATATCGGGATGAATTTTGGTAGGAATAGTCATCGGATTTTCATCTAACGTAGCATATAATTCAGGGTAATTCACTTCTATGCTTGTTGTTAAAGTGATGATTTGGTTTTCTATATCTTGAATTGTTTTCATAGTATTTACTTAAAACTTGAGTATATAGTTAATTGCAAATAGAATAATTAAAAATGATAAATATCATGAATAACATGTAGGTTTAGATACGTATTTTTTCCTTCTCCCATTTGAATAATTCTATCCGTTTTTTTGAAAAATTTTCATCAAGTGTTACCTCTAAAAGTCGCAAATCCTGATCACCACACAATTGTTCAACATATTAAACACACAGCAGTATATTTCTGTTTATCACTATAAATGCGCTGGCCTTTGGTTATAAAATTACCTATATGTCCAACATTTCAAATTAATTTGAATTAATAACAGATATAATTTCACTTTTTTGAAGCACCCCAGATTGTCTCCAGACCTGTTTTCCCTTTTTAAATAAAAGCATAGTTGGAACACCTCTTACTTGATATTTCGAAGCTAACAATTCATTTTTATCAATATCAATTTTGATAATTTTTACGTTGTCTTTCAGCTCTTCCTTGACTTGATTTAATATTGGTGCTAATGCTTTACACGGACCACACCAATTGGCATAGAAATCTACTAAAACAGGTGTGTCAGAATTGATGATATTATTAAAACTACTTTTCATTTTCTAATTTATTTATTACGTTTTCGAGTTTAGAGCTAACCTCTTGTGCTACGCTCTCTAATGTAGAATTTCCCACAGCCTGCATAGACACCATAGGATTTATGGCAGATACTTCTATGTTGTTTTGGTAATGCTCTTGTAAAATAACATTACAAGGTAGCATAGTGCCAATTTTATCTTCTGCTTCTAAAGCCTTAAAAGCAAAAGGCGGATTACAAGCTCCTAAAATTTTATACTTTCTAAAATCTTTATTGAGTTTTTCCTTTAAGGTAGCCTGCATGTCTATTTCCATTAGTACACCAAAGCCTTCATCCTTTAGCAAGGCTCTTACCTTAACTTCTATCGTTTCAAATTTTCCGTTTATGGTTTTACTGAAGTAATAACTCATCTTTAAGGTATTTTTAATTCTAGATCCAGTTTTGCCAACAATGTTAATTCAGACTTATTAATACCCGAAAAAGCATAAGCAATTGCAGCAGCCGTTTTTAAGATTAAGCGCCTAATGTCTTTAGTAAATAGATGACTTTGACTCTTTTTATAATTAATAAAATCATCAAAGCATACTTTTGCGTTGAGTTCTTCATCTTCATTTAGCCAATCAAAAACTATTTCTATCTGATAAGCTGCATCTGTACCAAAAGTATCTTCAAAATCATCTACATCTAACCATTGCTCTTTTACTAATACCTTTAATTTATCAAATTCTATGGATCTTACGTTACCATCAGATGCTGCAATAGAGTAAAACAACTTACCAAGGATTTGATAAAACTGTAATGTCATTTTCTTTTTAGTTACCATGCTTTAAGTTTTTTAGAATAAATCAAATTTAGAAATAGTATTATTTTTAAAGAATGATATAAATCAGTTATCTTTATATACTTAACAAATCAAATCACAAAATATGTTCCAGCAAGATCAAGACATATTTAAAGTACTTTTAGACGCCGTCTCTGAAGGAGTTATAGTCGTTGATGAACACCAAAATATTGTTGAAGCTAACGATTCTGCAAACCGAATGTTTGGATACGCTAAGGATGAACTCATAAAACAGTCACTAAACATTTTAATTCCTCAAAATTATCATGCTGGTCATGGCTCACATTTTAATGGTTTTATGAAGCAACAAGAACGCCGACAAATGGGACATGGTCGCGATCTTTTTGGTGCGCGCAAAGATGGAAGTGTTTTTCCTGTAGAAGCAGGACTAAATCCATTCACCATTTACGGAAAAGACTATGTTATGGCTCTGGTAATAGATATTAGTGAGCGAAAATACATGGAGCAAGAACGAAATCATTTGGCTAGTATTTTCCAGGAATCACTGAATGAGATTTATGTATTTGATAACGAAGACTTAAAATTTATAAACGTTAACTATGGTGCACAGAAAAATATAGGTTATAATTTAGAGGAACTTACTAATATGACTCCTACTGATATAAAACCAAATTTTACAGAATCACAGTTCAGAAAAAAATTAGAGTTACTTAATGACGCTGAAGTCGAAAAAATTGAATTTGAAACTATTCATCAGCGAAAATCAGGAAGCACCTACCCTGTAAACGTACACCTACAACGCTCAAAACTAGGAGATAAAGATGTTTTTTTAGCCATTATTTTAGATATTACAGAACAAAAAAATTATACTGAAAAATTAGAAAAAACAGTTGATATTCGTACTGAAGAACTTAAAACGGCTTTAGCTGCAGAAAAGGAATTAAACGAATTGAAAACAAAATTTTTATCCATGGTTTCACATGAGTTTAAAACACCTTTAAGTGGTATTTTAACTTCAACAATGTTATTGAATAAATACACATTAACGGAACAGCAAGAAAAACGAGAGAAGCACATTAATACCATCACGGATAAAGTACAGTACCTCAACACCATTTTAAATGATTTCCTTTCCGTAGAAAAACTCGAAAAAGGTAAAATCAATTATAAATTCACCAAGTTTAAATTGAGTAAAGTTTTAAACGAAGTTATTTATAATGCCAATATGCTATTAAAGGATGGGCAAAAAATTAACTACCCAGAGAACATAGATGATATTTCTTTATTTCAGGATGAAAAGATTTTAGAGCTATCCCTAGCTAATTTAATTTACAACGCCATTAAATATTCCTCTGAAAATACCATTATTGATATCAATATTTCTCAAAATGAAACCACCACCATTTTTAAAGTTAAGGATAATGGTATTGGTATTCCTGAGAAGGATAAAAAAAATATTTTCAATCGCTATTTTAGAGCTGAAAATGCTTTACTCATGCAAGGCACAGGTATTGGTTTAAATATCGTAAAAGACCACTTAGAGAACTTAAATGGTACTATTTCATTTGAAAGTATAGAACATAAAGGTTCAACGTTTGTTATCGAACTTCCTAATACAGCAATATGATGAAAAAAGTTTTACTAATAGAAGATGATACAGTCTTAAGAGAAAATACAGCCGAATTATTAGAATTTTCTAACTACGAAGTTATTACAGCTGCAAACGGAAAGTTAGGCCTAGAAATGGCAATGCACAAGAAACCAGATATTATAGTTTGCGACATTATGATGCCTATCATTAATGGTTATGGTGTATTAGAAGGCTTATCAAAACATCAGGACACTAAATTTATCCCATTTATATTTTTATCTGCTAAGACCGAACGTCAAGACGTAAGAAAAGGTATGGATTTGGGTGCGGATGATTATATTACTAAACCTTTTACTGAAGATGAAATTGTAAGTGCCATAGAGAGCAGAATTGCAAAAGCAGCAATCTTAAAAGATGAAAGAGAATCTGTTAAGAATACTAACGAAAATAATAAAGATGAATTAAGAACTTTAAATGATTTAAAAAACTTCTTTGACGATAATGGAACGATTTTTAACTACAGCAAAAATGATATTATTTATAAAGAAAGTCATAATTCTAATTTTATCTATTTAGTACTTAAAGGTGTTGTAAAGTGTTATAAATTTGATAAAAAAGGCAAAGAGCTTACAACAGCACTTCATAAAGAAGATGACCTTTTTGGTTATACGTCCTTTACACAGAATATACCTTACAGAGAGACTGCCACAGCCTTGAAAGATGTAAAGATGGTAGGTGTGTCTAAAGCAGAGTTAAAAGATGTGTTGGACAAAAACCACAAAGTGACCTTAGAAGTCATTCAGTTATTGACCGATGACCTTACTGGTGCTAAAGACCAATTATTGCAAATGGCCTATAGTTCTGTGCAAAGAAAAACGGCGGCAACTATCTTAAGGTTTGCAGAAAAAATAAATACAAAACCAGAAGATCCTATTAAAATTTCTCGGAACGATTTGGCAAGTGTTGCTGGCATTGCTACAGAAACATTGATAAGAACAATATCTGATTTCAAAAAGCTAGGACTCATAGAAATGGAAGGCAGAAATATAAAGGTTTTAGACCTTCAAAAATTGCAAGATATCCATTAAACATTCACATATTTATCTAATATGACCAATATCATATTTTAAAAGTCAGCATCGTTTTAGATTTGTTTATACTAAGAAATTTAAACGATGAATATTTTATTACCAACAGACTTTTCTGAAAACGCATGGAATGCCATTTCTTATGCTATCGATTTTTTTCAATCTTCGGAATGTAATTTTTACCTGCTTCATGTCAACAGAATTGAAGGCATGGTTGCTGGTGTAGAAAGTTATATGCCAACAGCAGAAGTTATTGAAGAGATTTACAATAAACCTTCAAGACATAGATTAAGACTACTGCTAAAGGAAATTAGCGAGAATCATAGACCTAATAAAAAACACCGCTTTTACACCCTTACTGATAACTATTTCTTTTTAGAATCTATAAGAAAACATGTTGAAGAAAAGAAAATAGACATGATTGTTATGGGTACAAAAGGCGCATCAGGCCTTAAGGAATATATTGTAGGTAGTAATACTGGTGATGTTATCACTAAAGTAAAATGCACCACATTGGTTGTACCAGAATATGCAAAGTACAATGCGTTGAAGGAAATTGCATTTCCGTCAGATTTTAACCTTTCATATGATATCAATATACTGCAACCCTTGACTGATATTTTAAAAGACGTAAAGAGCAACCTAAGAATTATTCATATTCAAAACAAAGACGCGTCATTAAATCCTGAACAACAAAACAACAAGGAATTACTCAATGACTATTTTGAAGAGTTTAGTCCAAGTTTCCATTTTCTTACCAATAAAAAAGTCGAGGACGCCATACAATGCTTTGTAGAAAGCAGAGATATTGATATGATTGTTATGGTCGCTAAAAACCTAAATTACTTTCAAAATATCCTATTTCACACTAAGGTTGAAAAAATAACGTATCACACAGATATACCATTTTTGGTATTGCACGAATAAATCACTTTTATTATGGACAGTTCAATATTCTTAGCAAAATTTTGGGGATGGTATCTTATCATTTTCTTTTTCATATTAAGTCTCAATCCAAAACGCATTAAACAAATATTCAATGACTTAAAGGATGAAAAATTTTTGATTATTTTTTCATTTATGGCTATTATCGTCGGATTACTCAATACGCTATTCCACAATATTTGGGAACCTAGCTACAAAATCATCATTACACTCATAGGTTGGACATCGCTATTTTTAGGATTAGCCCTATTCATGTTTCCCAAGCAAACAGTTAAATGGTTAGAAATTATCAATATTAAAATGGTGCAAGTCATTTATACCTTATTATTTTTAGTTGGTATCTTTTTACTGAATGAGGTTTATGGGATTGTGCCTGTATAAATTTAACTAACACAAAATAAAACGTTTTACTTTTATTTGATAAATATGAGGATTTAAAACTCTTTTGCTATTAATCAGAAAGATATCTAACTACTATTAGTTGGATGTTTTTTTTAATAAAATTTCCAAAACTGATATATATCATATTTTAAAGTCTAAAGCTAGTGTATCTTAGTACTATAATTAGAAAACGTTCTTTGAGTTACTAAAAAACTTTAAAAATATAGGTTTATAGATCGTAAGACTTTATAGACCATACAAAGGGTTTAAAACTATTATGTGGTGTTATCGACTTTAAAAATCGCTTTTGAAATAAAGTTGTTTTAAAATGAAATCCAGCAGATAATGACATTAAGCTCTAGTCAGGAAACAGGAAGTTTCGGCTTCCTGTTTCTTAACAAAATACAGATTTTATCGTTGCAAAATGTAAAATCTGTTATGGATAGTTTTAAGCTATTGTTTGGCTTATGGTTCCGGTCTTTTTTAGCAATAAAAAATTCTATCGGAAGTGCTGTGAGAGAATCAATAATATTAAACTTTTCCAGAAAGCAGGAAACTTAGGTTTCCTGCTTTTATAAAGTACACGTTTTTTTCGTTGCGAAATTAAAATTTACGTTATGAGATGTTTAAAGCTGTTTTTTAACTGAGAAGCTTATTGAAATCCATAAGGATTAACAACTAGCGATTAGAAAAGGTTGATTAATAAAATTGAATATTTCACTTGAAACGGGAAGCTAACGCTTCCCGTTTTTTGTTTTATACAGGTCAAAATTTACAATTCAGTAGCGTTTATATCTCAAAATCCAATCCATGAAAAATAATCATCCAAATGATATTTATCATTTCTAAATATTACTTAATTCCATAGCTTTATGTTAACAACCCATTAAGAAATTAGACATGAGAATAAGTATCCAATTTGTAAATATGCTAACAAGCGAAAGTCTTGAAGCCTACACTACTAAAAAGCTGATAAAGTTGAACAAAAAATACGACCTGCTCATTAATGCAGAAGTGTTTTTTAAGAAAGAAAATGATCCCAAAGGACATGGTAAAATTTGTAAAATTGAATTGAGCCTTTCTGGACCAAGACTATCTGCCTCTTCTAATGAAAAAAATCACGAAATGGCTGTTAAAAATACCATTAGCGATTTAGAAAAGCAACTTAAAAAAAGAAAAGGAATTTTAAAACCTTATCTGTAACTCTAAAAATATCATGTGTATCTTTTCCAATAATGCTATTCAAATTTTAGAAGAACGCTATCTTTTAAAACGTAAAGATGGTAGTGTAATTGAGACACCTCAAGCATTATTTAAACGCGTCGCAAAATTTGTATCTAGCAATGAAGAAAAAAAATCATTCTATGAAGCACAATTTTATGAGCTTTTAAGTAGCTTAAAGTTTTTACCAAATTCGCCAACACTAATGAATGCTGGT
This sequence comes from Winogradskyella pacifica, assembly GCF_003386275.1. Taxonomy (NCBI): domain Bacteria; kingdom Pseudomonadati; phylum Bacteroidota; class Flavobacteriia; order Flavobacteriales; family Flavobacteriaceae; genus Winogradskyella; species Winogradskyella pacifica. Next base: position 74,049 of record NZ_QREI01000011.1, on the reverse strand, counting down.
TGCAAAAACGGTCAATTAAGTGCCTGTTTTGTATTACCCATAGAAGATAGTTTAGAAAGCATTTTTACAACTTTGAAAAACACAGCATTTATACACCAAAGCGGTGGCGGCACAGGATTCAATTTTTCAAAATTAAGACCAAAGGATGACTGGGTAATCTCTACGAGTGGGACGTCTTCAGGACCTATTGCCTTTATGAAAATTTATGATGCAGCAACAGAACAAGTTAAGCAAGGTGGTAAACGTCGTGGCGCCAATATGGGAATACTTAACATTGACCATCCAGATATTATAGATTTTATAAGGTCTAAATCAAGCAAAAAAGCTATTGAGAATTTTAACATCTCGGTTGGCATTACGGATGTTTTTATGAATGCAGTTATCCACAATCTCAATTGGCAACTCGTAAATCCAAGAACCAAAAAAGTGGAACAAACCGTTAGTGCTAAAGCCATTTGGAAACTGATTATAAAAGAAGCATGGTCATCTGGCGATCCAGGGCTTATTTTTTTGGACACCATCAATAAAAGTAATCCAACACCAAAAGAAGGAACAATGTCCTGCACCAATCCATGTGGCGAAGTACCTCTTCTAGATTATGAAAGCTGTAATTTAGGTTCAATAAACTTATCTAAAATGTTAAAATTGCATAACGACATTTATATAATAGATTGGAAAACCCTTGCTGAAACCATTCTTTTATCCATTAGGTTTTTAGATAATATTATTTCAGTAAACCATTATTTGTTACCAGAGATTAAGGCCATAACAAGTGCAAACCGAAAAATCGGATTGGGTGTTATGGGTTGGGCAGAATTACTAATTCTATTGAAAATCCCTTATGGATCTGAAGATGCCATTCAACTAGCTGAAAAACTCATGTCATTTATTAAAAAAGAAAGCTATAAAGCTTCTGAGAAACTTTCAATAGAGCGTGGTACTTTTACCAATTGGAAGGGCAGTTTGCATTATTCACATCAAAAATTAAGAAATGCTACTTGCAATAGCATTGCACCTACTGGTACTATCTCAGTAATAGCGAATACATCCTACTCAATTGAACCTTTATTTGCTTTAGCTTATAACAGAGTAGGCATTTTAGGTAGAAAAACACAAACCGAAATTAATGCGTTTTTTCTTCAGAAAATGAAAGCCATGAATCTGTGGTCTAATGAAGTAGAAAGCGAGGTCATAAAAACTGGAAGTATTCAACATATAACATCAATACCAAAATCAATTAAATCCATTTTTCAAACCAGCTTGGATATTCCGTGGGTCTACCATTTAAAACATCAAAAGGCATTTCAAAACCACACAGACAATGCAGTTTCAAAAACCATAAATCTTCCAGAGACAGCTACCATTCAAGAGGTTTCTGATATTTATATGACAGCTTGGAACTTAAGCTTAAAAGGCATCACTATTTATAGATATGGCAGTAAAGGTCATCAAGTACTTCAAAAGTGCAGTCTAAATAATAGTATTGATTGCTAAAATGACCATCTGATATATATCATAGTTTTTAGATTTTTTACATCTTAATTTTATCAATGAAATCTAAAAACAATTATTATGCTATCCATTCTACTTCCAACAGATTTTTCAGAAAACGCTATGAATGCCATTAAATATGCGCTAGAATTCTTTAAGTATCAAAAAACCACCTTTTACTTTATGCATGCGTATTTAAATGAGTTTTATGACCACGATGAACTAAAATCCAGTGAAGTCTTAGAGGATATTTTGGATGGTGTTAGAAATGATTCAAAAGTCAATTTGGATAACTTACTTAATACAATAAAAAAAATAGCTCCAAATCCAATATTCACGTATCATATCATTTCTGCATATAATACATTAGTAGAAGAGGCTAATCTTAACGCAGATACTAAAAATATTGACTTAATCGTTATGGGAACTAATGGCAAATCAAACGAGCGCCATGTTGTATTTGGTAGCCAAACGTTTCAAGTTTTAAAATATGTACAATGTCCTGTTTTAGCTATTCCTTCTAATTATACCAATACGCAACCCAAACATATTTTATTTCCAACCAATTATATGATGCCTTACAAGCGCCGCGAATTGAAATTACTTTCCATATTGGCAAAATCTCACAAAACTCACATTACTGTTTTACATGTTTCTACAAATCACAGACTATCTATCAGGCAAGAAGATAACAAAGCATTTATCAAAGATGTATTGTCTGAAAATGAAGTAAGTTTTCACCAAGAGGATAGTAGAAAAATAGCAGATACCATAAAGACCTATTTAAAAGAAAAAGAGATAGATATGATTACTATGGTCAATACACAGCATTCATTTTTAGAAGACATGTTATTTTCTTCAAATATCGATGAAGTGAGTATTGGATTAACAATACCAATATTGGCCATGCAAAATACAGCACGTTTTTAATACTTAAAATTCAAGATCATGAAACAGATACTCTTACCCACAGATTTTTCAGAAAACTCTTGGAATGCCATTACCTATGCCATTAACTTATATAAAGATGAAGAATGCACCTTTCATTTATTTAATGCTTACACACCTGTTATTTATAATATTGAATATGTGTTGGGTTATCCTGCACAATTTGGTTTAGCTGACGCAATTAGAAATACCTCACAAAAGAATCTGAATACTCTAATTACAAAAATCTCTAATGAATTTGAACCAAATCCTAATCATAAATTTGAAACCTACGCAAGATTTAATACCCTAATTTCAGGAATTAAAGAATTCATAGATGAGCATGATATTGACCTTATATTTATGGGAACCAAAGGTGCAACTGGAGCAAAAGAAGTGCTCTTTGGCTCAAACACGGTACATATATTTAAGGAAATAAAATGTCCTGTTGTAGCTATACCATCAGGCTTCGCTTATGAAGCACCTCATGAGATATTGTTTCCAACTGATTTAAATGCCATGTATAAGCATTCAACTTTAAAAATCTTAAAAGAAATTGTTCTATCAAATAATGCAAGATTAAACACCATGCATGTCTCAACGGGTTATGAACTTACTGAAAAACAAGAGCGGAATAAAGCCCAATTAGAATCAATGTTTGAGAACTCAGCTTTTTTGTTTCACAATATTAAGGCCATGGATATTACAAATGCTATCAACGAATTTCAAGTGAAGCATAAAATCAATCTTTTGGTTATGATAAACAACAAGCATTCGTTCTTTGAGAATATATTTTTCAAGAACACTATTAACCAGATTGGGTTTCATTTAAATATTCCCTTTTTGGTGATCCCGACAGAACTATAAATTATATAAACTTCTTATAAAATGTAACTTATCGTAATTATTTAACTCAGACATGAAAACAAACATCCTTTTTCCAACAGATTTTTCAGACAACGCATGGTGTGCAGCAGTCTACGCCCTTCATTTATATAAAGAGACAGAGTGCAAATTCTATTTTCTTCATTCTACTAAAATGACCGAGTCAACCATGTCTAACTTTTCGAACAAGTTGTTAAAAATAATGTCTGATAATGCATTAAAAGAATTAAATGATTTGAAGTCTATGGCAGAAAGCGCTGACGCTAATGCAAATCATGAATTTGAGATTATTTTAAGCCAGGAAGACTTGCACAATGCGATTGAGAACACCATTGATAATAACAATATAGATATCGTTGTAATAGGTACAAAAGGTGCTGCTGGAGCGAAGGGATTTTTATTTGGAAGTCATACAGTTCGCATCATAAAAAAAATAAAAAACTGCTCAATATTAATTGTACCTGAAGAATTTGATTTTGTTGAGCCAACACAAATTGCATTCCCAACAGATTTTCATCGCTTTTATGGTGAAGAAATACTAGCGATAAAGTGTTTAACAGAACTCTATAATTCTAAAATAAGAATCCTCCATATAAATGAAGAGGATAAACTTACGGATCTACAAGAATATAATCTAGAGATGTTAAAAACCGCTTTAAAAAATTACACATATAGCTTTCATTGGATGCCAGATTATGCCAACAAGACAGAAGAAATTAATGATTTTATTGAATATTTAGATATCAATATACTCGTAATGATAAATTATAAACAAAGTTTAATTGAGAAAATCATTAAAGAGCCTGTTATAAAAAAAATAGGTTTTAAACCACTAGTTCCTGTTTTGATTATTCCATGTATAATCTAACATATATCATTTGATATCAAATCCTTATAGGCTATTTTTATAATAATCACATAATTGTATCACTCATGAAGCATAAAATTTTAATACCCACAGATTTTTCCAAAAATGCAACAAAAGCATTGCGGTACGCAATAGAACTCTATAAAAATGATTTTTGTGACTTTTATTTGCTAAACGTGTTTACTGCAGGTGGTAACATTATGGAAGATTTAATGAATATGGAACCTGGAACCGAATTGTACGAAACAAGGAAATTAGATTCTGAAAATGGTTTATCAAAAGTTTACGACATGATTACCATGTCTGATTATGACAATCCTAAACATCATTTTAAAACCATCTCTGTTTTTAACAATCCTTTAGAGGCAATAAAAGATACTGTAGAGAAAAAGGATATTGAAATGATAGTAATGGGTACCAAAGGCGAAATATCTTCTATAGCAACCGCTTTTGGTAGCACAGCAATCTACGTCATGGAGAAAGTACGCAATTGCCCTGTAATTGTTGTACCACTAAATGCAAAATCGATAATGCCAAAAGAAATAGTATTTCCTACCAGCTACAGAACACATTACAAAAGAAGAGAATTGAATTATCTCATAGATATTGCTAAAAAAACTGATGCAACTATTATAGTACTTCATATTTCTGAAGGAGTAGAGTTAAGTAAAGAACAGAAAGAAAACAAAAAGTTGTTAGAAGAAATATTTGAAGGTATAAAGCATAAACCACATTTCTTATCTCACAACTCAGTTGAAAGCGCTGTAAACATTTTTATTGAAAGTAGAGATAGCGACATGGTTGCTTTTATCAATAAAAAACACACTTTTTTTGGAAGTATTTTAACGGATCCATTAGTAAAAAGTATATCATTTCATACTAAAGTTCCAATACTGGTTATGCATGATTTAAGAAACTAAAAACAAACAAGATGAAAAATACAGGAAGTTGGTTAGACAAAGAGAAGGCGTATATAGTTACGATTGATAACGACATTGAAAAATTTGAAACCGTACAATCTAACATAGACCATTATAACATCCATGGAGGTTCTGGTACATCATCGAAAGAAGGTCCTCAAGATGTTGTACAAGATAGTAGATATTTAGAACGTGAGAATCATCAGTTTAATACTTATTTTCAAACCATTATTGACAAGGTGAAAGATACTAACTCAATAGTCATTTTTGGCTCTGCCCAAACTAACGAACGATTAGCAAAAACACTCCAAAAAAACTATAATGCTTTAGCTATGAAAATTAAAGCTGTAGAAAAATCGGATAGTATGACGGAGAATCAAGTTAAGGCTTACGTAAGAGACTTTTTTGCATCAAGCTAGAATGGCTTGACAGTTTTTTTAGTTTAGGGTGTAAAACTGTCAAAATCAAATTTTGATTTTGACAGTTTTAAAAACATTGATATGAATATTTCAGATATAGATATTATCAAATCCTCTGGTGAAAAAGTAAAATTTTCATTAGATAAGTTGCGCACATCACTAAACAAATCTGGTGCAGACGAACAGGTTGTAAATCAGATATTAGATAAAGTTCGTGATGAACTCTACCAAGGCATATCAACTAAAGAGATTTACAACAGAGCATTTGCTTTACTTAAAAAAAACAAAAGCTATTTCGCTTCAAAATATAAACTTAAAAAAGCAATTTACGAGTTAGGACCAACGGGTTTTCCTTTTGAGCGTTTTGTAAGTGCTGCTTTAAAATATTCCGGTTACAAAACTGAAGTTGGAACTATTTTACAAGGAAAATGTGTGTCTCATGAAATTGATGTTATAGCACGTAAAAATTCTGAAGCAACTATAATAGAATGTAAATTTCATAGTGACCCAGGTCTTAATTGTAATGTCAAAATTCCTTTATATATCAATTCAAGGTATCAAGATATTAAAGAGAATTGGCATAAGCTAAAGAAAAAAGGTAACTCACTCAATCAAGGTTGGGTAGTTACTAATACTCGATTTACTAAAGATGCTATACAATATGGTAATTGCTGTGGATTGTACTTATTAAGCTGGGATTACCCTTTAAATAATGGTTTAAAAGATAGAATTGATCGCTTAGGTTTATACCCAGTAACCGTTTCTACATTGCTTTCGCAACGTGAAAAACAATTTCTTTTGAGTAGGTCTGTTGTGCTTTGCCGAGATTTAATTAACGATAAGTTTTATTTAGATCACCTTGGCATTTCAGAGACAAGAAAAAAGAAAATTCTTGATGAGATTTCACATTTATGTAGCTAATCAAATATTAAAATGGAAAAATTTGTAAAAATTAATTTTTTAGGAGCAGCAGGAGTTGTTACAGGTTCAAAATTTTTAATTGAAACTTCAGAAAAAAACATCATTATAGATTGTGGCATGTTTCAAGGGTTAAAAGAACTTCGAGAACTGAATTGGAAAGACCTTCCTCTAGATGTAACCTCTATTGATGTGGTATTATTAACTCATGGTCACTTAGATCATGTTGGTTATTTACCGCGTTTACTAAAACAAGGCTTCAAAGGAAAAATTAAGGGCACAGCACCAACTTTGGCAATCGCAGAAATTATATTAAAGGATAGTGCTAAAATACATGAGGAAGAAGCGAGTAAAGCAAATAAGGTAAATTACACCAAACATAATCCTGCTTTGCCATTTTATACAATTAAGGATGCTGAAAACACGATAAAACAATTTGAAATTGAAATTGAAAATAAATGGATTCAGTTATCAGAACATATCGCTTTCCGTTTTCAGTATAATGGTCATATCATAGGTGCAACTTTTATAGAAGTGGACATTAACGCAAAGCGATTTGTCTTTTCTGGAGATATAGGTAGAAGAAATGATTATTTATTAGACGATCCTAAAAAACCTGAGTGGGCAGATTTTTTGTTCATTGAAAGTACTTATGGTAACAAACTACATCCTACAGAAAATATAGATGATATACTAACGGAAATCATCTTAGAAACGATACATAAAAAGGGAAATCTCATTATACCAAGCTTTGCTGTAGAGCGATTACAAATGCTCATGTTTATTCTGTGGAAATTATATCAAAAAAATAGAATTCCTAATATTCCAATTTTTGTTGATAGTCCCATGGGTAACAATGTATTGGATGTTTTTAAACGCTTTCCAAAATGGCATAAATTATCTACTCAAGATTATGCAGCCATGTGTGACCATGTTAATATTATTCAATCTTATAAAGAAACTTGGGAAACCATTGACGATAAACGATCTAAAATCATAATTGCAGGAAGTGGTATGGTTACAGGAGGGCGAGTTTTAACCTATTTACAACAACTTATTGATCAGCCATCGACTACCGTTTTATTAGTTGGTTATCAAGCCGAAGGAACTAGAGGTAGACAATTAAAAGAAGGAGCACACGAAATTCGATTTTTCGGAAAATATTATCAGGTAAAAGCTACCATAAAAAATATTGAGAGCTTATCGGCTCATGCAGACCAGCAAGATTTATTGGATTGGGTTAGTAATATTAAAAACGTACCAGAAAATATATACTTAATTCACGGCGAACCAACCGCGTTAGATTCTTTTAGAATGAAATTGAAAGATACCTACAATTGGAATGCCAAGATTCCAAAATTAACAGATGTAATTAAAGAACAAATTTAATCAAAATAATCATGGCAGCACATATAGAGTAAATTAGTTTTAATAATGACAAGAATATTGATATTGACCTGTACAAATTCAGGCTAAATGAATTCCGTGACTAATTGAGGTTCTGTAAATTCTTATTTGAAACGAACATTTTTAAATCTAAACTTATGAATCTATTTGGAACGTTAACGGTCAATGATAAAAAAATTGATTTATATATAAACACAATTAAAAGCTTGCTAGCTGATTTAACCGATCACATTAATGACATTTCAAATAAAATAGAATGCGATAATTTAGAGTATGATGTGTTTTTAATAAAAAAGTAAGATAGATTAGAACAAGGGTCTTATGATTTTTTAGCAGAGGTAAGCAGTTTTAAATCACAGCTATTTTAGTATTTACAAAGTACGATTAAAAACACCTAATTAGTAGCTTATACTTTTCTGTAAAACTGATAATTATCATTTTAACAACCAGTCTTGTGATGTAATTTAGTGTTATAAATAATGTTTAATCTAAAATTTCAAAATTATGTCACTCATTAAAGTTAACAATAGAAACAGACTATTCCCCACTTGGAATAATGACTGCTTAAAAAGTTTTTTAAGTAACGATGTTTTTTTTCAACAATCACTTTTTTGAAGAAGATAGCTTAATGCCCGCAATGAATGTGAAAGATCATGAAAAAGACTTTGAAATTGAATTTGTAGCATCTGGTGTTTCAAAAAAAGATTTTGAAGTTAGTATCAATGAAAACATACTAAATATTTGTGGTAAAAGAAAGAAACTGAAGAAACGCAAGAAGACTACACTCGTAAAGAATTTAGTTATAACTTTTAAAAGATCACTGCAACGTCCATAGTCAGTTAATGCAGACCAAAATGTAAAAGCAACTTACAAAGATGGTATACTTAAACTAAATCTTCAGAAAAAAGAGGAAACTAAAGCAAAAAAAAGCAATTGAAGTTTTGTATAACTAAGAAAACAGAAAGTGATTTGAGGGATTACAATCTGCTTTTGTTCTTTAATCAATACTATTATGAAAATATCAAAATTAAAATATACAGAATGGTTAGATGCTGATGAAATGCATGAGGCTTCAAAAGAATGGTTATCTGAATTGAATTTTATCAAAGATGAACATTTATTCTTTGAAGATTTGGTAACACAATTTACATCGCAATTAATCGCCTTTGGTAACTTCTCTAGCAACAAAGAGGTTATTGATGCCATTAACAGATCACAAAAACAAAACAATACGCTTATTGAGGCTGTTAAAATTCATGAAAATGAGTTGCATATTATGGTCGACGGAATTGATCAGTTAGCAGAAGAGAAGGCTTATACCAAAGAACATAGTGATTTGATCGTTGCTATTACAGAATTCTTAAAAGAATACAAATCACTCAAGACCCAACTTTTCGATATCGTTAAAAAGATTAAGAAAGACGACAAAAATAGACATCTGTTGGACCGAAAATGAGCTATTATAGAAACTTGTTGTTTATTAATTAGTTATGTTATTTTTTTTTGACATTAAACTATTTTGACAAAACCTTGAACAAATCTAAATCATATAGCCTTTGTTCCTGAAAATATTTTGATCATAGGTATAATATCAATTTACACATCAATAAAACTTTCAATTTTGGACTAAGGAAGAATTAAACGCTAGACAGGTCAGCGCCTTGTATAGTTTTGCCGTATTTAAGAGATCGTTTCAGAACTAAAAAAAGAAAAAGCCAAAATTGAAGCATAACTCTACAAATTAATGGCTGCACATTATGATACAATACTCATATCTGTCATCAAAAGTGTTGAGAAGAATGTGTCTCACAGTCGTATTTTAAACTAGATCAGCGGTAACGATAACATATTACTTAGCCAATCAAGGGACTTTTATAGAGAAATTCTTTATGTTTTCCTAAAAAAGAAATAATTACACACCAAAAAATAACAAAACAATAAGTTTAAAATAATCTCTTGCTCTACAAAAACCATCAATATTTATACCTATTCTAAGAATGATATAATGGTTTTAGCTTAAACAAATTAATATTATTTTATAATTTATTAGGTATAATTTGTTCTTTCTCCAATGCGTTTATTATGGCTTTTACATATTTTGAAACAGAAGAATTGATTTTTTTAGGATCTACTAAATCATAAGAGGCTACCCATACCAAGGATTTTTCATCTTTTGTTTTCAAATTATACAAAGAAGATTCAATGTGGTAGACTTTATATTTTTCATAATAACCTTCAGTAAGGTAAACATCTTGATATAGAAAATAATAAAGACCAAAACCTCGCCAATAATAATCCACAATATATTTATCACCACTATATGATTCTTTTTCATCAACACCTTTAACTGCTGATATCAATATTGCATCAAAACCATCGTTAGTAAGTTTTACTATTTCATTTTGAATATCTTCTTCTGTTTGCTTTAAACTTGTAAACGTTGGTTTAAATACATTATAGCTTTCAATAGCCTCAATACCTCTATTTTTAAGTTTTGTTTTTAATTGTTCTTCAAAAATTTTTCTTGCCGTTAAATTATCTGTCAATCCAACAACTAACACTTTTTTAGGTTTAGAAATAATAAGCTCTTTATCAACCCAAGTATCTGTCATCTTAACAGATGAACAACTCACTAAAATCAATATTATAATTACATATATAGTTGCTTTCATAATTCTTAATAATTAAGTTACATTATTTTCAATTTTTAAAAATCCTCATCACATATCCATCAAAAAATCAGGACAATAAACAGGAATAATTAAAAACACAAACACCAAAAACATTACAGCCCAAAGCACCCACATTAAAAGTGGAAATGTAATCAACTTACCGTTTGTAGAAGGAGGATGAATAGAATATGCAATCAATCCATGAATACCAAAACTAAACGCCAAAAATGTTAGTGAAGAAGCAATAATTAAAAAACTATTTGAATACGAGTCTTTTACAATAAAAATACAAATCCATAATACAACGGCTATTACAATTACTATTCTATATATTCGTCTTGTCATCGTTCAAATAATTTAAATTAATCTCTTATTCTAAATGAAATATTCCATAATTCTTTGCATTGAAGCTTAGTAAAGGTATTTTACCATAAGATTCTATTCGTTTTACTAAATCACGATGAAATACCTTTGAGGTTATTCCTTTATCCTCACGTTCTAGCATTGCTATTAGGTCTGCGCTCGAATTTCTGGCGTAACTTTTTAGCGCTTTAAAAGTATCATCTGCATATAAAATATCCAACTTTAAATTATCATAATTAATATGTTTTTGTAGTTTTTCTTTCAGTTCTTCCTTTTGCTTTTTCAGAACAGTTTCTTCTGATGACGAAAAATGAACAACACTAATTTTAGCATTAAAAGGTTTAGCTATTTCGGCTAACTTAGCTAATGCACCAAAATCTTCTTCTTCAAAATCTGTTGCATATACAATAGTTTCAATTTCTATTTTTACAGAATCACTAGGAATTATTAAAACAGGACAAGGAGCTTTTTTAATTAGCTTTTTAGCGATACTACCCATAATCAATTCACGTAATTTACTAGAGCCTTTCATTCCGGTAACTATAAACAAAGCATCCACATTATTCGCTTTGTTTACTATACCATTTACTACAGACCTATCCTCTATAGCCTCTATTGTAATATTTAAAGTGGCTATATCCTTTTTTAAAACACGGTTACAAAACGTATGAAGCTTTCTGTTGTGAATTTTAAAAGCATGGCCTTCAATATCAGGAAACGGAGCTTCGGGATTTAAGGTGATATCATCAAAAAAAGTTGGATAATCAAAAACGTGAATAACCAATAATTTAGCCTCTAATTTTATGCTCATATTGTAAGCAAATTTTAAAGCTAATTCGGAGTTTTCAGAATAATCAGTAGCGTATAAAATAGTTTTCATGTCAATACTATTATTGATTAAAAACCAAATTTACATTCCTAACCTTACTTAGTAAATGACCTAGGTCATTTACTAAAAAAAGAAACCATACTATCTTTACTTCTTAACATTAAAAATTATAAATCATTTCTATTAAGAGATAAAAATAACTGCATTTTCAACTAACAAAACACTATTAAACAATTGACAATAGAAATACTAAAATAATTATAACAATTCCAGAAAAATTAGAATGTTTACTATTTGCTAACTTAAATACAAGGAAATGAAAGTCTCGATTGAAAGAAAAATTTTAATAGGCTATGTGGTTAACATAATTGTAATTATAGCACTTGGACTAATTTATTGGAGACAACTCCCCTTATCCACCAGTAAATTATGGCATTGGGTATCATTGTCTTTAATTGTGCTTTCCCTAGGAATGTTAACCACCGTTTTTTTTATTCTGAACGCACAACTTAAAGCAAAAATGCAGTCTGAACAAGAATTACATAAAAATAAAAACTTACTACAATCTATTATTGATAACACTACAAACGCTATTTCGGTAAAAAAAATTAATGGTGAATACTTATTAGTTAACAAACAATATCAATCCCTATTTGAAGACAAAGAAGCAGATTTAATAGGAAAAACAAATGCAGATTTTTTACCAAAAGACATTGCGGATAGATATAGAAGTGCAGATTTGGATGTTGTTAAAGCAGGAAAAGACATTCAAGTGGAAGAACTTATAGAAACACCGGAAGGTGCGCATACCTTTTTATCAGTTAAGTTCCCTTTAAAAGATACTTCAAACCGTGTGTATGCTATCGGAACCATTTCTACAAATATAACTGAAAGAAAAAACCTCTCAGAATCCCTAAAAGCTGCCGATGCTTTTTTTAATATGTCTATAGATAGTTTGGTTGTTGCGTCACAAGATAAATTCATAAAAACAAACCCATCTTTAAGTAAACTGTTAGGTTACAGCAATGAAGAGCTATTAAGTAAACCATATAAATCTTTTATTTTTCCAGAAGACGTTGCCTCTACAGAAGAAGAAATAAAAAAACTAAAAAAAGGAACAAACCTAATAAATTTTAAAAATCGTTGGTTATGCAAAGATGGCTCAGTTAAATGGTTGTCATGGAATGCGGCAGCAGATAAAACCACAGGGACATTATACGCTATTGTTACAGATATTACTGAAAAACTAAAGCTTGAAGATGAAAAAGAAAACACATTAAATGCTCTTTATCAAAGTCAACAACAATTAAATATGATTATTGAAAATGTTAATGATGGAGTACTTGTTGCAAATACCAACAAAGAAGTAATATTAGCCAACGATGTTGCCAACGCCCTTTTTGAAATAGAAGATGATTCTAAAATTTCTATAAATTTTTCTGACCATTTTAAAGTGCTGTTTCCAGACGAAAAAAAAATATTTCCGGCTCAAAACCTTCCTGCAGAACGTGCTTTAAATGGCGAAATCACAGAAAACGTAGATGTAATATTAAAAAATTTAGAAACCAATGAAATGCGCAGGGTTTTATTAAGCGGCAGACCCATAATTGATAATGAAAATCATATAGTTGCTATAGTTGTAACTATAAAAGACATTAGTAGATATAAAAAACTAGAAGAGGAATTGGAACAAAAGAAACTAGATTCTAGACCTAAGATTGGCTTTAAGAATACAAAGCGAAAAAAGGTAAAATAACACTTACAAAATTATACATGTTGCTCTAACTAAACTTCAAATAACAATTAAAAAAGAAGATATTAACACATGAAAAAACACCATACTATTATAATAGCTGGAGCAGGTGGCATTGCCCAGGCCGTGGCACTAATACTTGCAGAATGGAGTAAAGTGCCGCCAACAATTTACATAGGCAATAGAACACTTTCTAAAGCAAAAAAACTAGCCCAATGGATTGAAAATGGCATTACCAAATCTTGTATTTTGATACCCTTTCATATTTCTGAAGAAGGTCTTACTAAAGAGATGAAAGGTGTATTTAATAAGGGAGAAATCATTCTAGATTGCCTACCAGGAACGCAAGCACCAAAAATGGCAGGTTATGCCAAAGATTATTATATGCATTATGCTAACCTCACCGAATATATTACAGAAACCCAACAAATCATAAAATTAGCAAAAAATGCAACCACTGGTTTTGTGCTACAATCAGGTCTTGCACCTGGCTATATTAATGTATTGGCAAACCATCTTTTTCTAGAATTCTGTAAAGACTACCAAGTACATAAAGTTGACAAGTTAGAATTTAAAGTAGGCGCACTTACAAAAAATGCTGTTGCCCCTCATTATTATGGCTTCACTTGGAGTCCTGTTGGTGTTGCTACAGAATATATACAAGATGCAGAAGTGATTCGTGATTTCAAGAAAACAAGACTTCCTTCATTAACCGAAAGAGCTACAATAATAATTGATGGAATTACTTATGAAGACGATTTAACATCTGGAGGTGCTGCTAATTTACCAGATGCTTTAGCCGGAAAAGTCAATATACTAGACTATAAAACCTTAAGACATCCTGGTCACTACCCTTGGATACAAGAGCAAATTAATAACTTAGCCACTTTTGAAAAACCTATTGAAGCCTTACAGCAAATTATGGAAAAACAAATTCCACATATTGAAGATGACCAAATCATACTATATGTTGCAGTGCAAGGTAAAGACAAAAATAGCATATTAAGAAGACGAGAAATTTCAAAGCAAATTTTACCACAAAAAGTGGGCAAGCATCAATTACGAGCTATCCAAACAACTACTGCAACACCTATAATACAGTGCGCACAAATGTTACTTGAATCTCGGTACAAAGGAACTGTTTTACAAAGTGATATTGACCCAAAGTCTTTTTTAAACGGAAACTTTATAGTTCCTGTTTATGGTAATATATAAATAAATCTCATTAGTAATATAACTTTTTAGCTCGCAGTTTACCTCTCAAAATCATTAAACATTTTTCAATAGGCTTATTTTTTAAATACCTAATAGTTTTACTAATGTTTACACTAAGGATTCTATGCAAACTGATTCAAATCATATTTTTTCTTAAGATTTTGAGATAATTTTAGTACAGAAAACAGATTAAAATGAAAAGGTCAAAATGGCTCATACTCGGAATTATAGTTATCGTTGTAATCGGCTATTTTATTCTAAAGCCAACGCTTAACAGCAAAAAACTAGACTATACTTATACTGCTATAGAAAAAGGAAATATTGAGGCAGATGTATCAAGTACAGGAACGGTAGAAGCCATAAACACCGTTGAAATTGGTACTCAAATATCTGGAACTATCACAAAGATTTATGTAGATTATAATGATAAGGTTAATGCAGGACAAGTTTTAGCTGAAATGGATTTAAAATTACTGAATACTAATCTGAATAGCGCAGAGGCTAATGTTGCTGTTAGCCAAGCACAACTAAATCAGGTTAAAGATGAATATGAACGAAATAAAAAATTATATAATAAAGGTGTTATTTCAAATAAAGAGTACACCAATTCAAAATACGCATACAACCAAGCTGTTAGTGCAAAAAAAGCTGCAATGGCTTCTGTAAAAAACATAAAAGTAAGCATTGGCTATGCACATATTACATCACCTATAAGTGGCACCGTTACAGAACGTAGTGTTGAAGAAGGACAAACCGTAGCAGCATCTTTTGCGACACCTACCATGTTTATTATTGCTGAAGATTTATCAAAAATGCAAATTCTAGCCGATGTGGATGAAAGCGATATTGGTTATATAAAAGATAGCATGCAAGTACGTTTTACAGTACAAACCTATCCGGAAAAAGACTTTTATGGCATTGTAAACCAAATACGATTACAGCCTATTGAAATAAATAATGTGGTTAATTACCAAGTTGTCGTTTCTGTTGATAATAAGAAAGGACTACTGTTACCAGGCATGACCGCTAATCTAGAATTTATTACAGCAACTGCAAAGGATGTATTTTTAATAAATAATTCGGCATTACGATTTAGACCCAACGAAGCCATGCTAGAAGAAATTAAGCCATTACTGAAAGAAAAAGGAAATGGAATTCTTCCAGATTCACTCAAACAAAAATTCAATAAAGGAATAAATAATTCCGAAATATATACACCAACAAATTTTAAGAAAAATTTACCCAACCACATTGATGGCTTCTTTTATAAGAATGAAAAAGAAGCGCTAGATTTCAAATTTATAGAAATAGGAATTAAAACTGGTTTACAATCTGAAATTAAAAGATTTCTTGATGGTTCTGAAATATCAGAAAATATCAAAGTCATTAATGGTATCAAGTCTAAAGAGAAATAGTTATGCCTTTAAAAAAAGTCATAGAAACAAAAAAAATAAGTCGTGTTTTCAAAAATGGAGATATAGAAGTCCATGCGCTTACTGATATTGATTTGGTTATTGAAGAAGGAGAATTTGTGGCTATTATGGGAGCATCAGGTTCAGGTAAATCAACTTTTTTAAATATTTTGGGTTGTTTAGACCAACCAACATCAGGAGACTATTATTTGGATGCTGTTCATGTAAATAAGTTGAGTAAAAACCAACTAGCAGATATCCGAAATCAAAAAATAGGATTCATTTTTCAGAGTTATAATCTTTTATCACGTACAACCGCATTAGAAAATGTAGAATTACCACTTGTTTACGATAGAACTGGTCGGTTTTCAAACTCAAAAGAATTAGCAATAAAAGCTTTAGGAGAAGTGGGTCTTGAGGACCGAATTTACCATAAAACCAACGAGCTTTCTGGAGGTCAACAACAACGGGTTGCAATTGCAAGAGCACTAGTTAATGAACCTGCACTCATTCTTTCCGATGAAGCTACTGGAAACCTAGATAGTAAGACCAGCATAGAGGTAGCCGATTTATTTGTGCGACTTAACAATGAAGGAAAAACCATTTTAATGATTACCCACGAGCCAGAAATAGCCCAATTTGCAAAACGCATGATTTATATGAGAGATGGTCGTATACTAACCGATGAAATCATTAAAGATCGTAGTACTAAAGAAAGCGCATTAAATGATTTAGAGTTAACCGCAGAACCTATAGAATAGCTGAAACGAATTAACTAAAGGTTTTAACAGATAAGTTAATGATTATTAATGAACAGCATGTGTCTCGTTAAAAAATAATAAATATTAACACATGAAACAGACATTTAAAATATTAAAGGTTGCTTTTCAGGCTATTAATAAAAATAGAACACGTAGTATTCTTACTATGTTGGGTATTATTATTGGCGTTGCTGCTGTAATTATGACCATTTCTGCAGGAGAAGGTGCAACAAAGCAGGTTCAAAATCAAATTTCAGGCCTAGGAACTAATCTCTTAATGATACAGACTAAATCTGAGCATAAGGCAGGTATAAATGTGAGAATGGGTAAGCCTATTTATAAAAAAGACTTTGAAATATTACAAAAAAATGCCATTTATATGCCAAACTTATCCCCTTTACTAGCCATTGGTGCACAAGCTATTGGGCCAGATGGTTACAAATCTACAATGGTTTATGGCGTTTCTTACGACTATTTTTATATCACAAGTAGAGAAATTCAATTAGGTAGTTTCTTTAGTGATGAGGATGTAAAAACTGCAAAAAAATTCTGCGTAATTGGGCAAACTATACGAGAAGAGCTTTTTCCTGGGCAAGACCCTATTGGCAAGCAAATACGTATAGACAAAGTTCCCTTTACTGTTGTGGGTTTATTAAAAGAAGAAGGATCTGGTGGTATGGGACAAGATATGGACGATATAGTATTGGCACCATATACAACAATACAAAACAGAATATTTGGAAATCGAAAAAGAGGTTATAATATGATTTTGGCAAGTGCCTTAAGTGAAGATCATATTGTGGATGCAAAAATAGAAGCAACAGAATTGCTTCGTGAGTCTCATAAAATTAAAGCGAACGATGAAGATGATTTTGAAATTATGACACAAATTGAGTTACAAGAAATTACAAGTAATATAACAGGAGTTTTAACGCTATTATTAGGAGCTGTTGCCAGTATTTCACTAATTGTTGGTGGTATTGGAATTATGAATATTATGCTTGTTTCTGTAACCGAACGTACAAGAGAAATAGGAACACGATTAGCTATTGGTGCTAGAGAAAGTGATATTCTTACCCAATTTTTAATTGAAGCGGTTGCATTGAGTTTGGCAGGTGGTGTTATAGGAGTTGCTCTTGGTGTTATTGGCAATCAAATTATTTATAAAGTAACCAACTTTTACATACCTACTGCTGCCTATTCCATATTAATAGGTTTTGGATTTGCAACATTGATAGGAATCGTCTTTGGCTATTTCCCTGCTCGTAAAGCGGCAAAATTGAATCCTATTGATGCATTGAGATATGAATAATACTAAAATATTTTAATTATGGGAGAGATTGTAATATCAAACAGACAAATTACCTTGTTTTACAGCTCTAAATCTGTAAGAGCAAAACAAACTTTGGCATATGCCAAAGCCGAAGGATTACCTATTCTAGAAATAGACATTTTAAAAACACCTCTTACAGGAACACAAATCGCAGAATTGGCTGATAGATTACATATAGAAATAAAAGATTTAGTGAACCAAGAACATCGAGCTTATAAATCGCAATTTGAGCATCATGATTTTTCTTCAGTGGATTGGATAAAGACGATACGGAACAATCCTGAAATCATGAAACAACCCATTGCATTGCGAGGCGACATAACCATATTGGTAGAAACACCTACGGATATTATTAAAATATAATAAAAACAGGCTTTTTAAAGTTGAGAAGACTCACCTTTTAAAACTTTTAAGTAAGCAGCAATTTGCCCTCTGTGATAAGTTTCGTGTTCTAAAACCTTGCGCATAATAAACCACCAAAATGTCATTTCTTCTTCTTTTTCATTACGAACTAAATGGTTAATGGTTGTAGCATTAAACTCAGAAATTATAACGTTTCGTTTTTCACCATTAGATTTTAAGGTTTTAATCAAACTCTTGTATATAGTTTCATCAACATCTAAGTGAGGTTCTTCAGAACCCATTTCCCATTTAAAGGTTCTTTTATTGGTTGTTGAAAGGCTAAAGAAGAGTTCATCCACATCAATTATATGCTTTACCAAATGAGCAAAACTCATAGCCGTGTTATTTAGTCGCCAATTTATAAATCCTTCAGGAACTTCTTCGAGTCTTTTAAGAGTGATTTTACGTATTTCTGAAGAAAATTCTGCTAACCGTTCTATACATTCTTTAGTATCCATAATCTTAAAGTTTAGTCTCTAAATTTATAGAGAAAGCGCTTTATTCACAATGACCTACATCATTCCAAACTGATTAGTATCATTGCTCATAAAACTATCTGTTACTAATTTTATTTTTTTGAAAATTCTTCTGGTATAGCGTAAAGTATAAAAACCAAATAAATATAAACACATGAAAAACAATATACTAATTACCTTTTTTGCAATGACTTTATTTTTTGGATGTAGAGTTCATGAATTATCGGTAAATCAAGATAAACAAAAGAAAGTAATCACTGAAAATATAAATATCCCTATTCGTGAGTATTCCATACAATCTGTTTTATGGCAACAACATGCGGCAGAATATCGTGCATTAACGTATCAGGCTTTTTATTTGGCTCAAATGCGATTAAATGATATAATTGCCAATAAAGTGGACTTAAAAAAGCCACTAGCAATTGTCACAGATATTGATGAAACGGTGTTGAATAACAGTCCTTATAGCGGTAAACAAGTTGAATTAGATGAAGACTACAATACCCTAAGATGGACGGAATGGGTAAAGAAGAAAAAAGCAGCAGTAATACCAGGTGCTCTTGATTTTTTTAATTACGCGAAAAGTAAGAGTATTGAAGTTTTTTATATTTCTAATAGGTCCATAAATCAAAAAAATGAAACCATTGATAATCTACAAATAATAGGGTTTCCTTTTGCTGATGAATCACATGTTTTATTAAAAGACAGTCTTAGTGGAAAACAACCAAGAAGACTTCATGTACAAGAAACCCACGAAATTGTATTACTACTTGGCGATAATTTATCTGATTTCTCAGACGTATTTGAGGAACGTTCTACCATAGAAAGAAATAGAAATGTAGATAGTTTGAAAGCTTTTTTCGGCAAGAAATTCATTGTATTACCCAATACAATCTATGGCGATTGGGAAACCAAAGGCATTTTAGAAGGAAAACATAATTGGACTAATTTTCAAAAAGATTCTATTAGACATCAAAAAATAATATCGTATTAAAATAAATTTTATGTTTTATAATTAGCCTTCAAAACACAATTTAAATTCTATGGACATAAAGGAAATGCCAGTTTAAAAGTACTGCCTTCGCCAATTTTACTGATAAAAGTAATAGTGCCTTCTAATAAATTAACATAATGTTTTACAATACTTAAACCAAGGCCTGTTCCTTGTATATTACTCACATTTTTAGCCCTAAAAAATTTTGTAAACAGATACTTTTGTTCATTTTCAGGTATACCTATACCTCTATCCTCAATTTCTATAAATAAAACATTCTTTTTTATGAAAGCTGTTATTTGAATATCAGTTTGTGAATATTTTGTAGCATTAGAAATTAGATTTATCAGTATATTTCTCAAAATCTTTTTATCCATAAAAACTTCTATTGAGCCTTTTTCTACATAATTGATTTTTTGATTTTCTTTAAACATCCAATGCAAATCTTCAATTATATCCTTAATAAGCACTTTTAAGGTAAAATTTTCCTTACTAGTTGTTACAATACCACGCTCTAGCTTTTCCATAGAGAGGAAGTCCTTCAAAATATTTGTTAGTTGATTTACGGATGATTTAATACGATCAACATGTCGTTTTACTTTTGTAGACTCGTTTAATTCGTTATATTTTTCAATTAAAATAGTTGAAGAAAGAATACTAGTAAGCGGTGTACGAAACTCATGCGAAGCCATAGATACAAAAGCACTTTTCATTTCATTAATAATTTTTTCTTGTTGTAATGCTTCTTTTAATTCCTTTGTACGCTCTGCTACAATGTCCTCTAATTCTTCAGTGTATTTTTGTCTTCTCGATTCTAATTTCTTTCGTTCGGTAATATCTTCACCAGCAATTAGAGTACCTATGTATTTCTTATTCTCATCTAACAATGTTAAGTTGGTCCAAGACATTAAAGGCATATTATTGTTATTGCACTTTAGGAAACTTTCAAAATTTGGATTTAACAATCCATTTTCATTCTTTATGTACTTATACGACAAAATTGAGCCTTTACCATCTGCTAAACTTATAAAATTGTTTAACCAATTTTTTCCTAAAATTTCTATACTATTATATCCAAGAAGGTCACACCCTTTTTTATTGATTAATTGCACGTTATACTCTGTATCTATCAAGAGAAAAACGACAGGAGCTAGATTAAGATATTCTTGTATTTTTTCTTTTTCCTTTTGTAAGCTTTTATGTTGTAATTGTAAAATCTCGGCTTTTTTGAGCTCTGAAACATCTATTAATGACACTCTGCAAACGGTACTTTCTGATATTTTATTTTTTGTGATTGTGCCTTGAAGTAAGACTGTAAACTCTCCCTTACTTTTGTGTTTCATTTTAATTTCGAAGGAAGGTAATATACCTGTTTCAAAAGCTTTTCGAAGATTTAAGAATAATGTTCGAGATTCGCCATTTGTTATATATGCAGAAAATGGTTTTCCGATAATATAAGAACGTTCTATACCAAGTAAATCACAGGCTGTGAGGTTGCTATTTATTATAATCGCTTTTTCATTTAATACTAAGTAGCCAATTGGTGCAAAATCAAATAAGTCTGTGTATTGGTCACGGACTTCCTCTAGCCTATGCTGCGCTTCTCGCAACTCTTCATTTTGCATTTCTAACTCTACTTGATGCACTTCTAATTCGTGAAGCAATGATTTAGATTCCTCTAAAGTAAGGTTTTGTATGGCTTGCGATCTTTCTCTAATTTTAGCCTCAGCCTTAGCACGTAAATTATGTTCTGCACCACTAGACATTTAATTATTTCTTTTCGGATGATTTTTTTTGAACTTCACTTAATTCTGTAACATCGGTCGAAATACAAGCTATGCCATTAATCTTATCCTTATCATACAAAGGTCTAACCGTTAAATCATGGCGTTTTATACTTCCTCCCAATTCTATGGAAACTGTTAGCCGCATTGGATGGCCTGTATCCAGAACTTTTTTCTTTATTTCCTCAAGTTTCTTGGTGTCTTTTTCTGAAAAAAAATCTGAATCCGTTTTTCCTTTAAAATTTCTGTATTTCACATCTGGATACATATTAGCAATACTAGTATAACAAAGATTTTTATCTTGTGTGTATACAACAGTCTTGGTAGATTCTAACAAAAATTCATAGTTTTCTTTAATTTTATTCAGCTCATCCGCCAATGTTTTTTCTTTTGTTATATCAACAAAAGTAATAACAACTCCTTCTATTACGTTCTGCGCCGTTCTATACGGCATAATTTGCATTTGATACCAAACACCATCATGACTTTTTACAGATGTGGTAAACGGTGTAAGTTTTTCTAGTACATTTTTAACATCAGCCACAAGAGTATCATAATCAAGATTAGAAGATAAATGCTCTACAGGACGTCCTATGTCATTTTGAATTAAATTAATAATTTTAGACATAGATGGTGTAAAACGCTTAATTGTCAATTTATCATCCAGAAAAATAGTTCCTATTTCTATACTCGCCAATAAATTATTCATATCGTCATAAGACTGAGCTAATTCATCTATCTTACCTTGTAATTCTGTATTTACAGTAACAATTTCCTCATTTACACTTTGTAGTTCTTCTTTTGAGGTTTCTAATTCTTCATTAGTGCTTTGTAATTCTTCATTACTAGATTGTAGTTCTTCATTTGACGATTTTAACTCCTCATTAGCAACTTCTAATTGTTCTATGGTAGATCTTAGGAATTCTTTAGTGGTATCAAGTTCTTGTTGTAATGCATTTACTTCTGAAACATTTTCGATTTCTTCCTTTTTGTCATTAGCAGAATTTTCGGTAATTGTATCGATATCTTCAAAAATAATCATGAGATAGCCATTATCATTTAAAGATTGACTTAATGGTCTTGAGATAAGCTTAATGGTTTGATAGTAACCATTTGTTTTTACTTTTATGTTGGCAGAAACTTCAATTTTTTGACTTTTTCGAGCTTTCAAAATAATAGTTCGTAATTTAGTTTTAAGACCATCTCTTGCCATATCAACAATATTCAAACTGGCTTCACCTGGAGATGGTTGCAAATATTTCCCAGTGTTACCCGAAAAATAAACAGCATCCCCTTTATTATCAATAATTGCACAAGCAGGAGCATAATTTGAAAGTAAAAGGCGTTCTGTTATTATAGCCAAATTATCTTGCTGAACTTTTTTAAGTATTGGGACTGATGCCGTTTTTATAGTTGGTAATTGATCTTGAAAGTTAAATCCTAATTGCGGCATTTTATCAGATTGAAGGTTTTTTCGTTTAAAAAATTTATTTTTGCGATCAATGACTTCAAATGCATCGGCATATTCTCCAAGAGACTCTGAACTTCCTAAAAATAAAACACCTTCATTTATTAAAGCATAATGAAAAATAGAGAATACCTTTTTCTGTGCTTCAATATTTAAATAAATCAATAGATTTCTACAACTAATCATATCTAATTTTGAGAATGGTGGATCCTTCATTAGATTATGTTCTGCAAAGACTATTTGGTCTCGTATTTCTTTTTTAATACGGTAGCTTTGTCCTTCAACATGAAAATAAGAATGTAATCGATCTTTGCCCACATCAGTAACAATGGTCTCTGGATAAACACCTAAACGAGCAATAGCTATAGCCCTTTCGTCTATATCTGATGCGAAAATCTGTACTTTTATATTCTTTTTTTGTTTAGAAATGACTTCGTCAAAAATAATAGCAGTAGAATAAGCTTCTTCACCTGTAGAACATCCAGGAATCCATATTCTTATAGTATCGCCATTAGATTTGTTTTCGATAATTTTTGGTACGACCTCTTTTTCTAAAATCTCGAAAGGTTCTTTATCTCTAAAAAAACTGGTCACTCCAATAAGTAGTTCATTAAATAATTTTATTATCTCTTCAGTATTTTTTTGAAGATACTTTATATAATCATCTAGCTTAGTAATTTGGTTAATAGCCATTCGTTTTTCAACGCGACGTATCACTGTACTATCTTTATAATCACCAAAATTACATCCCGTTTCATTACGTAAGAGAATGAAAATTTTTTCTAATTGATCTTTGGTTTTAATGATTTCTACTGGTTTTTCTATAGGTTTTAAATTTCGATTTTTAGAATATTTAATGAGCAGTTTTGGTATTTCTTTTATTGGTAATATAAAATCTTGCACACCAGCATTTATAGCACTACGAGGCATTCCATCATATTGGGCATTTTCAGGATCTTGCACTATAGTTAGACCTCCATGCCCTTTAATATCTTTAAGCCCCATAGTGCCTTCTGTACCTGTACCAGACAATATAATACCAACAGCACGTACACCTTGATCATTTGCTAATGAACGTTGAAAAAAATCAATTGGTTTTCTAAATCCTCTAGGTAAAGAAGGCTCCAATAAGTGAAGAATGCCATTAAATATAGCCATGTCTTTATTTGGTGGAATAATATAAACATGATCTTTTAAGACTTCTGTATGATCTTTTACTTCACTTATTTGTATTTTAGTGTACTTTTTAAGCAAGTCCACCATTAGGCTTTTATGTGTAGGATCTAAGTGTTGCACAATTACAAATGCCATTCCTGGTGCATCAGGTAATTCTGAAAAAAAAGTTTTAAACGCTTCTAAACCACCAGCAGATGCACCAATACCAACAATAAGAAACCCATCCTCTTTTTTAAGTATTGTCTTTTTTATTGATGCCACTTTTTTCGTTGTAGCTTTTGGCGATGACGTTTTTCTTTTTGCCATGAAATAGTTTTAGTTATAAAGATAAAGGATTCTGCAAATTACATTTTTATAATATAATAAATATAATTCTACCGTATTTAAAAATCATATTAATTGGTTACAACAAGACTTAATAGTGCATATTGGCACTATTAAATCCATTCAAGAACAATATTGGCAATATTGATTTTTGTTGCCTTAATTTTAATGCAAAGGTTTCATTATACTTTTAATCACGTAAAGTGAATCATAAGACTTTCTACATATAAGATTTATCTTTAGACTCATACAATCCTGGATAAAATTGTCTTATAAAATCATTTCGAGAAGAATCTAACTTCTTTATCATTTTATCCAATTCCGTATTCTGATTTTGCCAAGTTTTAAAAAAATAATCTTCCTTAAAAAAATCATCCATAAAAAGGGAATCATTTTCAGGAAAAAAAGAAAAATTATCTTTCCAATTAAAAGATGTATTTTTATTAACATAATTTTTAAAAGAATCCATGATGCTGTCTAAATTTACTTGCAAAGAATCACCCTTAATATTTGAATAAGAGTAAGAATATATAGAATCATACTTTATAAGATTTCCAAACTCATCATATTGTTTTTTAACACCCCACGTTTCTTTAGGCTTAATAGTGTCTTGCTCTTGTTTATTTGATTGTTGCGTTTCTTTTTCCTTATTTTCTTGGCTGTTACAGCCTATTATAGATAATACGAATAATAAATAAATCAAGTTTTTCATAATTAAAAAGTTTATAATTAATTTCGTCTTGTCCTTGCGGTATTAGTTCGTCTTGAAGTTCTTGTATTACTCCGCACATTATTCTCATTGTGATATGTTCTAATATTATCACCTCTATAACCTTTTACACGTGCATATTTACTTCGATTTAGATTTATATTATGATATCGAGGTGGCAGTACTTTTACACGCATCCATACTCCATTGTTTAGATATAGATAATTACTAAGGGTTAAATCGTAATAGATTGAATATTCTGGGAAGTACACATACCTAACCATCTCTACTCTATTTGGGTAAAACCAAGGTGGTGGAGACTCAGATCGCGAAGATAGAACGACAGGACCACAGGTTTCTAAAATCAAGGCACTCATTAATATGAGTAATAGCGCTATATAATTTCTTTTTTTCATAACCGTAATATTTATAAATTATTATAAAGGAATCAAACAAACAAGACATCCCAAATGACCTGCGTCATTTTGAGAGTAATTGTTTTAAAATAGCTTTGATAAAAACAAAACGTAGTCATTAAAAATTTGAGTTATGATAAAAGATTATTCAAAAAACTATAACAATCTCACCAAATTAATGAGTGAATTGGCGACTAAGCTGCCTGAAACAATGAAAGGGTTTAATGAACTGCATAAAGCCAGTATTTCAGACGGTATTTTACCTTCTAAAACAAAAGAACTTATTGCGCTAGGTATTGCTATTACTGTACGTTGCGATGGCTGTATAGCTTTTCATGTACACGATGCGTTAAAAGCAGGTGCTAGCTCTGAAGAAATTATGGAAACTATAAGCGTTGCTATACTTATGGGTGGGGGTCCAGCTCTTGTGTATGGATGCCAAGCTATGGAAGCATTAGAGCAATTTATTGTTTTAGAACAGTAATACATAAATCTAAAAACAGTACAGCGCTAAAAACATTTTATTTCTAAATAATTAAAGTCCTAATGGCAACCAATAAAAATAGTGATAAGAATAACAAATTACCAAAGAGGTTTAATCCTTATTGGATTTACGCCTTGCTTCTACTTTTTATAATTACCACATTTTTTTTTAACTCAACTTCTACCGCCAAAGAGATTAGCTGGTTACAATTTGAACAAAACATTTTAAAAGAACAAGATGTTGAAAAAATTGTAATTCTTAATAAAGAGATTGCTGAAATTTATATAAAACAAGTGAAACTAGAAGACGATGAAGACAAATCAATTTCTAAAAATATAATAACAGGAGAAACCAGACCTCAATATTACATACAAATAGGCGCCGTAGAAAGTTTTGAAAACAAGCTTGAAAATGCCCAGCAACATTATACATCAGAAGAGAAAATTGAAATTAAATATGAATCAAGACTAAACTGGTTAGATACATTTTTATGGATTTTACCATTTGCTTTAATTTTAGTTTTCTGGTTACTAATAATAAAACGAATGGGATCTGGTGGTGTGGGTGGAAAGATGTTCAATTTTGGAAAATCAACCGCAAAATTATCTAATATAGATAAAAAAAGCAAAGTAACATTTCAAGATGTTGCAGGTTTGAAAGAAGCTAAAATTGAAATGATGGAAATTTTAGATTTTCTAAAAAATCCTGAAAACTACACCAAACTTGGTGCCAAAATACCCAAAGGAATATTATTAGTAGGACCACCAGGAACAGGAAAAACCCTATTGGCAAGAGCAATTGCAGGAGAAGCTAGAGTTCCTTTTTTTTCTATGTCTGGATCAGAGTTTGTAGAAATGTTTGTTGGTGTAGGCGCATCAAGAGTTAGAGACCTCTTTAAGCAAGCTAAAGAAAAAGCCCCAAGTATTGTGTTTATAGATGAAATAGATGCCGTTGGACGATCTAGAGATAAAATAAACGCCTTTCAATCTAACGACGAAAGAGAAAACACGCTAAACCAATTATTAGCAGAATTAGATGGATTTGGTACTAATACAGGTGTTATTGTTTTAGCAGCTACCAACAGAGCTGATATTTTAGACAAAGCTTTGCTTAGAGCCGGAAGATTTGACAGGCATATCTATCTAGAATTACCCACAAAAGAAGAACGGTTTGAAATTTTTAATGTCCATCTCAAACCCATTAAAAAAGAAGACAATGTTGATGTAGCATTGTTAGCCTCATTAACTCCAGGATTTTCAGGAGCTGATATTGCAAATATTTGTAATGAAGCCGCATTAATTGCTGCCAGAAAGAAGAAGAAAAAGGTTGATCAGGAAGATTTTAACCAAGCTAGAGATCGTATTGTTGGTGGTTTAGAACGGAAAAGTAAAATAATTTCTGCTAAAGAAAAAGAAATTGTAGCACATCATGAAGCTGGCCATGCAGTTGCTAGTTGGTATTTAAAACATGTTGAGGCTTTAGTTAAAGTATCCATTATTCCTAGAGGGAAATCTTTAGGCGCTGCATGGTATTTACCAGAAGAACGGCAAATTGTAACCAAATCCCAATTTATGGATCAGATGTGCGCAGCATTAGGTGGACGAGCAGCAGAAGAAATTATTTTTCATGAAATTTCTTCTGGTGCATTAGATGATTTAGAAAAAGTAACAAAACAAGCCTATAACATGGTGGCATATTTTGGACTTGACGAAGAAGTTGGACCTATCAGTTTTTATGATTCTACAGGACTTTACGATAGAATTTTAGGAAAACCCTATAGTGAAAATTTGGGAAAACTAATTGACACTGAAGTACAAAATCTAATAACAACACAGTATAAAAGAGTTAAAGAGATTTTAACAACGCACAAGAATGAATTACAAGAATTGGCGCAACTGTTATTAGTAAAAGAAGTAGCAGACAAAGACGATTTAGAAAAAATATTAGGAAAACGGAAAGAAAATAATATGCTATTCAAAACATCAAAATTAAAAATTACATAATCAATCATATCATGGAAACACAAGTTATTTATAATACAGATTTACATTTTGAACATAAGTTATGGCAAAGAGAACTTACTTTTTGGGAAGACGAACTTAAATCATTCAACAATAGATTAGGTGAGTTAGTAACAAAATGGACAGATAAAAACATTCTGGCGCAATTAGATCATTATCAAAATCAGTTTATACTGCATGGCACAGTTATAGACAAATTGCAAGAAGATATTACCATGCACGAAGTTAATATGAGTGCACACTACAAAAAAGATGAAGACGTACTCAACTATTCTTTTGTAAAAAAACACATTGAATTTAGAAATAAAATGGAAACACAAAGATATATATATGGTGAATTAAAAAAGGATTTTTTTCGATTGATAAGCAAGTATATGTAGCAAGAAAAATAAAATGAAGTATTAATATTGGTAACATTTTAAATATAGAAATTATGAAGATTAAAATAGTATCCTTAATTACAACAATATTTATGGCAGCAATCCTATTAACAAGCTGTGGTGAAAAATCTAAACAAGATGCCACCGAAGTTAAAGAAGATGTAATAGAACTTAATAAAGATTTAACGAGAGGAGCCATTGATACAGCAGAAGAAATTAAAATAGCTGTTATACAAGAATGGGATAAGTTTAAGGTAAGTTCAGAAAAAGCCATCGAAAAGACAGGAGAAGAGATAAAAAGATTACGAGAAAAAATTTCTAAGGACAATAAAAAAGAACGTGAGAGGCTCACTCAAAAACTTGAAGAATTAGAACAAAGATATATTGTTTTAAAAGACAAGCTTGTTATAAGAACTGAAAAATTCAAAGAAAATAGGATAGAATTTAATGAAAAGGCAAAAAACAGAGAAAAGGAATTTGAACGGGAATTTGACCACGATATGAAAACATTAAATCAAGCTTTGAAAGATTTATTCAAAGACAATGTGAATAACTAATATAAATTATACAATGAGAACAGATGTACAAATAAAGCAAGACATATTAGATGAACTAGCATTTCAACCTAATATTAATGAACTCCAAATTGGTGTGGTGGTCAAAGACGGTATTGTTACACCTACAGGATAGTTTTTTTCTTACGCTTTAAAAATTGCAGTCGTACAAATTGTAGAAAAAATAGAAGGCGTAAAAGCCATAGCCGAAGGCATTAAAATTGGTTATTTGTCCAATATTAATAAAACCGATACAGAAATAGCAAATGCTGCAATAAACGCCATGAAATGGAATGCCTCAGTACCTAACACAAAGTTATTGTTGAAGTTGATAACGGTTGGATTACGCTTCTTGGTGAGTTAGAATGGGCTTACTAAAAAGATGCTGTAAGACAAATTGTAGAAAATTTATCAGTTGTAAAAGGAGTAACCGACAACATCACCTTAAACCAATTTGCTCTTCAACCAGAAGATATTAAAGAAAAAATTACTAAAGCCTTCAAACGATCTGCATTAGTTGATGCATTAGGTATTACTGTAGATACCACAAGACATGCTGTAAAGTTAGCAGGCAATGTAAAATCTGTCACAGAAAAAAAGGAAGCCGAAAAAGTAGCTTTTAAGACACTAGCTGTTTATGCTATACAAAACGAATTAAGAGTAGATCACTAAAAATAACGATAACTGCCTAGAACATAAATGAATCCACATATTATATGTATTCAGCAAACAAGCGTACAAGACAAAGAAGTGTTTATAGCTCTTGAATTTTTGTGTATTTCGAACAATTTGTTAATTCGCCATCTAAAAACAGATATTCTTTGGACCTCAATACTTTAAATAACAAAAAATATGGTTATAAAAGAGCTGAGTAATCATCATTAAAGCTAAAGAAGAAAGCATTAGCTAAAATATAAAATCTATAGACCTAAGGTCTAAAAATTACGGATGAGACCACTGCCCTATCTTATCCGAACTAAATTTATAAATTTTAATATAAAAAATTAGAAATCAGCTTTAGTCTGACCTAAATCATTTCATACTAATATGTTCAATATTAACTTTGAATTATTAACTATAAATAAAAACAATATGAAAAAGGCCGTAATATTATTTATAACCTCTATTACCTTTCCAGTTTTGGCAATAGCACAATCTGTAAATAATGTTGATTTTATTTCACCAATTCACAATGATGTTGCAGCTATTCAAAAAGATGGGAAATGGGCATTTATCAATAAAGAGGGTCAACAAATTATAAATTTCAGAACCGATTTGGCTATAACAAGTATGGAAGATGGAGATTATCCGATGTTCAATGACGACAGATGTCCAATAGTAAAGGTCAAAGCCGGTATCTCATATTTTGGTTTTATTGATAAATCTGGAAATACAGTTATTGAACCACAATTTTTAAATAGCACCGACTTTAAGGACGGTATCGCCATTGCCTTAAAAGTAATTAGAAAAGTCATTGCCAAAAACACAGCTTTAGATAAGGATATCGTTAACTATAGATATTATGAAGTACTTATTGATACTCAAGGAAATATTACATATTACCTCAATCAAGATGGGGTTAACGTAATTATGGATAAGGACTTTTTAAGAACAGTTCCTCAAATCACTTCAAAAAGAATTTCAGAAGAACTATACGCAGTTAAAAACAAGAAAAACTTATGGAACATCATCAAAATTAAAGAATAATACTAAAATGAAAGCGAAATTAAATTTAGGTCAAGTTTCAGGCATTAAGATTAGAGTCCATTGGACATTTTTTCTACTCATGGCATGGGTTATTTTCGCCGAACTAACACAAGGAGGCAATCTAGAAAGCATTTTATTTAATATAACTTTTGTTTTAGCTATTTTTTTATGTGTTGTGTTGCATGAATTAGGTCATGCTTTTATGGCAAACCATTATAATATTAAAACTGAGAAAATAACGCTACTTCCCATTGGAGGAATGGCAAGTTTTGAAAAGCTTCCTGGATCACCAAAACAAGAGCTTTTAATTGCTATAGCTGGCCCACTAATCAATGTCATTATTGCTATTATATTATTTTTTATTGTGCCTGTTAAAGATTTTATGCAATTAAACTTTACCGAAACTTTTGAAGTCTTAGTACGTTATAACGTACAGAGTTTTTTGTTTTTTTTATTTATTGCTAACGTTGGTTTAGTGGTGTTTAATAGTATTCCTGCATTTCCTATGGATGGAGGTCGAATCCTCAGAGCACTATTAGCTATAAAAATAGGTCGTGTTAAGGCTACAAAAATTGCATCTAATCTCGGACTTATAATAGCAGTTCTATTCTTTTTAATTGGTCTGCTTTACAATCCGTTTTTAGTATTTATAGCCTTATTTATCTTTTTGGGAGCTTTTGGAGAAAACCTGATGGTGCAACAAATGGCTTTACTTGATGGTCACACGGTAGAAGAAGCTATGCTACTTAATATCACAACTTTTAAACCTCAAGACTCTATAGACCTTGTTGTAAATAAAATAATTTCTGGCACCGAAACTAATTTTATTGTTGTTGAAGACCAAACCATTATAGGTATTTTACATCATAAAACAATTATTGAAAACTCTAATAAAATGGTTTTGGTTGGAGAAATAATGGATGTAAATTTCAAAACCATAAAAGGTACAGATAGTATTAAAAAGGTATATCAACTTATTTATAATGATAAACAAGAATTATTTCCAGTAATGGAGAATGGTAAACTTATTGGTGCAATTGATGCCGTAAATTTAAACGAATACATTTTGCTACAATCAAAATTAGCCTTTTAAACATAGAATTATAGAGTTATTTAAACGCTTCAATATTTGCTCCTAATACTATTAGGTTACAATTAAAATAGAAACTACAATGGTTAAAAAATCATCCCTTTAGGCTAAATATTTCTAAACTTATTGTTATGTCCAAGCAAATGATTGTTAAGTGCCTATTAAAAAAATATATGTTGACATTGAAAAATTATAATATTGCTGATTGGTTTTCGTTTTATCGCATTTTTGCATCACCTTTTTTGTTGCTTTTAATTTGGTTAGATTTTAGATTAATTTTCACATGGTTGTTACTAGTTAGCTATTGCACTGATGCTATAGACGGTTTTTTAGCCAGAAAATTAAAAATCACTAGTTCTAGAGGCTCACAATTAGATTCCTTTGGAGACCAAATAACATTAATTGTAGGGTTAATTGGTCTGTATGTCTTTGAAACTAATTTTATAAAAACCAATCTTATTTTAATTGGTATTGCTTTTACACCTTACGTTATACAAATGTTTATTGCTTATATAAAATATGGAAAGGCTACTGCATTTCACACCTATTTAGCAAAATTTTCTGCTGTTATGCAAAGTATATTTATTCTTTTTTCTTTGTTCTTTCAACCTGAATATACCTTGTTTTATATTATGATAGGGATTGGACTTTTAGAAACATTTGAAGAAATTGCATTGATTTTTATGTATAATAATTGGGCCTCTGATGTTAAAGGTATTTATTGGGCTTTAAGAGATAAAAGAAGATTAAAAAAAAATAGTCCGAGTGAAAAACAATAATCAAACACATGAGAACAGTTTCTCTTTTTACAATTTTTTTATTGTGTTGCGCTATTTTATTGGTAGATATCACTGCTTTTTATTGGCTTAAATCTATAACTAATCTTATAGACTCTGCTTTTTTTAGCATAAGTATCCATGTTTTGTTCTGGATATTTACAGTTGGCTTAATAGCATCCATCTTAGTATTTAAAGTTATTTTAGATGATATAAGTCCTATTAGAAAACAATTACTAATCTCTAGGTTTTATGGTCTTGCCATATTGTCATTTGTACCCAAACTTATCTTCGTAATTATTATCTCTATATTGTATTTTACAAATTTCATGTTTTCAGAAAGTAAGTCACTAATTGTAGTGCCCATTGTTGGACTCTTTTCTGGGTTTCTTCCTTTTTTTGTGATTCTGTATGGTATTTTAAAAGCTAAATATAGATTTAAAGTTCATCATCATATAATTAGAACTAAGCTATTACCAAAACCTTTTGATGGTTTAAAGATTGTTCAGCTATCCGATTTGCATTTAGGTAGTTTTAATTATAGATATAAAAAACTAGAATCTGCTATTGAAAAAATTAACCATTTAAAACCAGATTATATTTTTATTACAGGAGATTTAGTAAATAATTTTGAATGGGAATTACGTGGTTGGGGTAAAGTTTTTAAACAATTAGAATCAAAAAATGGAAAATATGCTATTTTAGGTAACCACGATTATGGAGATTATAGTCTATGGGAATCTTTAGAAGCAAAACAAGAAAATTTTGAAGCTATTCAGCAATTTTACAAAACTATTGATTTTAAATTATTATTGAACGAAGCCGAAATTATTTCAAAAAACAGCGAAGAAATAGCAATAATTGGAGTAGAAAATTGGGGAGAACCACCAATTAGACAATATGCAGATTTAGAAAAAGCAATTACTAAAGTGCAACACGTTCCGTTTAAAATTCTATTATCTCACGACCCAACACATTGGCCAGAAGAAGTGATAGACAATACAGATATCACTTTAACACTTGCAGGTCATACGCACGGCATGCAGGCCGCTTTTCAATATAAAAATTTGCAATGGAGTCCTATAAAATACAAGTTTAAACATTGGGCTGGTTTGTACAAACACAATGCCCAATATCTGTATGTAAATAGAGGTTTGGGTTGGTTAGGTTTTCCGGCCAGAATTGGTATGCGTCCAGAAATTACATTTATAGAACTAAAAACCAAACCTTAAGAGATCCTTATCGTAATAATACATGTTCAAACCTTATTAAAGTTGAGATATAAGATATCTAATAACTAGAATTTAAGATTGCCTAATCGTACATTTTGAGAAGAACCTACTATTTAGCAAGTACAACAAAATGTAAATACACCTTCTATAACTTATAGACTATTAAATATTCTAAAAAAAAATGGATTCATTGAGTTCAACTGACCTGCATCATTCTAACAAAATGCTTTAATAATTAACTTTAGGTTATATAAAATGTGCTATTATGAAAATCTATACTAAACTTTATATTGCAGTAATCATACTTATATTTTGTACAATTTTTCTTTTATAAAATTGAGTTATTGTTCTAATACTAAAAAAACACAAAACTATCCCAACAAACTAATGCTATACAATATAGTAATTATTCAGTATTAAAAAGGTTTCTTTTGAGTTAGTAATACTAAAAAAATCTGTTAGTTGTATAATCTCTCATGTAAATGATTATCAATAATCATTAAATATGACAATTGAAACAATAGTAAATCTAAACAAATGAAATCTGCCTTCAGTTTTATTTTAATAATCCATGGTCTTATTCACTTAATAGGCTATG
Organism: Winogradskyella pacifica; assembly: GCF_003386275.1. NCBI lineage: Bacteria > Pseudomonadati > Bacteroidota > Flavobacteriia > Flavobacteriales > Flavobacteriaceae > Winogradskyella > Winogradskyella pacifica. The sequence goes on along the minus strand of NZ_QREI01000011.1, from coordinate 39,285 downwards.
TGAAAGCTTTTTTTGAAACAGACATCAGTAAACAACTAGTAGGAGTTTCAAAACCTATTGGCTCTATATGGTTAGTCACTTTTATTATGTTTATAGTTGTCTCAATACAAGTTCAAACTGGTAAAAAGTGGTTTTATTTAGGGCTTATTGCTGTCCTAGCATCTCAAATTCTTATTATTCTAGCTTGGAGCGATGCTAAGTTTGGTACCATTACCAATATTGTTATTTTACTAGTGAGTATTTCGGCTTTTGCTTCGGATAGATTTGATGCACTAGTTGAAAAAGAATCAAAACAAATACTTCAGAATATAAAAACTAAAAATCTTCCGATAATTTCGGAAAATGATATTGTGCATTTACCGCAGATTGTTCAGAAATGGATTATTAATTCTGGTTCTATAGGAAACCCAATAGTACAATCTGTAAGATTAAAACAAATAGGAAACATGCGAACTAAACCAAATAGCAAATGGATGCCATTTGAAGCTACACAATACTTTAATGTTGAGAATCCTTCATTTATATGGCAAACAAAAGTTGCTGCATTACCATTAATCAACATACATGGTAGAGACAAATTGAAAGATGGTAAAGGAGAAATGCTTATTAAACTTGCAGGACTTCTTCCTTTGGTAAACGCATCAGATAATCCTAAAATAGATTCTAGCGCAATGCATAGATATTTGGCTGAAATATGTTGGTTTCCTTCTGCTGCATTAAGCAATTATTTAAGTTGGGAAATCATAAATTTTAATGCTGCTAAAGCAACCTTTATTTATAAAGATCAATCAGTTTCAGGTATCTTTACTTTTAATGACAAAGGAGATTTAATAACATTTGAGGCAAAACGTTATTATGGTGGTAGTGAAAATTCTAAATTAGAAAAATGGCAAATTACATTGGAAGCTTATAAGGTCTTTCACGATATAAAAATCCCATATAAATCTAATGTAACTTGGAAATTTAAAGAAGGTGATTTTAATTGGTTAAATTTAGAAGTCGTGGCTTTAGATTATAATTCAACAGTAATATATTAAAAATCTAATTTTATAAAGTTTGTGTTGTGTTATCAATTTTAGTTAATTCATTTTCTGTTTCTTTTCCTGCTTCCCAACAGTCTAAATTATAGATTGTAGTTTCTGCTATATTAGTTAAAGCTTCATCTGTTAAAAAAGCATGATGCCCTGTAATTAACACGTTGGGTTTGGCATTTAGGGCCAATAATAAATTATCATCAGGAATATTAAGAGAATGATCACTAAAAAAAATTCCTTTTTCGTTTTCAAACACATCCATACCTAAAGCGCCAATTTTTCCATTTTTAATGCCTTCAATAACATCTTTTGTATTAATAACTGCACCTCTAGCAGTATTTATAATGACAACCCCTTGTTTCATTTCAGAAATTAAATCTTCATTTATAAGTTGATGAGTTTCTCTATTTAAAGGCATATGTATAGATATAATATCTGCTAGCTCGCATAATTTTTTAAGCGTTGTATAACGCAAATTATAATTAGTAACTAATTCCACATTTTGCTTAATATCATAACCCAAAATATGACAACCAAATCCATGCATTATTTTGGTCATTACAGCTCCAATTTTTCCGGTGCCAATAATACCAACTGTTTTATTATTTAAATCAAAACCAACGAGATTATTGATATTAAAATTAAAGTGTTTTACCCTTCGATTAGATTCAATTAATTTTCTATTTACTGCTAATAATAAACCTGCAGCATGTTCTGCAATTGCATAAGGTGAATATTCAGGTACATTTGCTACTCTAATGTATAACCTAGTTGCTGTTTTTATATTTACATTATCAAAACCAACAGACCGAAGTGCTATATATTTCACGCCAAAATCCCTAAGTTTTTCGATGGTATTAAAACATGCTTCATCTGCTGAGAATATAGATATGGCGTCATATCCTATAACCTTCATAGCTGTTTGGGATGATAAAGCTTCTTTAACAAAAAGGAATTTATGCTTTCCCCTATTTGCTTGTTCTAAATAAGGAATTTCAAAATCTTTGGCACTAAATATAAGTACTTTCATCTGTTTATATGTATTATTCTCTTTCTCAACAGTTATTATGATTAAAATACCGTTCACTACTAACGAACTCATATATACAATAATGCTCTACAAACTCGCTTCATATTAAATTGCGGATTTGAGTAAATTTAAAATCTATTAAATAATCTATTAAACAAAATATTAACCTTTATTATAATAAGAATTTGTTAATTACGTTTTTTCGTACCGTCCTGTTTTATTGGTTAGTTCAATTCTATACACAACACCCTTCATAGCTTCAATAGTTTTTTGGTGTGAGTCACTCATAGGATGACTAATTGTGGTTTCACCAGTCATTAATGGCATTACTGCATTCATTAATATTTTAAGGCCTTCTTTACGTTGCTCTGGTGATTTTAATTCTTCAAATTTCCCCCAAGCAATAACGCTTCTCCAATTGCTCATATTCTCCATCACATCAACTTCAAAACAAACCATAGGATTTTTTCGCATCATGCTAATCTTTAAGCCTTCTTTGGTGTGACCATAAATATATTTTCCGTCGTAAGCATAAGTTACAGGTACTACATAAGTTCTATCATCCGCATGGCAACCTATTCTACCGATAATTAAACTCTGCAATACGTGTTCAATTTGTTTATTATTTAAATAGCCTAACATGTTTTCTTTTATGAATTAATTACACTTATATAACAAAGTAAGCTCAAAAAAACTACTTCTGAAATGACCAATATCAGTTGAAGATTAAGGAACGCTTCCTATTTTTAAAAAACCATATATTAATTATGAAATATAATAATCGTGAAGCAAAATTTCTAGGTGGCAGAAGAAATCGTATTAAAGAATTAATTAGCTTGCTTTCTATAGTATCCGAGTTTATTCATGGCTTTAGGAAACTCCATTTTCTAGAACCATGCATAACCATTTTTGGCTCTGCAAGGTTTGAAGAGAATAATTTATATTACCAACAAGCTAGAGCACTTGCACAACTTATTTCTAAAAAAGGATTCACGGTTATGACTGGTGGTGGACCTGGTATTATGGAAGCTGCTAACCGTGGTGCAAAAGACGTTTTTGGGATGTCTATTGGTTGTAATATTGAATTACCAAAAGAACAGCATCCCAATTCATATCTTGATTTTAATATTACCATGAATCATTTTTATGTTAGAAAAGTACTACTACTAAAATACTCATATGCATTTGCTGTGTTTCCTGGTGGTTTTGGCACTATGGACGAACTTTTTGAAACACTAACACTGCTTCAAAACAAAAAAATATCCAATTTCCCAGTAGTACTATTTGGTAAAGATTATTGGTCTAAATTATTAGAACAAATAAAAGTAATGCAAATGCTAGGAACCATTTCAGAAAACGATTTAGATTTGTTTTTGGTTACAGATTCTGTTTCAGAAGGTATGAATTATATCAATATAAAATTAGAAAGTAAATATGGTGCTCCGCTTAAAATTAAGACATCTAAAAGCAGATGGTGGGATGGAGAAAAAAGGAATTTATAGCAACTAAATCTAATTCCTAAAATAATGTACTTTTTCAATTAAAGCACAAATTCTCTATTCTGGGAATGGAAAAAGTAGTTTTTTCGTTATTGTTTTTTTACATGCTGTTAGCAAATGCTCATTCTTTTTATAGTTATAATATATTTCTAAAAATTGTTTTTAACGCATATACTTTAAATAAAAGTATCAAGAAGCAATGCTATAACATCAAAAAATTGCTAAGTCAAAGAAACAAAAATGTTAAAATCACATAGACTGATCTAGATCATTATCAACCACTTCCAATCTAAATACATTTGTATCACAAGATCAATCTTATTGTAAAAATGGGATTAGTTAATGTTTAATTAAAATCTTAAAAAAATGAAAACAGATGTAGAAATTAAAGACGATGTATTAGACGAATTAGCGTGGCAACCTAATATCGATGAAACTCAGATAGGAGTCATTGTCGAAAATGGAGTAGTAACACTTAGCGGTGTAGTTAATAATTACTCTAAAAAACTAGCTGCAGAAACAGCTGCAAAAAGTGTTGAAGGAGTAAAAGCTGTCGCTCTCGATATAGAGGTTAAGTATGGCAATGATTTTAAGAAAACCGACAAAGAGATAGCCAAAGCTATTGTCGATGCTTTTGAATGGAATTCTTCAGTTCCTGAAGACGATATTACAGTAAAAGTTGAAAATGGTTGGGCCTATTTATCAGGTGAAGTACAATGGTCTTACCAAAAAAATGCTGCAAAAAATGCTATTAAGAATTTATTAGGAGTAAAGGGTGTGAGTAATTCTATCTCATTAAAAAATAATATTAAACCCTCAGAAGTCAAAGATAAAATCAAAAAAGCATTTCAACGAATGGCAACTCTAGATGCAGATAGCATTATTCTAGAAACTCATGGTCATACGGTGACTTTACGTGGAAAAGTACATTCTATTAAAGAAAAAGAAGATGCTGAAACTGCTGCTTATAATGCACCTGGTGTTTATGATGTTAAAAATGAACTTAAAGTACAATATTATACAGAGTATGCATAGACAAACTATTGTATGAGTTTATTTTATCAAAACAACCTTGATTTTAGCTCATGAATCAAGGTTGTTTTAATATCTAGAACAATACATAATTAACATAAAATATAATCTGATGAACATTAACACTCAAGAAATAAAAATCACACATAAAGATAAGGTGTTATTTCCAGAATCTGGAATTACAAAAAATGACTTGATTCTATATTATGATAATATTGCAAATTATATACTTCCTTATTTAAAAGACCGTCCGTTAACCATGCAACGATTCCCTAAAGGTATAGGTGAAGAAGGCTTTTTTCAAAAAAATGCCCCAGATTATTTTCCAAAATGGATTCCAATTGTAAAAATCAAAAAAATGGATGGTTGGGTTAATCATGTGGTCTGTAATTCTAAAGAGACTTTGCTTTATCTTATAAATCAAAATGTATTATCCTTTCATGTTACTTTAAGTAAAGTTGAAAAAATAAATCATCCAGATAAATTAGTTTTTGATTTAGATCCGCCGAAAGGAAATTTTAAATTAGCTGTTAAAGCTGCAAAAGCATTACGTTTTCTTTTAGAAGAAAAGTTAGAGCTAAATACTTATGTAATGACCTCTGGTTCTGAAGGATTACATATTGTAATACCAATAAAACCAAATCAAAACTTTGATGTAATACATAATTTCACAAAAACCGTAGCAAATTATATTTGTAACAATAACCCAACAGAATTTACGACTGCAATTAGAAAAAACAAACGCGAAGGCAGACTATACATTGATTTTCTTAGAAATTCTTATGCACAAACTAGTGTTGTTCCATATTCAATTAGGGCTATAGAAAATGCACCTGTAGCGACAACTTTACATTGGAATGAATTAAATGACGCCTCACTAAATGCCCAATATTATACTATGGATACTATTTTTAAACGATTAGAAACAATAGACGATCCTTGGAAAAATTTTGAGCAAAATGCTAATTCAATTGATAAAGCAATAAATACAATAGAAACACTTATTAATTAATGTTTTTAAACAACATTAATAATACAGCGCTACTGATGTGGGTCATTTTATAAGTTTTGCTATTTTACGACCTTAGTAAACAAGTTAATACAAATTTGGTTCATTAAATCCGAAATATCATGACTTTACTATCTAAAAAAGAAATAGCCAACTTACATCATATCCATCAAGAAAATTGTATTTCAATTTTTATACCTACACACAGATTAGGAAAAGAAGTACTACAAGAGGAGGATTCTTTATCCTTAAAAATACAATTACAACATGTAAAAAAAAAATTAGCAAAAAAAGGAATTCATAAAACCACTATTGATACTATTACGGCACCAGTTCAGAAATTAATAGATGACAATTTGTTTTGGAGGCAACAATCCGATGGTTTAGCTATTTATATAGCCGAAAATTATTTTCAAAAATTTACACTCCCTATTTATTTTGAAGCCTATAATTATATCTCAAATTCATTTTACCTAAAACCTTTGATGCCACTTTTTGTTGATGATGGTCGTTTTTATTTAATGACATTAGAATTAGGTAAGGTTAAATTATATGAATGTACTCAGCATAGTATTACCGAAATTATTATCGATGATTTAATACCTAAAAATCAACAAGACATTGTTGGTTATGATTACGAAGAAAAAAATCTGCAATTTAGAACACTGCAAGCTGGTAGAGGACAAGCAATGTTCTATGGGCAAGAAGCTGCTACAGGAAAAAGAAAAAATGAAATCAAAACATATTTCAGAGCTATTAATGATGGTCTTAAACCAATCTTAAAAGATGAAAACATCCCCTTAGTTGTAGCATCTCAAGACTATCTTTTTGATATTTACAAAAGCGTAAATACATACTCAAATTTCTCTAACAAAAACATCAATAATCATCTTAAAGCCAAAGATATTTTAGATATACATGAGATAGCTTGGGAAGCTATATCCACTACTTTTGACCAAGAAAGAAAAGATAAAATAACACGTTTCTTAGAAGCACAAGGCACAGGAAAAACAGCTATTGAAATAGAAATAATATTACCTAGTGCTTTTGAAGGAAAAGTTGATACATTATTCTGTGAAAATTTAGAAGATATATTTGGGATATATAAATTAGAAAACGACATCATAACTATTACCGAAACTGAAGAAAATGATACAACGATCTCATTGATGAATCTGGCAGCCATAAAAACATTTTTAAATGGTGGTTCTGTTTATTTGATAGACAAAGTAGAGATGCCTAATCCAAATTCAAAAATCAATGCGCTTTTTAGATATTAAAAAATGAAGCAGTATAAATTTATAGTATTTGCCGTATGCTTAACCTTCTTTTGGTCATGTGAGCCTCCTGTGGTTTTTTCTGAACCTCAGCCTGAAGGCATTGCTCCCTTAACATTAATTCCCAAACATTTTCAAGGCATCTATTGGTGTGAAAATGACAGTGTAAGTTTGCGTGTTGATAAAAATTTTATTTATAAAAGTAAACTATTTGATGTAACATTTACGCAACAAGAAATAGAAGCTACAGAAGATATTAAAATAGAGAACGAACAATTAGTTATAAAGGACGTAAATCAATCTTTCCCTGCCATCGAAAAAAATGGAATTATTTATTCTACAATAAATCTGAAAGACACGATTTTTTCAAATCGAATATCCAAACATGTTTTAAAACAGTTTAAAGGGCATTTAATTCTGAATAATCAAATAAGCGATAATCATTGGGAAGTAAAAATTATGAGCTTAAAACCAGAAGGCTCTCTTGTCATTTCAAAAGTAAATTATCCAGAAAACCTTGCAGCACTAGAAACCATTACTACTGTAAAAATAATTGAAAAAAGAGAAAGAGAACAGATTTTGGTTTCGCCAACAAAAACTGAGTTTGCCCAGATTTTGGATAAAAAATTAATTTTTATTGACAATTGTCAGGAGTTTAGGCCCATTATCTTATTGAAAAAATAGATGCAGATTATTTGTAGCATTTCCTCTTAGTTATTATATCTAATAAAATAATAAAAGAAGAGATTCCTAAAAGCAAAGACCCTCAATCTTTTGCGCACTTTCAGGAATCCTCTTCAACCCTAACTAATACTAATTATTCTGTATCCATTATTCCAAAACACACTTTAGTAGTTACCCGATATTGAACAACGGCATTGTTTTTTACCGTAGCCTGCATATCTTTTACATAAACAGATTTAATATTTTTTACACTTTTTGAGGCTTCTGTAACTACATTTTTAACCGCATCATCAAAACTCACTGTAGAGTTTCCTAAGACTTCAATTACTTTTAATACTGACATAACTTATGTTTTTTTTATTGTTAATACTATCACGAAAATAATTTGAGATGCACTATCTAGAAATGACCTAGGTCAATCTCACATTTTTTTAATTTTATTAGAGTGACGAGGGTCATTTCATAAAATAGATACAACCACTATTTTTAAGAATTATGAATCCAATATATTAAAGAAACTATGGAATCTCGTATTAAAAAATTCAGTGAAATTGGTATAAAAGATGTTTGTACTGTAGGAGGTAAAAACGCATCTTTAGGCGAAATGTATAATAAGTTAACTTCAAAAGGTGTTTCTATACCTAATGGCTTTGCTACTACATCCTATGCTTTTTGGGAGTTTTTAAAAGAAAATAAAATTGAAACACCTCTAAAACAATTGCTAACAAAGCTTAATAGAAAAGACTATTCCAATCTAGAAACTATTGGAGAACAAGCACGAAAATATATTCTAAATGGTACTTTTTCATCTGCGTTTTCCAAAGACATAAAGAAATCTTATACTAGTTTATGTGGCAAGGACTTAAAAGAAGTGGCAGTTAGAAGTAGTGCCACTGCTGAGGATCTTCCAGATGCTAGTTTTGCAGGACAGCACGAAACGTATTTAAATATTAAAGGCGAGGATGAATTACTAGAAGCTGTAAAAAAATGTTATGCATCCTTATATACCAATCGTGCTATAAAATATCGTGAAGACAAAGGTTTTAAACATCATACTATTGCTTTATCTGTTGGTATGCAACTTATGGTACGCTCAGATAAAGGCTGTTCTGGTGTAGGTTTCACCATAGAACCAGAGTCTGGTTTTGAGAATGTTATTGTATTATCTGGTGTTTGGGGATTGGGAGAAAACATTGTACAAGGCACTGTAAATCCGGATGAATTTTATGTCTTTAAACCTAGTTTGAAACAAGGTAAATATCCTATTATTCAGAAAAAAATGGGAGACAAAAAACTATCAATGATATACGCAAATAAAACGCAAGAGCAAAGTATTGTTAATTCAAACACACCAAAAAATAAACAACAACAATTTGTACTAACCGATAAGGAAATTATAAAACTTTCAAATTGGGCAAAATTGATAGAAGATCATTATCAAAAACCTATGGACATAGAATGGGCAAAAGATGGCATTACAAATCAGTTATTTATCACTCAAGCACGTCCAGAAACGGTACACCAAACTCGAAATAAAAATAGTCTTATTGAATACAAACTCTTAGAAAAAGGGACCATTCTATCCCAAGGAAATGCCATTGGCTCTAAAATTAAAGTTGGAAAAGCTTGTTTTTTAAAATCCCCTAAAAACGTCGGTTCTTTGGTACCAAATACAATAATAATTACTGACACAATTACGCCAGATTGGGATCCACTACTAAAGCAAGTCTCTGGTATTGTAACTAACAAAGGAGGTAGAACTAGTCATGCAGCCATCGTCGCACGAGAGTTAGGTGTACCTGCCATTGTGGGCTGTGGAGATGCCACACAGACTATTATAGACGGCACTATAATTACTATATCCTGTGCTCAGGGAAAAACGGGATATATTTATAAGGGAGAACTCTCTTTTGAAGAAAAAGAGATAGATTTTCAAAACATTAAAATGCCAAAAACGGAGGTAAAAATGATTCTCGCTGATCCTGAAAATGCCTTTCCCCTATCCTTTTATCCTAATGATGGTGTGGGATTATTACGAATGGAGTTCATTATAACTCATAATGTTAAGATTCATCCTATGGCATTAGTAAAATTTGATCAACTAACAGATATCTCGTTAAAAAAAGAAATTACAAAAATCACTGAGATTTATAAAGACAAAAAAGAATATTTCGTAGATAAACTATCACAAGGAATCGCAACCATTGCAGCTGCTTTTTATCCAAAAGAAGTGATTGTGCGCTTAAGTGATTTTAAAACTAATGAATATGCCAATTTAATAGGAGGAAAAGATTTTGAACCTCATGAAGAAAACCCCATGTTAGGCTTTAGAGGCGCTTCTCGTTATTATAGTGATTTATATAAATCAGGTTTTGCATTAGAATGTGAAGCTATTAAAAAAGTAAGAGAACAAATGGGACTCACAAATTTAAAAGTAATGATTCCGTTTTGCAGAACTTTAGATGAAGGTAAAAAAGTAGTAGCTACAATGGCCGAAAATGGGTTGAAGCAAGGTGATAATGAATTGGAAATATATACCATGATTGAAATTCCTAGCAATGTAATTTTAGCTGAAAAATTTGCTGAGATATTTGATGGTTTTTCTATTGGTTCAAACGATCTAACACAACTTACATTAGGTATTGATAGAGATTCAGAATTAATGGGAAAACTATTTGATGAAAACGATAAGGCGGCAAAACAGATGATTAAAATGTCCATACAATCGGCTAAAAAAACACAGACTAAAATAGGATTATGCGGACAAGCACCAAGTGACTTCCCTGAATTTGCGGCTTTTTTAGTTAATGAAGGTATTGATAGCATTTCATTTAATCCAGATGCATTATTACAAGGTATTGAGAATATTAATAAAGCAGAAAAAAGTTTGAAAGTCGCTAACAAAGCCAATGACTTTATTTTTTATATATAAAGTTATTAGTTACTGACGTGTATCATTTTGAAATTGAAAAGGTTTTGGTTCCTTTGATAGTAATTCAAATTACTATATTATTCTATTTATTCAAATAATTAAACTTAATACGATTTAAAAATAGCTAATTAGAATATTCATTTAACCTAAAAACAAATACTATGTCACTAAATTTTAATCAATACGCAGCAGAAGGAAATACGTTTTTAAAAGAATATGCCAAAGAGCTATGCCTCTCTGAAGACCCAGATAGAGCTGGTCGTGTACTTAGTTCTATTTTACACGGCTTACGTTCTATAATTTCGGTTGAAGAATCCTTACAACTTGTAGCCCAACTTCCTATGTTTTTAAAAGCTGTTTATGTAAATGGCTGGTCAATTAAAACAAATAAAAAAAGAGTAAAAGATGTGGAAGGTTTTATAGATCTCATTAGGTCTTTTAATGGTAAAACATCTTTGTATGATTTTGAGTCAGATGAAATCGCCGAAGATTATATATACTCAACATTCTTAGTTTTAAGAAGGTATGTTTCTAGTGGAGAGCTGGATGATATAAGAGGAGAATTACCCAAACGATTAAAAGGTCTTATTTTCGAGCACATATTTGTTTAGTAATGTCGAAATTTCTCAATAATTCTTCCAGGCCATTTTGATAACGTTGAGCTTAAGTGAATAATCTTATGTACAACTTTGTAAATTAATTAATAAAAATTATTCAGACTGATCTGGGTCAGTTCATACTCTAAAAAGCAGTTGTAAATTAGCAGTATAATTAATAAGATAGTTCTTTGAAAACATAAAAAATAGGGTCTTGGTGTAGCAATACAACAATGGCCTTAGGTGCAAAACTGTACTTGAAAGCTTTAAACGTATTGTGTTGACTTTGTAAAAGAAGTATATGCAAGATCAGACTAAGACTGTAAAGAACATTTTTCACCAGTAATCTGGGACATTAGTTGTCCCAGATTATTTAAAACACTGGTTGTCAACTACTGTAAAGTAAGTGCAACCTGTAGGAAGCGATTGAATTTGTTTTACTAAAATTGATCTTTTAAAAATTCCAGAAATGGAAGGTTTGATTGGTTGGTTAGACGTACAGATAAAATGAATCGTCTCAACAGGAAACTGGAAGTTTAGGCTTCCAGTTTCTATTTAAAAAAATATTATTCAGACTGATCTGGGGCAGTTCATACTCTAAAAAGCAGTTGTAAATTAGCAGTATAATTAATAAGATAGTTCTTTGAAAACATAAAAAATAGGGTCTTGGTGTAGCAATACAACAATGGCCTTAGGTGCAAAACTGTACTTGAAAGCTTTAAACGTATTGTGTTGACTTTGTAAAAGAAGTGTATGCAAGATCAGACTAAGACTGTAAAGAACATTTTTCACCAGTAATCTGGGACATTTAGTTGTCCCATATTATTTAAAACACTGGTTGTCAACTACTGTAAAGTAAGTGCAACCTGTATGAAGCGATTGAATTTGTTTTACTAAAATTGATCTTTTAAAAATTCCAGAAATGGAAGGTTTGATTGGTTGGTTAGACGTACAGATAAAATGAATCGTCTCAACAGGAAACTGGAAGTTTCG
>NZ_QREI01000011.1:0-27103 GCF_003386275.1 Winogradskyella pacifica | reverse complement strand
TAAAATTGATCTTTTAAAAATTCCAGAAATGGAAGGTTTGATTGGTTGGTTAGACGTACAGATAAAATGAATCGTCTCAACAGGAAACTGGAAGTTTCGACTTCCAGTTTCTATTTTAAAAAATATTACTCAGACTGACTTGGGTCAGTTTATACTCTAATAAGCAGTATAATTAATAAGATAGCTCTTTGAAAACATAAAAATATAGGGTCTTGGTGTAGCAATGCAACAGTGACTTTAGGTGTTCAACTGTACTTGATAGCTTTAAGCCTATTGTTTTACTTTGAAGAAGTGAATACAAAATCAGATTAAGTCTATAAAGAACATTGTGCACCAGTAATCTGGGACATTTAGTTGTCCCAGATTATTTAAAACACTGATTATCAAATACTGTAAAATAAGTGCAACCAGTATGAAGCGATTGAATTTGTTTTACTAAAATTGACCTTTTAAAAATTCCAGAAATGAAAGGTTTGATTGATTGGTTAGACGTACAGATAAAATGAATCGTCTCAACAGGAAACTGGAAGTTTCGGCTTTCAGTTTCTATTTTAAATAATATTACTCAGACTGACTTGGGTCAGTTTATACTCTAATAAGCAGTTGTAGATTAGCAGTATAATTAATAAGATAGTTTTTTGAAAACATAAAAATATTGGGGCTTAGTGTAGTAATACAACAATGGCCTTAGGTGCAAAACTGTACTTGAAAGCTTTAAACGTATTGTGTTAACTTTGTAAAGAAGTGTATGCAATATCAGACTAAGACTGTAAAGAACATTTTTACCAGTAATCTGGGACATTTAGTTGTCCCAGATTATTTTAAGTATTGGTTATTAAATACCATAGAACAACTATAACCTATATGGAGCGATTGAAATTGTTTATTACTAAAACTAATGTATTCTAATGTTAGAAAAAGAGTATTTTAGTGTAGGTGTAAATAAAAATAGTCACTTCATTAGAAAACGGGAAGCCAAGGCTTCCCGTTTTTGATTTAAAACATATTCTAAATGTATCAAACTAATAATAATAATAATAATAATGAATAAACTATGTCTTTCTATATTACTCTTATTTACTGTTAATGTAAATTCACAAAATCTTTCCGAACTTTATAATGACGTAAAGTCGTCTGTAGTAGTCATCAATATTATTACTGTTGAATCAAGAAAAGTTAATGATGATTTAAATTTACTAGCAAAAGCCACTCAAGGATCTGGTGTTTTAATATCTGAAGATGGTCTAATTTGGACCGCAGCCCATGTGGTGCAATCTGCTGAATTAGTTCAGGTAGAATTTTTAGATGGTGAACTCTTTGAAGCTGATGTTTTGTCATCAAACCCATTAGCGGATGTTGCATTAATTAGAATTAAAGGTGAATTTCACTTAAAGAACAAAAAAGTCGCAAAAATTGGAAATTCTGATATGCAAAACATTGGTGATGATATTTTTGTGATTGGCGCACCATTCGGCATTAAACAAACTTTATCTAAAGGAATTATTAGTGGTAAACATTATTTAGATCCTTCAAATAGCAGTTTAGCGAATGTTGAATTTCTTCAAACGGATGCTGCAATTAATCACGGAAATTCTGGAGGTCCAATGTTTAATATGAAAGGGGAAATTATAGGAATTACTAGCAGAATTCATAGTGAATCTGGTAGTTTTAATGGGCTTGCATTTGCTATCTCTTCTAATACAGCAAAAAAAACATTAATGGATGAACCTAATTTATGGACAGGAATGAATTCTATATTGGTAACCGGAAATGTCGCTAAAGCTCTAAATATACCTCAAGAATCTGGATTGCTAGTACTTAGTTTATCATCTAAAGGAGCAGCTAGTAAAATAGGTCTTAGAGGTGGTTTTATTGAAGCTACTATTGATGGTGTAAAACTCTTAATTGGTGGTGATATTATTTTAAATTTTATTGATGTAAATTTTAGCCAATCCAACTTCAAAAACCTAATTAAAACAAAAATGGATACTTACAAAAAAGGAGATAATCTTTCTATGACTATTTTAAGGCATGGAAAAATAATTAGCCTAGAATTTATAAAGGAATAACTTGAATTTGTTTACGCTTTAAAATCATTTTCAATATTAAATAAAATTCAATTCACTTTTGTCTCCTCTTAAAATTAACAAATAACAACCGCTATTCAACATCTTTAAAGACATTGTTGCTTGTGCTTCACTACCACCAATTCCTCTAAAAATTCCGTAAGAACCAGAAGATAATGTCGCTAAAGATTTCCGTTTATTTTATGAAGAAATATTGTCATTAAATATCCAACAATAAATACAGATCCACTTTCTGGATTATAAGAAGAACCAAAATTTACAGTCTTACCCATTAAATTCTGCCAATATAACTTAATAATACTATTATCCATTGAATACATAATATCTTTATCCATACCAAATTGGTTCACTTTTCCTAAAATAGAAAGATGAAAAAGATTGGTATTTGCTTCTTTTAAATCTTTCAAAGTATTTTCTAATTGCCGTAGATCTTTACAAGCTTTAAAAGATACTTGTTTTTGCACTTTGTTGAAGTTATTTGACATCATTATTTTAATATAGTTGGTATAACACCTAACAAAACTAAGTTAAGTCCTTTAAGGCTTATTGTAAATAATGTAGGTCAATCTAAAAAAAACAAACGCAATTTAATATGTTAAAAACGTAAATAAAACTTTAACAACTGATCTGTATCATTTTTGAAAAGGCAATCGCTAATTATCTTTATAGTATATAATAACTTAAATAATTATACCATGGATAATAATAATAATAATAATAATAATAGAAATCTATTTATATCCTTTGTAACTGGCGTAGCCATTGGTACAGGTCTAGGTATTCTATTTGCACCATTTAAAGGTAGCGAAACTAGAGAAAAAATAAAACATACAGTAGCAGATACCACACACGATATTTCTGATCGTTTAAAACAAGCTAAAGACGAACTTACTAAAACTGCTCATGAAAAAAAGGAAGCTTTTGACAAAAAATTAGATGAGACTGTTTCTAACATGAGTTATAAAGCAGAAGTTCTAATTACATCCTTAGAGGCTAAACTTGAAAATCTTAAGAAGAAAAATGCACAACTGCATAAATAAAGACTTATATGGCTTTTTATCAATTTAAAGAAACTATTAAAGAATTAGATGTAGATGCACGTAGTTGTTTAAAATATAACGAATCGTATCTAGAGCTAAAAGTATTTAAAATACTTATGAGGTTAGTAACTAGTTTTTTTCAAACTGTATTTGTAGGATCACTCTTGTTACTAGCCTTATTTGTTTTATTTATTGCAATATCTTATGTCATAGGACAAACGTTGGGAAGCACCTGGCTCGGGTTTGTAATTGTAAGCGTGTCCTTAATGCTTTTAGCCCTACTCTCTTATAGATTTCGGAAAAAACTAAAACAAACCAATAATCAGTTTTTACTCTTCACATTAGTTTAATAAATTATGATACTCAAATACTACAATTCTTTTGAAGAAATTGACACACATCTCAACATACTAAAACTACAAAAGTCCATAGAAAAAGAGCTGTTGGTTTATAATTACCATAAAGCGAAATATTTGCCTAATCCAAAACATATTGCATTAGAAATTGGTGACATTCTTCAAGAAAAGATTATCAAGATACTTCTAAATCGCTATTATTGGATATTTTGACTAATACCAACTGAGATTTAATACAAGTATATAGCATAATAATCTGTAGATTACATATTCAGTTTACAAAACAAAAGTTCTAGACATAAATTTCCTAAAATATAATTAAATTTTGCTGTTTAATTGGTAAATTAATGTTCCAAAATTTTTCAGAAGTAAAAATAAAATGCACTTACCATATAGTCTTAAACCTATTTAACGGCATAACATTCGCGTTTGCATTAAACAAACTCATGTTTGACGATTATTGAAACCCAAAAGATTATCTATTTTTTTAGAATGAATTTACTATGATTAATTCTCATCATTAAACGTCAGTGTTATATTCCGATAACTTTCCATATTCAGCCTTATAAATATTAATCAATCCTAAAAAAACACTTATTAATAGAGGACCAAAAATCACTCCAATAAACCCAAATAAAGGAATACCTACAAGTACTCCAAAAAGTGTAATCAATGGATGTACATTATCTAGTTTTTTGAGAATATATAACCTTAAAAGGTTATCTGTAGCACCAACGACCACAGTACCATAAGTTAAAATTCCCCAAGCCTGAAAAGAATTACCATAAGATAAAGCAAGTAAAAATACTGGTACAATTCCTATCGATATACCAAGAAAAGGAATTAGCGAACCAATAGTTGTAATTGCAAACCAAAATAGCGCATCTTCAATACCAAAAATCACAAACCCAATAAGCGCAATAAAACCTTGTGCCAAAGCAACTAAAGGAATACCAATAGCATTAGATTTTACCATGGATTGTACCTCGCCACTAATTTCATCAATATTCTTAGAACTCATAGGAATAAAATCAGTAAAAGCCTGTCTTAGTTTTTTAAAGCTAATTAGCATAAAATAGAGCATAAAGTACATAATACTAATAGCTATAAATAGATTAAAAGTACTGCCTGCCATATTTTGTATACGCTCCGTTAAAAAAGTGGTAACTGCCTGTGTATCGATCTGAGAATTAATGTCTATTCCTATTTCAGTTTCTAGATTTCCCATTAAATCTTTAAGAGCATTAATTACTTTTTCGCTATTACGAGCTATGTCAGAAATTTTTTCACCTAACAATAATCCAAAACCAATAAGAGGAATTAGAATAACAAAAAAAGAACCTATCATTAATGTGGCAGCAGCTAGTGCAGGTTTCCAGCGGTAATGAAACACTAATTTTTTCATTATGCTTTTTAATAAAATGTAAAATGTAATTGCGCCTAAAACACCTGTTAAATAAGGAAGTATTTCGTAGAAAATTAAACTACCAGTAAAGAGAATTAATAGTAACACAAAAATTTGACGGATTATTTTAGGCTCAATATGTGTCATACAATGTAGGTTTAACCAAATTGGGCAATATCCTCAAGGGTTTCTTTGTCGTCTATCACTATTTTTCTAGCATGGCCAATGGTTATTAAACCTTCATTCTTAAATTCGGTGAGCATACGAATGGCTGTTTCTGTAGCTGTACCAATAAGACCCGCAAAATCCTCTCTACTAATACTTATACCATTGTTTTCGTTATTTAGTAAAATAGACTTGTTATGTATGTCTAATAAGGTTTTAGCCACACGTTGTCTTACAGTTCCAAAAGCCACGTTAATTAGTTGTTCTTGTACTTCTACTAAATTATTTGATATTATACTAACAAACTTATTGGCAACATCTTTATTGGTGTGCAAAAGGGTTGTAAAATCCGATTTTGGAATTTCGTACAGTTCTGCATCTTCAAGTATTGCTGCAGATTCTATATAGCTCCCATGGTCAGACAATAATGATAACTGGCCAACAAAATGACCAGCGCTGCACAAACCTGTAACAAACTCTTTACCCTTTTCGGTGGTTTTATAAGTCTTTACTGCTCCACGTTGTATAAAATATAAATAATTAGCCCTATTGTTTTCCCTATAGAGTACAAATCCCTTACTATGTTTTTGCAGTGAATAATCTCTAGATAAATGGTCCAAATCCAAATAGTTAGATGCTGCTTTTATAAATTGTCTAACGCCTTCAATCGAAGGAGAAAAGTGCTGCTTTAAAAAATTGTGTTTTTTCAAACGACATTCTATAGCTTCTAACAATTCTTTTTCACTAAACGGTTTGGTTAAATAATCGTCTGCCCCTAGATTCATGCCTTTTCGCATGTCTATTTTTTCTGTCTTAGCTGTGAGAAAAATAAATGGAATACTAGCTGTAATGGTGTTTTTGTTTAAACCTTGTAACACTTCATAACCGTCTAATTCTGGCATCATAATATCGCACACAATAACATCAGGAAGTAAATGCTTTGCCTTTTCTACACCTACTTTTCCATTTTCGGCTGTTACAGTGGTATAACCTGCAAGTTCTAGAATGTCTGCTGTATTTTCACGAACAATCTCATTGTCTTCTATAATCAGTACTTTTTTCATCGAAAATTATATTTTTATTCCCAAATTATTGAGACTACATTCATTATTATTAATGGGCAATTCAACGCAAAACGTGGTGCCTTCATTTAGTTTACTTTCAAAACTAATAGTTCCACCGATTAGCTCGGTATAGTGCTTCGCTATATTTAATCCTAAACCTGTTCCTTCTATATTTATAGCATTATTCGCTCTAAAAAAACGATTAAACAATTGGTCTTGTTCTTCCTGAGGAATACCAATACCGCTATCTCTAATTTCTATTAATACTTTATCATTGTTTTTAGATATTTTAAAATTTATAATTGAATTTACTGAGGAGTATTTTGATGCGTTAGATATGAGATTGGTAATTATTTGACGAAGTAATTTAGCATCTAGATTTACAATTAGATGCAACAGACTTGAATTATAATTGATTTGCTGTGTTTTTTTCAGAGTCACTTTACTTTCATTAATCAAAATTTTAACAAAATTGATAATTTCAAAGTGTTCATTTACAGCTTTTGTTTTACCCTCTTCTAATTTACTTAATGAGAGAAAATCGTTTAAAATAGTGACAAGGTGATTTACATTCTGTTCAATTTGTAATACGTATTTTTCTCTTTTTAACTCTGTTCCATACCCATTTTGCTTGCTTATTAAAATAGCAGAAGTTAGTATAGCACTTAGAGGCGTTCTAAACTCGTGAGATGCTGTAGATATAAAACGCGATTTTAGTTGATTTAATTCTCGCTCTTTTTTTAGTGCATTTTGTATTCTAAATTCAATTTCCTTTTGCTCTGAAATATCGGTGTAAACCATTAAGGCATTAGATACTTGGTTGTTTTCATCAAATAAAGGTGCAGTGTTTACAGAGAAGTATCTGTTTTTATATTCAAGTTCAAACGAGAGATGGAATCCGGAGAGTGTTTTAGAAATGTATTCTCTAATTATTTTTTTTCGTTCTTCAGCAAAAATTGAAAGATCATCTAAATTCATGCCTTCAAAGACAAGTGATTTAAAACCAAGTTGATCTAACGCTTCACCTTCGGCTAAGACCAATCGAAAATCTTTATTTATAACAACAATTAAGCCTTTCGGAAAATTTTTTGCAATTGCAGTGGTAATTGATTTACTAATGATAGTCTCACTTTCCGCTTGTTTGGCTATCTGTATTTGATCTTTGAGATTAAGATTAGTAACTACCAACTCTTTCACGGTTGCCATAACTTCTTCTGTACGCTCTTTTACTTTTTCTTCTAATTTTTGAGCGTATATTTCTAACTGCTTTTTGCCTTCTTTTAGTACAATTATATTATTATGTTTCTCAATGGCAATACTTGCCAGATAAGTCATGTCTAAAAGCATTTCTTTTTCGTTAGCTAAAGGTTTTCTTGCTAATGAGCTAAAAAAACTTAATACTCCTAGTGCTTCACTAGTAGATGACATAATTGGGAATGACCAACACGCTTTTAAACCATCTTTTAAAGCCATGTGTTTAAAACCTTCACAAAACACGTTAGTTTCTATATCAGAGGCAATAACTTCTCTTTTTAAAAACGCAGCAGCACCAAACGTGCCTGCCTTTGGACTAATAACAGTACCATCAATAAAATTGCAAAATGTTTTTGGTAAATTTGGTGCCACTAATATGTGTAATGTTTTATCTACTTTATCTAATATGGAAATTGAACCCAAACAATCTTTAAGATATATTTCTGCTGTATCAATAATTTTTTTAGTTATCGATTTTAAAGGCTTGTCTTGAGCTATTAATTCTAGTATTTTTTGAATTCTATCTTTAAGATCTTCTGCTCTAACCTTATCTGTAACATCATTTTGAACACCTATGAAATGAGTTAATTTATTTTTATGGTTACGAACAGGTGTAATAGTAACATCATTCCAAAAAAGTGTCCCGTCTTTTCTATAATTTCTCAGTACAACACTACAGGCTTTTCCCTCTGCAATGGCCTTTTTCATAACATTAATCTCTATTTGATCTCTATCATCTTTTTGCAGAAAATTACAGTTTTTACCATATACCTCTTCTTTACAATAGCCTGTAATTTTTTCAAAAGCATCATTACAGTAAATAATTGGTGTATTTCTTTTTTGCGCATCTGAAATTATTATACTATTACTTGCAGAAGCCAAGGCATTATTTTTTATATTAAGTTGTTCATCCTTTTCTCTTTCTTTTGTAACATCTCTTACAATGGTTAAAAGTTTATTGTCGTTCATATGAACCACACGGGCTTCATAATGTTCAATTCCTTTTTTACCTTCAATACTATATTCTACTATCTGTAAGTTTCCAGAGGCTAGCAAATCTTTGTAGGATGTTTTTATTTTTTTATATACAGATATCGGTAATACATCCTTCATATTCAAACCAATGAGTTTTTCGGGCGCTATAAATAATTTTTTAGAATTCTTTGCATACCAATCAAGATAGTTGCCTTGATGATCTTGAATAAACATCATATCTGGTATGGCATCTAACAATGCTCTCATTTTAACTTCATTAGTCTTTATGGTAAATTCCTGCTCTTTATATGCAGTTATATCTGTAATAAATCCTACTAAATCGATTCCATTATTTTCTTGGTTATATACAGCTTCCCCTTTTACCCAAACATATTTTATACTGCCATTTTTATGTTGAATGCGATGCTTACAGTCAAAAGTTTTTTTTTGTTTTACGGCAGTTTGTATGTGTTCCCAAACGTTATTGCAATCTGCTTCTATAATGAGCTGACCGTAATTTATATTCGCGTTTTTAAAATCATTATATGGATGTCCTGTAATTTCTAAACAACCTTCACTAATATAGTGCATGGTATAATCTTTATTATTTTTACAGCGAAACAAAATACCTTTGATATTACTAATTAATGAATCAAATTTTTGATTACTTTCTATTAACTTATCATTAGTTTGCTTAATTTCTAGAAGATTTTCAGTTCGATTGGTTACATCTCGCAAAAAAGTGATGATTAAATTTTTACCATCAATTATCGAAGAACTTAACTTGATTTCTAAATTAAATTCTTTTCCATCATTTTTGACCCCTAATATTTCAAAATTTTTATTAGTCCTTGTTTTTTTTAAGTTTATTATGTATTTTATAAGTTGTTCTCTATTTTTACTTGTTATTAAAGTATCTAAACTCCTACCTAATAAATCATCAGAGTCAATACCAAACAGATTTTCGCATGCAGGATTTGCCAGTAAAATAGTCGCGGTGTTATCTACCACTAAAACACCTTCAGATGTTAATTGGAACATACTTTGAAAAAGACTTTCATTTTGTAGACTACCTATCATTTATTGCTTATAATTTAGTTGGTTATAATGCATTTTTAACTCAGAACTGGCTGTATTACAATTTTCGGAAAAGACTTTGTAAATTACGGTTGTATAAATGAGATAAGCAGTTCTTTAATTAAACAACCTAAATATCATTTGAGTTTTTTTGTGCTAAATGCAACTCTCACACCAAAACTATTTTCAATAGCATTTGTGACTAAAAATTGTGTTGTATTTTTTTCTATAATTTGTCTTTATTAATAAATGTCATTAAATTTTTTCTAAGTGAACTAATTGAGAATGTTTAATCTACATACAATAAAAACTCGCCAATTAGTTGTAATAAAAAATATCTATTATAAAATTAACCTTTTTTAAAACCACTTAATATGATATATATCAGAATCTTACAACCAATATCATATAAATAGATATTATATATAAATAAGTACAAAAAAAATGTCTTCATATTATAAGAAAAACAAAGTTATCCAATGAAAAAATGAAATTAGGTTAATCTTATTTTTGATTAAATGATCACGGTCATTTCAAGAACATTTATTAAGCCATAACTTCAGTAATTATAATCAAAATCAGTTTTTTAATATTTTTAGATAGCAATGAATAGCGAGACTATAGGTTTAGTACTTTCTGGAGGTGGTATGCGAGGCGTAGCACATGTTGGTGCAATAAAAGCCTTAGAAGAGCATAACATTTACCCAACACATATAGCAGGTACAAGTACTGGTGCCATTGTAGGTGGATTATATGCTTATGGCTATACATGTGATGAGATGATGCAATTTTTTAAAACCGTACAAATTTTGGACTACAAAAAATATGCACTCAACAAACCAGGCTTTATAGATAGTGGTAAGTATTACAGTTTTTTCAAGAAAAAATTTCCAGAAGACAGTTTTAGTGTACTAAAAAAGAAACTATTTATTACTGCTACAAATATTACTGATGGTAAACTTGAAACCTTTAGTGAGGGTGAACTTATAAAACCGATTTTAGCTTCTTCTGCTTTTCCTGGATTGTTTTCTCCTGTTAAAATTAAGGACAAGTTATATATTGATGGTGGTGTGCTTAATAATTTCCCTTTAGAACTTATTAGAAAAGATTGTGACACTTTAATCGGTGTGTATTTAAATCTCTTTAAAACTGCTTCTATCAGTGATTTTAAACACTTTTATAACATTATTGAACGTGCTATAAACATTAGAATAGCCAAAAGTGATGAAAAAAAATTTATACACTTTGACGTCGTAATTGCACCAAAAAACTTGACGCATTATGGCTTATTCGATAAAAAAAATATTGATGCTATTTATAAAATAGGTTATAACACCATGAATAAAACACTAATAAACAACACTTTAAATATTAAAAAACAAGAACCTTCAATATTACAACTATGAGAAAAACAGTACACATACAAAATCTCATCTGTGACACTTGTGCAAAAACTATTACAAGCAAACTTACAGAATTACAACATATTAGTGATGTAGATGTTGACTTAGAAAAGGAAACTGTAAGCTTTAACTTTTTTACAAAACATGATTTTGAACATGCTAAGCACACCCTAGGAATGCTGGGCTATCCGATACTTGGACATGATAATATTTTAAACTAGTAACTATAACAATGAAAAAATACCACAAAGATGACCTCTTTAAAACTGTTCTTAAAAGGAATCAAGTGCTTTATGAATCTTATTATAATGAAACGTCTCTCTAAATATCTTATGTATCTGCTCATGGTATATGGAATGATTACTTGCAACAATTCAGACAAAAAACTACCGAATACGACCTCTAACCAAATCCAATTTTCGGGCCAACAGCTATACACCATTGATAATTCTGGAATTTCAATTTTATGGACAGCTCATAAATTCACTAATAAAGTTGATGTTTCAGGGACTTTTAACACCTATATATTTGAAAGTAAAAAGACCTCTGGCACTGTTGAAAACATCTTGAATAAATCAAAATTATCAATACCTACGGCAACTGTAAACTCAAGCAATCCAATACGAGATTTTAAATTAGACACTTATTTTTTTAAAGCGTTTAACACTTCAAAAATAATAGGCACAATTACAAAAGCGAAAGAAAATGAAGGCATTATAGATTTAAAAATGAATCATACTTCCAAAAAAATTCCATTTACCTATGCTATTGAAAAAGATACCATAAGGCTTTTTACCAATTTGGATCTAACCTATTGGAAAGGAGAAGAAGCCCTTAAAACACTTAATACGGAATGTTATGAGCTTCATAAAGGGACTGATGGTATTTCAAAATTATGGACAGATGTGGATGTCGTTATTAAAATACCTGCACATAAAACACTTATAATAAATTAAAATTATGAAATATAAAGATATAAGTATCCCAATAAATAACACAATCTTAAAAGGACGACTGCGTATAGCAGAAAACCAAAAAGGACTTGTTATTTTTTCTCACGGAAGTGGTAGTAGTAGAATGAGTAGCAGAAATAATTTTGTTGCAGATTTACTGTTAAAGGAAGGCTTTTCTTCGTTATTATTTGATTTATTAACGGAAGCAGAAGATACTATTTATGAAAATAGGTTTAACATTGATTTACTTGCTGAACGATTGGTGGCAACTACAAAATGGATAACCAAACAAAAGGACATGCAAAATGTACCTATTGGTTTTTTTGGTGCAAGTACTGGTGCGGCTTCTGCATTAAAGGCAACACCCTTTTTAGGAACAAGGATAAAAGCCATTGTGTCTAGAGGTGGTAGACCAGATATGGCCATAACTATTTTAGATAAAATAAAGAGCCCAACCCTTTTAATTGTTGGCGGTAACGATGGTGTCGTTATTGATTTAAACAAAAAAGCCTACTCCAAACTTTTAGGCATTAAAAAAATAGAGATTATTGAAGGTGCAACCCATTTATTTTCTGAAGCAGGAAAATTAGAAGCTGTAGCAAAATTAACCTGTAATTGGTTTAATAAATATTTAAAAAACTAAACATCATGGTATTTAAAGATAGAATTGAAGCCGCTTATTTATTAGCGGACCAACTGGAAACCTACAAAGAAAAGAATGCTCTAATTTTGGCTATCCCAAGAGGTGGAGTGCCTATGGGATATATTTTAGCAAAACAGCTGCATTTACCTTTAGAAGTGATACTTTCTAAAAAAATAGGGCATCCATTGCATAAAGAATTTGCTATTGGTGCCGTAACCTTAAAAAGCCTAGTTTTAAGTGAAGCCGCTAAAGAAGTCTCTAAAAATTATATTGAGGAAGAAACTAAAAAAAATAGAACTTTGCTTTCCAAACGCTATCAAGATTATTATGGTAATAAAAAACCGCAAGAACTTAAAGATAAAATCTTAATTATTGTAGATGATGGTATTGCTACAGGTAATACTATTATATCTACTATTGAAATGTTACATGATGAGCAACCAAAAAAAATTGTGGTTGCTATTCCGGTATCATCTCAAAGTGCTTTACAGAAACTAAAAAACACACCATTTATTAACGAAGTTATTTGTCTATCAATACCCGAAAATTTTAGAGCTGTAGGTCAGTTTTACAAAAATTTCGACCAAGTTGATGATACCGAAGTTAAAACATATCTCAATAAGAAAACTACAAGTTAAAATTTATTTAACGAACCTCAAACACTTACAAAAATCACAAAGACAAGATGTTCTTAAAACAAAAATAATTCTCAACAAGTACCTATTGCATTACTTGCTGAGAATTGATGATTAATGCTTTACAACCAATTTTTTAATATGTACAGAATTATTATAAAATAGCTTTATAATATAAATTCCATTTGAAAGGTTAGTTAAATCAATTATATCATGTTCTTGCTTTATTAATTTTGAACATAATTCTCTTCCATTAGTATCATAAATAAAAACATCTAAATTATAATTTGAATTAATATGAATTCTATTTGAAGCAGGATTAGGATATATCCGTAAATTTATTAATTCGCCTACTTCAGTAATAGCTAATGGTAAACAAGAATAGGTTCTTGTATCTCTAATTGTATTTAACCATGTATTATTATCGAGCCAATCTTGCGAAATCATTTCCGTTGGGTTTCCGTCAGTACTATTTGTTATTAAAATTCTAGAATCGATTTCATAAGTAGTACCATTCCAGTCTTCCTCTTCTATTTCTATTAAATAATCATTTCCGTCATAGTAAAATATTTCACGATATTCATTTTCCCAATTGAACCCATCCCAATCTTGAGACTCTAACGTAGCAATTAAACAATAAGCATAAGAATAGACTTCACGAGCATCGTTTTCCCAACTTGTCCCATTCCAATCTTGAATTTCAATGGTTGAAATAAAAAAACTGAACAAGAATACACCTCATAAGAATACACTTCTCGCTCATCATTTTCCCAAGAATTTGAAGACGTCACCCACTCTTCAGTAATGCTGTTTATTAGAAGGTTTTCTGAGCCAGAATAAGTCGAAGTTTTCTTCTCTGATTGCTGCCATGTATTATTTACCCAAACAGAAGTTAGTAATTCTGTTAAGTTACCTCCTGAATATGTATAATCCTCTTTGAATAAATTGTTCCAAGAATTTGTATTAGAATTCCAAAGTTGTGCAATCATTAAAATTGGCTGATTACTATCATTATAACTAGTGGTAATAAATATTGAATTAATAAGAACGCCTCCGAGATCTACTTGTTGTAATGTTTCAATGGGAAAACAATCTTCATTAAACGTATTGCTTGTTCTAGACGACAAATTCCAATTTGTTCCATCCCAAGAATCAATTTCCCAAGTTTCGGGAACTGCGAAGGATTGCTGCTGTGCGTAAAAGTTCGAAAATGTAAATAATAGTAATAAAGTAATTTTTTTCATAACATAATATTTTATGGTTAATTGAAAATTCAAATAATACATTAACATGTATAAACTATCGGATATTAATTTTCACGTTTTAATTTAATTTTAATCAATAGTTTCAATAAAAATAGCCGTAGTAATACATTTTTAAAATGATGTGAGTCAGTTTGCTTGTGATTAAACATAATGACCTAAATCATTGATTTTTAGTTTTGAATCATCTTTATCCTTTAATATTTATTGAGAGTAATGCTAGTATAGAGTTATAAAAACCTATAACATACAGAAAATATAAGTTTGTACAAATACAACAGTTTTAATAGCTAGAATTAATAAATTGAAATTATTTATTTGTCTATTCTGCCAAATGGATGCATGTATTTTAGCTCAGGCTTTTCTGTTTTTATTTTAAGTGGTGTTATAGCTTTTGTTTTATTGAACCATATATACTCATCAAATTGAGATGGTAAAACAGTTTTAAAGTAATGGCTCATCAATTCTGTTTCTGGTCTATAAACAACGCCAATAGCGCGTTCTAACCTTGGTGTGCTTAATAATTTCCTCAAGTTTTTTTCTGAATGTTGTTCTCTTAAAGGCAATGTAAAATTAGTAACGTTAGTTTTATGACATAAATGTTCGTAGCTTTCTGCTAAAGAATTATTAATAGGCATAACTTGCATTGCATCTCCCCAGTTTTTAGCCGCAGCAACGGTTCCTGTATGGGTTCCAAAACCAATATTATAAGATTTAGATCCAAAATGTTCCTTGCATAAATGCCCAATATTTATTTCTCCTCTCGCGTACATTTCTGTAGCCAAAGCATTTCCTATATGCGAATTATGCGCCCAAACAACCGCTTTTGAGTCTTTACCATGATAAGATAGTAATGATTTTAAGGTATAAAACATGTGAAAATCACGCAAGTTCCAAGATTCTGCGCTACCATAGTACATAGCTTTGTAATACCGCTCTGCGTCAACCACAACTGTCGCATTTTGGTAGGCATAAAAATAGGCTTGAGAATGGTTGAGTTTATTTTTGTTTTTTAACAAATCAAACAACATTTTTAGCACGGCTTTCTCACAGCTCTCTAATTTCTGATTTTTTACTAATTTACCATATACGGTAGGATTTGACATATAAGGCATAATACACGAATAACGCAATTTTGCAAGTGCTGCTAAGTCTGAATCAATCTCTTCAAGATAATCAATAACTAAATCAATAGAGTTTTCTAATCCATATAAATCAAGGCCATAAAAACCTATTGTATTATTATGTTTAGTATTGTTTTTTTTAAGCCATTCTACAAATTCGAGTACTTCCCTATTTTTCCACATCCATTCAGGAAAACGTGCAAAAGGCATCCAATCTTGAGATTGGTATTGGTTTCTTACATAATTGTTAATCTGCTCTGCATCGGACCAATCTGCTTCTGCACAAACAAGGTTAAACCCTTTTTTTTCTATTAATGCTTTTGTGATTTCTTGCCGCATGGCATAAAACTCTGACGTTCCATGTGAGGCTTCTCCTAATAACACCACTTTAGCATCACCTATACGCTCTAACAATCCATCTATTGGGAATTTTTTAATCGTTTTAAAAGGAATGGAACTAATACCTATTTCGTCTATAATTTCATTTTCAGGATACATCTTAGTCCCAATTTTAGGAATCAGTTTTGGCTTTGGAATAAAATAGTTATCTCGTAGAGCCTTTGTGATAAAATCGGTTTCAGAAGTGCGTTCTATAATTTCTAGCATAACGTGTGCCCAATCTGGTCCAACTGGAGCCAGTAATTTAGCACCTATGTTTAATTGTTGTTTTATGGTATTAGGAACTTCTTTAAATTCTGAAGCACTTAAGATAGCATTAAATGGGCCTTTTGTTTTCCAACCGTTCACAAGTTTCCCAGTTTTTATATGCACATTCGTAACCTCTATATTCTTTAAGACTTCTAATGCCCATTCTGCATAAGTTTTAGTAGTTTCTACGGTGTATACCTCCTTATAAATCTTAGAAAGTGCTGCCAAAATATAAACAGAATCTACTCCAATAACCAAAATTTTCTCTTCCTCTTTAACTTCCAATTGCTCTAACATTCTGGCAACTACAATAACTCTAGGTTCTGTTTTCTCGATGGCTTTTTCAATTCTGATATCTTCATAAAAATAAGGATGTAGGTTTTCTGATAAAAAAAACGCTTCAGGAATATCTTGAAAGGCCTCAATAAGCAATGAATTTCTTATGCCTTTATCTTTTAATTGTTCTTCAATACTAATCTCCTTCATCTTTATATTTATTTAAAAATAGACTGTTAAATATAGTACCAATGAAACAGTTTTGAAATGACCTAGATCATTTTAGCGGTTATTAAATAAAGTTAATTTCATCAAAAATCCAATGCATTATAATGACTTTAGTAACTAAACATGGTATTATTCTCGAAAAGACGAATAATAGCTTTGAAAATTTAGGAGTTTTTAATCCTGCTGCAATTCAAGAAGGAAATACCGTGCATTTATTATATCGTGCTGTTAGAAATGGAAATTTCTCTACCATAGGTTATAGCAAATTAGAAGGTCCTTTAAAAGTTATTAAGCGCTATAATGAGCCTATCTTTTTCTCAGAAACTCCAGAAGAATTTCAAGGTGTGGAAGATCCTAGAATTACAAAAATTGATGATACCTATTATCTTTCGTATGCTGCTTATGACAGCATTAACGTTTTTGGTGCATATGCTACTTCAAAAGATTTAAAAAGCTTTGAACGACAAGGTATTATTACACCCAAATTTACCTTTGAAGAATATTCAGAGCTTATTAAAAATAATTATGAAAAAATAAGTATCCATCATACACTTTTCTATGATTTATATTGTCGGTATAAGCTTGAGCGATTAATGAAAGGAAAAATATATGTTTGGGACAAGAACATTATCTTTTTTCCGAAGAAAATAAATGGAAAATTTGCCGTATTCCACAGACTTTTTCCCTCTATTCAAATCTTATATTTCAATGACCCTTCTGAGTTAACGGTAGCATTTTGGGAGACCTACATTTCAAATTTAAGACAACATATTGTATTACAACCAAAATATAAACACGAAAGTAGCCATATCGGTGGTGGATGTCCTCCTATTGAGACTGATTTAGGCTGGTTGGTTATATACCACAGTGTAGAAAACCATACAAAACACTTAATTTATCATGCCTCTGCAGTTTTATTAGACTTGAATGATCCTAGAAAAGTACTAGGAAGACTTAATAAACCTTTGTTCTCTCCTACTGAAAGTTATGAAAAAGTAGGCTACGTAAACAATGTAGTATTCCCAACAGGAACAGCTCTTTTTGATGATGAGCTTTATATATATTATGGCGCAGCAGATAGTTGCGTAGCAGTGGCATCCGTTAATATTAATACACTATTAGATGAACTGAAAAATCAATAAAAACAATGAAAATAAATTCACCACCTAAAATACTGTTTCTATCAACATTTCCTCCAACACAATGTGGCATTGCTACTTATACCCAAGATACTATTTCTGCTATTACTGATGTTTTTGGTGAAAACTTGGCTTGCGAAATCTGTGATATTTCAGATAATACAGATGTAAATCATAATGTTCATTTTACCATCAATCCCACATTAAAGTCAGATTACACTAAAATTGGCAGAGAAATAAATGGCGACAATACTATAAAATTGGTACATATACAACATGAATTTGGTTTGTTTGGTGGCACTTATGGAAACTATTTATTAGGTTTTCTGGACGTACTAAAAAAACCAGTAACTTTCACATTTCACAGCGTTATACCAACTCCTGATAAAAAATTAATGGCTTTTGTTAAGCTACTTATTTCTTATAGTAATTCTGTCATTGTAATGACTAAAAAATCTAAAAAGATACTAGTAGACGATTATGATATTAATGAAAATAGTATTGCATGCATTCCACATGGCACTCATAACGTTAATTATGAAAATACTCAAAATGCTAAACGTAAATTTAATTTAGAAAATCGCACAGTTTTGTCAACCTTTGGGCTTTTAAGTTCAGGCAAAAGTATTGAGACAGCCTTAAAAGCATTGCCAGAAATTATTAATCACACACCTAATGTTTTGTATTTAATTTTAGGCAAAACACATCCCAATACCTTAGTAAACAACAAAGATGACTATAGAGATTCTTTAGAATTGCTTGTTAAAGAACTCAAACTCAAAAACCATGTCAGTTTTATTAATCGCTATTTAGAAATAGACGAGCTTTTGGACTATTTAAAGGCAACAGATATTTACCTATTTACTTCTAAAGATGCCAACCAAGCCGTAAGTGGCACTTTTGCTTATGCCATGAGTTGCGCTTGTCCTATCGTGGCAACAGCTATTCCGCATACTAACGAAGTGCTTTCAATTAACGAAGGAATATTAGTACCTATTGAAGACTCAGAACAAATGGCGAAAGAAACAATTAAAATACTACATAATAACACATTACGAGAGTCTATGGCACTCTCCGCTTTTGAAAAAACAAGAGCATCTTCATGGAATAATGTCGCTATAAAACAAATTGATATTTATAAAAAA
The DNA here is from genome assembly GCF_003386275.1 of Winogradskyella pacifica. Lineage (NCBI taxonomy): Bacteria > Pseudomonadati > Bacteroidota > Flavobacteriia > Flavobacteriales > Flavobacteriaceae > Winogradskyella > Winogradskyella pacifica. The sequence goes on along the minus strand of NZ_QREI01000011.1, from coordinate 8,224 downwards.
AGTATCGATGAATCGTTGAAAACTACATTCAACTATCCTCCAATAAAGCTAAACCATTTAAAAAATATGACCACAGCTTTAGGCATAATTCAGTTTAGCAAAATTTCTGAACCAGATATTAATTCTGGATATACCTTGGATGATAATGCTCGTGCGTTAATCACTATGTGTATGCATTATAATGTGTTTAAAAAATCTTCAAACTTATTATTTATAGATACATACTTATCTTTTATTGAGCGTTGCCAAACAGAGTATGGCACTTTTATAAACTATGTGGATGAGCACAACCAAACGCATATAAAAAACGACTATGTAAATCTAGAGGATTCTAATGCAAGAGCTATTTGGGCTCTGGGAACCGTTGTTTCTTTAAAAGAACATTTACCAAAAACTTTTGTAACTAGAGCGAAATTAAGTCTCTTACGAAGTATACCATGGATGAGCAATATTTTGTCTCCTAGAGCTATTGGTTTTGTGATAAAAGGATTATATTTATATAACTCTGCAGATAAAGATAACAATGCGATATCAATTATTAAAAAACTATCAAAAAACCTTATTTCAAATTACGATGTCAATGCGATAAGAAGCTGGAACTGGTTTGAAAATTACTTAACGTATGCTAATAGTGTTCTTCCAGAAGCTATACTTTATAGTTATCTAGTAACAGGTAAAGATTCTTATAAGAGAGTCGCTATAGAATCGTTTGATTTTCTACTATCAAAGATGTTTATAAATGGGCATTTTAAAGTAATTTCTAATCAAGGATGGTATAAAAAAGACAGTATTCCAAGTAAATTTGGAGAACAACCTATTGATGTTTCTTATACCATACAGACTTTAAGTCTCTTTTATAAAACGTTTGAAGATCCTATGTATAAAACGATGATGCAAACAGCATTTGATTGGTTTTTAGGTAAAAATCATCTCAATCAAATTATGTATAACCCAATAACTGGTGGTTGTTATGACGGCTTAGAAAAAACGAACGTAAATTTAAACCAAGGTGCCGAGTCCACTATTTGCTATTTGATGGGACGCATTATTATGGAACAACAAAAGACTGTTTCATCTATAAAGCTATTTCAACAAAAAAAAGCAACTATGAAAGCCTCTTTTAGATTATCAAATAAATGAGTTTTAACAAAACCAAAATTTAATCTATAGCTAGATTCCAAGATGCTTCTACTACAATAAAATCAATCTAATGACCGAGGTCATTTTACAGCTTTTGTTTGATGTTTAAATTTGAATATTATTAACTTTTAAACTTTATTATTATGAAAAATTTATTTCTTTTTTTATTAATTTGTGCGTTCACCTCGCCAATATTTGCACAAATAGTTGAACTCGACACAGTTGTCGTTCGCCCTATCAAATACAAATACATTTATGAAGTGGTGGATGAAGATATTGATCAAAGCGTTAAAGATTTACAAATAAAACTGGCTAAGTTTGATGTAACAAAAGAAGAGTATTACAGCGATGAATATGATAGTTACAATGTGTCATTTTATATTCCAAAAGGATATGCTGTAGCTACTTATGACGAAGATGGTAAGTTACTTAGAACTATTGAACGTTATAAGAACGTAAAACTACCACTTTCAGTAAGTAAAGCGTTAGTAGAACGGTTTCCTAACTGGGCAGTAGATAAAGATATCTATAAAGTGAGTTATTCTGAGCCAGAATGGGAATCTAAAAAAACCTATAAGTTAAAATTGACTAATGGAGAGAAAACCATTAGAGTTAAAACGGACCAAGATGGTAATTTTTTATAAATTTGAAACAATGCTTATAAAAATTAATTAAAATACTCATTACTCTGTATAAATGAGATTACAAAAAAGACCAATGAGCTTTGATAGGTTTAATGGTCTTTTTTTTATATTTCACTAATAATTGCTTTATTACTAACTATAAAAATAGTCTAAAGTCTATGTATAAAAAAGTGCGTAAAACACGATTAAAACGTAAATCCTAACCGTTTAAAAATCTGTGATAAAACCAATGAACCAAAAGCAAAAACGATTACCCAACCTATTTGTTCTGTAGATAAATTGGTTAAGAAAAGTGCGTTTGACACAGGCGGAATGTAATAGATACCCACGGTTATCAATAGTGATATAACAATAGAAGACCATATCCAAGGATTTTTTAAAATTTCATTATTAAAAAATGATACTCTGCTTTCTGCCATGTTAAAAACGTTTAATAATTGCGCTAAAACTAAGGTGTAAAATGCCATATTGTTTATTATTTTAGATGTTAGTTGAAGTACGAAGTGAGCATAGGCAGTAATACCAATAACAGCAGTCGTTATGCAAAGCCCGAAGATAATGGTTGATTTCCATCGTTTTGCAGACATAATCGGTTCGTTGGCTTTCCCTGGTGGACGTTTCATAATATCCACTTCTCCTTTTCCCATACCTAGGGCTAATGCAGGAAATATATCTGTAATAAGATTTAAAAACAATATTTGTAAAGGTAATAATGGTGCTGGTAAAGCTAGTAAAGCTGCCAAACCTACAGACACTACTTCTGCCAAATTGCAAGACAGTAGATATACCACAAACTGTCTTATATGATCAAAAATGGCACGTCCTTGCTTAATGGCCAATTCCATTGCTGTAAATTTATCATTTTTTAGAATAACATCTGCTACTTCCCTTGCTGCTTGTGTACCTCTAATGCCCATGGCAATCCCAATATCTGCTTTATGCAGAGCAGGAATGTCGTTAATACCATCACCAAACATACCTACAACATTATCATTTACTTGATAAAGGGAAACCAGTTTTAATTTTTGCTCTGGTGTTACCCTCGCAAAAACCGAAGCATTCAATATATTTGTTACCATAGTAGGGTTTGGTTCAGTTTCAAATTGTAAGTCTTGTCCATGTAAAATACTACTTGAAACCGAATTTTGAGGTAATAAGCCAATTTCTTGAGCTATTTTTTTTGCAGTTCTTAGATGATCTCCCGTCATCATTACCACTTTTATACCCGCTTCTTTATACACTTTTATGGTTGCTTTTACATCTTCTCTAGCTGGATCCAAAAATCCAATAACTCCAATAAAAGTTAACTGAGATAACACCTTATTTTTTTCTGGTTTTTCATCGTGTTCTTTATAAGCAAAAGCTAATACTCTTAGCCCTTGAGATGCCAAATTATTAACGCGATTAGTCCATTCTTTTTTATTCTTAAATACTTGTGATTTGTTGTCTTTAAGAATGGTATTACAAAGGTTTATAACACTCTCAAAAGCGCCTTTTACGTAAACCGCGAACCCTTTCTCTGTTACATTTAATGTTGCCATTAATTTACTAGAGGTATTGAACGGAATCTCTAATTCTTCAGGATTATTCTCTTTAATTTCTTTTGGATTAATATGCAATTTTTTAACAAACTGAATGAGTGCCAATTCAACACTGTCTCCTTTCATGTCTTTTGCATTTAAAATAGTATTGTTGCACAAAACACTATTCATTATTATAACATTTAAAGCTTTGGATTTTTCTATATTCTCAAAGTAAACATTGTCTTTGTTGTGTATTTCGCTTAGAGTTTCACCTTCAAAAATCAAGGTATGTACTTGCATTTTATCTTCGGTAAGCGTACCTGTTTTATCTGTACAAATAATGTTTGTAGCCCCTAAAGTTTCAACAGCCTCCATTTTTTTTATAATAACATTTCGCTTGGATAGTTTCATCATACCTCTTGCCAAAGCCATAGTTGCTATAACAGGAAGCCCTTCTGGTATTGCTGCAACAGCTAATGCTACGGCTGTTTCTATGATTAAACGCATATCCAAATCTCTTAAATAACCGGTAAAAATAATGAGGATTGCAAAAAATAAGGTAAGGTATATAAGCCGTTTACTTAATGCACTTATTTTTTTTTCTAATGGGGTTCGTTCTTCTTCAATCGTACTTCCCATTTCCTGAATCTTACCTAGTTGCGTGTTTTTTCCAGTATCAACTACGATTGCTTTTGCAGAACCTTGCTCTACAGTGGTTCCCTTAAACACCATATTTTTCCTGTCTGATAATATAGTGGCGCGAGGTAGAACGTTGACATGCTTGTAGATAGCTCTACTTTCTCCAGTTAACGATGCTTCTTTAATTGCTAAGTTTTCAACAGTAATGAGCCGAGCATCCGCTGAAACGACATCTCCTACTTCCATTAAAAGAATATCACCTGGTACAAGTACAGATGATTTTACAGTTTTAATTTTTCCGTTGCGCAAAACCGTGCTCTCAGTAAATCCCATCTGTCGAAGTGCTTCAAGAGAACGAATGCCTTGTAGCTCCATTATAAAGCCTATAATTACTGTAATTAGGACAACAGTGATTATAGCTATAGTCTCGGGCAAATCATCGTTAAAAACGAAAGTAAGACCTGCTGCAACCACGAGAATGAAGATGATTGGATCGTTACATTGGTCTATTAAGATTTTTATTGTTTTCTTTGGTAGTTTTGCTGCTATCTCATTTTTGCCATATTCCTTTATACGTTCCTTTACTTTACTTTCAGTTAAACCAGAATTAGTATTACTGTTTAACCTGTCTACTACAGATTTTATGGAAAGAGAAAAAGGTTCTGACATGGTCATTGGTATTATAAATTAAAATCAATCACTACTACAAGTAAAAGGTTTAAAAACCCTCTTGCCAAAACTTTTAGATAAAAAATTTTGGCAAGAGGGTAATCTCCAAACATCTTCATTAAAAATCACACTTTACGCAATATCAATTTTCTTTGGCTTGTGCAGTTTAGCCTCTTCTTTTTTAATAAGATTAAAACTAAGCACACCATCTTTATATTTTGCTTTAACATCTTCCTCTTTTATAGAATCTGGAAGTTGCAATCTTTTTTCAAAAGAATTATAGCTAAATTCTTTACGTGTATAGTTGTTTTCTTTTTCTTCTTCAGAATGTGAATTTTCTGCTGAAATATTTAAGCATCCGTCATCGATGGTTACTTCAAAATCTTTTTTAGAAAATCCAGGTGCTGCCAATTCTACCTCAAAAGCTTCGTTGGTTTCTTTAATGTTTAGCGCTGGCTCATTCAATTGCGTATTCCAAAGTTCATTACTCAATAATGGGTTACTAAAAAAATCATCATTATCAAAAAAATTTGATGTAACAAGATTTCCCCATGGTCTTCTGTTTCTAAATTTTACAAGTGACATAATTTTATAATTTTAAGTTAAACAATTTATTTACTGCTAAATTACATGGAAACTAGAGTTTTAGAAATGACCTAGGTCAGTAGGATTGTTAAACTTTATTCAAACAGAATTTTATGCCTAATTTTATGAAGTATTGATTAAGATTTTTAATATGCATTTAATCCTTTTGGATCCAAATTAATATTAATTTTAATAGTAATTTTGCTCTATGAGATAATGAGTAATATTTTATAATTTGAGTGATTAGCATCATATCGTTGTTCAAATAAATAATCTTAAAACTAGATGAAAATAACTACTAATACTAAACGTTTTTTAGACATAATTTGTTCATGAAAAATTTGGCAAAGACTAAAATTCAAATCTTATTAATCAAATTAAAAGCTTCCTAAATTTCTATCAAATTGTTAAAGAATAAACCAAATATAGTATTAATTAAAATGAATTTTATTTTAAAGGAATCTCAGTTCTGATAAAATACAAATCCTTATCTACAAAAATAGATGTTTTTAATAATTGTATTATTAGTTTCTCATCCCGTTTAGAATTCTAATCAAAACGACGAATAATCCAAAGTATCTTATTAGAAAGTAGCAGAAAGATAAAAAACCGCCCTTCTATCACTCTTTTATACTTAGTGATAGTATCCAAAATCAATTTTACTCTTGCCATTTCTCAGTAATTATAATTCAATGAAGAAGGTTCTTTTAATATAACCAGATAAAGATCCTAATCTAAAAAAAATCTTAATAGGGTTTCGAAAATTTTGTAGCGAAAACAAAATTGATTTTGAAGTCTTAAATGAGGTTTTTGGAGATATGGTTTTAAGAAAAGGAGATTAATTTATTACTATTGAAGCATCTGATTTAGTCCACTTAATTAAAAAAATTAAGATAGGAAGAATTTGTTTTAGTCGAGAAAACCGGTAAAATTAGCTATAATGATACACCATCTAAAGAGTTATTAAGGATCACTGTTATCTCTACAGATTTTATAGTGAATGGAGAAACCGCAGCTAAAATGAAAGATCAATTTAAGGCATCATTTTATTCTATAGATCGTAAATCCCTTTGATTCTAGCTATAAAAAATTTATGGTGTAACGAGCATATTTATTATTAAACTGTACCAACTCATTCAAATATGTATTTTAAATAAATTATACTTAAACGCTGTTATAATATTTTTATTCAAAATATCTTTTAGATTTACTAAATAATCTAATATAACTTTAATGCATAGGAAGACCAAAACATATTATCTATATTCTTATGAGTTATTTCATGAGATTGTTTTAATAATTAACCAACGATAAGATCATTTGCTTCATCTAAAACTATATTTTCGAAACTTTTCAAATAAACCTCAGTTGTTCGAATAGATTGATGCCCTAGCCCTTCGCTAATTATTTCCGTAGAAATGCCCATGTTTTTTGCGATAGTTGCCCAAGAATGTCGTATATAATAAGAGGTTATTTTTTCTTCTATATTTGCATCTTTTGCAATTTTCTTCAATAATTTGTTAATTAATCTTCTGTCTGAGCGATATTTTTTAAAAGCTTCAACCGAACCGTCATAACCTATTGGAAAAATAAAGTCATTGGGCTCCTTATCATGTGTATACTTATTAAGTATTTCAGAAAATTCTGTGGTGATTCTAATTGATAAAGGGTCGTTGGTTTTACTTCTGCCATAAAATATTCTATTTCCCTTTATATCACCTAATTTCAATTTAGCAAGATCAATTAAATTCATACCTCTACAATTAAACATGGCTAAGAAATAATTTCTTGTATGCCAAAGAGTACTGTTTTCTTCATATTTCAAATTTCGAATAGCATTTATTTTTTCTTTAGACAATGCCTTTTTTTTTGTTCTTGTTGTAGATGGAATTTTATAACTAGAAAAAGGATGTTTAAATGGTATAAATACATCTTCTTTAATTGCACTATTATAAATAGCTCTAATTGCTCTTGCGTATGAACTTATACAATTTTTAGAATTTCCTTTTGATAAATGTTCTATCTCAAAATCAGTTAAAAAAGTTACTGTAATCTGATGAAACTTTACAGGAGAATTATTATTGAATTTTTCAAAAGCTGTTATTGCATTTTTGTACCAATTAGCAGTTGCAGGTTTGTTAGATTTCAGTTTTCGATTTATTAAAACGTTACCCCATTCCGCAATGGTAATTTCATTAGAAAGATCTTTCTTAACCTTTGAATCTAATTTATCATCCCATATTTTCTTAATATTCTCAACTAGCGTATCAACTGTTATCTGATTAAGAGTATCACCAAGTTCATTAATCAAAGTCTTTGCTGAATGAAGTTTTTCATATAACGCTTTATTAATCTCATCACAATCCAAATCCTTATTTACTGAAACTGATTTTTTCATTGTCATGTTATTTGCATCCCATCCAGCTTTAGACGTCTTGTAAGGAAGACGAATCATTCTAGGTCTCTTATGAAAAACTCTAACTACGATTGGAAACAACCCTTCATTCGCAGTTTTTGATTTAGCTCTGGTATCTAAAATTAATTTTGCTCGTGCCATTTCTCAGTAATTATAGATATAAAGTTAGCAAAAATTACGCACACTTTACGCACACTTTTGTTTGAGTACAATTCATATCAAACAACATCAAAATCAATTAAACCTCACGAAATCAAATACTTAAAAATAATATTACTTATAAAAATAGTCGCTTTTTTGGCCTTCTAAGCAGGCGGTCCTAGGTTCGAATCCTAGTGCGATCACAAAAAGCCTTAACATTTATGTTGAGGCTTTTTTGTGTTTTATAAGTATATATAATATAACAAAGGATCAAGGGATCAAGACTAAAAGTTGTGTTTAAGCAAAAAAAAGCCTGAACACATTATAATGTTCAGGCTTTTTGTATTTACAATTCAATTTATCTTTTTAAACTAAAATGGGCTTTAAATTCTTTACGTACTCCGTCGCTTGGTTCGTCGTACTCTACTGTAAACCAGTAGTCACTTGTTGGCATAGCTTCATTATTA
>NZ_QREI01000010.1:0-151423 GCF_003386275.1 Winogradskyella pacifica | reverse complement strand
TGCGTGAGAGCCCTTAATAAGGCTATTTATCAAGCTAAAAGTATTGAAGGACTCATACATCATTCGGATAGAGGAATACAGTATTGCAGCAATGTTTACACCAATATACTCAAAAGAAAAAAAATAGAGATTAGTATGACAGAAGAAAATCATTGTTACGAAAACGCAATGGCAGAACGGGTAAACGGGATCTTAAAAGATGAATTTTTTCTTGACCAGACCTTTGCTAACGTAGCACGCGCGAAAGCAGTAGCAAAAAATGCAATTAATTTATACAATGAAATAAGATTACATTTATCTTTAGACTTCAAAACACCAAATATGGTCTATAAATTAACCGCATAAAATCAATTTTAACCTGTAGCCATATTTTAGGGCAAGACATATCTGAACAAAACGCAAAAGGAATGAAAAAAACATTATTTACAATTTTTAGAATTTTAATTGGAATTATATTAATCGGAAAAATATCTAATTGGTTTCTGAATTATAGTCATGAAACTAATCAAATTCTGAACTCTGGAATGTTTACTTTAATCGGAATTGCATATTTAGTTGGAGGTTTTATTTGGAACAAAAAACTGACTAATATAATTTTTCTGATTTGTGGAATTTATTTAATTGCTATGAATTTCATTGGCGACTTCGGAATTTCTAAATCAATAATCGGAATTGTCTGCATATTGACACCAATGCTAATTGCACGATTATCACCAGAAGAAACTGATGAAAAAGAATTAGCGGAAAATTAAAAAATACAGTTGCCAACACAGTATATAAAAAATTGCTGGTATTTGGCTTAAACAAAGGTCGTTGCTTGTTTTGTTACGTCTGATTTTCCTTCGGAAAATCCTCGCACACAAAACCGCAACTTTCCATATACTAACACGTTAGCAGCAACCTAAGAAACATCGAGATTGAAAGAAAAAACAGCCGAATATTACGTTTACGTCTATATTGACCCAAGAAATTTTGAGGAATTTTATTACGGAAAAGGAAAAGCTAACCGGAAAGATGCTCATCTGAAAGACAACTCGGATTCCGAAAAATCAAAACAGATTAAAGCAATCCAAAAAGCTGGTTTGAGACCGATAATAAAAGTGATTGCCAAAGAACTGACCGAAAGAGAGGCTTTTTTGATAGAAAAAACATTAATCTGGAAATTAGGAAAAAATTTGACCAATCAATCGTCAGGACATTTTGCCGATAAATTTCGACCTCACGACACAATGCATCTTGATTTAGCTCATTTTGATTTTAAAAATGGACTTTATTACGTAAATGTTGGCGAAGGCGACCATAGACATTGGGACGATTGTAGAAAATATGGGTTTTTATCAGCAGGTCAAGACAGAAAATACAGCGACCCAATCCGAACATTAATGCAAGGCGACATTGTTGCTGCATATTTGAAAGGAAAAGGTTATGTTGGAATTGGACGAGTAAAAGAACAAGCAGTTAGAGTAAATGATTTTAAAATTGACGGGAAATTATTAAACACGCTTGATTTAAAAACATTGGATATTTATGACAATTGCGACAACGAGAACTCGGAATTTCCAATAAGAATTGAGTGGATTAAAAGTGTTGACAGAAAAGACGGAAAATGGAAATCTAACAACGGACTTTTTTCCTCTCAATTAATCAAGGCTTCTTTGCAAGGACAACCGAAAACAATAGAATATTTAGAACAAGAATTTGACATTAATTTTAACGAAATAATGTTAGCGGAATAAAGGAAAAGGCAGCTGCTAACAAAGTACTGTGGTAAAAAACAAGTAAAAACTCATTAATTTTACACTAAAGTACTTTTATAATTTTCATCATATATTAATCCCGATTTGGCCATTGCATAGGCCTGTTTTAGTAGTTTACTTTCAGTCCGTTTATATTTACTAACTTACCAACTTAATCATTCAAATTATTAAACACAATTCCGTTTAGAATAAGTTAATCTCAAAAATATGTATCAATTAAATTACCATTCTAAATCAAAATTAGGACTAGAACTTGAAGATTTAGACAATATCCTTGCGAAAGCCAATATTGTAAACTCGGAAAGAAATATTACAGGCTGTCTTATTTACCATAATAAAAGTTTCGTTCAAATCCTTGAAGGACATAAAAACGATGTCCTACAAGTTTTTGAAAAAATTAAAAACGATCAACGCCATCATACAATAACTTTACTTTGGGAAAACAATGTCGAAGACCGATTTTTCACCGAATGGAACATGGCTTACCACAAACCTAATAGCGAAAGTATCAAAGAATACATTAACAACTTATTACTACTTTCTATGCTTTCGGATAAATCTAAAGCCTCATTATTAAGTTTTTGGACCTCTGTAAGAAGAATTTTAAGTGACAAATAAATCAAACCATTCAATGGGTTTTATTTACAACATTCTACCTAACTTTCGTATTAATGTAAATTATCAACAAGTTCTTCAACTTTCATGGTTCCTTTATCTTTTAACATTGTATGCCAGCTAAAGGCCTTTTCGAGAATGTGAGGAGTTTGTCCTCCTAAGGCATAAGCCTCTTCAAAATAAGTTAATAATTGATCTTTATAATCTGGGTGTACACAATTTTCAATAATTAATCGCGCTCTTTCAACAGGTGCTAAACCTCTAAGATCTGCTAAACCTTGTTCGGTAACTAAAATATCAACATCGTGCTCTGTATGGTCCGTATGAGCGACCATTGGAACAACATGAGATATACGACCTTCTTTAGAGATCGAAGGGCAAGCAAATATACTTAGGTAACCATTTCTTGCAAAATCACCAGAACCTCCAATGCCATTCATCATTTTAGTACCAGCGATATGTGTAGAATTTACATTTCCGTATATATCTACTTCAATCGCTGTATTAATCCCTATTACCCCCAAACGACTAATAACTTCAGCTGCATTACTAATATTCTGTGGTCGTAATAGTAATTTTTCTTTATATTTTTCAAAATTACTGAAGATCTTATTTGAGCACGATTCGGTTACCGTAATTGATGAAGCTGACGCGAATAACAATTTACCAGAATCAAATAACTCGAATGTACTATCCTGAAGGACTTCAGAATACATCGTAAGATTCTTAAACTTGCTATTGGTAAAACCCGATAAAATAGCATTTGCCGTCTTACCAATTCCGGCTTGTAAAGGCAATAACGATTCTGTCAGCCTCCCCGCCTCCACCTCTTTTTCTAGAAACTTAAGTATATGATTAGAGATTGCTGTCGTTTTTTCATCCGGATCAGCGATAACAGCAGGACTATCCGGAACTTTAGTAAAAACTATAGCCACTACTTTATTAGGGTCAATTCTAATATAAGGATCACCTATTCGTGAATCGGATTCTAATACCGGAATAATCTCGCGATTGGGTTGTTTTTTCAATAATTTTACATCATGAATACCGGCAAGACTTTCTGGAAAAGTAGTATTAATTTCGATTATAATCTGATCTGCATTATCTGCGAAAATAGGCGAATTTCCAACTGAAGTGGTCGGTACAATAAAACCTTCATCTGTGATAGATACGGCTTCAATTATTGCGATATTAATTTTAAACTTATCAATTTTTTGAAGCATATCTGCGGTTTGACCCAAATGTTGATCGACATAAAGCACCTCATGACTATTAATACTTTTTCGCAATGTAGGATCTGCCTGAAACGGCATTCTTTTGTATAAGGCTCCATTTTTAGCTAAATCTGCATCTGTATCATACCCCAAAGAAGCCCCACTTAATACAGTAACTTTTAAATCCTCGTGCAATGCTCTTTTTGCAAATTGAGGGAGCACTGTTTTACTATCACCTGCTTTGGTAAAACCACTAACACCTAACACATCTTTATTTTTTATCAATAAAGCCGCCTGTTCTGGAGTTTGAATTTTATCTAAATAAGGGAAATATTTTATTCTTTGTTTATTATTGATCATTTTACAAAATTTTGCTAAAAAAATTACCTTTTATATTCTTATCGCTCATTTTATTATGTTTTTAATAAAACGAAGTTGCAATTTATAGAAGATATTTATTGTCTATTTATTGAAAAAAGACAATATTTTATTAATTTAGTGCAAATAAGTTCCTGTATAGATATATTATGAATTCTAAGTATTATTTAACCGAAGTTGATAAGAATCCACAAAGCATATTTTGCTACCATAACTTAATGGGAGAAAAATTCATAGAAACGCATAGTCATGATAAAGGCCAATTTATATATGTTGAAGGTGGTGTGGTCCATATAAAAACCAATACTAGAATGTATTATCTACCAGCACGCCATTATATGTGGATTCCGTCTGGAGTAAGACACTCCATCTATCCTAGCTCTCCAAAAGTTGTAATGCGAAATCTTTATTTCCCAGTATCATCTATCTCCTCAGTATTTTATAGTAAAGAAGGTATTTACCCTATAAATAACTTACTCATGGAAATGTTACTTTTTACAAAAACTTGGAATGGTGATATTTTAAAATCGCAAAAAAACAAGTATCTCATTGTCAGTTCATTTAAGGTGCTTTTAGAGCAAACAGTTTCAAAATCCCTACATTTAGAACTGCCTCACCCTACTGACAACCGATTAATTAATATTACGAATTATCTTAAAGATCAAATACACCAAGAACATTTATTACCGCAATTGGCTTCAAAATTTAGCATGACAGATAAATCCCTATACCGCCTTTTTAAGAAAGATGTGGGCATGTCATTTATAAAGTATTATACGCAATTACGCATATTTAAGTCTTTAGAATATTTAATGAACTCCGATTATAATATATCTGAAATTGCCCATATGGTGGGCTATAGTAGTTTACCTACTTTTAGTAATACATTTAGCAATATCATGGGAAAACGCCCTTCTGAATATAGAAAAGCGAATGAGATTTACTTAGAACCTTAGTCCTATCTGGTTCTGAATTTTTCAAATTTGACTGTTCTAAATTTCAAAAACTATTTAACGTTGAAAACGTCCAGAAATATTACCATCCAAAATAGATAAAACGTCGTCTGCATTAGCATAGTTAACATCACCTTCGTAAGTATGTTTTAATGCGCAAGCTGCACTTGCAAATTGCATTGCTTTAAAATCATCATACTCTTGTAAACCATGAATTAATCCAGCAGCAAATGCATCACCCGTACCAATTCTATCTATAACATGGGTAATATCTAAATCTTCAGATTCTTTAAATTCTACACCATTCCACATTCTTGCTCTAATACGATGCCATGATGAATTTAGCGAGGTTCTAATTTTATCAAACACCTTTTCAATTGATGGAAATGTTTCCATAAGTTCTTGACTTGCTTTCAGAAAATCTTCATTTGAATAACTATAATTAGTCCCCAAAACTTCATTAATTTCATTTATACCACCAATAAAAATATTAGAATAGTGCAATAATTCTATTAAAGACGATTTAGCATCTTTGCCATATTGCCATAAACCACTGCGATACGTTGGATCTGCAGAAACGGTAATTCCTTTCTCTCTAGCTAAAACAAGACCTTCTTTTAATGTGTCAAAAGCACCTTGTGTTAGCGCTGGTGTAATACCCGTCCAATGTAACCAATTGGCTTTTCTCAATGCCTTTTCCCAATCGACCATTACCGGCACTATTTCCGAAAACGACGAATGCGATCTGTTATACGAAATTTTACTTGGGCGCATTACAGCTCCTACTTCTAAAAAATAGACTCCTAGAGGTCGTTTTGAATATTCTATAGAAGATGTACTCACCCCAAACTTTCTAATGTATGCTAAAGCAGTATCTCCAATAAAATCATCGGAAACAACACTGATATGTTTCACTTTACCACCAAAATTTGCAATAGATATACCAACATTTAACTCGGTACCACCAAAATAAAATTCAGCAATATTAGATTGCATAAACTTTTTATTTCCTCTTGGTGAAATACGCATTAAAACTTCTCCGAATGTAATAATTTGATTCATAGTTTAAATTTTGATATCTAATTTTTAAAGTTAAATAATTATTTAAACTAAAAATAATAACATCATAAAAGATTATAACTTAAATTCATTTTTTTGAAGATTAGTGAATAGTGAACTAAAAAGAGGAAATAAACATAATTATGAATATGAAAATTATTGAAACCGAACGACTCATCCTTAGACCAATTACAGAACAAGATGTACACGATTTTTTTGAATTAGATTCTAATCCTAATGTTCATGTTTATCTTGGAAATACCCCAGTAAAAACGCTTGAAGAATCTGAAGTTATGATTGCGAATATTTTAAAACAATACGAAACAAATCATATAGGGCGTTTAGCATTAATAGAAAAAAATACAAATGCCTTTATAGGTTGGTCTGGACTTAAATATGAAACCATACTCAGAAAAGAATTTAACTATTATGATATAGGTTACAGGCTAAAAGAGCAATTTTGGGGTAAAGGTTATGCTACGGAAGCGGCTCTTGCTTCTTTAGACTATGGATTTAAAGATTTAAAACTCGAAAAAATCGGAGCCGCTGCTGATGTTAATCACATAGCTTCTAATACTATTCTAAGAAAAATTGGTATGCAGCACAAAGGTACTTTTGAGTATGAAGGTGATGTATGCAATTGGTATGAATTACAGAATCCGCTATAAAAAATGCCATTATGAGCACAGCTAAAGCACATTTTATTGCTAATGTTTTCAACTGCACTCAATATGACATTTCAATCAAACTAAACTTAGGATTAATATTATGTAAGCGGTTTAAAAATTATTATTATTATTATTATTATTATTATTATTATTGTTGTTGCAATTTAAAGTTAATAGGAATACTATAAGGAACACTTACATTCATATCACGCTGTCTTCCTGGTTCCATTTTGGGTAATAAATTAATGATACGCTCTGCTTCTGTTTCTAAAAGTTGGTCTGGTCCTCTACTCTTAACTTTAGTAACATTTCCATATTTATCAATTAAAAAGAATACATACACCTTACCATCAATATTTAGTTCTGCGGCTGCTTCTGGGTATTTAAAGTGTTTGTGCAGATGTTCTTGAATTTTTCGCTCAAAACACGCTCTTAATTCTTTATTGTTCCCTGTACACCCTGGGAATTGCGGCACTTTTTCAATCAATGCAAAAGGCACTTCAATATCTTCTTCTACGTCTTCTACAGCAACATCTTCAATACCAACTTCACGCTCATCAATAGTATCGTCTTGTCCTATTTCTGTACTTTGAATAACACTTTCTTCAACATCTGCAACGTCTTCAACTATGGTAATAACTTCTGTTACGACTTGTTGCTGCGGAGGAGGTGGTGGTGGTAATACATCGATTATTGTTATCGGAATATCTTCATCAAATTGATCTTCTAACATTAAGACGTCAATTTTAACGGCTTCTATATCGTAAGTCTTATGTTCCAATCCTAAATACGTTAAAAGTAACATTACGTTTAAGCCAACAGCAAAAAATAAACTGCTGTTTCGACCTACATTGGCTTTTGGGTTTTTTTTGAGTTCCATGACGTTTAATTTTGTTACATAAAAGTAAGTATCATGATGCTAAAAAATCATGACTTATGTCATGTTTCACTTATTATCAATGCCTTAAGAGTTATAAGTTATTTAATTGATTGTCATTTCCGTTTTCACTTATGGTCCAAAAGAACCCAACAAAAAAGAATTGATCTGCAGCAGGAGTTAATGCCCTTCTGCTAAATTGGCCATTTAAATTTGGTGTATCTGCGTACTGATAACCATTTACATTTTTAAACCCTAATACGTTATTTACAGAGAAATAAAGAATCTTTTGTTGGTCTAATAAATAAGCCCAATTTAAACTTAGACTATTAAATGGTTTTGTGCGTTCATTTAGAAAATCAGTTGTATTAGGATTGGTATAAGGACGACCAGAAGAAAAGCCATAATCAAAACCAACTTGACTTTTTAAACTTTCTATCCAATACTTTCCTACAATAGATAGATTATGATTGGTCGCATAACTTGGTTGTGCTGCAGTTGTATAATTTCTATAATCGCGTTCGGTATCTAAATAGGAATAACTGATCCAATAATCTAAATTTTTAATGCTCGTGTTATCTCTCCAAAATAAATCGAGCCCCAGCGCATAGCCGTCACCTGTAGATTCAAAATTAGTCGTAAAGGTTTCAAACTCACCATCAAATTTTATGAGGTTATCATAATCTTTTCGATAGGCTTCTGCTCTAAATATTTTTCCATCATTTACATATTGATAATTAATTATATAATGTGATGTTTTTTGTGCTTTTAAATTGTGTGCAAATTTTAAAATAGTACTATTTGGATTTTGAAAAAAGTTACCATAAGCTAAAGAGAACTGTCCATTTTTAGAACTTTTATAAGCCAATGCAGCCCTTGGTGCAATATCTGTAGAATTAAATATAGAACTATGGTCTGCTCTCACTCCAACCTTTAGGGCTAGATTTTTAGAAAAAATGACGTCTGCTTCAGCAAATGCTGCAGTTATATTATTATTAAAACCATACGTTTCATCTATAGTATCTTCTTTATAATTCTCGTCAAAATCGGTTATAAACTGTTCGGCGCCAAAACTCAACTTAAATCTACTATTGAATCGTTTTTTTAATTTCAATTTTACATGTGCAGAATTTTCAGTGTCATTTATCTCAGTCATTTCAATGCCTATTTTATTTTTAGCATACGTATAACTCACACCAGAAGACAATGACCAATTATACCCTAAAACCCCTTTATACGATGTGTTGAGATAGAAATTATTGTTATTCAATTTAAAATCGATACCCTCTTTATAATTAATATCTTCTTGATTTAATTCGAATTTTGTAGCATCAAATGCAGCATAAAACTTCAACATGCCATTATTCAATTTTTGTCTAAAAACAGTTTCACCTTGTGCCCCTACAAAAGGAGTTTTCCATTCGTTTTTATCTTCAAAAATGGCTAAATAAGGTGCCAGATTAATGTAACTAGCACTAAAACTCAAAGATGATTTCTCCCATTTCTGTGTATTGCCTAAACTAGCACCAACACTCATAATACCAATATCAGTTTTCTCTTGGTCTGGCTCGTCAATAGTATTTAAAAGTAGTACACTCGATAATGCTTGTCCGAATTCTGAAGCATATCCACCTGTTGAAAATGTAATACCATCAAACAAAAATGGAGAGTAACGTCCACGCGTCGGAATGTCATTAGTAGTTGGCGTGTAAGGTGTAAACACGCGAATACCATCTATAAAAATTTGAGTTTCATCGGCATTTCCACCACGCACAAACAAACGACCATCTTCTGCAACATTCGACGTTCCTGGCAAGGTCTGTAGTGCACCGACGTAATCACCTAAAGCACTTGCTGTAGTCACCACATCTAACGGTTTTAAAACAGAAACCTTAGAGTTATCACTCGCTTCAAAAATACCTGCACTAATAATTACGGCATCTAAAGATTCTACGTCTTCTCGTAACTTTATTTGAAGGTTTTGAAATTTTGAAACATTATCAACAATCGTTTTAGTTTCAAAAGATAAAAAGGAAATGCTTAAGGTTTGTATTCCTGTTTCGACTGTTGAAAAAGCGAATTTACCACGGTCATCTGAAGTAGCTCCATCATAAGTACCTTCTAAATACACATTAGCCCCAATAATAGCTTCGCCTTTAGTATCTGTAACTTTTCCTGAAATAGTAGTTTGTGAAAATATAATGGTATTAATTAAAAGTGCAATAATTGTGATTAGAGTTTTAAGCACCATTTTTCTAGTGTTCTCTGGGTAGTTGTGAATCTGTGATTTCATGATTTGATTGATGATTAAAAAGTTCGTTTTTTGTTGATAGCACAAATTTGACGTCTTTTTAAGTGAACATGAATTCTATTTTACCGAACTGTATATTTTCTATGACGAATTGAATATATTTGGTTCAACGCATACACACATTCCATAAAACCACCTAAATGTTATCTAAAACAGAAAAACAATTCAGCATTCTCTTCTTTATTATTGTGCTTATCGAACTTGCAACAGGAAGTGTAGAATCTCTAAAAACAGTTCATTATATCGCGAAACCAGCTATTGTGATTAGTCTTATTGTTTTCTTTTTAAATACGTCTGAATCACTACCTAAAACGATAAAAAACGGAACGCTTTTAGCTTTGGTTTTTTCTGTTCTAGGAGACATATTACTAATGTTTGTAGATAAATCACCTCACTTTTTTACATTGGGCTTAGTTGCTTTTTTAACAGCTCATCTAATGTATGTTTTGGTATTTTTGAAACATAGAAACAAGCAAAAATCACCTTTAGGATTTATAGCAGTCTTACTCGTTTATGCAGCGAGCTTATTCTATTTTTTAAATGGAAATTTAGGAAATATGTTTATTCCGGTTGTTATTTACATGCTGGTTATTTTAAGCATGGCAACTGCAGCTTATTTAAGAAAAGACACGGTAAATATATTGAGTTACGGCCTCGTATTTTTAGGAGCTTTACTATTTATGGTTTCAGATAGCATTTTGGCGCTTAATAAGTTTTATGCACCACTAAATTATTCTGACTTTAGTATTATGATAACCTATGCTTTAGCGCAATACTTAATTGTTATTGGGATTTTAAAGCTAAAAACTGAAATAATTCTAAAGTAACAGCTCGTTTTAATCATTGTTAAAGCACTTTAAATCTAAAGTTTCAAATAAGACCTTACACCCTATTTCTTAAACGGTCGGATTATCAGTCGTGCTGCTTTATCAAAATTGATGTAATTATACGTCCAATTGAATAATACAATCACTCGATTTCTAAAACCTACCAACGACATTAAGTGTACAAACATCCATATAAACCAAGCAAAAAAACCACCGAACTTATAATGTTTTAAATCCACAACGGCTTTATTTCTACCAATAGTAGCCATAGAGCCTTTGTCTTTATATACAAAGGGTTTCAAGGGTTTATTTTCTATTAATCGGACTAAGTTTTTCCCTAATAAATTACCTTGTTGTATCGCCGGTTGTGCAACTTGAGGGTGCCCTTTAGGATATTCTTCCGAAGCCATTAAAGCAATATCTCCAACAGCAAAAATATTAGCGTAATCTTCTATTTGATTAAATTGATTCACCTTATAGCGGTTTGCACCTTCTATTAAAGCCTCAGCTTTTAACCCTTGTACCGGAGCACCAGTAACACCTGCTGCCCATATTAAGGTTTCAGATTCTAATTTTAATTCAGAATTCGTCGTAACCATTGTACCGTCGTAATGCTTTACAAACGTGTTGCAGTGTATTTTAACACCTAATTTATTTAAAAATTGTGTCGCCTTTTTTGAAGCATGTTCACTCATTGGCGGCAATACACGATCTGCACCTTCTAATAAATGAATGTGCATATCATCAGGATCTAAATCGTGATAATCTCTAGGTAAAATATTATTTTTTAACTCTGCTATGGCACCAGCGAGCTCTACTCCTGTTGGTCCTGCTCCAACAATCACAAAATTAAGAAACGCTTCGCGCTCTGCTTTTGAATCTGCAATGGCGGCTTTTTCAAAATTTTGTAAAATTAAACTTCGTATATCCAAAGCTTGTGGTACCGTTTTCATTGGCATACTAGATGACTGAATCGCCTTATTGCCAAAATAATTGGTTTTTGTTCCAGTGGCAAGAACCAAGTAATCATAAGTTAAATGACCAATAGATGTAATAATTTCATTCTTTTCTGGTAGAATTTGTTCAACCTCTGTTAAACGGAAAAATGTAGTATGATGCTTTTTTATAATCTTTCGAAGCGGATACGCAATAGAATCTGGTTCTAAACCCGAACTAGAGACTTGGTATAATAATGGTTGAAACGTATGGTAGTTACGTTTGTCTATTAAGACCACTTGAAAATTTTTATTGGCTAAAGATTTGACTAAGTTTATACCAGCAAAACCACCACCTATAATGACGATTCTTGGTAGATTAGACTGAGGAATATTCATTAAATATCTATTGTAATTTCAGCTACAAAAATACGAATTATCAAACCTAAAATTGTCTTTTAAAACAATAGTTGAATAAATTTGTAACAAAACAGAAACTCTTACTACTAATTAGATAACCAACTAATTTCATCAATTGAACAAAGAACTAGAACATAGTTTTGTAGAACAGTTGCAAAAGCATCAAAACATTGTGCATAAGGTGTGTCGTTTATACACCAACAATGCAGATGCGCATAACGATTTGTTTCAAGAAATCACCATACAATTATGGCGAGCCTTCCCTAAGTTTAGAGGAGATGCTAAATTTAGCACTTGGATGTATCGTGTAGGGTTAAATACCGCAATTACGTTATACAGAAAATCGAAACGAAGTATAAATACTCAGGAATTTGATTCCGTTGAGTTTAAAATAAAAGCGGAAGAATACGATGATACAGAAGAGCAGCAACTAAAGCTCTTATACCAAGCTGTACATCAATTAAATGATATTGAAAAAGCTTTAGTTTTCTTGTATTTAGAAGACAAAGATTATAGAGAGATAAGCGCGACTCTAGGTATATCTGAAGTGAATGCACGAGTGAAAATGAATCGCGTTAAAAAGAAATTAAGAACCATACTTAATCCGTAACATTATGGATGAATTAGAATTATTAAAGAAGGATTGGAATAAATCCGAGAATCAATATAAATCATTTACAGATAGTGATATCTATAACATGAGTCATAAAAAATCGTCGAGCATTGTAAAAACATTATTTTACATAAGTATTGCTGAATTAGTCTTTTGGGTATTGATTAATTTATTGCCTTTTGTATTATCAAGTAAGATAAAGGCACAGTTTGAAGAAATGAGTCATAGTTGGGTATATATAGGAATGAACATCCTAAGTTATTCTGTAATTATAACATTTGTATTTCTACTTTGGAAATCTCAAAAAGCCATTTCGGTAACTGATAATGCAAAAAAGTTGATGGAAAGTATTCTTAAGACCCGAAAAATCATTAAATACTATGTGCTATTTAATTTACTATTAGGACTTATTAGTATGCCTTTGGCTTTTTATTCTTCGCTTAATGAACACCCTGAAATTTCAGAAAAACTAAATTTAGCCTCACCTACACAGCTCATAGTTATGTCTGCTGCTGTTATAGGTATAACTTTAGTATTTTTATTATTTGTTTGGCTGTTTTATAGATTAATTTATGGCATCTTAATTAAACGTCTTAACAAAAATTATAACGAATTAAAGAAGATGGAAGTTTAGATAACTAAAATCTATAATACATACTTACAATAAAAACCGAGTTCATAACCCCAATAAGATTATGAACTCGGTTTTTAAATAGATCATATAGTCTAAAACGTATAGCTTAATTATAGTTTCTATTCACATATGAGTTTTTCATAATACGTACTACTTGTTATAAAGCATAAAATAATAAAACGTGAATAAGTACTTGCACAAAATTCTAAGCTTTACAATTTAAACGATGGTATAGAATTTTATAAAGATCTCAAATCTACATATCTCGCAATTCCTTATTTAAACGCTCATTTTCCTCAAGTACGTCTTGCGGAATTACTTTTAAAAACGAAGGGTGTTGCTCAATAGCATATTCAATTTTTTCAACGATAGAATCAATAGATTCATTCTCATAATCTATTTCTAAAGGAGCTTTTATTTCAAAAGATTGAAATATATTTTTCTTTTTAACGCGTAACCCTTTTTTATCAAACGAACGTCTAAAACCATCAATAACAATTGGTATAACAATAGGTTTGTAGCGTTTTATAATATGAGCAGTTCCTTTTCTAATCGGTTTAAACGGTGTGGTTGTTCCTTGCGGAAATGTAATAACCCAGCCATCGTCTAAAGCTTTCCCAATACTAGAAATATCACTCATTTTTACTTGGCGATTGACATCCTTACCCTGAGATCTCCACGTACGCTCTATACTTATAGAACCTACATAAGCCAAGACTTTTGGTAAAAGTCCGGATTTCATAGTTTCTTTCGCTGCTACATAGTACACATTAAGTTTAGGATTCCATAGATATCCTATATTCTTAATAGAATCATCACGATTACTTAAACTTGCATTAAACACATGAAACATTGCAATTACATCTGCAAAATAGGTTTGATGGTTAGAAATGAATAAGACGTTATTGTCTGGAAGATTTTTAATAATTTCTGAACCTTCGATCTGTAATTCATTGAATCCTCTAAAACGACGATGCGTTAAGGCACCTAAGATTCTAATCAACCATTTTTTAACCCAAAGTATATGTCCAAAAGGATTTCTTTTAAATAATCCCATAGTAAATTTTCAAATTTTGTCAATTACAAATGTAACCATTAAGTTAAATTATAAAACTTGTTTTAACAAGTCTTTTATTTCTCCTAGCATCATTGCGGTTGCACCCCAAACAATATGGCCATTAAAATTAAAAGCTGGTACATCTACCGCTTCATCAAAAGATGTTGGTACTGTGGTGGTTAATATTTTGTTGTCACTTAGAAAATCACTCAACTTTACTTCAATAATCGCTTCTACTTCTTCATCTTGTTTGGTGAAAATTAAATATTCTTTTGAAATCCCAATGTAAGGATGCACCATAAAATTGCTTGGCGGAATGTATAATGGTGACATTTTTTTTAAAACATCTATATGTATTCGGTTAACACCAATCTCTTCTTCCGTCTCTCTAATAGCAGTGATCATTAAATCATTATCATCTTCATCTTCATATTTTCCTCCTGGAAAACCGACTTGGGCAGAATGTACTCCTTTATACGTTTTGCGGAGAATAAGAACGAGATAGGTTTCGTCATTCGTATTGGGATAAAACAAAGCCATAACCCCAGCCTTTCTAGCGGTTTTAGACTTCTCTCTTACTTTTTTGGCCAATTCTAATCGATAAGGAGGAGACATTTTTGCATGAGAGTCTTCGCCTGAAAGCTCAAGATGTTTTATTTTTACTACAGATTCTAAAAACGTATTAAAAAGCATTTATGAGATTTCAATTAGTGATTCCAATGATTATTGGATTTGGATTATTACTTCTGAGTTGTGAAGATAAACAAACTTCAAAAAAAACAAATACAACAGTTGTAAAAGATTCTATTAAATCGAAACCAAAAGTTGAAACTAAAGAGACAACCACATCAGAGTTCCCATTACTTACAGATAACAATGCAATGGAATTCTTTTTAGAATACGAAAAGGAAAACCAAGAAGATAAAGTGAGAATAACCACTGATTTCGGAATTATAGAAATTCAGCTGTATGATAAAACTAAATTCCATAGAGCCAATTTCGTTTACCTAACCAAACGCCAATATTTTAATGGCACACTGTTTTATAGAGTCGTCAAAGACTTTGTAATTCAAGGCGGCAGTAGCGACGATTATAATATTGCCGAAAGACGACAGAAAATTGGTCATTACTTATTACCTCCAGACACCAAAAGGGGTTACACTCATAAACGTGGAGCCGTTTCTATGCCAAGTAGTGAAATTGAAAATGCCTACAAGCTAGCCTCTCCTTTTCAGTTTTTTATCATTCAACGTAATGGAGGAGCTGATTATTTAGATGGCGATTATACTGTTTTTGGTGAAGTCACCAAAGGAATGGATGTCGTAGATAAAATTAACGCTGTTAAAACAGATGATGGAGATTGGCCTTTAAGTAATGTTTATATTAGAAAGGTGGAGTTGATTGAGTAACAAAGTTGCAAAGTCACAAAACGACAAAGTTGCAAAGCATAAAAAGTTTCAAAGTAAAAGAAAACTAGAGCGTATATTTTTTATATAAAATGATTAGTGAAAGTCGTACCAACCTTTTTCTCTGTGAGTCTCTGTGAGCACTCCGTGAATCTCAGTGTAATTTTTTCTCGCTAAGACGTAAAAGCCGTAAAGTCACAAAACGACAAAGCGACAAAGTTGCAAAGCAAAAAAAATTCAAAATAAAAGAAAACTGGAGCGTACACTTTTTATATGAAATGACTCGTGAAAGTCGTACCAAACTTTTTCTCTGTGAGTCTCTGTGAATACTCCGTGAATCTCAGTGTAATTTTTTCTCGCTAAGTCGCAAAGCTTCAATATAAAAGATAACAGATGTGTCCGTTTTTATAACTAATAATTTATCATCCTATTCTTTAAAACACTTTTAATCGCTGTGTAACTTGCCTTAAGAATTATAAAATATTTAAGAAATATCCTCCCTATTTTCAGTACCTTGTTTTCCTTATAAAAACCACCAATTATGATATCTAAATCAATTAAAGCTACCTTAATTTGTAGTATTGTACTTTTTTCGAGTTGTAAAGAAGACACCACTAAAACTCCCGAAAAAACCATGAGTGATAATGTATTAATCCAAGAATGGACAGGACCTTACAACGGTGTTCCTGCTTTTGATAAAGTTTCAGTCGAAGCTATAAAACCAGCAATGGAAGAAGCTATGAAACGTAATCTTACTGAGATTGAAACTATTGCTAATAATCCTGAGCCTGCAACTTTTGAAAATACTATTGTGGCTATGGAAAGTGCAGGGAAAGAGCTAAGTCGCGTCTTTGCTTATTATGGTATTATGGGAAGTAATGTGTCTTCACCAGAATTCAGAACGGTACAAGCCGAGTTAGCACCAAAACTTTCAGATTTTAGATCAGAAATTTCTCAGAACGAAAAATTGTTCCAACGTATAAAAACCGTTTATGATGCGTCTCAAAAAACACCATTAGAAGCACAAGCACAGCGTGTGGTAGATTTAACCTACAAGCAGTTTGAAATGAATGGCGCCAACCTCAATGCTGAAAAGAAAAAGCGTTATGCTGAAATCAACAAAGAATTATCTACACTTTATACCGATTTTGCAAATAATGTATTACATGATGAAGAAAATTATATCACCTATTTAAACGAAGACCAATTAGGTGGTTTGGCAGATGGTTTTATAAAATCGGCTGCAAAAATAGCAACAGATAAAGGGGAAGATGGAAAATATGCTATTACCAACACACGCTCATCAATGGATCCGTTCCTCACCTACTCTACAGAACGCGAATTACGTAAGCAAGTTTGGGAAAACTATTATTCTAGAGGAGACAATGGAGATGAATATGACAATAATAAAATCATTGCTGAAATATTAAAACTACGTAAAGAACGTGTCGGTTTAATGGGATATGACAATTATGCAGAATGGAGATTGCAAGATCGTATGGCAAAAACACCAGAAAACGCCATGGATTTAATGATGGCTGTTTGGCCTGCTGCAACTGCCAGAGTAAAAGAAGAAGTTGCAGATATGCAAACAGTAGCTAACGAACTTGGCGACAACATTACTATAGAACCATGGGATTATAGATACTACGCAGAGAAAGTACGTAAAAAGAAATACGATTTGGATAGTGACGAAGTGAAGCAATATCTACAATTAGACAAACTAACAGAAGCTATGTTCTTTACGGCTGGCGAATTGTTTAATTATAAATTCACACCAGTTGCAGAAGGCTCTGTCCCTGTGTTTCATGAGGATGTAAAGGTTTGGGAAGTGACCGACAAAGATTCCGGAAAACATATTGGCTTATGGTATTTAGATCCGTTTGCACGCCAAGGTAAACGTTCTGGTGCATGGGCAACCACTTATAGAAGTTCTGATTCTTTTGAAGGAGAGAAAAATGTTTTAGCCTCTAACAATTCTAACTTTGTAAAACCAGCGCCAGGAGAAGCTGTCTTAGTATCTTGGGATGATGCAACGACATTTTTTCATGAGTTTGGCCATGCCCTTCACTTCTTCTCTGCCGATGTAAAATATCCAACCTTAAATGGAGGAGTTAGAGATTACACGGAATTCCAGTCGCAATTATTAGAGCGTTGGTTATCTACAGATAAAGTCATTAATCAATTTTTAGTACATTATAAAACAGGTGAGCCAATTCCTGCTGCATTAGTTGAGAAAATAAAGAACGCTTCTACATTTAATCAAGGTTTTGGAACCACAGAATATTTAGCTTCTGCTTTAATTGATATGAAATTACATTTAGCAGACCCAACAGATATTGACATTGATAAATTTGAACGT
The DNA here is from genome assembly GCF_003386275.1 of Winogradskyella pacifica. NCBI lineage: Bacteria > Pseudomonadati > Bacteroidota > Flavobacteriia > Flavobacteriales > Flavobacteriaceae > Winogradskyella > Winogradskyella pacifica. The sequence continues at coordinate 133,337 of NZ_QREI01000010.1, read as the reverse complement.
GAAACCTTAGACGAATTGGGTATGCCAAAAGAATTACCGATGCGTCACAGAACACCACAGTTTGGACACGTTTTCTCTGGAGAAGGCTATGCAACCGCTTATTATGGTTATATGTGGGCAGATGTCTTAACAAGTGATGCGTCTGAAGCCTTTAGAGAAGCCGAAGGTGGTTTTTACGACAAAGCCGTTGCCGATAAATTAGTGAAGTATTTGTTTGCACCTCGTAACGCTATGGATCCTGCAGAAGCTTATAGAAAATTTAGAGGACGTGATGCTAAGATTGAAGCCTTAATGAAAGATCGTGGATTTCCTGTTCGTGAGACTAAATAGTTAGACTTATTTCTTAGTTCAGGTATTTAAAAATGATAAAGAATAACAAAATTGCCGTTTAAAAAAAATCTTGGAATGTAACTTTGGGAAATTTATAATTTGTATTTATGCGCTATTAAACATTTAGATAGTGTCCATAAAATCAAAAAATAGAATTTATCAATTAGACTTGTTTCGGTTTTTTGCGGCTTTAATTGTTGTTCTTTATCATTATTTTTTTAGAGGCTATGCGGCAGATAATTTATCTGATTTAGACTTTAGTGAAATTAGTGATTACTTTAAATATGGTTTTCTAGGTATAAATATATTCTTCATTATTAGTGGGTTTGTGATCTCATTGTCGATCAAAGATAGATCGTTAACCTCATTTATAATTTCAAGACTATCAAGATTATACCCCATTTATTGGATATGTGTTTTAATAACTTTCGTTGTAATCCTTTTATTTGGAGTTCCTAGATTTACAGCAGAATTAGGGCAGTTTATCTTCAACCTTTCCATGTTTCATAATTACCTTGGAGTTGAAAGTATTGATGGAGTTTATTGGACGCTCTTTATAGAAATGAAATTCTATATTTTCATCATTGGCTCTTTTCTAATTTTGAATAAATTTAAATCAATAAAATTAGATTATTTAATATATGCATGGCTGACGCTGTCGGTATTATATCTCTACTTTAGTGAACTCCCTATCTTTAGAATTGGTAAATCGCTTTTTATTTTAGACTGGAGCTCTTACTTTATTGCAGGCATGATTTTATATCAGATTTATAAAAGTAAATTAAATATAAAATATGCTTTATTATTATCCATTGCACTATTTACATCCATACAACATACTATAACTGAAACGGCTAAAAAAGCAAATCATTTTAATATTGAATTCTCTCCGCTAATTGCTTGCGGCATCATTGTTCTATTTTACTTACTCATATTACTTGTGGCCTGTGGTAAACTGAAAAGTATCAATTCTTCAAAATTTATAAAAATTGGAATGCTGACCTATCCTCTTTATTTAATTCATCAAAAAATTGGATACATTATTTTCGATAATTTAGGAAATGACACGAATAAATATGTCGTGGTAATTTCGACAACTTTTCTTATGATTCTGATATCATATATTTTAAGTGAATTTTATGAACGTAGAGCCTCTAATTATTTGAAAGTTAAAATGAAACTACTAACAAGCAAATACTTAAAGTAATCAGAAAAAATAAGTACTAAATTGTAGCTCGTAATTCACCTGTAATAAAAGCCAAATCAATTATAGAAAATAAAAAAATTAACCTAAGATTTTAACTAACAACTCCTTAAGCAAGTCACCTTGAGGTATTGCATTAGCACCTACACCTTTGCTTTTTACATCTGTTTCGCGAAGCACACCAATAATATAGCTTACTTTTTTCATGGGGTAATTACGAGCAGCATCTAAATATTCATTCACAAAATAAGGATTCACTTTTAATGCCGAAGCTACACTACGAGGGTTTTTATCAGACATACCATGAAGGTGTAATAATTGAGAAAAGAAGCCAAATAACAAAGCAACAGAAACAACAATAGGATTATCCTTTGGGTTTTCGGCAAAATACTTCGCAATTTGATGCGCCTTTATCGCATTTCTACTACCGACAGCTTTACGTAATTCAAAATTATTGTAATCTTTACTTATACCAATATTTTCCTCTATGTGCTCTGGTGTAATTTGAGTACCTGCAGGTAGAACAATCTTAAGTTTCTTAAGTTCGTTATCGATTTTACTAAGATCCGTCCCAAGGAATTCGACTAACATTTGAGCAGCCTTTGGAGATATATTATAATCCTGACCAGCTAAAACACGTCTAATCCAATCAGCCACCTGATTTTCATACATTTTCTTACTTTCGAAAACAATACCACCGTGTTTATTGATGGCCTTATATAAAGCCTTACGTTTATCTATTTTTTTGTACTTATAATTGAGCACTAAAACTGTTGAAGGTTGCGGATTAGCTGCGTATTTTGCTAATTGCTCTATGGTTCTGCTTAAATCTTGAGCTTCTTTAACAATCACAACTTGGCGTTCTGCCATCATAGGATAACGTTTGGCATTACTCACAATATCATCTATAGTTACATCGCGTCCGTAAAGCACCATTTGGTTAAAACCTTTTTCAGCCTCATCTAAAAGATGCTCTTCAATATAGTCTGATATTTTATCAATATAATAGGCTTCCTCACCCATTAAAAAGTAAATAGGTTTTATATCTCCCTTTTTGATTGCAGCTACTATTTCTTTTATTTCGTCCAAATTGTAAAAATACCAAGTTAAAAATTTCAAAATCTAAACGCTTAATTCAGCTTTACACTAAATTATATAGATTTTAGTAATTGAAAATTGTGATTTGTGCTATTCTGCTTTAACTTTGAAAAAAATAAGCTATCCAAGGTGTTGCAAGAACTCAACTTTCCAAAGTTTGAATACCGTTTCAAAAGTACAGAAAATAAAGTTTCTATTTTTGATGTCATTCGGAAAAAATTTATCATTCTTCAACCCGAAGAATGGGTAAGACAACACTGCGTTCATTATTTAATTAATGAGAAAAAATTCCCAAAATCATTGATTAATGTTGAAAAAGAACTGATTATAAACGGCTTAAAAAAACGTTATGATATCGTCATTTTTAACTCGGATGGTAGTATTCATTTAATTGTAGAATGTAAATCGCACAACATACCAATAGACCAGACTACTTTTGATCAGATAGCACGTTATAACTTAGCTTTAAATGCGTCCTTTTTAATGGTTACTAATGGTTTAAATCATTATTATTGTGAAATGGATTTTGATGCTGAACGCTTTTCCTTTTTAAGAGATATTCCCAATTATACACCACACTAAATGTTACAAACTAAAGATATAGCGATTGTTATTTTAAACTGGAATGGGAAAGCTTTGCTTGAACAGTTTTTACCTTCTGTTATAAAACATTCTAATGATGCTATTATCTATCTCGCTGATAATGCTTCAACTGATGATTCTGTGGCATTTGTTGCTGAGCATTTTAAGAATGTAGTTGTTATTCAGAATAGTGAAAACGGTGGGTATGCTAAAGGTTATAACGATGCTTTAAAACATATTGAAGAACCTCTACTCTGCTTACTTAATAGCGATATTGAGGTTACAGAAAATTGGCTTCAACCTATTATTTCAGAATTTAATAGCAATGACAATACAGCCATCATTCAACCTAAAATTTTAGATTACAAAAATAAATCTCATTTTGAATATGCTGGTGCTGCTGGCGGATTTATAGACAAATATGGTTATCCGTATTGCAGAGGCCGAATTTTTGACACCATTGAAGAAGACAACGGTCAATACAACGATACCAAAACAATTTTTTGGTCATCTGGCGCCTGCTTTTTTATAAAAAATGAAACTTATAAAAGCTTAAACGGTTTTGATGAAACCTATTTTGCACATATGGAGGAGATTGATTTGTGTTGGCGTGCATTTAATGCTAACTATACCACAAAGTATATCGGAACTTCAACAGTCTATCATGTTGGTGGTGCGACATTAAATACTACCAATCCTAAGAAAACCTATCTCAATTTTAGAAATAGCTTATTTACGCTTGTAAAAAATACAGATACTAATTTAATTTTTAGAATATTGTTTCGAATGCTATTGGATGGTGTTGCAGCGATGCGTTTCTTGTTTCAATTGAAACCAACATTTCTATTCGCTATTTTAAAAGCACATTTGTCATTTTACTATAATTTACCGCGACTTTTAAAACAAAGAAAACAACTTCCTAAACGTTCTGGTTATTACGAAACAGCGTCTATAGTTTGGTCTTATTTCATAAATAAACGGTCTCAGTTTTAAATGTTTACAAAACTGTTAAAATTTATGTTAATCCATGATAGGAGAACTTTTGTTTTCCATAATTTTGCTATGTTAAAATTAACAATTTAAACTAAAATTCAATTATGAAAAAATTAATGTTATTAGGTGTTTGTTCAATGTTGTTTTTAGCATCTTGTGTGTCTAAGAAAGAACATGTTGCGCTACAAGAAAAATATCAAGAAACCCAAGATTTATTAAATACTGCAACCGTTAAATTAAACAGTTGTCTCTCTGATGTTGCTGCTGCAAATGCGAGAGTAGAAACGATGAAAGATCAATTGGCTGATTTACGTAAATCAAATCAAGATTTAATTGATACCAAAGGAGATTTAACAATCTTAACTAAAAAAGGTTCTGAAAACCTTGAGAAGTCTTTAGAGAGTTTAAAAGAACGTGATTTAAAAATTACAAGATTACAAGATGCGTTAACGAAAAAGGATAGTGTAACACTTGCTGTTGTAACTAGCCTTAAGAAAGCCGTTGGAATTAACGATCCAGATATCGAAATTAATGTAGAAAAGGGAGTTGTATTCATTTCTATTGCTGATAAATTATTATTTAAAAGTGGAAGCTATACTGTAACAACGAGAGCTAACGAAATATTAGCTAAAGTTGCTAAAGTAATAAACAGCAAACCTGATTTTGAAGCTATGGTAGAGTCTCATACAGATGATTTATCTTATAACAAGCCACCATTAGTTGACAACTGGGATTTAAGTGTAAAACGTGCTACTTCTGTAGTAAGAGTTTTAGAGAGCTTAGATGTTAATCCACAACAATTAATTGCTGCTGGTCGTAGTTCTTACGTGCCTTTAGTAGAAAACGATACTGCTGAAAACAGAGCAAAAAACAGACGTACGCGTATTGTTGTAATGCCTAAAATTGACCAATTCTATGAAATGGTTGAAAATGAAATGAAAAATTTATCTGAAGGAAAATAATCCTAATAGATTTTAATATAAAAAAGCCCAATGCGTTTGCATTGGGCTTTTTGTTTTAAATAGTTATCGTTTCAATGTCTCTTTTTGAGTCATCATCACTTAACCTTATAACCTTAATGGATTTTTCCTCATTAGGTTTTCCATAATTTCTATAGATAGTAACTTTTAAACTCGCTGGTCCTGTAATCTTCTGAACACGATCAGAGTAATAATCTACCGAAACTTTATAATCCCCTTTTTGAGCCTCTTTAATCCAATAACTTTCCGGACCGTACCCTTCCGTTAAATCTTCTGATAATCGACCTCCAAATTTCGAAGTGTCATGACCATAGTAAACCACTTCATTATCTGGGTTTTTAACGTATAAATCGAGGTCTGTTTCACCGTGATTCCAATCGACCACCACTCTAATATCTGTTTCTACAGATTTATATGTTTCCCTTAGTTCTTTAGATCGAATACTGTTGTCTGTATTTACTAAATGACACAACTCAACATAAGCATTCTGCTCTATGCCATAATACATTTCCTCTTCATCTTTTTCTAGTAAATCACCATTAATGATTTTTAAAAACAGATCAATTGCAGCATCAATATCACCATTTGCTTCATAAGCTAAAGCTAAATCTCTGTAAGATTGTGGATGCTCAGGGCGCAACTCTAACACAGTCTTATAAACATAAATAGCTAAATCATACTTTTTATATTGCTCTAGTTTATAAGCTAACGCTCTAATAAGTTCGTGATTATCTAATTCAATTTCTATTAGGTTTGTTGCGACTCTTAAGGCCAAATCTATTCTGTTTTTAGTTTCAAAAAAGTCTGCTACATCTAAAAAGAAAGACGGTGTGTTTCTGTAGTTTTCTCTAATTTTCAAATAAGCTATATAAGCTTCTTCTGCGGAGTTTTGTTCGCTCAAATACTGAATATAAGACGCATTCTTATCCCAACTTTGTAATGTGGATTGCTCTGCTATCTTTTTATTTAATTCTTCAATCTCTTTTCTATTTGTTTTTTCACCTTTCTTTGTTGTAATAATAATAACGCCATTAGCACCTCTAGAACCATAGATAGCAGTGGCTCCGGCATCTTTTAATACAGATATAGTAAGTATGTCTGGCGTATTGATATCAGAGATATGACCAGTATAAGGTAAACCATCAACAACATAAAGAGGTTCTTGACTTCCGTTTACAGTTCCTAAACCTCTAATTTTAATAGTAGAGTTTGATCCGGAACTCCCATTAGATTCAGTAATATTAACTCCTGAAACTTGTCCCATTAAAGATTGAGAAACCTTACTTTCTATACTTTCAGATGTTATTCTCGTTACAGAGCTTGTAATAGATGCTTTCCTTGTTGTCCCATAAGCCATAACGACAACTTCATCTAAAGTTGAAGCATCTTCTATTAATACAATATTTAGTGTTGTTTCAGAACTTAATTTCTGTTCTACGCTATCCATACCTACATATGAAACCACTAGTGTTTCGTTTGGTGAGGCATTAATTACAAAGTTCCCATCAAAATCTGTTTGTGCACCTCTAGTTGTTCCTTTAACAATAACCGATACGCCTGGTAATGGTAAACCATCACTAGATGAAATAATAGTACCACTTACTATAGCTTTTGTAGAATCTATATGATGTGTAGCAACTGGCCTTGTGTTTAAGCTGTGAGAACTATTATTAACTATGCGTGTTTCTGTATTAGTATTAGTCGTATTATTTACATTATTAACTTTGGGTTTCTTCTTTATTGGTGTCGTTTTAAGAGTAAAATCTTTGTTGTACCAATCTCTTATAGTCTTATAATCATCTTTTAAATTTGATTTTCTACCTTCTAAATTAGCAAGTAAGTTTTGCTGTTGTAATTTTGATTGTGATAATCTACGCTTATACTCTTCCATTAATTCTGAAGGAGGCTCTATTTTATAACGCACATAATCTTCTATGCGATCTAGCACAATCATTGATGTATAAGGTGAAATTAAATGGTAAGCTTTAGCCAATTCTATTATATCACTTTTATGTTCTTCTTTGTTTTTAGTTAAATAATTAAGCTTCGCTTTTGCCCAAAGGCGTTTAGATATATCAGAATTTGAAGATGAAGAGATATCTACTTTAATGCGTTCCGTAATTTCATCGCCATAACCAAACAATAATTCAATAGGTTTCGCTTCAATATATTTTCCGCTTAAATTGAAATTTTCATCAACAATAGTATGAGCTTTTGGATACATTTCATAAAGTGAATTATTATGCTTTACACCGAGAAACTGAAAAGCTTTATGTTTTAATTTTTCTAAAGCTGAATTTGTAGACGTCGTATTCAAATTTATATAATTGCCTCCATGATCAGATGCCATAACACCTAATAATTGATGATTTGCAGAACTAACAGAATTTAAACAATACAGTGTAGACTTATTCTGTAGATTTAATGTTCCTAAATTATGTAGACCATCAGAAAATAGTAGAACTTCATCAGATTTAGGAATGGACAACCCTTTGTAAGATGTACCACCATCGTACGTAATTTCTTTTAGGGCATTTATGAGCTCCATACTCTTCCCTTTTTTTATTCTATAGACCGTATTACTAATTTCGGTATTACTAAATACCACTACTATCACTTTTACATCACTTAGATATTCCAAATAATTAGAGATAACATCTAACTCTTTGTCTAGCTTTCTGTAATGCATAGAATACGAAGCATCCCAAAGAATTGAGATGGATCTAGGTTTTGTTTTTAGTCTTTTTTTAGGAACAAAAGTTTTACTCAAATGAAAGTACTCTTCAAAAGTTTGTAGTGCAAAAACATTTGTAATAGGTATTTCTAATTTTAAGTCTTTATCTAGTAGTATTTTTTTCTCATGATATGTAGCAGAAAGACCGTTATCGGTATTAATAAATTTAAGCGTTTTATTAAAACTTTCTGTTACAACCGGTACTTGATCTAGATTGTTGCATTTAATTTCAATTTTAAAATCATTTAGAGCGTCTTTAAAACCAAAAGGAATCCCAAACTGATAGTTCCCTTCATTTACCAATAAATTTTGCTCATAGGTAATAACAATTCGTTTATAACCCTTAGCAGGAATAGGATAAACTCTAGCTTTGTAATTATTGCCTTGGGTTTGCTCTAATAGCGCTGGATCTATACGTTGTTTAATGGTGTTTTCATAAGCCACTCGGCCTAATTCTTTCTCCACAACAACCGCAGAGCGTAGTTTTCCATTTAAGTCCATAGCAAAATGAGAAACACTCTGCCCTTGCGCTAAAGGAAAAGCTAATTCTCCTTCGAGAACTCTATTGAGTCCGTTATAAAACGTCATGTCATAAGTCACGGTCGCGTAGTTTCCAGAAACCGCTACATTTACCTGTAGTTTATCTAGTTTTAACTTGGACTTATCTTCTAATTTTACGGATGGGAAATTTTGGGAATAACTTGCTACTGATTGCATCAATACAAGTATTAAAAGGAGTAGTTTTTTCATTGGTTTAGCATTTAAAGTTCAATCAAAACTAAATGCCAAACCAATAAAATAAAACTTATAATGAGTAAAGTATGCGTTTCAATGAGTTAACTCCCTAAAACAGCTTTTATGGTTTTTTTACGTTGAATTTTTCCGTTTACAGTTTCTGAAAATTTCTCTGTAGTATAAATTTCCTTAGGAATTTCAAACTTACCTAAAGTTTTTAATTCTTTAATAGCCTTTACCATATCTACTTTAGAATCCGTCGGATTTTCAACAATAAGAATCAATTTTTCGCCTAAAGTTACATCGTCTTCACCTGCAACAATAAAGCGTTGTTTTATAGCGGGCTGTAATTTATCTTCTATTTGTTCTGGGAATAGTTTTACTCCACCAGAATTGATAACATTATCAAAACGTCCGAATAACTGAAAGCTAGTTTCCGATTGTAATTCTACAATATCATTAGTAATTAAGGCTTCTTCAACCAGTTTTGGAGCGTGTATTACTAAACAGTTTCTATCGTCTTGCTCAAAAGTGACATGTTCTAAAGCTTTAAAATACGGTTCTTTTTCAGCAGATTTAGATTGTAACTGTCTTACAGCAACGTGCGTTACGGTTTCTGTCATTCCGTAAGTTTCAAAAAACTTAGGCTCACAGTTTTTAATTTTTTCTAACAGCGGTTTAGTGACTTTAGACCCTCCAACAATAATTGATTTAATATTCTCAATATAATTAATAGTGTGTTTTAATTGTATTGGCACCATCGCACAGAAATCATAAGTCTTTTCATAATCAAAAATTGGATGTGCAGACGGTTCTACAAAATCAATTTCTAATCCTAGAACCAAAGCACGTACAAACATCATTTTACCAGCAATAAAATGACTTGGTAAACAATGTAAAGCTTTATCACCTGGTTCTAAACCGAAGAAATTACCTGTAGCTATGGCAGAATTCACCATCGCTTGTTTCATTAATTTAATTTCTTTTGGCTGACCTGTAGAGCCCGAAGTCGTTACATATAAAAAGTCCTTATTATTTAACCAATCGATTAAAAAATTACCTGTTACTTTTTCGTAAGCTTCGCCTTCTTTTATGAGACTATAAGCAACTTCTTTTAGATCTTCGTGACTAAAATGAAGTCCATTAAACTTAAAACGGTTGTGTACTTTGTTATATTCTGGTGTCATATTCTACTCAATTATTTTATAATTTTCTTTTGGTGGTTCTTCTACTTTTCCGAATAATTTATCTTTCCAGTTGCTCCATCCATATTTTTTTGAAAGTATTAATAGCATTATAGGATACACTATTAAAACAGGTAACATAATTTCTGAAATTGATCCTAATCCCGGTTCAGACGTATCTTTAAAAAGGGCATCAGTTTGCAATGCTGTCCAATCTGCTGTTACTAATAATGATGCAATTAAATTATTACCTAAATGAAATCCTAAAGCTAGCTCTAAACCTTCATCCATTAAGGTCATAATTCCTAAGAGCAATCCTGTACCAACATAAAAAATCATCATTTGCCAAAATCCAATAGCACCTACCTCTGGATTTGCACTATGCGCAACACCAAATAATATTGAGGTAAAAATTAAAGGAAACCATTTGTTCTTTACTAAGACACCTATGTGTTGCATTAAATAACCTCTAAATAGATACTCTTCTAATCCTATTTGAAACGGGAATAGAATAATACTTATTATAAATAGAATTGAAAATTTAACAGGATTAAACTGAAACACAATTTCAGATGAATCTATAGAATACATTATAAAAAACGAAACAACGGTATAAATTGTAATCATTAAAAATGAGAACAAAATACGTTTAAAATCAACTTTATTTCGTGATGTTGTTAAGGATAAAAGACTCCGTTGATGTATAAATTTAACCAAAATAAATAACAGACCGAGCAAAAACACAAAAGGCAATAGATTAATAACTAACAAAACATTTGCGGGTAAACCCCAGCTATTCATAGCATCCATCGCAGCATCTAAATCACTTGGGTCAGACACTAAATAAAAAATAAAATTACTAATAAAAATACCTGCGACTAAGATTGTTGTAAGGACAAACATCCAAAGTTCGCGTTGTCCTTTATAAGCTTGTTGTATGTAATTCATGTTATAAATTAAAGTTCCAGTGTTGTTTTAAATCGTAATGCAAAGTACCGTTTTTTACACTTAATGGAGAAATAAAATTGTTAGTAAATAAACTTCCGGTTCCTAAACCTTGAGGCATTGTATTTTTTAATGTATACGTCCATTGCGCTATGGCATTCAATCCAATATTACTTTCTAACGCACTGGTTATCCACCATTTTATATTTAAATTTTCTGCACTATCAATCCATTGCTGACTACCTCCAAACCCACCAACTAAGCTCGGTTTTAAAATGATGTATTGCGGCTTTATAGTTTGAAGTAAGTCTTGCTTATTTTCTTTAGAAAACACACCAATTAATTCTTCATCTAAAGCAATAGGCAATGGAGTTGCTTGACAAAGCTGAGCCATCGCATCAAATTGTTTTGGTTTTATGGGTTGCTCAATGGAATGTAACTGGTATTCTGATAATCGTTTTAACTTTTCTAAAGCATCATTAGGTGAAAAGGCTCCATTGGCATCTACTCTTAATTCGATATCTGAAACTGAGAACTCATTCCGTATCGATTTTAAGATATCTAATTCCGTTTGAAAATCAATAGCCCCAATTTTTAATTTAATACAACTAAAACCTGCCTCAATTTTATCCTTAATTTGAGAGCGCATAAAGTCTTCCTTGCCCATCCAAACTAAGCCGTTAATTGGTATACTGTCTTCTCCCTTTGAAAATTCAGAAGGAAATAATTGAAACTGATCTGTACGTTCTAATGATTTAAAAGCGGTTTCCAATCCAAACTGTATACTTGGAAACTCTATCAACTCTGCTAAAAGTTTTTCTAACCCAAGATGAATGTTGTTACAAGTCCATTTTAATTTATCTTCAAAATCTGGCCGATCATCAATAGATAAACCTCTTAAAATACCACACTCGCCAACGCCCGTTTTATCTTCATTTTCTAAAATTATAAACCAAGTTTCCTTGGTTGTCATCACTCCTCGCGATGTGCCGCTGGGACGTTTAAATTTTAAAACATAGTGTTTGTATTCTGCTCTCATCATAGTAATCAAAAATACTTAATTATTTTCGTAAATTAGAGCTCAATTAACAATACAAAATGCCAAATTTTCCTAATATTATTCTTTATGCTATCCCGTTTTTTGTACTGGCAATGGTGTTAGAGTTATATGTAACTACTAAACAACATATTAAGACTTACGAATCTAAAGATGCCTTTACCTCTATTGCTATGGGATTGGGAAACGTGTTTTTGGGTTTTGCGAGTAAAGTTTTGGTGTTATTGGTTTTCTTTTTGGTTTATGATAACTTTAGATTGTTTACTATTCCTGTGGCTTGGTGGTCCTTTTTAATTCTATTTTTTGCGGATGACTTTGCTTATTATTGGTTTCATCGCGTCTCGCATGAATGTCGCCTATTTTGGGCTTCACACGTCGTTCATCATTCATCAGAACATTACAATTTAAGTACAGCACTTAGACAAACATGGTCTGGCGGTTTTTACACCTTTATCTTTTGGTTATGGTTACCGTTGTTAGGCTTTCATCCAGCTATGATTTTATTACAAATGTCTATTAGCTTGTTGTATCAATTCTGGATTCATACGGAAGCTATTAATAAAATGCCCAGATGGTTTGAAGCTATTTTTAATACCCCATCACATCACAGAGTGCATCATGGCAGTAATCCGATTTATTTGGACCGTAATCATGCTGGAATTCTAATTATATGGGATAAACTATTTGGAACATTTCAACCTGAATTAAGCGACGAAAAAGTAAGGTATGGTTTGGTCACAAATATTAAAACATATAATCCAATTAAAATTGCATTTATTGAATGGTGGTTGTTATTGAAAGACGCCTCTTCAGGAAAAAAATCATTAAAAAACAGACTACTCTACCTTATTAAACCGCCCGGTTGGAAACATGATGGAACAGGCAAAATCAGTAATGATTTAAGAAATGAATGGTTAATGCGAAAAAAATAATTCTAGTTACTTTTAATCCACATGCTATTGATTTATAGCGTTAAACTGTAAACTTTCAGCATTTTGTTAACCATTATGTCTTCAGAAAAATGATTAACAGCCTGTTTATATGCATTTTCTCCCAACGCCTTTAAAGTATTCGGGTGTGAGACGATAGTTTCAATAATAGCTGCTAATTGTACGACATTTTCAGATTCAAAAAGAAATCCATTCTCCCCCTCATTAATTTGGTCTTTGGCTCCTTCAATATTAGATCTAATCACGGGTTTTCTCATCATCATTGCTTCTAAAGGCACTAATGGAAAGCCTTCCATTCTTGATGGTAGAATTAACACATCTATCATATTATAAATATCTCTTGGATCTCTAAAAGGAATTAGCGTGACTAAATTTGACAATTTTTTGGCATCGATTAAGTTCTTTAACCAATCTATTTTCCCATCACCTACTATGATTAGATGTATTTTTAAATGTTTACACCGGTCTATCGCTGCAATTAAAATATCTACTCCTTTACGATGACTTATCCTGCCTACAAAACCAAAAATAACCCTATCAATAGGTATATTATTAATTCTCTTTAAATTTAAAACACTGTCTTTATCTAGGGTATACTTATGATCTTTAACTCCGTTGAAAATAAGTTTAACTTCACTTTTTTTATAGTTGTAATCAGACACTAAATTGATTTCTAGCTCTCTACTAATTGCAATTACATAGTCTCCTTTTCTATTGAACATGTGCTTTGGGATTTTCATGTTGTGATGTGTCACAATAAATTTTTTGCCCGTTAGAAACCTATATATAGCAGCTAAATAGGTAGTTACTGGATAATGGGCATGAATGACATCTGGCTTAAGCTTAAACAAATAAAACAAGGCAAATGGAATTGAAAAAATATATGAGAATAACTGATATAACTTAGTACGAAAATTAATCTTGTTATATATAGGAAAAGGCAGTTTAATAAATTTTACACCACTGCTTTTTACCTTTTCGAATAACGTTAAGGCACTTGGATTATCTCCGTGGCCACCCGAAAGGATATAAACAGAATGTCCTCTTTCTATAAGGTTCTCAGCAACAGAATACATATGTGTTGTTGAACCTTCAGCAGGTAAATATCTAGCTAGGTATACGATTTTCATAACTATTAAAAAGAGAATTAAATAATTTTCATTTTTTTAATCATCAAATTAACACACTATGCTAGGTGACTAAAGCATATTTACTTTTACAAAAAATATGTACAACCTATAGGATTGTATATACCTCCTGAACTAACAAGTGAATAATATGATGTATGTAGCTATGAATCAAGTTCATATAAAGATATGTTTTTTAACTGAACTCTCTAATAAATAATTATAAATTTAAAGTGTATGCTATAAAACGAATTAAATTATCTCACATCTTTTCATAGAGATAACTATAAAATATGCATGTAATTTTCAGAAAACACAGAAGACATAAGACATAAGACATAAGAAGGATAAGGTAAATTTAGCAATGATACTTAGAATATCTTCTCTATTAGGTTAACCGGCTTGAGCGTGTCGTTAATAATAATTTCAAAATCAACTACACCTATGATTAACTCTTCTTCGGTTATTACTTCTACTTTCCACAACCCTGGCATCGTATTACTTTTATAGGTGTAGCCACGATACCCATAATTTCGACCTCCTTTTATGGTATAACCAATATCTTCAATAGTTTGCCATTCTTCAGTTTGATTATTATACCATTTCCAACGGTGATAAATTGATTTTTCGATATCAGTTGGAGCAAATATGGATGTAAAAACATAAACCGTTTCTTCAGGCTCTGAAATAAATTTTAACCGATGATCTCGCCAAAATATATACCAGTCGTCTGTTTCAAATGTCACTTTATACGTATTGTTTTCAACTTTAATATTATGTGCCACTAATCCATTTTCTAAAGCCAAAGGCACAGGCGGAATTAGATTAAAAACATAGAACAAGTTAATCATACCGTAAAGTCCAAATACAAGTCCTATCACCTTTCCTAGTTTAATTTCAGCTCTAGTACTAGGACTTTTTAAATAAATAACGCTAATTAAAGTCAATGTTAATGCGAAACTAATAAGACCCGACAAAATAAAGACATTCGTATTCATTACTTTGATGAGCACTGGTATAATGAAAGAGAAAAATGTGAAGTTGATAAAAAAGTAAACGCTGAATTGTAAATACTTATTGGAGATTCGTTTTTTTAGAAGCTCGTTCGCAAAGAGAAGCACTAATAAGATGATAAAAAACGACATCGTCTTAGATAGAGAAACACTTCTAGAAAAGTAGATGACATACGCGCTTGACAGTGCTCCAAAGAAGAATTGAATAGCTAAGGGGTAATAGTCTCTTAATCTTAGTAAAAATCTATTTTTCCATTTAAAATCGTCTGCTAAGTTAAATAAGTAAATCGTAATCGTTAAAAACGTCATATGCAGACTTAAAACGGTTAAATCATATAAGCGATCAACGCGTCCAAGTGTTAACGTATCGAAAACAAATCCACCGATAAAGAAAATAATAGGTGCATATTTCTCGTGCTTACGTATGAATTCCCGAAAAACACTACTCCTAAATTTAACTAATGTTCTTTTCATTTCAATTATAGAAGCATCTAATTATTAAAGTTAATGTTTCACAATACGATATACCTTTTATCAAACCTATTTGATCTAATCAATCTGTTTTACTAGCGTTTAACGTCCAGATTAAAGCTTTTTCTTTTGTCGCTCTAAAAATGGTATTATGCTGCTCATTTGGTTCGTCTGAATATTTCCACACTAACTGCTTAGGTGATTTATTTTCTAAAATTTCAGCAATATTTTGAGAGTGAATAGAAATATCTTTTGCACCAGAAGCGGCAAACCAAAGTTTAGTCTGTCTTTCTGGGAAATTTTCTAAATAGTTTTCCGTGTTTTTTACTAAATAATGATCGTTCCACCATAATGACGGATCCATGGCTATATAAAAATCGAACGTATCTGGGTTAAGAAGAAACGTTTCCATTACAAATAAGCCAGCCAAAGATTCTCCAATAATACCTGTTTTATTAGCCGTTCTATACTTACCATTAATGTCCGTCATTAATTCATCTGTAATAAAAGCTCTAAAATCTTTTGCACCATCTGTTAATGGGCAATACTCCTCATCTGCTTTTACTTCAGAAGCACCAGACAAATCTTTTCTTCTATCTATGTTTTCTATGCCAACAAGGATAATTGGATCTATACTTTTATTTTCAACAAGTTTAGAAATCGTATTTGCAATATGTGGGAAATCCTCCATTACAATACCACCATCTGGCATATAAATTACTGGTAAAGAATCAGTACTCGTTTTATAATTTGGAGGTGTCCAAACGTTAATAACGCGCGTTTCATTTAGAATTGTAGATTCTATCTTAAAATTATCATGTGGAGGAATAGGATCGTTATACTGTGGTGCATTTGAGCAGCTATAAACAACAACACTAATTAGAAAACAACATATTAGATTTTTCATATTTTGAGTTTTTATTAATAGATTATAAACATTTTTAAAAGTTGAACGTTTTATCAATGCAAAATACTATAAAACAACCAACTATAAAAACACACCAACTCTAGTGTCCGTTTTGCTCTAGTTTAATATTTAAACACGATTAAACTTATAACTCTATACGCTCTCCAATCTCTAGCAACATTAAGTCTTTACCCTTATCGAAGAATTTCCGTTTGGCTTCTTCATGATTAATCTCAATATACCCAAAGGTATCGAAATGATAACCTAGAATTTTATCACATTCAACAAAATCGCTTGCTAAAATAGCATCATCAATACCCATAGTAAAATTATCTCCAATTGGTAAAATGGCCAAATCGAGTTTGGTTTGCATCGGAATTAATTTCATGTCCATAGTCAAAGCGGTATCGCCTGCAATGTAAATGGTTTTATGCTCGCCTTCAATAATAAACCCACCAGGTTGTCCGCCATAGGAACCATCAGGAAATGACGAGGTGTGAATGGCATTGACATATTTAAGATTCCCAAATTCGAAATCCCATGATCCACCATGATTCATAGGATGACCTTCTAAATCTTTGTTTTGGAAATGCGTTACAATTTCAAAATTAGAAATGATAATAGCACCTGTACGTTTAGCAATGGCTTCTACGTCTAAAATATGATCTTGATGTGCATGTGTTACGAGAATATAGTCGGCCTTAAGCATATCTATGTCTATCTTTGAAGCTTTATCATTCCCCGTAATAAAAGGATCTACTAAAATATGAATGTCCTTAATTTGAATACCTAAAGCGGCATGACCGTAAAATGTGATTTTCATAATTATATATTTACGTTATTGTAAAATCATAAATTGTCTTTTCTTTCGACCAGAACTCATCATAATAAATTTTCCGTCTTGATAAGTTCCATAAAAAGGTTGATAATAGGTTTTACCCTTATTATCTTGAATCTTACTATATATTACTTCCCAGAGCTGTTGTAAACAATATCGTAGAGTGATGACGATTCAAACCAACCTTTAGAAACTTTAGTTCTGCCATCATCTTTTTCGAGAAGGTTTTTACCAGAGTTTAAAAGCACGTGCAATTCATCATTTTTTAAAAATGCGTTATAAGAAGGAGAATTAGAGCGTTTAAAGATACTTCTTCCCCAATCTAAATTTCCAGAGGCACCAAATTTAAAAATAAGGATATCATCATAATGATAAACGGTTTGCCAATAACCATTATTCATACCTGTAGAAACATAAGTTTGTGTGATATAAAACTCTTCAGCTAATAAATACGTGTTGCCTTGTGAATCTTTTAAAACATAATCTATGTAAAAATTAGTCAGTTCTTTTCCTTTTTCTTTTTTTCTTGAGCCTTTTTTATCACCATACAAATCTTCATATACATCTAAAGGTAACTCATAATTATTTTTACTAGCAACCGAGAAAATATCAGAATCAATGATAAAATTACAGCCCCCTTTAATCTTACCAGTTCTTTTTTCTGAATAAAAACCAATGAGGTGCAGTTTATTATCAACTATTGAAATCCTTAAGTTTCTAATATGCTGATCATCGAGACTTATAGATATTTCTTCGTTAGCTTTTTCTGTAATTTTATTTAAAATAAAACTATAGTTCGCTTCTCCTTTTTTCTTTTCTTTTTTGCCATTTTCGTATAGTTTTCCTAATACAAATACCACACCTTCGTCATTTATAGAAATATCATTATGTTGAAAATATTTTTCTTCATGCTTTTGATAACTCTTAGTGTATATGTGCTCTAAGGTAGTAGCATCAAACACTCTTATGGCATAATCATTTACATCTTTATAAATATTATCTGTAGCCATTGCCAAATATTTTCCATTTGGAGATATATCTATACTGGTTTGACGATCTTTTCGATTACCAAATAAGAATCTTTTTTTTGCTACTGTAGCTTCGAATAATTTCTTTTTGCTATGTGATCCGCTTTTGATATTAAATGTATGACAGTAAACCAAACGCTCTTTAGCCTTAGGCGAAAACACCGTAAACACTTTAATTTCATCACCATAGACAACTTCGCCTATATACCTTTCCTTTTTGTCACTTTTTACGACTAGGTTATGTGTTTTATTGAGGTCATTGTCAAAAACATCGAACAATATATCATGCTTACTCTCTCTAACTATCCCTGTTAAGCCATTTTCAGTAGTATGAATCGTTAATACATCTATTGCTTTTTCTTTATCCTTGTATTCTGCGCTTTCGCTGATATTTAAGGTTGTGTTTTGCGCATTACTAATTGTAAATAAAATTAATAGGATTAACGTAAATAGCTTTTTCATATCATTTATGTAAATTAATTAAAGTGTTAAAATAAAAAAAACTTAAGCATTTACGAGCTTAAGTTTTATAAAAATTTTTATAAGTAACTATGTTTAAATAATCTAATATAAAATATATCCAACTCCCAAAAGTATTGCAATGAGGAATGTGGACAGGGCTAAAACCTTTAATTGACTATCGAAATCATTAGGTTTTTCTGCTGCTTTTATCTTTTTAAGATGAATTAATAAAGGGATAAATGCTAATAAATACATAAAATTATAAGGCTCAACATAATATAATATTGAGAATAGTACTGAGACTAACATAGCACCTATTACAAGCGCAAAATGATACTGTTTAGCACGTTTCTTTCCGAGTTTAATTGCTAAAGTAATTTTCCCTGCATTGGTATCAGAATCAATGTCTCGCATGTTGTTTAAATTTAACACACCTACACTTAATAAACCTATTGAAATAGCTGGTAAGATGACAACATGATCTAATCTATGCATAAAAAGAAAATAACACCCCAAGGTACTAATTAACCCAAAAAAGATGAATACAAAAACATCTCCAAGTGCACGGTAACCATAAGGAGACCTTCCCATAGTGTAATTTAAAGCGGCATAAACTGAAAATCCACTAAGTACTAAAAATAATAAAATATATAAAATACTCCCAGAATCAAAAGCGCTCCAAATAAGGACCATGGTTAATATAATAACGATAATAATATTAAGTTTAATACCATCCATCATTTCATCTGGAGTAATGGCACCACTCTGCAGGGCCCGTTGTGGACCTACACGTTCATCATTATCCGTTCCACGCATACCATCACCATAATCATTAGCTAAGTTTGACAGTACTTGCAAAGCAATTGTTGTTAATATCGCAAGAGCAAAAACCCATGGGTTAAATTTTCCATTATAAAATGCAAAACAACCTCCAAGAATAATTCCAGAAACAGAAAGTGGTAACGTTCTTAATCTCATGGCAGAAAGCCACGGTTTAATTTTATTCATTTCGTTTAGATTAAGGAATCCATTTTTTTGGAAAATTAGGCTTCCTTTTTTCTAAAAAGGCATCTCTACCTTCTTTAGCTTCATCTGTCATATAAGCTAATCGTGTAGCTTCACCTGCAAATACTTGTTGACCAACCATACCGTCATCGGTAAGATTCATCGCAAATTTCAACATTTTTATAGATGTTGGTGATTTAGCTAATATTTCTTGTGCCCATTCGTATGCGGTATCTTCTAACTCTTCATGAGGAATAACGGCATTTACCATGCCCATGTCATAAGCTTCTTGGGCAGAATAATTTCGTCCTAAGAAAAAGATTTCTCTTGCTCTTTTTTGGCCTACCATTTTTGCCAAATACGCAGAGCCATAACCACCATCAAAACTAGTAACATCTGCATCTGTTTGTTTAAAAATAGCATGTTCTTTACTCGCTAAAGTTAAATCGCAAACCACGTGTAAACTATGGCCTCCACCTACAGCCCAACCTGGCACAACAGCAATAACCGCTTTTGGCATAAAACGAATTAAACGTTGCACTTCTAATATGTTTAAACGATGGTAACCATCCTCTCCAACATACCCTTGGTGACCTCTAGCCTTTTGATCGCCTCCAGAACAGAAACTCCAAATACCATCTTTGGTAGAAGGGCCTTCTGCACTTAAAAGTACGACTCCAATATTTACATCTTCGCCTGCATCATAGAAGGCGTCATAAAGTTCTGAAGTGGTCTTTGGGCGAAATGCATTGCGTATATCTGGTCTATTAAATGCAATTCTGGCAACCCCATTGCATTTATGATAGGTTATATCTTCATAAGACTTGGCAACTTTCCAATCTATATGGCTCATATTTATCACTATTTAGAGCGCAAAAGTAAGAAATTAATAATAATACGCTAAACACTATTTTTTACTTTATTTTATTATGCAAGCATAGTATATTTGCGTTCAAAATATTAATATACAATGAATTATAACCCTAACCTGCATCATGAAGAATATAAGGTCTATAAATTGAAGTTAGGAACCGTATATATTTACTCGAATTTTTTGGTATCAGAGTTTGATGAAGGTGCAGATATAACTTTCAAAAACTTTGATGAACTCGCATTCATAATAAAAACACATTTTGAGGATAGACCTTTTGGTTTTATAGCTAACAGAAAAAATTCTTATTCAATAAACCTTAATGACGCTAAAATATTTAACGAAACATTCAAGAATCTAAAAGCTTATGCTATAATCGTTTACAGCAATCTTACTGAACGTATTATTGAAATTGAAAGTCACTTTTTCAAATTCAACAGAAAAGTATTTAAAGATTTTGAAAACGCTATAGATTGGATTGAAAACTCATTAGCTAATCCAGAAAACGATTCTTATAATAAATAAATACCGTCTTCTTTTATTTCTATCTGACGCTCTTTATATAACGAACCAACCGCTTTTTTAAAGCTCTTTTTGCTCATCTGTAATAAATCTTTAATCACTTCAGGATTCGATTTATCATGCACAGGTAAAAAGCCTCCATTGTCATGTAATTCGTTTAGAATATGCTCTGCATTCGGTTCAATATTTCTATAACCTATTTGATTTAGTGAAATATCGAGCTTATTATCCTCACGGACTTTTTTAATAATTCCCTTAAATCTATCACCTACACTAATATCTCTATAGATATCATCATTAAAAACCAGACCTAAGTGCGTTTTATTTACAATAACATTCATTCCTAATTCTGAAGGGTGAGACACAATAAGATCTACCTCGTCAAATTGAGCAACAGTTAATTCTTTATTATCTAAAAAACGATTGGTTTTGCTAGAAGCAACAAGTCGCTGAGATTCTTCATCCAAATAACAATGTACTAGATACCAACCACCAGATTTCATTTTAAAAGCTTGTTCTCTAAATGGGCAAAACAATTCCTTTACCAAACCCCAATCTAAAAAGGCTCCGTAATCTGTAACTTGGTTACAACGTAATAAAGCAAAATCACCTTTTTTAATATAAGGTTGATCTGTTGTAGCAACTGGTCGTTCTTCGTTATCTAAATAAACAAAGACTTCAATTTTGTCACCTATATCAAATACTTTAGGCACATATCTGTTAGGTAAAAGGACTTCACCATCTGCACCATCTCCCAAAAACAATCCTGGTTCGGTATCTCTTAAAATTTCTAACGTATTGTATTCTCCTAAATATATCATGTTGCAAAGGTAAATATATTTTGATGAGATTTTAAAAAGAAGTTGAATGTATAATTAATTTTTTCTGCACAAAAAAAGCGTTATAATTTAAAAATTATAACGCTTAATCGTATTTGAAATTTTATCTATGAATAAACAGACTCTTTTTTGAAATGTACTGTTAATAAGTAGTAAACCACTACTCTATATTTTGACCGATTAGAACGACCATATGTTTCCATTACAGAATCAATAGCTTTATCTAATTCAGCACCATCTTTTAATCCTAATTTTTTAATTAAAAAGTTGTTTTTTACGGTTGCTAATTCTTTTTCATCAGAACCAGAAACTGTAGATGAATCTGCATTGTAAATTGAAGGACCTAAACCTATAGTTACTTTAGTTAATAAATCCATATCAGCATTAACACCACATTTATCTTTTAAATCTGCCGCATACTTTACGATTAAATCATCTCTTTTACTCATGTTTCTATTTGTTTTAAGTTATTTAGTTTTCAAAATTATACCATTTAAAGGTAACAATTTTTAGACACAATAAAAATCAAATAGTCACATCTTTACTATTTTGCAACATTTATTTAATGTATTTAAAAAAATCTAATAGGATTTTATCATTACTACGCGATGGTGTAAATATCTCTAATAATTTTGGTTTTCTAGCTCCTTTATAAAAGGATTCTAATTGCTGTTCTAATTCCGTTTCATTTTTAGCAACAGCATACTCAAAACCATACATTTCAGATAATTGCTTAGCTGTTAAGTGATGTTTGGTTTCAAAGAAACGATCAAAATTTTCTGTGTTTTTATCACCTGGTAAGATTCTAAAAATGCCACCCCCTTCATTATTAATTACAATAATTCTGAAGGTTTTTGGAATGTAATTGTTCCAAAGTGCATTGCTGTCATAAAAGAAACTTAAATCACCTGTAACCAATGTGGTTCGCTTATCTGATGCTACAGCTGCACCTATTGCCGTACTCGTACTACCATCAATACCACTTGTACCTCTATTACAAAATACATCAATATTTTTTGTTAGTTGAAACAGTTGTGTGTAGCGTATTGCAGAGCTATTGCCCACTTGTAACTGACTTTGCTTTGGAATACTCTTTAAAACTGAATTGAATGCTTTAAAATCCGAAAACGGAAGAGTTTGCAGATAATCATCTTGTAATTTTCGTCGTTTCTGACGCACAGCAAGCCACTGACTTTTATAAGTACTTTTTGTATGGTGCGTAACTTCAGGTAAAAATGAACTTAAAAATGTATTGGGACGTAATTTAATATGCTTTTCTAGGCAGAAAAAAGTATCATTAGCTCTCGTTAAGCCAACATGGCAGTGCAGTTCTGGCTTATAGGTTCTTAAAAATACCTTTATTTTTTTTGAAACAATTAAGCCTCCAAATGTAATTAATATGTCTGGTTGAAGAGCTTTTAAATCATCTTCATCTAAGGGTGCAATTAACTTGTCAATGCCAGGGAAAAAATCAGCATGGTGCAAATTAGAAGTCGTTTCAGTTAATACTATTATACTATCATCATCTGCTATTTCCTGTATCCATTGTGCTTCAATAGAATTGGGTTCTAATACACCAACCAAAATCATTTTTCTTTTAGCACTATGCCAAACATCTAGTAAGCTCTTAATTTCAAAACGATCGACCTTATCCTCTCTACTTCTAATTTTAAAAGGCTTTGGATTTATGGTTAATTCCTCTGTCGTTTCGTATAAAGGTTCATCAAATGGGCAATTAATATGAACTGGTCCTGAATTTAATTTCGCAACCGTAAGGGCATCATGAATTTCAGATTCATTATGTGTCTGTATGTCTTTTTGAAGCCCTAGGAAACGCTCTAGCTTATTCTCTATACTTTTAAGAATAGCTCTTTCACTATCTGTATGAGCGTTTTCTCCTTCCTTTAAATCTGATTTTAAATTGGCATTGTACACTACATGTTCTCCATAGACATTTTTTTGTTTTATAGTTTGTCCATCACCGATATCTATAAGATGTTTTGGTCTGTCTGCAGATATAACGACTAAAGGAATATTGCTATAATAGGCTTCTGAAACCGCTGGATAATAATTTAGTAATGCACTACCAGAAGTACAAACCACAGCAACTGGTTCTTGTAGTTGCTGAGCAATTCCTAATGCAAAAAACGCAGCACAACGTTCGTCAACGATACTGTAACACTTAAAAAAATCATCGTTAGTAAAACCGATTGTTAACGGAGCATTTCTACTACCTGGCGAAATTATAATATGCTTTACGTTATGTGTTTTACATAAGGTAACTACAGTTTGGGACAAAGGTATTTTTGAGTACTTCATATAAATACAAAATTACCTAATAAAAGGAGATAATAAAATAGAGCTTCAACTAAAAATATAACTAATTACATTTTTTATTTAATTAAGTACCGTATTAATTGTGCCTGTTTTATTTACGGTTTCTTCCCATTCGTTTTCTGGGTTAGAATCCTTGGTAATACCTCCACCTACATAGATATTTGCATTGGAGTCTTTGAGTTGCATGCAACGTAAATTCACGTAGAAATTAGACTGTGTTTTTACAACAGCGTAAGCGTTATTCTCTACGTTACGCCTGTTAGTGTTACGAGTTCTGCTTTGTGTTAAATTTAATTCTCCTAAAAAACCAGTGTAATATTCTCGGCTATAGTTTTCATTATTAAGTATGAAATCCTTTGCTTTTGCTTTAGAAAACCCACAAACCGCTGGAGTTGGATGCAAAGCTTCAATTATCGATTTCAAATCCGCATCATCTTTTAAAACACTAATGATTCTCGTTTTAAGATGTAATAAATTTCCGGCTCTTACAGTATCTACTTCTGATACATTGATGTTTGAAGCATATGGTTTTAGTTGTTCTGTAATGTAATCCGTTACAATTTGCTGCTCCTCAAACTCTTTATTTGTCCAGCTTACTTCCTTGTCTTCTTGGTAAGGCTGGGTTCCCGCTAAAGAAATGGTGGTGAGTCGTTTGCCTTCAATTTTTAACAATAACTCTGGTGTAGCGCCAATCCATAATCCTACTTTAGGATGATACCAACAGTACACCATTGCATTTGCATAGGTATTAAAAAGCCGTTTAAAAATGTTTAATGGATTCGTATCTTGAAGTGATTTTGTTTCACAACGCGAAAGCACTACTTTTTGTAAATCCTTATTTTTAATACTATCGATTCCTTTAGAAACCAAATCGATGTGTTGCATTCTTTCTTTTTTACTTTGAAGAATCTCAGTAGATTCAAAATCTTCAACGTCTAAATTATCAATTGTTATTTCAGAATACAAACAATGCTCTTTAGGAAAAAGAATACTGTTTTGCTTGAGATCGAAAGGAGCAAATAAAAATCCACTTTCGGCAAAAGTCTCTGATTTATAAACAGAATCGTCCTCTTGCAACCAACATTTAATTATTGAATTAATTGGTCTGCTGTAAACTACAAAAGGTAAATTGTTTTTGTATTGCTGCTCTAAAGCATCAAAAAAGGATATAGAATCCATTACTTATTTCTTTTTTGGAAGTGAAATCGTAGATAGTCTACATATTGAAATTAGATTATCGGCTTCGTCAGTTACTCTAATATCTAATAACTGTGTGGTACGTCCTTTATGTAAAAATGTCGCTTTAGCATAGATATAACCTTCGGTAACACTTTTAAGATGATTCGCTGTAATTTCTAAACCACGAACAAACATATTCTCCGTATCTATAAAAATATGCGAAGCAAAACTACCAACACTTTCTGCTAAAGCGGCAGTGGCTCCTCCATGTAATACTCCGTCGGGTTGGTACACTTTAGATGTTACAGGCATTCTGGCTACTAAAAAATCATCACCAAAGTCCACCATTTCAATATCTAAGGTTTCCATTAAAGTGTTTTTGCTTGCTAAATTCGCTTTTGCTAAGAAATCCTCTTTAGTCATTTGCATATAAAAATAGTATTTTTGAATCGAATACAAAGATACAGAAACCGCCTAGAAAAATGAATTCACAAGAGAAAGAAATCTCATACACCAGTACCAACTCCTACTCTACTTTAAATACACTTACTGAACGTACAAAAACGGTTTGGTTGGTATGTCACGGCATGGGATATATGAGTCGTTATTTTATTAAATATTTTAAAGGCTTAAATGCTGAAGACAATTACATCATTGCTCCACAAGCTCCAAGCAAGTTTTATATTCAGCCTAAAATGCATGTTGGTGCTAATTGGCTAACGCGAGATAATACTGAAGCTGGAATGGATAATATTCTAAATTATATTGATGCGGTATTAGAAGCTGAAAAAATTCCTGAAGGTGTTCATTTAATCGTTTTCGGCTATTCGCAAGGAGTAAGTGTGGCTATGCGATATATAGCAAAACGACAGCTACAATGCCAACAGCTTGTACTCCATTCTGGCGGAATTCCGAAGGAATTAACCGCCGAAGATTTTGAGTATCTAGCTAAAGACACCAAAGTGAAATTGATTTATGGCACTGAAGATGAATATTTAGATGAACAAAGAATTCAACTAGAATCAGCACGTGCTACACATCTATTTGAGGACAAGGTTTCAATTATACCTTTTAAAGGAACACATGTGGTTAATGTTGGGTTTATTGATAAATTAGTCTAAGAAAAATTTAAGCAATAAACCTCCTTTTAAAGGTTATTCATAATTTCTTGCAATTGTCCTGCTTTTATTGGCTTTATAATATAGTCAGAAATGTCGCTAATGTTCTTAGCCCTTTCTATATCTACAGGGTCAACAGAAGAAGACACCATATAGATCGTTATTTTCTTATTTAATTTAGGTTTTATTTTTACGTATTCTTCCATAAATTGAAAACCATCCATAATAGGCATATTAATATCTAAAAATATAACATCTGGAAGTTCTTCATTATTATAGAGATTGTCTATTAAAAATTCTAAGGCCTCTTCCCCATCTGAAAAAAGACTTATTTTCTTATCTAAATCAATGGACTTAAGTATTTTAACAATTGTAAATTGATAGATGTCATCATCATCAATTACACATATATTGTAATTACTATTCATAATTAAAAAATTATTGTAAACGTTGTCCCTTTATTTACTTTACTTGATACATTAATAGCTCCGCCCATCGCTTCAATTTGTGTTTTGGTCATATATAGCCCCACGCCTTTAGCATCTGGATGTCTGTGAAATACTTTATTTAAACCAAAAATTTTATTACCATGTCTCTCTAAGTTTATACCTAAACCGTTATCTGTTATTGTTAATTTTATTTTCCCATTGTGGTTTTCAGATTCTATACTAATCTGTGGGTCTCTATCTTTAGACCTATATTTTATAGCATTTCCTATCAAATTAAGGAAAATACTTTCTAAATAAATTTTATCATAATTTATTGATGGCAATTTAGAAAAATCTGCTTTAATTATAGCACTAGTTTTTAATATTTCTCCACTTAAAATGTCTGTTGTGGTTCTCAGCACGTCTTCAAATCGAATAACTTCCTTATTCCTAGAATTGTCACTTCTAATTTTTAACGCCTCTACCAACGTGTTTAAGGTTACGGTAAGATGACTAATAACTGCTTCGAATTTTTTAAACAAAAAGTCTTTTTCTTCATTATCATCCGATTCTACATAAAACCCTAAAAGAGAATTTAAATTACTTACTGGCGCTCGGAGATTATGAGACGTAATCTGTGCAAAATCTGCAAGTTGACTATTTTGAATAATTAATTTCTGTGCTAAAACTTCTAAATCATTTTTAGCATTTATTATTTTAGTTTGTGCTAATTTTTGAACCGTTATATCTCGTATAGCTGCCGAGACTAATAAGCCTTCTTCTGTTTGAAGCGGGCTCAAACTTATTTGTATTGGTATTTCTATGCCGCTTTTATTTATAGCGAATAGTTCTTTTTCATTACCTACTCCCATAGCACTTACATTTAGGTTAGAGAAAAAACCGTCACTATAGGAAACATAGTCTTCTGAAGATTGCTTAGGAATAAGAATTTCAACAGGTTTATTAATTAATTCTTCTGCTGAATAACCAAATAATTTTTCAGCCTGTTTATTAATAAGTTGAATATTTTCTTCTGCATTCACAATTACCATGGCATCTGGTGCAGACTCTAACAAGCCTCTAAATTTGTTTTCTGCCATTCGCTGTGCCGTTACATCTTGACAAGTACCAACCATTTCAACCACATTACCAGTAGTATTTACGATAACTTCGGCCAAAAGCTGTATGGTTTTTATTGTTCCATCTAATAAAGTGATACGATGCATTAAATCAATAAAGTTTTTATCTTTAATTGACCTTTCTACATGTGCTGTTACTCGATCTTTATCATCTGTATGAACAAAACTAAAATAGGTATCATACGATATCGTTGTATTTTCTTCAACTCCAAAAATATTATAAAGGTTAGCAGACCATTCTACAGCGTTGGTAATAAGATTCCATTGCCAATTCCCCATCATTGTTATCTTCTCAGCAAAAGTTAATAACTGATTCTTGCGCAAAATTTCACTCTCTGCTTGTTTTTGAGCCGTTATATCTCTTATCGCTGCTGATAATAATAGTCCCTGTTCAGTTTGAAGAGGACTAAGACTTACTTGAATAGGAATTTCTTTACCTTCCTTGTTTAAACCATATAATTCATTTCTCCCTGTTGTTAAACGTTTCTCGGGATCATTACTAAAAAAACTAGCACGATGTTCTGTATACATGCCTTCAAATCTTTTAGGAATAAGCATTTCTACCTTCTTACCAATCAACTCGTCACTTTGGTAACCAAATAATTTTTCAGCTTCTTTATTAATTAATTGGATTTCATCGTTTTCATCGACAATGACCATAGCATCTGGAGCCGATTCTAATAAGCCTCTAAACTTATTTTCCTCCATCTTTTGTTCGGTAATATCTTGGCAAGTACCCATCATTTCAATAACTTCACCTTGCTCATTAAGGAAAACTTCGCCTAAGAAATGCACTGTTTTTATTTTTCCACTACCAGTTATAATACGGTGTATAAAATTAC
This sequence comes from Winogradskyella pacifica, assembly GCF_003386275.1. Taxonomy (NCBI): domain Bacteria; kingdom Pseudomonadati; phylum Bacteroidota; class Flavobacteriia; order Flavobacteriales; family Flavobacteriaceae; genus Winogradskyella; species Winogradskyella pacifica. Next base: position 104,419 of record NZ_QREI01000010.1, on the reverse strand, counting down.
TAGGAAACTTTTTTGCTAAGAATGAACCCTCTACATACTTCGTAATATATTCTTTATCTTCTGGATGAACATAGCTGTAGAATGTATCATATTTTAAATCCGTTAAGCTTTCATCATGTTCAAATATTTTATACAAATTAGAAGACCACTTTAAGCTATCGGTGACAACATCCCATTGCCAATTCCCCATCATGGTTATCCGTTCTGCAAAACTTAGAAAGTGATTTTTACGAATAAGTTCTATTTCTGCAGTTTTCTGAGCTGTTACATCTTGACACGTCCCAATTATTTCTGTAACAGTACCAACATCATTTGTAATTACTTGACCTAAAAGTTGAACAATTTTTACGGTACCATCTTTTAATTGAATTCGATGCGACAAATCCGTAAACGTTTTATTTTCAACTGCCTTGCACATGTGTTCCGCTACGCGTTCTTTGTCTTCTGGGTGCGTATAATCAAGATATGTATTTAGTGTTGTGTCAGTACTTTCATCTAATTGAAAAATACGATAAAGGTTCGTTGACCATTTAACGGTATCATTTATAATGTCTGCTTGCCAATTCCCCATCAGCGTAATTTCCTCTGCAAAATTTAGTATTTGGTTTTTCCGTATCAGTTCACACTGAGTAATTTTTCTCTCAGTAATATCATTTGATACAGCTAAAAAGCCTATTTTTTCTCCTTCGTTATTTTTTATGGCCGTTAATGTTAACTCTACAGGAAACGTTGAACCATCTTTTCTTCTAAACGTCCATTCTCTTGTATCGTATGCATTATGCTTTGACAATTCTAAATAAGGACTAAAACCGTCGAGATCTTTATTATACTTTTTAGCAATATCTTCCTTAAAAGCAATGAGCTCTTCATCTAAATGATAAATCTCTGGTTTCTTTAATCCAATCATTTCTGAAGCGGAATAGCCTAGTAAAAATTCTGCACCATAGTTAAAATGCGTAATAATACCATCATTATCGACCGATACAATGGCTAATGGACCAGAGTTAAATATTGCTTTTAATTGCGTGTGGGCATCAAATAATTCTCTTTCTGCGGCATAAGCGGCTGTAATATCTTGACAGGTTCCAATCATTTCAATAATATTACCGAATAGATCGGTAATAACTTCACCTAGAAGTTGTACGGTTTTAACCTCACCATTACCTGCTATAATACGGTGGGTAAGTCGCTTAAGTCTTTTCTCTACACGTGTCTGGTCAAAATAATCGGTTACAATGTCTTTATCTTCTGGATGAACGAAATTAAAATACGTATTAAAACTTAATGTTTGTACCTCCTTATCGAGCCCAAAAATATTATACAAGTTATTAGACCATTCTACCTTATCTGCAACGGTATCCCATTGCCAATTTCCTAATAAGCTAATTTCTTCAGCAAAGTTTAATAATTGATTTTTTCTTAAAATCTCATTCTTTACTACCTGCTTCTCAGTAATATCAAATGCGACACCCAAGAATCCAATTTTTTCACCTTGTTCGTTCCTAATTGCCGTTAAGGTTAATTCTACAGGAAACGTAGAGCCATCTTTTCTTTTATACGTCCACTCCCGAGTATCATATTCATTTCGTCTTGCTAATTCCAAATAAGGATCAAATCCATCAGGATCCATACCATATTTTTCTGCTATATCAATTCTAAATTGGTCTAGTTCTTCTTCTATATGATAAATTTCAGGTGCTTTTAACCCTACCATTTCCGAAGATGAATAGCCTAATAAATGTTCCGCACCACTATTAAAATGACTAAATATTCCATTATTGTCGGTAGAGACAATTGCAATAGGACCAGAATTAAAGATTGCTTTTAATTGCATGTGCGCATTATTCAATTCTATTTCTGCTTCTTTTGTCGCTGTAATATCTTGGCTAGTGCCATTTATTTTAATAATCTCTCCATTACCATTTGTAACAACTTCACCTAATACCTGAATGGTTTTCACCACTCCATCACCTGTTACAATACGGTGTATAAACTTATTAAATGTTTTTTCTTCAATAATTTGTCTTACACAGGTACCTACAAATTCTTTATCTTCAGGATGAACCAAATTAAAATAAGTATCAAAATTTAAAACATCGATATCTTTATTGAGATTAAAAATATTATAGAGATTATTAGAACTTTCAATATTGCCGGTAGCTATATCCCATTGCCAATTTCCTAATAGGGTTATCTCTTCAGCAAAATTTAATTGTTTATTTTTTTGCAACAGCTCATCTTGAGCCATTCTTTTTTCTGAAACATCTGTAGATACACCTAAAAAGCCAATAATTTCACCTTTCTCATCTTTAATGGATGTTAAGGTTAATTGAACAGGTAGAATCGATCCATCCTTTCTCAGGTAGTGCCATTCTCGCGTATCGTAAGCATTATATTTTGCTAATTCTTGTTGTGCGCTAAAACCGGTAAGACTTTTTCCATATTGTTTCGCAATATCCGCTGTAAAGTTATCTAATTCCTCTCTGAAATGGTACAAAATAGGTCTTTCTAAACCTATCATTTCATCTGCAGAATACCCCGTTAAAGCTTCCGCTCCGGGATTAAATTTACTTATAATACCATCTTTAGTCGTAGCAACAATAGCAATCGCTTTAGAGTTAAAAATAGCTTTCAACTCTGTATGCGCCTTATTTAAAGCTATTTGAGAAAGCTTCTTCTCATTTATATCTTGAAACACTCCAAAAACACGTATACATTTTCCATTTACAACTTCTGTCTGTCCAATAGCACGTGTCCAAACAATATTACCTCTTAAGGTCACTAACTCTACTTCTACATCATAAGAGGTACCGTTCTTTATAGCTTCATTTACGGCATCTTCAAGAGTATCTCTACTCTTTCCTTCCTTAAAAAATTGAATTGCTGTTTCTAAATTTGGTTTAAAGCCTTCAGGTGCTTCGTGTATTTCGTAAACAATCTTGCTCCAAAACAGATCGCCTTTTATTAAATCGATATCCCATGTCCCAATACGAGACACTTCATTAGATTTTTCTAATATTTTTTCTATACGAATTTTTTCATCTTCCTTTTCCTTTAGGTGTGTTATATCACCTGTATGCATTAGCAAACCTCCAATCTTACCTTCTGAAATATACCAAGGACGTACATCCCAAAAAATCCATTGTACGGTTCCATCCGCACGGACAAAAGGTGCTTCATCGCAAATGTCAATAGCACCATTTAAGCATCTTTGATTCTTCTCTTTCCAATCCTCACCTATTTCTGGAAAAATATCATAATGGCTACGACCAATAATCTCTTCATTCTCCATTTTAAAATCAGTGACCCACCGCTGAGATACTGCTATATATCTCATATCATTATCTAACATGGCAATAGCTGTTGGTGCTTGCTCAATAAAGACTTTATTATAAGCCTCTTTTTTTTCTAAATCTATTTTAAGACTTGTTAGCTCTAATAAATTTTCTTTTATCTTGGTTTCAGATTTTGCTAATTCACTATTTACTTCTACAAGTTTATTATTTTGCTCAAATAATTGCTTTAATGCAGGAACTAAAATAAATAGGAATTCTCCCATTAATATTAATATTGCAATAAAGGCAAGGGTATAAATCGTTTGTAAAAGATTTTGAAGATTTTTATCAGCACTCTTTTGATATTCTCTAATTACAGACTGCATCGTTAAGAAATAAGGCAATTCTGCGTCTGCTATACTATTTACATCTTCGGCAATTAAATTTTTATTAGGATTGTTTATAATATTCCTACTAGACGAAACTATTTTTTGTGATTGTGTATCTGTTATTTTAAGTAAAGAATCTAATACCTTACTTCCTCCTTCTTGTTTATTTACAGAATCTAAATAATGATGTGTGTTTTCAAATTCATCAACATAGTCTTTAAACGCCCCTATTGTTTCTGAGCTGATCGTATCTCCATTAAGACTTTCAAAAGAATATACTAAGCTATTCATACGTTCGTTTAACATACACTGCTCAGATGCTTTATTAATTAATAAAGCCACTTCTTTTTGATCATTAACGCTACTTTGAAGAATAAATAATGCGGCTATAATGATTAATATAATTGTAGATATAAATAATAAATATCTTTTTTTGATAGAATGTTCTAATCTCTTCATTAACAGTTTTTCTACAAACAAATGCATCTGTTAATAAAATCAGATGCGTTAAATACACATGCTATATTACAATATTGCCCATATATACATATGTTATATGAGACACATTCAATTCATTAATAGTCACTTATAAAAAGATAAAAAGACGAATATGACTTGGGGTAATACGTATAAATAAAATGTTAAAATACAAAAATTTTGTTAATATTTTTAAACGATGTACATTAAGTTAATAAAAACCACGCTGAGTAGTTCTTTTTATAAAAACATGAAAATGAGTCTTTTCAAGGTTTGAAAAGACTCATTTTTGCGAAAAAATAAATTTATAATATGAGTGAAAACATTATATCAGCTCGTCTTCTGTAGTGTTTTATTCTTATCTTTTAAAATAGCTAATTGCTTTTCTAAAAAGGTAATGGCTTGTTCTGTTTTATAACTCGATTTTGAAGCGAAATCTTCTAAATCTTGTTTAAACTTTTCTTTACCAGAAGCGGCTGCTTTAGATAAATCTTCTTTTACTTCAGAAAAATCGCTAGTAACCTGATCTTTAATTATTTTACCTTCTTTTTTAAGCTTATCTCTAGTAACGCTTCCTTTTTCTGGGGCTAACAACACTCCTGCCGCTGCTCCAATTAATGCTCCTAATACTATTGCTCCTTTATTAATCATAACTTTTTTCTTTTTTTATTAAACATGTGTTCTACATTATACGTCGTAAAACAGGCTGTTTTGTTACAAACAAATTTAGTACCAATAGTTTATGAAAATATTAAGCTATTAGAAACGGTTATTTAACTTCGGTTTTGAATTCTCCAAAATGCCAAAGTATACCTGAAGGATCATGAAGAAAAAACTCATTTCCCCAATCATTATAAACAATATCTGAACATCTGACGTTTTCGTACTTTTCTATTAATCTACTTTGCTTCAAATGTTGCAGATGGTGTTGAACATTATCAACTTCTAGAAAAACCATGGTGTTATCTACCCAATCTTTTGCGTAATAATCTTGTAAATAAAAGGAGAATTCACCTGTTTTAAAGACAGACATATTATGAGAAATAACAAATTCATCAAATCCTAGATCCCGATAAAATTCTCTAGAAAGGTTGTAATCTTTTGAACCTATGAATGGTCTTATAGATTTTGGCTTTAATTTCATACATCTAAATTATAAATAATAAAGTGACATTTAAGCTTCATGAATCTTAGCAATCGGAATTCTATAAATAGCTCTCGGATAATCGGACATTCTAATGCCTTCTTTTTGTAATTCGGTTATAGCATTTTTTGCAATCCATTGGGCTGATTTACTTTCAAATTCTAGGATTTCATGAGCGACTTCTATAGCTCTACGATTGAGGTCTACATTGCGTTTTCCTATATTTCTTAAAGTCCAATTGACTGCTTTTTTAACGTATATTCTATCGTCATTAGACTCACGTTTTATAACTGAGAAAAACGGTTCAAATAAGCCGTTATCTGAAGTTTTATCTGCCATACAATATGATGCCAAAGTAGCAAATGCGGCTCTTTTTTCAAACTCAGATTCTCTTTCTGACCATTCTAATATTTTAGCAATAGCAAAGTCGCTTTTTGAAAACAACCCCATACAAAAGCTATCACATATTTCCCAATTCTCAAAGGTCTTTACCCATTTTTCCATGAGCGCTTCTGTAACGTCTTTGGGCTTAAATAGTTTACTGCATAATAAACGCGCTTCATAAATTCCGCTATCAAAAAGCTGTAAAGCTAGTTGGTTGTCCGTACCAATTTCTTTAGCTATTACTTTTAAATCCTTATGATAAATGCCTAATGAATTATTTGAGATAATTCCGAGTTTCTTCGCTTTAAACACCACTTTATCTTTGTCTTGTAAGTCATAAAGACAGTCTATGATTTCATTATAGGTCATATAATCGATTATGTTCTTATAAGTAAGTATTATAATAGTATCAAAACTAATCTCCGCTTCAAAAGTCTTTTTTTTTTCTGAATTAGAATCGTATTAATCGAAAGGTAAAGTATCAGGTGTGTAGTAATATTGAAATTCTATAACTTCACCTGTATCTAAAGTATCGCGAGCGATAAGATAAAAGCTTTCTCCAACATGATTACTAAAATATGATTTTGCTGCATGAAACGTAATTACATCACCTGGTTGGTATTGTTTTACAGACTTAACATCTTCATTATTATGGTAAGAATCATCATTAACCTCCAAACTGTAATGACTAAAACGTAGGTTGTCTTTATGCCAACGAACGGTACTAATTGCTTTTAATTTTTGAGGTTTATTTAAAAAAGAAACATAAGGTTCTTCTTTGGAAATATCTTTTTTAGATTCATATAAAATGAAAAAAAGTATAGCTCCGATAAAAAGCAATCCTAAAATCCCTATAATAATTATACTGTACTTGATGGTCTTTGAAGTTATCGCCATTAATTAACTAATTTCTCTACTATAGCTTTTACCGGAAGAATCTCTGTGGTATGCTCAATACTTGGGCCAGCCACCCAAACCGTTTTGTAAGTCGCTTTTTTCGCTGCTTTTTCAGTCGCTTTCATCCCTATTGAAAAACGGATCATTTTTACCCATTTTTTTAGGCTTTTATTCTTATTTAATAGGTTTTCAATCCAAGTAGCTTTTGTTCCTATTTTCTGAACATAAGGTGTGTTAATCACCGTACACGGAGTACCAGAAATACGTTCTGTCATTATAATATCTTTAGCTCCGTAATCTACACAAGCTTGTTTATAATCGTCCGTTACACCACCTTCTACTGATGCAATAAAAGGACTACCAACGGAAACTCCATCTGCCCCATAGCTTAACATTTTATCGATATCTGCTTTGCAACCGACTCCACCTGCAGAAATTACAGGAATTGATAATTCCTTACTTAACAAATTTGTTAATTCTTCTGGTGATAAATTTCCTCTATGTCCACCAGCTTCATTATTAACAGCGATTGCCGCATCAGCACCTAACTGTTCTACTTTTTTGGCAAATCTTAAATCGGTAACATCACAAAACACTTTTATACCTACAGCATGGGCTTGTCTGATGGTTTCTTCCGGACTGCCTAAAGAGGTAATTATAAAGTCACAACCTTCTTCGCAAATCACTTCTAACTGTCCTTTATACTTTACATTAGATTTGTTCACAATTAGATTGAATCCAAACGAACCACCTTCAACTTTACTAGCCTTAAGTTCTTTTAAAGCTGATCTTAACTCTTCTAAAGTTCTGTAGTTTAATGCTGGAATACAACCTGCTATTCCCGCTTTCATAGCTTCTGTTACCATAGCAACATTAGAGACTAAAAACATTGGTGCTTGAATAATTGGGTGCTTAATATCGAGTAATTCAGTAAGTTTGGTTTGCATAGTTTTTTTGCTAATAAAATGAAAAACGTATTATTATAACTTAGTTATATGATTACAAATATAAAGTAATTTATTATGCGTGCATAACAGTTGGTTGCGAATTATGAAATAAATCTCACCATTATTAAGATAACACTAAAATTAGAGTTCTAAATTATGAAATTACCATAAAACTCTGGTAGTTTTCATTTACAAAGAACTTGTATTATTCTAAAAATCGATAATAGCCGCATTTTAAATAGGCTCCTTCAGGGAATGCAATTGGGTGATCACTATCGTGTTTGGTTTTAAGTTCTGTTTCAAAAAGTCTTGATTGAGAATTTAAGACCTGAGAATTCAAATCGAAAAAAGCTTGTGCCAATACTCTAGAAGAGCATGATGCTAAAACTAAAAGTCCATTTTTAGCAGTCAGCTGCTCTCCTAGTTCAGCTAATTGTGCATATTTCTTTTTTGCTAAATCTATTTCTGATTGTTGCTTAGCAAAACTTGGTGGATCGATTACTACAACATCATAGGTTTTACCTTTTGCTATTAACGCCTTCATTTCTGCAAATGCATCACCCGAGATAGTTTTATGTTGACCTGTATAAGCATTTAATTTTCCGTTTTCGCGAGCCATATCTAAAGCTTGCTTACTTATATCTAAACTTGTAACATCGGTTGCCCCCTTTGCTAAAGCATGTACTGAAAATCCACCAGCATAAGAAAACACATCTAAAACTGATTTGCCTTTACTTAATTCGCCAACACGTCGTCTATTGTCTCTATGATCTAAAAAATAACCCGTTTTGTGACCTTTTATAACATTGGCAGAAAAATTAACACCATGTTCTACAAATTCTACAACTTCATTGTTTAGTGTACCAAAAATAACTTCACCATCCTTTAAAGAATGGTTTTTACTATTCTGCAAGCTTCTACTTAAACGCATTACGATGGTTTCAGCCTTTGACGTTTTTTGTAAACTTTCTAGAATAGGTTCTAAATAAGGCAACCAAATTTCGGAGTATACTTTTACCACTAATACGGAATCATATACATCAGCTATTAACCCAGGGAAACCATCATTTTCACCAAATAATAAGCGGTAACTATTAGTATTGGTTAAAAGTAACTCTGAACGCTTCTCAAAAGCCAATTTAATTTTATGCTGAAAAAAATCGGCATTAACCTCAACTTTAGTTTCGGCATTATGAATAATTTTAATACGGATTGGAGAATCTGCATCATACAATCCTAAACCAACGACTTTGTTTTTATTCTTACTGAAAATGATAGCTAAATCACCTGTATTAGCATCATCGTTAATCTTAACTATACTATTAGAAAACACCCAAGGATGCCCTTTAACTACGAACTGTTCTCCTTTAGCGTTAAGTTTTACAGCTAATCGTTTTGGGGTGTAATCGGTTTTGATTTGGATTGAAAAAGACATTCTTATATATTAGACTTCGAAAGTACAAAACTTAAATAAATAATAGTGAAAATTGATGCTTTCAGTTAAACATGTTACTTAAGATAATTGGGATCAACATCAATACAAAGAGTTGGTTTTCATCTAAAATTGAAGATTCAAAAATTCATAAAAGAAAACGTAATCGACTTAAGGAATTCTAAAGTGATTACGTTGAATTTACAAACCAAATAATTGGATTTACATTCTAATTTATATCCACCCTTAAACCAATTGAAAGTGTATTTATGTCTTCAGGATTATCTTTAAATACGGGATTCATATCATATTTTGCATAAATACTTACATCTCTATAACCAAAATAAACACTTGGTCCAAAATTAAAACTGTTCATATTAAAGTGGTAAGTCTCTGTCTGCTTTATATCTTTACCTCCTTCTTTATATTTAATAAATTGAGACGTCTGAGTCCTTACTGAGAAAAATCCCCCAAGACCTAATCTAAAACCACGCTGAGATCTTAAATAGGTTTGCTCCGTTTTACTGTGGTATTGTGGCTTTGAAAAATCTAATTCTAAATGCACAGGAATTCCAAATGATAAATTATTTAATCTCGATTTTTTTAAGTCAAAACCAATATCTTCAAGCGTCGTTTGGTTACCATTAGTAACCAATACATCATTATCCTCTTTTGGTCTTATTTCATCTGTCATCATTGATAATCCAAATTTTAGATTCCAAAGATTTGTATTTTCTTTAAGTCTATATTTAAAAGTAAAGCCTAACTCACCGTAACCTATCGGATTCACCTTAAAGCCATCTCCATAATAATCACCTCCATTTAAAACGGTATTTATACCTAAAGCAAAGACAAATTGAGTTGTGAAACGCTTTTCAACTTTTAAACCGCTAATAGAATCATTATAAAAATTTTCCTCTTCAAAAACGCTTATGAATGGTTTATTTGGTTCCTCAGTACGCTCTAATTTACCTCTAACTTTATTTTTAATTAATAATTGTAGCTTTTGTTCTTCAATAAAAACAGCAGCATTAATACGTTTAGCATGGTAAGCGGCTAGTTTCTTTTTTTCTACCTCAGCTGTGTCTGCGGTGATCTCATTTTTTTCTACCTTCTTATCAATCTTCTTAATCTCTTTTTTTAAGATGCTTTTTTCTGAAGTGGTGATAGAATCAATTCTCGAAGCAATAATTGCGGCTTTTTCTTCAAAAATATTGGTCTGTGCCATTAAATATGGCGTACAACATAGTATGGCAACTAATAAAATGGTCTGCTTCATAATAAAATGGTTTAACGTGATTAATTGTTGTGTTCGTAATTTCTGTTGGCAACAGCTTCGTTTATTTGCTTAAGCTGCTTACCTGCTTTCTTAAAAATGCTTTTGTTTTTTTCGTCGAATAGTTCTTTTTCCATTTCGAGTAAAAGTTGGTCAGCATTTAAATAAGAATCTGATAATTGTTTTTTATTCTGAATTAAATTTAAACTACTATCCTTTCCTGTTGACGCCAAAAGTTCCTCTGCTGTAATATATTGAAATTGTTGGGGAGACTTTATAACTGCTATATCTTCGGATTCTTTAGCTTTTACAAGATCTTTATCTATAACAATTGTAGAATTTTCCGTCAGTAATTTAGCTTCCTCAGTAGTTTCAATGTCTTGTTTTGTAACTGTATTTTTAGAAACCGTTTCATTTAAATTTGAAGCTATTTTAAACTGTTTTCTTATTTTAGGTTCTTGTTCAGAGTCTTGCTGCGCTTCTAATACTATAGCCTTATTATGATTTACAGAATCTGAAGTGTGTTGCTGCTGTGTTTCTTTAGGTACATCCTTTTCATAACTGATTTCAATGGCTTGCTTTTCGACTCCTTCATGAAACAAAAACGTACCACCAACAAAAATCAAACCTAAAACCAAAGACGCAGCTACCGCATAGTGTATCCAAAGTTTTTTCTTCTTTTTTGGCTTCGAGTTTAAGGCTATAATTAAGCGCTCTCTGGCTTGTGAAGACGGCTCTATATGCCGGTCTTTAAAATTGTCCTGAATTAACTTTTCTATATTATTGGGTTCCATTGTCTTTATAATTTAAATTAGCCAGACTACATTTTAAAAGCTTTTTAGCATGTGCTAATTGCGATTTTGAAGTACCGATACTTACATTTAAAAGCTCCGATATTTCTCTATGCTTATAACCTTCAATCACATAAAGGTTAAAAATTGTTTTACAACCAATTGGCAATTGGTCGACTGCCTTTTGTATACTATCCGAAGTTGAATTGTCTGTCGTTGACGCTGGTTGTGTAAAATAATAATCTCCAATTTCAACCACATTAAATTTATTCTTCTGAATGCGTAAATACGAAATACATTCGCGAACCATTATGCGTCTTAACCACCCCTCAAAACTACCATAAGGCTCATATTTATTAATATTTTGAAATGCTTTATGAAACGATGTGATCATTACATCTTCTGCAAATTGTAAATCTCTAATGTATTGCCTACAAACACCAAGCATCTTTCCCGAAAAGGTATCATATAGTGCTAGCTGCGCTTTTTGATTGGATTTTTGTGCTAATCCAACCAGCTCACTTACACTTTGATTTATAGATACTAGTTTTGACATTATTTTATACTTATAATTGAATAAGGTAATTTAAAATATGGCTATTTAAAAGTGATTTATATTCTGTAACTAAAATTAATACCGGCATTCAATATAGCTCCTGGTGAAAAACTACTGTAAGTTACTACAATTCTTAACCCATAATTTAATCTATGTTCTAAGTTAAAAGTGGTTTGAACTCCTAAATCTATACCTAGTCCATTGTTATCGTCTTCAAGAATTTTTTTATCAAAATTGAGATATGAAAACCCTAATATAGATTCTAGTTTTGTGCTTTCAGATTTTGCAAAATCATGAGCAACTTGAATCGCATATTTATCTAATTTATAATTTGAATCTAATGCTTTACTTCTCATCGTGGCATTTGCCGCTGACAAATATATGCTCATATTGGAAGTAATGGCATAGCCCAAAATTCCTTCAATGTTTTCGCCAGAATCTTTACCAACCAACTGTTCACTTAAAGTAAACCCTAATGAAAATTTTGATGTATCCGTTTTCTCTTCTTGAGCAGATATTAAATTAATACTTAAGATAAAGGCTAAAACAATAATGTAGTTTACTTTTTTCATAAAATGTGTTTTTAAATGATTATTAGTTTGTTTAAAGCTCACTTAAGTTTCGCTTCTATTATTAAAAACGCTTTTAAAACTAAAAGGGTTGGATGAGAATCAAAAAAAATTAGAAAAAAGGCAAATAAAAAAACGCAACCAAATTAATGATTGCGTTTTTTACTATATAATTTCAGTCTTTAGCTTCTTCAAGCTTCTGACTTTAATTGTTGTTGAGATCCCCAAACAAGTTTGGGATAAGTGATTCACTCAAAATATGCCAAAAACATATTTTGGTTCTCTAAGATGCCCACCTTTGTTGGCATAAGCAATTCACACAACTTTCACAAAAAAGCAAAAGTTGGTTCTCTGCTTACTTAACTTCTTCGAAGTCTACATCTTCAACATCACTACTATCATCAGCAGCTTGTCCTTTTGCACCAGCACCTGCGTCAGTTGGTCCACCTTCTGGTGCTCCACCTTCTGCTTGCGCTTTATACATTTCTTCGCTTGCTACTTTCCATGCTTCGTTGATTTTCTCTAAAGCTGGAGTGATTACTGCGATATCTTTTGTTTCGTATGCTGTTTTCAATTCTTCAAGCGCTGATTCAATTGGTGCTTTTTTATCATCAGATAATTTATCACCGAATTCTTTCAACTGACTTTCTGTTTGAAAAATCATTGCATCCGCTTCATTCAATTTATCAGCAGTTTCTTTTGCTTTCGCATCAGATTCAGCATTTGCTTCTGCATCAGCTTTCATCTTTTGAATTTCCTCTTCTGTTAATCCAGATGACGCTTCAATTCTGATATCTTGAGTTTTGTTTGTTGCTTTATCTGTAGCAGATACTTTAATGATACCATTGGCATCAATATCAAACGTTACTTCAATCTGAGGTGTTCCTCTTCTTGATGGTGGAATTCCATCTAAGTGGAAACGACCAATCGTTTTGTTATCTGCTGCCATTGGACGCTCACCTTGTAATACGTGAATTTCTACTGATGGCTGATTGTCTGCTGCTGTTGAGAATACTTGCGATTTCTTAGTAGGAATCGTAGTGTTAGACTCAATTAACTTTGTCATTACATTACCCATAGTTTCAATACCTAATGATAATGGAGTAACATCCAATAAAAGAACATCCTTTACATCACCAGATAAAACACCACCTTGGATCGCTGCACCTAAAGATACAACCTCATCAGGATTTACACCTTTACTTGGAGCTTTTCCGAAGAACGTTTCCACTGCATTTACAACTGCAGGAATACGTGTAGAACCACCAACTAAAATAACTTGGTCAATATCAGATTTTGATAAACCTGCTGCTTTTAAAGCAGAAGCACATGGCTCAATAGTACGTTTGATTAAATCGTCGATTAACTGCTCAAATTTAGAACGTGTTAATGTACGTACTAAGTGTTTTGGTCCACTAGCTGTTGCTGTAACGTAAGGTAAGTTGATTTCTGTTTGTGCAGAAGAAGATAATTCAATCTTCGCTTTTTCAGCTGCTTCTTTTAAACGTTGTAAAGCCATTGGGTCTTTACGTAAATCCATAGATTCGTCAGCGATAAACTCTTCAGCTAACCAATCGATAATACGTTGATCAACATCATCACCACCTAAGTGTGTATCACCATCTGTAGATAATACTTCAAATACACCATCACCTAATTCTAAAATAGATACATCATGTGTTCCACCACCAAAATCAAATACTACGATTTTTTGGTCTACACCTTTTTTGTCCATTCCGTATGCTAATGCAGCAGCAGTTGGTTCGTTGATAATTCTACGAACTTTAAGTCCTGCTATTTCACCAGCTTCTTTAGTTGCTTGTCTTTGTGCATCGTTAAAATATGCTGGTACTGTAATTACAGCTTCAGTAACATCAGTTCCTAAATAATCTTCTGCAGTCTTCTTCATTTTTTGAAGCACCATTGCAGATAATTCTTGAGGTGTATATAAACGACCATCAACATCAACTCTTGGTGTGTCATTATCACCTTTTACCACTTTATATGGTACGCGTTCTGCTTCTTTTTTAGACTCAGAATACTTGTTACCCATAAAACGCTTAATAGAATAAACTGTTTTTGTTGGGTTAGTAACTGCTTGTCTTTTTGCTGGGTCACCAACTTTAATTTCACCACCTTCTACGAAAGCGATAACCGAAGGTGTTGTTCTTTTACCTTCAGCGTTTGGGATTACAACTGGCTCATTACCTTCCATTACAGAAACACAAGAGTTGGTTGTACCTAAATCAATTCCAATAATCTTACTCATAATAAATATATATGTTTTGTTGTGTTATAATTTTTTTAACTCGGTATGTATTAGTCAATGATTATGCCATGGCAAAAAATATGACATGATGTCACTTTAATAAATCGTTATCAGTTACAATGGCTCATAACACTTAAAATACCTGTAGATAACATTCATAATAATTTCTTCATCCTATTATAATACTGAGTATATACTAACGAAACCTCCGCTTGATAGTTTTACAAGAACTAAAACAACCAAAAAATTATGAAACATTTTTTACGCTTATTTTTTATCTTTTTTACATGTATTGCTAGTGCTCAGCTCAATACTGGCGACATGGCATTTACGGCTTTTCATGCCAATGACGATGACGACTTTGCTCTGGTAACGTTTGTTGACATACCAGCAAATAGTAGTATCTTTTTTTCTGACAAAGAGTGGACAGGCACCGCTTTTAATTCTGGTGAAGCGAATTATGAATGGCAAACTGGTTCAGATGTCATTGTCGCAGGATCAATTATTACCTTTTATACTATTAGTGCAACACCAAGCGTATCTCATGGAACTATTATTGGTTCTCCTGGTGGCATTTCGGCATCATCTGAAGCTATCTTTGTATACCAAGGTGCCGATATAGATACACCTACTACATTTATAACGGCTGTTGCAAATTCAGCTTCGGCTTATGATGATGGTGTTGGAACAGGTTTAATTGGCACCGGACTTACAGAAGGCTCTACGGCTATAACTTATGTTAACGGAACGTCATTAGCCGTTTACAATGGCCCAAGAACGGGGTATACCGCTAATGGTTATAATGTTGCTTTAAATAATATGAGTAACTACAATTTTGAAGCAGATGCTAGTTTACCCTTTAACACGACTCCGTTTGTAATCTCCACGACAGACACCAACCCTCCAAGTGTTGCTAATGTATACTCATTAGACCAAACAACGTTAGAAGTGGTCTTTACAGAAAATGTAACAACAACTACTGCTGAAATATTAACTAACTATACTTTTAGTCCCGCTTTGACCGTTGACACTGTTGTATATGACATAGCTACTATGACAGCAACTGTGACGCACTCAGGTTTCACAGAAGGTTTGGCATATAATCTAACCGTTAACAATCTTGAAGATGTATTTACCAATACACAAACAACGGCTTATGTTAGTGAAAACCTCTTTTACAATGCCTTAACTTCTGGTTTAATTATTACTGAAATCATGTACAACGCTCCTTCTGATAACTCTGATGCTTTAGAGTTTTTAGAAATTTATAATAATAGTACAGCTTCTATTAATTTAGGGGGTATAACAGTTAACGATGAAGGTAATTTTAATTTTACATTTCCTGAAATGTCAGTTGCTGCTAGTGAGATCGTATTGTTAGCTACTGACAAAATCACTGCTGATGCTTTTTATGGTGAAACATTTTTAGATATGCCACAAGCTATTTCTAATGCTATAGGCAATGGTGGTGAATTACTTCAAATTAAAAATTCTAATGGAGATGTTATATCTCAAGTAGAATATAGCGACGATGCTCCTTGGCCAACTTCTGCTGATGGCGACGGTCCTTCTTTAGAGCTATTAAATCCTGATGCGGACTTTAATGAAGGAACCAATTGGACGGCCGCCACAAACCTAGTTGGTCAATCGCTTGGTGACGCTATTTTTGCTTCACCAGGAAGCTATACTCCTGTCACTAATGTAACACCTCAAATTAGTTTTACTCAAAGTACGTATAGTATTAGTGAGGATGGAGTTTCTATTGATATCTCAGTTGAATTATCTGGACCTACATCAGAAATCGTTTCTGTTGATATTAGCTTAGTCACTGAATTACTTACAGCTACTGAAACTGATGATTTCACTTTTGTAAACCAAACTATTAGCTTTCCTGCAAATTCAACAGAGGCTATTACACTTACTATTCCTGTTACAGATGATGAACTTGCCGAAATGGATGAACTTTTCATTTTAAAGCTTTCAAATCCTAATAATGGAACGCTTGGCGCTTATGAAACTGTTGGTATTTATATTTTAGATAATGACACTACGATTCCTGTTGCAACTGATTTACTAAATATTGAATATGTCACCAGTTATTTAGTAGATGCTGATGGATCTGCAGAAATTGTAGCTCACGATCCTGTATCTGAACGTTTATTTGTATTGAACTCCACAGGACAAAAATTAGAGATAATAGATTTTTCGGATATTAATGCAATCTCAACACTTAGTGCTATTGATTTATCTACGTATGGTGATCCAACAAGTGTTGCTTACATGAATAATATAGTCGCTCTTGGTATTTCAAAAGGGCCTTTAGAAGATGGTGTGGTTATTTTTTGTGATATTGATGGTACAATTCTTTTTACTGTGACCGCTGGAAATCTTCCAGATATGGTTGGATTTACTCCAGATGGCACAAAACTTTTAGTCGCTAATGAAGGTCAACCAAATGATGATTATTCTGTAGATCCTGAAGGTAGTATTTCTGTTATTGATGTTACAGGTGGATTGGGTAATATTTCTCAAACTAACGTTACGCAAATAAACTTTAATTCTTTTGATACTCAAATTGAAACATTAAAAACTAATGGTGTTAGAATCTTTGGACCAAATGCTTCAGTGTCTCAAGATTTAGAACCAGAATACATTACATTCTCTAGTGATTCTCAAACTGCTTATGTAACGCTTCAAGAAAACAATGCCGTTGGAGTTATTGATTTAGCATCAAACACAATCTCAGCTATTCTTCCTTTAGGCTTAAAAAATCATGCTTTAGCAGGAAATACATTAGACACATCAGATAAAACAGATTTTGTGTTCTTATCTAATTGGCCAGTAAAAGGTATGTACATGCCAGATGCTATGGCCTCTTATGAAGTTGCCGGAACGACTTATTTAGTGACTGCAAATGAAGGTGACGCTAGAGAGTATGATACTTTTGAAGAAGAAGTGAACGTGAGTGATTTAAACTTAGATCCAATTGTATTTCCGAACGCGGAATTCTTACAACTAGAAAGCAATTTAGGTCGCTTAACCGCTACAAATGCCAATGGTGATTTAGACAATGATGGTGATTTTGATGAAATTCATGTGTTTGGCTCTCGTTCTTTTAGCATTTGGAATGCAACTACAGGTGCTTTAGTTTATGATAGCGCTGATGATTTTGAACGCATCACTGCAAACGATCCTGTTTACGGATCACTTTTCAACGTAAGCAATAGCAATAATAACTTTAAAAACAGAAGTGATAATAAAGGTCCTGAGCCAGAAGGTGTAACGGTCACAGAAATTGATGGTCAATTTTATGCGTTTATAACTTTAGAACGTGTTGGTGGGTTTATGACGTATAATATTACCGACCCAGCAAATCCGGTATTTGAAAAATACATGAACAATAGAGATTTAGGCGACGATGAAGGTGGTGATTTAGCACCAGAAGGTATTATTTATGTGACGCCAGAAAACAGTCCTAATGATACAGGTTTAGTAATTATGGCTAACGAGGTAAGTTCTACATTAAGTTTCTATGCGCTTAATGCCACAGCCTTAAGTACAGATGAATTTACGTTGCAATCTGAATCCTTAAAAATGTATCCTAATCCTTCAAAATCGAATCAAATGGTATATTTTAATAAAACGGTTTCAGTGACTTTATTTGATCTTCAAGGTCGTGAAATAACATCTGAGGAAAATACAATGGATTTCAAACTACCAAGCTTAACTTCTGGTACTTATATTTTGAAAACAAGAAATGGAGAAAGCTTCAAGCTTTTAATTAAATAAATCTGCTAATTTATGTCCATGAAAAGCACCTTCAATTGAAGGTGCTTTTTTTGTTGTAATAATTTAATCATTTTTCATTTAGAAGTTAAATCTTAATAATATCTAAAAGGGCATGCTGTTTGATAACAAATAGCAATACATTAGTAATTAATTAAATTTTATATCATCATGAAAAAAATAGCCTCTTTATTATTTGCCCTTACCTTTATATTAACGTCTTGTACAGGAGACCAAGGCCCTCCAGGTTTTGATGGTGCACCAGGTATACCAGCAGATGAATATGCTGCACAATCATTTGAGGTATCGCCAATTAATTTTCAATACGATAACAATACAGGTCTTCAGGAAGTAATTGTAGCTTTGCCTTATGACTTGCTAGATAGCGATGTTGTTTTAGTTTATAGATTAGATGAAGTAGTAACTATTAACGGACAAGATACTGATGCATGGTCTCCGCTTCCTCAGAACTTCTTTATTAACGACACTGATATTATTCAATATGTGTTTAATCACACCTTTTTTGATGTTAAATTGTTAATAGATGGAAACTTTAACCTTTCAACTTTAGATACTGGCTTTACTCAAAATCAGGTTTTTAGAATCGTTATTTTACCTGCAGATCCTGTTAATAGCCTTGATATTGATTTTGCAAACTTAGACAGTGTCATAGAAGCATTTCATATAACAGAGTTTGAAACACTATAAACTTACTTTCAAAGAAAAACACAAAGCCTGAATATTCAATTTTCAGGCTTTTTTTATTTCGGAAATTGCCACCATTGAATTAACATCTACCTATATTTGTAATATAATTAAAACGATTTCGTAGATGGAGTGTATTTCAGTTTTCGACATGCTAAAAATTGGTGTAGGCCCTTCAAGTTCTCATACATTAGGACCTTGGAGAGCAGCCGAACGTTGGATTAAAGAATTAAAAACTAAAAACCGTTTTGATAAGGTTGAAAAAATCACCGTAGACCTCTACGGTTCTTTATCTTTAACAGGAAAAGGACATGCCACAGATTTTGCTGTAATTTTAGGATTAACTGGTACTGATCCTGAGCGTATGCCTATAGAGGATATCGATACAATTATTACCGATGTTAAGACAAATCATGTTTTAAACTTTAATAACGAAAGAGCTATTCCTTTCGACTTTAAATCGAATATTATATTTAATCGTAAATCGTTACCTTTTCATTCTAATGGAATGATTTTTACAGCACTAATTAACGGTAGAAATTATAAATCGACCTACTACTCTATTGGTGGTGGATTTGTGGTACAAGAAGAACGAAAAGTATCTAAAGCCAATAAAATAATCTTCTATTGTACATTTCCTTATCCTGTGGCTTACGGAAAAGAACTCCTTAAGTTTTGTGACCAGTTACAATTACCAATTTCTGGTGTGGTTTTAGAAAATGAAAAATCCATAAGAGATGAAGCCTCTATAGATTTTGAATTAAAACGTATTTGGAACACCATGCTAGAATGCATGTACACAGGTTGCCATACCGAAGGCAATTTACCTGGTGGATTAAACGTAAGACGACGTGCTTTTGACATGCACAAAAATATTATAGGAGATAATACTTATGAAAACCCACAAGAATGGCTCGAGACCATTAGAAAAACGGAAGTAAAATTCCGCCAGATTTTAAAATGGGTCAGTTGTTTTGCTTTAGCGGTTAACGAAGTGAATGCCTCGTTGGGTCGTGTAGTTACTGCTCCAACAAACGGAAGCGCTGGTGTTATTCCATCTGTATTAATGTATTATTTGGTGATTGAAAATCACGATGCTGGTTTTGACCACATTAAAAGATTCTTACTAGTCGCGAGCGAAATTGGTAGTATCTTTAAAAAGAATGCCACTATTAGTGCTGCAATGGGAGGCTGTCAAGCCGAAATCGGAGTTTCTTCCGCAATGGCAGCCGGTGCCTTAACAGAATTATTAGGAGGCACACCAGAACAAGTTTTAGTTGCTGCAGAAATAGCGATGGAACATCATTTAGGACTAACCTGTGATCCTATTGGTGGTTTAGTTCAAATACCATGTATTGAGCGTAATTCTATGGGAGCAATTAAAGCCATTAATGCGGCAGAACTAGCTTTAGAAACAGATCCTAAAAACGTAAAAGTTCCACTTGATAAAGTGGTACAAACCATGTGGGAAACCGCAAAAGACATGAGCTCTAAATATAAAGAAACCTCTGAAGGTGGTTTAGCTGTTGGCGTTAACCTTACAGACTGTTAGACTTATGAGGTTAAAAATACTTTTTATATGTCTTTTTGTTTCAGCGCTCATTCAGGCACAAAATCACAAATATTTAAACGCAGATACACGTCTTTACAACGAAGCTGATACGAATGAAGGCTTCAAGGGATATTTTAAAGTCAATGCACGCGTTGAAGTCCTTTCTGCACAAACAACCGATTGGAGTTTTGTTAAAGCGGATAATGACACTAAAGGCTATGTACCGTCAAAACACCTTTCAGACAAGTACAATTCAAATCAAAATATTGTAGAAGACAGCGACAATCCCATTTTAAATGGTGATAACTATTACGGAGGACACCATTTATTTGTAACTGTGGCCTCTTTAAGAGCGCGAAGTGAACCCAATTTATCTGGAGAAATCAGAACCATCTTAAGCATGGGGGAACCCGTACAAGTAAAGTATATACCTGTTGAAAAAGATGCATGGGTAAATATCTCTGACAACCGCTACATTCAAAGAAAATATCTTAATGAGCGTCCAGATTATGATGCTTTAGCATTGACTTACGCTAGTATAGAAAAAAGCAATACTAATGAGCGACTTAAGATTGCCGAACGCTTAGTAGAGTTAGCTTGGAATACCGGCTACGCTTATCTAAAATCTGCTTATCTTGTTTTACTAGATGTCGCCACGGATACAAATAATACAGCGTTGATAAAGTCTACACAAATGTATTTGACTTTAGCTGATGGTTTAGAACAGCCATTACCACAAGAAACGGTTACTAAATATATAGAGAAGGCAAGTTTTAAAATAAAAGGAGTGCAAACAAACAAGCTAATTGTAGACTTAAATACTGTTATTGATACTTACGGTCAACCTTTCAAAATCGAAAATATAAGTGATGAATGTGGAGTTTATTATAGTGACACATTTTATCATTATAAAAACATGACGTTATCTGTTAATCCTGAAGAAAACTTGGCAGAAATTGTCAATATTATTTTAGATGAAAATAGCGTTTTTATTATGAACAAAAACTCTATTATAGACCATACCATAACTGAAACTGAATTCATAAAATTATATTCTAAGTACATACGCACTAGCATACAAGATCTTCACACCTATACTATTTTCAATGATTATGGCGGCTATAACATCGTTTTCAAAAGCGGGAAGGTCTATAGTGTTACTGTTTTCAACCTTTGTTAATTTTCTAGTATCTTTCAAATACATAATTCCCCAATGGTCTTCAACCAGCAATAACGGAAAAGAATAATACCAAAATGACTTATTTTTACATAAGACTAAAACTTACAGGTCGCCCAAATGTTTACCATGTCTAGTTTGCAACTAATTACAGATTTGATAGCATTTGTGTCTTAGATTGATAATTATTTTAGCAAATCTCTTTACTTTTACAAACAACTAATAAAAACACAATGTCAACAGCAAAAAAAGAATACAAAAGAATCACGGTTAAGACTTTAGTAGATATGAAGTCTAAAGGTGAAAAAATATCAATGCTTACAGCCTATGATTACACCATGGCTAAAATTGTTGATGGTGCTGGTATTGATGTTATTTTAGTTGGTGATTCTGCTAGTAATGTTATGGCAGGACATGAAACCACATTACCAATCACATTAGATCAAATGATTTATCATGCATCCTCTGTAGTTAGAGCAATTGAACGCTCTTTGGTGGTTGTTGATTTGCCTTTTGGAAGTTACCAAAGTGATCCTAAAGAAGCGTTGCGTTCTGCTATTAGAATAATGAAAGAATCAGGTGGGCATGCTGTGAAGATGGAAGGCGGAAAAGAAGTAAAAGAATCTATAAAACGTATTCTAAATGCTGGAATCCCAGTAATGGGGCATTTAGGCTTAACACCACAGTCTATATATAAATTTGGAACGTACACGGTAAGAGCCAAAGAAGACCAAGAAGCAAAGCAATTAAAAGAAGATGCTTTAATGCTAGAGAAAGCGGGTTGTTTTGGAATTGTATTAGAGAAAATACCTGCTGCATTAGCAAAAGAAGTTGCTGAAAGTGTATCCATTCCTGTAATTGGTATTGGCGCTGGTGCTGGTGTTGACGGTCAGGTTTTAGTATTACATGATATGCTGGGAATGACTCATGAGTTTAACCCACGTTTTTTACGTCGTTATATGAATCTTTACGAGGAAATGACTACTGCTATTGGACAATATGTTGATGACGTCAAATCTGAAGATTTTCCGAATGATGAAGAGCAGTATTAGTTTAGATTGTTAGATCCTTAGATTTTATTAGATTATTTAGATAGCTAAACTTAAAATATGGCTCATAAATTTAAAGAATTGCAGATTTGGAAAAGAAGTAGATTATTCTGCTCTGAAATTTATGCTATTACTTCAAAGTTTCCGGATTCAGAAAAATTTGGCTTAACTAATCAAATAAGAAGGGCTTCTGTTTCAATTCCCTCAAATATAGCTGAAGGATCTTCTAGAAATTCGAATAAGGATTTTGCTCGGTTTTTACAACTATCAATAGGTTCAGCCTATGAAATAGAAACTCAACTACTAATTTCTGCTGATTTAAATTTTATTGTAGAAAAAGAACTCCAATCATGCCTTTCGGAATTAGGTGAAATTATCAAAATGATTTCAAAGTTTAAATCTACTTTAATCTAATATTTTCTAAAAGTCTAAAGATCTAAAATGTCAAACAAAATCCTTTCTAACAAAAACAATCTACAGGTTATCCATGAAGACAATCACATCATAGTCGTTAACAAACGTGCTGGTGATATTGTACAAGGTGATAAAACAGGTGATAAACCATTGAGCGAGGTGGTTAAATCGTATTTAAAAGATAAATACAATAAGGATGGTAATGTTTACTTAGGCGTTGTACATCGTTTAGACCGACCAACGACGGGTATTGTTATGTTTGCAAAAACTAGTAAAGCATTACCTCGACTTAATAAATTGTTCGCAGAAAAAACAGCTAAAAAAACATATTGGGCTTTGGTGAAGAATCAACCACCTAAAACGAATGACACCTTAATTCATTGGTTAAAGAAGAATCCAAAAAACAATAAATCAACGGCGTATATTAAAGAAATTGACGCTAGTAAAAAAGCTGTTTTACATTATAAAGTCATCCAAAAACTCGATAACTTCTTTTTATTAGAAATTGATTTAGAAACCGGACGACATCACCAAATTCGTGTGCAATTAGCCTCAATTGGTTGTCCTATAAAAGGCGATTTAAAATACGGGTTTGATCGCAGTAACAAAGATGCTAGCATTAGTTTACATGCCAGAACCTTAACATTTATGCATCCTGTAAAAAAAGAAAAAGTTTTCGTCACTGCACCTTTACCCAATGATCCTCTTTGGGATGCTTGCAATACTTAAATTTCTCTATAAGGGTATTTCAAATTAAGTATGGTGCCTCGTTCTAGTTGAGATTCTAACTGAAGAGTTGCATTCAATAATTCTGACCTTTTTTCCATATTAATAAGTCCAGATCCTTTTTCTGCATTACTTACATCAAAACCGATACCATCATCTTCTACTTTAATATTTAAGAATTGTTCTTCGTAATCTAAAGACACTAATAATTGTTCAGCTTCAGCATACTTTAAAGTATTTGAAAAAAACTCTTGAAGTATTCTAAATAAAATAATTTCATCTTTTTTGTTTTCAAAATTCACCTTCTCACCTGTTATTGACAAACGAGATTCTATGAGTCCTGATTTATTTAGACGTGCCACTTCATTTTTAACTGTAGCTTCAAAGCCTAAATTAAATATTACATCGCTATTCAATGATTTAGATAAGGCTCTCACTTCTTCTAATGAATCTTTTAAAGCACTTGCAGCATTCTCAACCTTAGACTTCACTTCATTTTTTGCAACACTCGCAGCAGCGCTCATTTGCATAGTTGCTAAAACTAACATTTGCCCGACATTATCGTGCAGTTCTCTGCCGATATGTTTCAAGGTTTCTTCTTGTATTTCTTGTTGGGTTTTCACTAATTCTTCATCAAACACCTTTTGCTGGTTAACTTTATCCAAGAGTAATTGATTTTTACGTCGTTGAAATGTTGTAAAAAAAACAACAAAAACAACAATTAGTGTAAATGTAAAGAAAATGACATACGAAATAAGTGCAATTAACTCATTGCTAATTGTTTCTTGTGCCTTAATGAATAAAGGAATGCAAATGTGTAACATGAATAAAGTAATATGTTAAAAGTGTCTAGAAACAATCCTCTAAAAACAATGAAATTTTCATTGACAGCATTGTAGTACGAGTCAAAAATAAATAATGGAGTTAAACAAATATACCATAACGTAATCCCTAAACTTATATAAAATACATGTGATTTATAAAAGTTTAAAATTTGCTCACTTTGAATTAACTCTCTTAAATATAACAAGAACATAATGAAAAGGGCAAATGTCTGAACTGCCAAATTATAAGGCAGTGACATTATAAAGAAATCGCCAGATATTGAAAAATAGATCACTTTTAACACCGAGCCAATTAGAACAATTATTTTTATTATTCTGTGTGAGAAATCCTTAT
Source organism: Winogradskyella pacifica (assembly GCF_003386275.1). Taxonomy (NCBI): domain Bacteria; kingdom Pseudomonadati; phylum Bacteroidota; class Flavobacteriia; order Flavobacteriales; family Flavobacteriaceae; genus Winogradskyella; species Winogradskyella pacifica. Next base: position 79,425 of record NZ_QREI01000010.1, on the reverse strand, counting down.
TGGTGTTTCTAATCATGAACATTCCAATAAGTATTAAGGAAATAAAATCATAAATATTATACAGCCACGTATTACTACTAATAATAGAGGATTCGATCCAATTAATTAAAGGAGTATCAAAATAACTATACAAGTAGGTATACATTGAAACCGTTTCGATGAATACGGTCATCCATAAATACCAAACAAATGGTCTTACGGCATCTTCTTTCGTTTTTAACCAATAATAAGAACCTGCTAAAGCCGCAGCTAACTCAAAATAATGAAATAACACATCGTAATTATCCACTTAAAGGTTTTATATTTTAAATATTAAAAAAAAGATTGTTGGGGATAATTTGCACGAGGCGGTTTACCTTTTCCTCCATAGTTTAAGCCATCAGCATCTTCTAGATCACCTCCTCCGTCTTGTAAAGAAAATATACTACCTTCCGATACATTCTTGTAACCTGTAGGCACGAAAAACAATGTGGTTAAGCCTTTTTCTTTAGGAGTGTCAGGATGAGCTCCAAGATACAAACGCAATCCATCTAAGGTATAACCGTTATCATTTGCTTGTTGTTTTGCATGAGCCAAATAATTCTCAATATCTTCTAATTTATACCAAGACGATCGGTTGTCTCCAGTTGGAGATCCTTTAAATAAAGAATCATTTATAATTTCATAACGCTCATTATAAGCTTGATCTAGAGTTTTAATCTGTTCAGGTGTGATTAGACCTGGTATTTTGTTAATTGTTGGTGGTTTTGTTGACATATTATGGTTGATGTTGAAGTAAAAATACATAGCTAGTGCTCCCAATACAATTCCTAAGGCAAGTAATGCTAATTTTTTCATGATAATTGGTTGGTTCTGTTAATATTGGCTGTAAATTATTAATTTTATCCAATATAAAAAACTTATATCAAACGTTTTCTTACATTAATTACGGTATAGTCTTATCTTGAGGTTATTACCAGTGGTTTTCTGACTCAAGATATTAATCGCTTTTTCCGTTAATTGTAATATTCTTGGATAACCACCAGTCGTTTGGCAATCGCGCATCAAAACAATAAGTTGTCCAGATGGAGTCAGTTGGACCGTTCCCGGCAAAACTGGGGAGGTTAATATAGATTTTAAATCATTCTTAACTAAAGGCTGAAGCTGATAAGCCATGCGATTGTTGTATTTTGAAACTTCAAACGTGGTATTTAAAAGTAAATCCCTCTGGTCTTTAGAGAGTTTATCAAATTCCTGACCTTTCATAACACACAAAGTATCCTCATCCAAATAGGACGCATCAAACTTTAACTTTGCATTTTTAGGAAGTATTAATTTTGAAGATTTCATTGTTTCTAAACAGTCATCCTTTTGGATTCGGAAATCATCTGTAATTCCTTTTAACATACTTCTACTTCCCAAAATCATCTCGGTTAATAAACCACCTTTTACTGCTATATAAGTTCTAAAACCAGATTCTAAGCGTCCAAAATTAATTGTATCACCATTATGTACAATAATAGATTTAAACATCGGAATAGCTTCATTATTCAACTTCGCACTCATATCAGCACCAGCGATAGCAATTGTGATAGGGTCTAGAAATAACAAATCAGCTCCAGTCATCGTCATTTCCAAAACCGCAGCCGCTTTATCATTTCCAACGAGGACATTTGCAAATTGACTAGAGTATGAATCCATAGCTCCAGAGATAGGCACACCATAATTACGATGGCCTAATCGCCCTTGATCTTGAATCGTGGAATAGAATCCTGTTTTTATTACCTTAATCATTTAATAATAACGTTTTGAAATCGAACTTTGGATTATTGATTTCGGACTTCATCTTTTGATGTTCTAATTTCGAAATTGGATGAAATTTCACCCTATCACCTGCCTTAATAAAACATGGTGGATTGTGTTTAGGATTGAATAATTCGATAGGTGAATTTCCAATAATATGCCAACCTCCTGGACTGTCTTGTGGATAGATTCCGGTTTGTTTTCCACCAATTCCAACTGACCCTTTTTTTATGTTTAGATTTGGTGTTAATTTTCGGTCTAAATGTAAGGTTGAATTGAGCCCTCCTAAATATAAAAACCCAGGTAAAAACCCGATAAAACACACCCTATAAATTGGGTCTGAATGCAATCTTATAATAGTATCTTTAGGCAACTTTATTTCTTCAGAATACGCTTCCAAATCCATGGCAAATTCAGGATCATAACAAACCGGAACCCTAAAGGTTTTTGATTCTATTTGTTTCAGATTTCTTTGGCTTGAGTATAGTTCTTTTAAGTCTAAAAACACATCATTGACATTATCAATAGTGATATTGTAAAATATTAATATTGAGCTATATGCGGAAATTACTTGAATTGATTGTTTAGTGTATTTATTTTCAATTTTTTCTTTAAAAATTAAGATATCTTGAAGTATCTTTTCATCAATAATTGCTGGCCACTCTACCAAAATAGAATGCTCATTATACTGCGAATACTGAAGCTGAAAACTCATAATTATTATTGAATTTTAATATTATTTTTCACCAAGTTATCGGATAAATATTTCAAAATTTCAAGTGCATTTTCTGTGTCTCCATGCACACAAACTGTCGCTACTTTTATAGGCACTTCTACTCCATTTACGGATGTCACTTTTTGATGTTTTACCATACTCAAAACATGACTCAAAACAGCTTCTTTTTCATGTAAAATGGCATTACTATTTACCCTAGAAACTAGAGATAAATCATCGTTATAATTTCGGTCTGCAAAGGCTTCAAATTTAACTGTAATATTTTCACTTTTTGCTACTTCAGCTAATACCGAATTAAAAGGAGCATATAACTTAACTGGAGACGAAAGACTCTTTATGACTTCAATAATAACTCGTGCTGTTTTTTCATCTTTAGCTGCTAAATTATATAGTGCGCCATGAGGTTTTACATGATATAAATAAGCGCCTTCATTATGCAAAACCGTCTGCAAAGCACTCACCTGATGCCTTAAGCTCGCATACAAATCTGACGCAGAGAGCTGCATCATTTCCCTTCCGAAATTCAATGTATCAGGAAATGAAGGATGTGCCCCAATTTTTACATTATACTTTTTTGCTAGCCTAACGACTGCTTTCATGCTTTCTAAATCACCCGCATGTCCACCACAAGCTATATTACAAGAGGACAACAAAGGCATTAAATCCGTTTCATTACCGATACCCTCACCAACATCTGCATTAATATCTACACTAAATACGTCTTCCATTTTATATCACATTAAAAACGCTTAAAATTCCTTTGACTCCTAAAAAGATTGTAATAATTAAAATAATGATACCCAAAACATTTTGAAACTTCGAATTTACATAAGACCCTAAGACAGAAGATTTATTCATTACCCAGAGTAGAAAACCTGCTATAACAGGCAACAACAAGCCATTAGCGACTTGTGCAAATTTTATAATTTCAATAGATTTAACCCCAATACTCGAAAACACAACTCCCAATACCACAATCACCATCCAAACCGATTTAAACTTTTTAGATTTTAAATCCGCTTCCCAACCCAAACAGCCACTAGTTACAAATGCCGCAGCCAACGGTGCTGTAATCGCACTTGTAATCCCTGCAGCGAACAAACCAATAGCCAAAAAATATTTTGCAAAACTCCCGAATAATGGCTCTAAGCCCAACGCCAAGTCTGATGTATTTGTAATGGATTGTTTTTGAATAGCAGATGCCGCAATAATGATACACATGGATACCGTTCCACCTAAAATCACCGCAACTAAAGTGTCTTTCTTTGCTATGGGTAAATCACTCTTTGACTTCCATTTGGTTTTAGCTAAAGACGCATGCAGAAAGAGATTGTACGGCACCACAGTTGTTCCGATTAAGGCTATAATTGTTAAAATACTTCCTTCTGGTGCGACTGGAATCACTACTGCTTTTAGAATTTCTAAAAGATTGGGTTTTGTGAGAATCGCTGTTGTTATAAAAGCAAAACTCATCAGAATCACTAAGAACACAAAGGCTTTTTCTAATACTTTGTAATCCCCTATATAAAGTAAAACAAAAGCAATAGCACCAATAATTAAACTCATAATATTGAGTTTTAGTTGACCTATTTCCCAAACCACATTCCCGACAATCGCTTCCATTCCCAAAGCACCACCACTAATATTCCCTGCTTCATAGGCCGCATTCCCAATAACGATTGCACTAATAATTAGTAATATAGCAATGCCTTTTACAATTGGATGTTTAATTTCTTCTCTAATAATTTCAGACAAGCCTTTTTGCGATACGATTCCTAATCGTGCAGCCATCTCTTGCAATATAACGGTAGCAAAAATAGACAATGCCATTGCCCACAATAATGCAAAACCAAAATTGACTCCCGCTAAAGTGCAAACCGTCACTGTTCCAGGACCAATAAATGCGGCTGCAACTAAAGGTCCTGGCCCAATATTTTTAAAGAATTTCTTCATTCGTTATCTATCGAATTTAGAGCGTAAATAGCAAAACTCCCTAACCAATGTCCTCCTTCATAGCTATCACCAACAATACTAGGTAATGAATAATTAATATGTGCATTGGCTACATTTTGAAGATGCTTATATTCTGGCAAATCCTTAGCTATATAATTAAGACTCCATGCTCTTGAAAAGTTAACTCCATCAAGATGAACTAGTTTTCCATCAGTTCTATCCGAGACCTCACCGACTGCGATATCAAAATCATCATTACTAAGCTCTGGCATAAAATCGTTTATCCAAACTTTAAACTCCGCTACAGACAACACACGCTTCATTAAAGCCGCTTCCTCTAGACACGGAGATAAGAAATCAAAACCGCTCGGCTCCCATTCTATAGGACAATCTTGATCATCTTCATAGAAATCTTTCGCTCTTTGTTCTATTAATGTCTTTAATTCTATATGCTCAACAGCCACAGCATAATCATAAGCAAAACTCAACCCAAAAGCCGTATTTGGATGTTCTCCCACTCTAATTGGGTAATTTAATTTCGGTAAAAACTCTAAGTATTTTTCAACAATTAAATTCGTTAATGGTAGAAGATTAGCTTCTAACCGTCTCGCCACATCACTATCCCAAGTGTACAATTCTTCAGCTAACTTTAACAACCAAGCCCAACCATAGGTCCGTTCAAAAGATTTATTATACTGACCATCAAAGTATAGCAATTCTTGCTCTATGTTTTCTTTCGATATATTTTGAAGCAATTTCCGCCCAATCTCCGCTCTATTTTCCAGATCAGGAAATTGCTTTAACAACGACACCAAACTCCAATGCCCATGAACTGCAGAATGCCAATCGAAACAGCCATAAAATGCTGGATGCAACTCTTGTGGTGTTTTTAAATCTAAAGCACTCCCAATGGTTTGTCCTAGTTTATTTGGGTATTCTGTATTAATACAATGTAATGGTAATTGCGCCAAGTGATTGGCCTGAATTAGACTTAGAGATGGTGTTCCTGCTATTTTTTCGGTCTCTAAAGCAGATTCAGTGGTGTTTTGATGCTCTTTTGTGTCACCACAACTTAATGCTAATAGAATTAATGAAAGTATGTATAGTTTGTTCATGTTTTGTTGTATTAAAAATATGGCTTTTGTGAAGATGGATGCTTCTCAGGCTAAAATAAAAAATATTTGACCGTAGTTGTCGCTTAAAATGACTTACTGGCTTATTAAATAGAGATTCCTGCATCCGCAGGAATTGACTATCCTAACCAGCCTTCGCGATCTAAACTGCGATACTGAATAGCTTCACTAATATGAGCACCCAAAACATCATCAGCACCTTCTAAATCAGCGATCGTTCTCCCTACTTTTAAAATTCTATCGTAAGCTCTAGCCGATAAATTTAAACGCTCCATAGCAGATTTTAGCAATTGCATAGAGGCGTCATCTAGTTTACAATACTTCCGTATTTGTTTTGTATTCATTTGTGCATTGTAATGAATATTCGGTAAATCTTTAAAACGCTCCGTTTGGCGTTCTCTAGCTTTAGTTACGCGTTTTCTAATATCTACTGAAGACTCACCATTCCGTTCATCTGCTAATTTTTCAAAAGGCACCGGAGTCACTTCAATATGAATATCAATTCGATCTAATAATGGTCCTGAGATTTTCCCCATATAACGTTGCATTTCCGCAGGAGATGATGTTATTGGCGAATCTGGATCATTAAAATAACCGCTCGGGCTCGGGTTCATACTGGCCACTAGCATAAATGATGATGGATAGGTAACTGTAAATTTCGCTCTAGAAATTGTCACTTCTCGATCCTCCAAAGGCTGACGCATGACTTCTAGAACTTCGCGCTTAAACTCTGGTAATTCATCTAAGAATAATACTCCATTATGTGACAAGGAAATTTCACCAGGTTGCGGGTAACTTCCGCCGCCTACGAGCGCGACATTCGATATCGTATGATGGGGACTTCTAAACGGTCGTTGCGCCATTAAACCCGTATGTTCTTTTACTCTACCAACAACGGAATGTATTTTGGTTGTCTCTAAAGCTTCGTGCAATGTCATTGGAGGCAGAATGCTTGGCAAACGCTTTGCTAACATGGTTTTCCCCGAACCTGGCGGACCAATTAAAATAATATTATGACCACCAGCTGCCGCTATTTCCATGCAACGCTTTATAGATTCTTGGCCCTTAACATACACTAATCACAAAACAACAAGCATTAACATATTGTATTTCAATGTTTTAATTATTTATTAATTCATTCATATTAGTATACAAAGTTAATTTGTTGTACAATTGTTGTACGATTTAGTAAAAAACTAAACACCTATTCCAAATGAGTATCAAAATTATTTACAGACCAGTTAAGCCAAATGACAAAAAAGGATTTTTAAAAATACGAATAATCGAACAACGTAAAACTAAAATTAAAAGTTTAGGTATTAAGATTAGTGGTCGTAATTGGTTACAAGATAAACAACGTGTTTCAAAAAATGAACCTAACGCAGATGAAATTAATAATAAGATTGAGGAAACGTTAAGAGAACTAAACAAATACGATGCACCTAAACAGGCAATACAGACCAATAATAAAACGATTTTAGCCTTTTATGATTCTGTTATTGAAAATACCACAAATAAAGGAACTAAAGCCAAATATAAAGGTGTAAGAGATTATTTTTTTAAATACCTTAAAAGTGTAGGTTTTGAGGATTTGAAGTTCCACCACTTAAACACAGACCACGTACAGGCTTTTTTTAATTATATGCGGTCAAATGGTTGCGCCCAAAATACCGCTAATTACAATATGAAAAGTTTTAAGGCTATGATTAACAAGGCAATTAAAACAGGAATTATTAATTATTATCATAGTCCATTTGCATTGCTAAAATTTAAGTTTACAGAAACTAAACATCGTACATTAACTAAAGACGAAGTTAACACCATATTGACCACGGATTTTAAAAACACTCGTAAAAAACGGTACAACAGTTTAAATATTAGCCTTAACGAAATTGCTACCATCTTCTTATTTCAATTGTTTGCTCAAGGTATGCGAGTTAGTGACGTGCAATTATTAAAATGGTCTAATTTTGAAGTGATTGAAAACACCATATTACTTAATTACACGCAGTATAAGACCAAGAAAAAAATAACTCTTAAACTAACTCAATTAACCTGTAAACTACTCTTAAAACGTCTTAGTTTGTTCGACAATGATATAATTGAACGTATTAATGATTTAGAGTTGAACAATGACCGTTATAAGTTTGAAATTAACAGGGCTAAGGAATTATTAGCGCAAACGGAAACAGATAAGGGAATGACCCAAATAAGACAATTATTGGATAGTGAGCAAGGGAACAAAGACGAAGCGACACGATTAGGATGGGAACTAACGCAAACTAAATTAATCACACAATTTGAAACGCTATTAACCCAAGCAAATGAGAAAATCCATAATGAATTTGCCAAATTAATAAACCAACTATCTAAAGGCGAAACCGCAAATAAATTTGTGTTTCATTTTTTCGCTAAAGATGATTTTTTTGAGAATTATAAGGATGGCGAAGATATGACCGACAAACAGTATGCGAGGTTACAAGGTACTCGCAGTTATTATAACAGCCTATTAAAAGAAGTACAAAAACAATCCAACATTAATTTAACTTTAAGTAGCCACGTTGCACGGCACACCTACACGCAGTTAATCTTAAATAGTGATGCTGATATTATTGCAGTTAGTAAAGCGTTAGGACATTCAAATCTAACAACCACGCAGACGTATATAAGTCAGTTACCTAATGCGAAGCTATTGGATATAAACAAAGGACTTTCAGATAGTTTTAACAACTAACTATCGTAATAACCCGCCAATTCCACAAAATAAGTCTATATAATTAGATTAATAAGGTGGATTTGTTAACACTAAATCAATAGATTTTAATAATGAACCTCCATAGATTAAATTTAATAAAAATAGAAATGTGAATATATATGCACATATAAGAACAGAAATGAACACAAATAAGAAGAAATTTCTTGTTTTTATATTAAGAATAACAAAATATTTTATTAACAATGGTAATAAATGACTTAAAGGGAACAAAAGGAAGTACGGGATAATACGTATTAAGCCTAGTGTTTATTGTATACTGAGAACACATAATAAAGATGTTAATAGTAAAGTAAATTTTTATTGTACAAAACTATATTAATTGAATTTTGTAGTTTAAATTTGTAGGGAACCACGGAACTAATTATACACACGCAACAAACCACATACAAGAACGTTGCAAATAAATTTGAAAGTTGTTAAAAAAAAAAAAAACGCCAATGCTGATACATTGACGTTTAATTAAGGAGATTTGGTTTTGGAAGCCTAATCAGAAATAAAGTAAAATCCTATCTAAAGGTTTTGGAGACCTTCGATTTATATGGATTATCTTTAAATCCTTTTCCTATTGAATAACAAGCACTCATTAAATGGGTGCTTTTCTTTTGTAGTTTCCTACAATTCAAAGATACTATACTTTATTTCTACTTTAAAACAAACTTATAAACAAATGATAAGAATTAACATTCCGTATCTTGTATCTATTAATATACTTGAAAAGTACAATTTTAAGAATTAAATAAATTTTTAAGAAATACATTTTTTTATGTATTACAAGTCGAAGTTGTTAACAAGGATTTGCATTTTTTTTTAAAGTAAACGTCAGATTTTCATTGTTAACAGATAAATAATTTCATAAATTTAGGCTTAACATAAAATATAAATAAAATGACAGAAGAACAAGGGAACAGAATAATAGAATTATTAGAATCAATGAATAGTCATCTAGATAGTATAAGTTCAAATACTAATCCAGCTTATGATGCTAGTGATATTTGTAATAGGTTAGATGATGTAATAACCGCAATTGAGAATAACGGATAATTAATTCTAACTTTATTAACAAACTCTTGATTTTTAAACATAGAATCAAGGGTTTTATATTTTAACCACTACTAAAAACACTATCAATCGAAAATCATTATTTAATAAATCTACTAACCACATCTCGGACTATCAAAATTGAAAGTATTAAAAAGCAAGAACAAATAACATAAATATTTAACGCATTATTTTCATAATTAAAGAATATATATGCAAGTACCAACAATGGTGGTAGGTAAGATATAATTTTAATGAATATCTTTTTGTCAGGTAATTCTGGTTCAATATATTTTTTACAGACAATTGTAACCAATACTGAAATAATGGCTGTAGTTAAAATAAGTGGTAGAGCTTGTAACATAATAATAAGGGGTAAAAGGATTAATTACCACAAAGCTAAAAAGATAATTAAACAATTTCGTTTAAGACACCTACTTATTCGATAAACCGCAATAGATTGTTAAATTATTCGACAAACAGTAAATTAAAGTAAGAATAACCCTTAATAAATAAGCTTTTTTTAGAAGTTTATAAAGTATTACAATTCATTTTATTCTAACTGCAAGATAAAGAAAATCATCCAATTAAATTAAACTAAATAGTTAGTGAATATGTACAACTCTTAAAAGTATTTAAAACGCAAAGGTTTTGGAGTATTGCGTATATCATAATGTAGGGTACAATATAGGGAGGTCAAGGATTCATTAATAGCAATTTGCACCGAATGACATAAATCGAACACCCCTCAGACCCCCTCCACCCCTCCTAAACTTAGGGTACTATATAAGGGGTTGAATTATTCTCAACATAAAGCTTATATTAATAAGAATATGATAATTTAACAATCAATAAACTAAAATAGATATAATAAGCAGGGTTTTTTATCGCGATTATGATAATACTAATTTTTTGACCTTTTGAACCGTACCCAAACTAACATTGGATAATTTAGCCGTGTTTCGTAATGACTGCTTAGCTTTCAAGTGTTTAACAACTTCTTTATGCTTCGATAAAAATTCCTGTTTAGATTCCGTTGAGCCTTTTACACGTCCTTTGTACGTTCCGTTTGCTTTGGCTATTGCGATTCCCTCCCTTTGACGTTCCAAGAGCGTTTCACGCTCCATTTGGCTAACGTTAGCCATAACACTAATAATAAGATTAAATGTACTGTTAGGCTTTCCATTGGTCAAACTCTCTATACCTAAATTATCGACTTTCAATGTTACTGCGTTATCGTTAAAAAATTGGATTGTCTCTAAAATATTAAGTGTGTTTCTACCTAAGCGGTCAATTGAAGATACACTCACATAATTAATTTGCCCCTCGTTAATTGCTTCAATCAATTTCAACCCCTCTGGACGTTCTTTAAATGGAATAGAACCGCTTATAACATCATTAAAGATTAATTCATTAGAATTAGCCTTATTAGTTTGTCTATCTAGTTTTTGGCTAGTCGTTGAAATTCTGTTATACCTTGCTTTCATATCTAAGTTATTTTTGAAGTTAAGCAAATATACATTTTATTAATTTATTGTACTAATTTTAGAGTGGTTATATTTAGTACACTTGAAGCTTAGTAAAATCGTTGTGAAAATTATTTCAAGTGTACCACGATTAGACTAAAGCCTATAATTAGTGTATTTTAGATTTTTGAATCTGAAATATGTTCTCAGAACTTAACCTGTTACTACTTTACAACAACTTGTGAAGGATATTAGTAGAAAAACCACTTCAATGCATTTTATTACCTTACTGTTTATCAATTGTTTATGTTTCCTATATAAAAAAATATTTATATAAAAAAAAAATTTGTGTTAAAAACTCTTGATAACTCTTTTCTGAAAATTGAAATGTTCTCTATATATTTGAACAAATTGATGGTCTCCTGAAGGTCAGTGAGACTATATTTTAACTTAAAATATAAAATTATATGTTAGAACCTAGTTCTAAAGAAAAACTGCAAACATTATATTGGATTGCAGCTATTCTTTACTTTGTTACTAGTATTATATACATAGTTTCACCGCTATTATAATACTAGAGAAGATTTTTCTGTAGAAACATTTAAGAGTTTCGTAGACAATTAAATGTTTCGTAATACTATCCCCACTTCGGTGGGGTATTTTATTTATACAAATATATAAAAAAAAATTTATAACTGTACTGAAATTATACAAATTCAATACAAATTCAATACAGATTCAATACAATATACATTTCTTGATATATTGATTTTGTTGGTGGTGGTGGTGGGTTTGTTTATTCGCTACAAATTTAAGCAGTACTCAGCTACATATGATAGTAAATTTGTGCTATGGAATTTACTCACTGTTATTCAAACCTTTTAAAAGCTAATGGGGTGCCACACATTGGAGTTAGGCAGTACCAATATACATTTAATATAATGGTCTTAGAGGTGCGTATAAGTGAACAGAATAAAATACACCAGTCGATTACAGATAGTGATTCTAAAGCCCTCCTATATCGTCGTAGCTATGATTTATATAATAAACTTAATACCTTAACGAAAGGTAAAGAGCCAAAGGATATAATGAAAGCTATCATTGAGAGTATCTAAATTTTGAATGTGAAGTTAAAGCCTACTAGCGACCTAAACTATTATTACTATATACCAACTACTTTAGGTCGTGTGTAGAAAAAGTATGTTAACCATCTTAGTTTAGTTTTAATGCCGTGCTTAGAATTGATACTAAAAGATACTAAGCTTAGCACGCTATTAAAAAAACGCTTGAAACCCTTGTTATTACTGAGTTTATCTAAAATAGTGTAAATGTTTTAGGATGCCGTTGGTTGGTTTTTGGCATCCTAAATCACTCAAAACATAACCTTAAACATTCAATTGCAAAATATTCAATTTAAACACGGTAAAATTAATAATTGTTTAGTGGTAATGATGTTTCTTTAAGAATATGATAAAAATGCAAAAAAAGGTCAATAATTAACTTCACTTTATAGGTGGTCTGGACTATATATAATTACAGGGAGCGCAAACCTAAAATAATGACAAAGCGAAAAAAAATTGAAAATGAAAAAAACAAAAACTAAAGTTGAGAAAACAAAGTACACACATAAAGACGAATGGCACCAAATTCCATCGAGTAAAAAGAAATTAGTTCTATTAGTTCTAATGTATTTTAATGAAGCTGGCAACCGTGAGGATGCAATTAAATTAATCCGTAATAGATGGGTTAGAAAAATTTACCCACTACCAAGACCTAACCACAATAACTACAATAGCAAAAAGGCTATAAGGTCACAATATTGGAGAAAATTAAACTCGATAATTGATGAATACATTATTGAAGTCGTTTAATACACCGCTTCACGCTCAAATTAGAGCATAAAAAAAGTGGTTGCATGGCAACCACTTTTAATAACATACCCTATTAAAGGCACTAAAAACATTCTACTTATATATAGTGCTAAAAACCTTAAAAGTATAGGTTAATCAGGGGATTTTTTTAATACTAACCTTTTAAATGTTAACGAATGACACAAAGATTAATGAAGTTAATTTCAATACTAAATATGTGAGCGGTCAAGCCTTACAAACTATAACAGACTTTACAAATAACACATATATAATCAAAGGTAGTACAGGTATAGGAGGTACAACCGCCCTATTAAACTACACTAAATCAAATTGCCTAATCATAAGTCCAAATGTTGGAATGATTAAGAGCAAACAACAAGGTAAATATAAAAGTGATAAACAATTCTTTATATATGGTGGTTCCGCTCACAAATGGAGTGATGTTAAAGATTATTTAGATATTTCATCTAATGTAATTATAAACACTACACCAGAGCAAATAATAATGCTAAGGTCAAAGGATTTTAATCTATACACCAAATTAATCGATACACCTGTTTTTATTGATGAAGCACACGCATACACAATAGATACGGCTTACAGGCAATCTTTAGGGGAGTTTATGGAGTTAATCTATAATGAATGGAGGGCAAAGTTTAAACTAAGCACCGCAACCCCTAATTATGAGTTTATCGATTTGCCAACAGACAAGATAATTGATGTATATAAAATCAGTCGCACCAATGAAGCTAAGAAACATTTAACAATTAGTAATAATCTTAAGGATGCTAAAAGGTTTATTCAATCCCAAATTGATAAAAAAAGATTGGTGGTGTGTTTCACTAATAATATCAACTATCATAAATCCTTTACCGCTTATAAAGTTACAAACCTTGTAGGGCAAAATTTAGATATTAAACTAAAAGCATATAAGCGAGGTTTAAAACTAGATAGTGATTTATATGATAATGATATTATATTCCTTTCAAGTTCCTATTATGCGGGATTTGATATAGATAAAGATTGTAGTATCTGTATAATTAGTGAGCAAGGTAATGAAGCGTATAAAATCGAACCTAACAACATCGTACAAGCTTACGGTAGATGTAGGGCAACCGTTTACGATTCTTTATTTGTAAATGCGACTGCATCAATGCAAATGAATGGCACACCGATTTATTACCCGACATCAAAACAGGATATTGATAAATTAATAAATAACGCTAACAAAGATGTAAACTATTGGAGTGAAAAGGTTATTAATAGAACGTATGATTTTGAGTTCTACGATAACAAAGAAGTTACAGGAGCAAATTATGTGAATAGAGCGTTTTTAATGACTTCAACCCTAAAGGCTGTTAATGATTATCAGTTATATAATGAAAGTGTCTTAAAAGAGGTCCTGGGAGGTTATAATTTCATTTTAAGTGATTATGATAATGCTAATGAAATTGACATACAACCACCAACACAAACACAATTTAAGGATAGATTAAAAAATTTATTGGAATTGGATAAACAACAACTTTATTACTCATACATACACATTAAAAAGAATTTGAAGTATAAAGATGAGGGTGTATTTTCAAAAAAAATAGCTTTAGAGTATCTAACTGCATATTTAATAATAAAAACAGATGCAAAACAAATTATTAAAATGTTGGAATGTAAAAGGGTGTACCCAAACGAATTTTATAATTCAGTCGATTTATTTTTCAGGTCAAATGTAGATACAACCTATTATTTTAAACAATTCCAATCTAACCAATTTAAAAAGGTTAATGGTGTAATAAATAACGATATTCTGAATGAGATAAAATGGTTAACAAATGATTGGCAATATTTATATGCTTGTCATTTGGTTACAAATAACGTATTCCCTCCAATTGTGGAACGTGAAATTAAGCTATACAAGTTGTTTTATAATGTGGAATTGTGTATTAAATATGATGGAAACAAGAACAGGATAAGGAACACCGTTAAAGCTATTTTAAAGGGGTGTATTGATAACTTAATTAGTCCAAATGATAATGAGTTGAAATGGTTAAAGGAGGTCGTTAAATCGATTTATAAAGCTTTAGACAATAACGAAACATTTAGTCATAATAACAGCCGTAAGAATATTAAATCTAAAATGATAAATGCATTACTATATTTATTGACAAATGGTAAAATAACAGATTCTAAAGATGTAAAGAACAGGCAGTACAATCCAATAACACAGTTACCGCAAAAAATGAGGTGTATAATTCCGATTAAGTTTGTTAGTATAGATTTAACAAGTGCTAACGCTCAAATCTGTGATTATATATTAGGTACCAAACAAGGTTTAAACGTTTACCAATCGTTAATGAATAATAAAGGTATAAGCCGAACCGATGCCAAAGTATTGTATAACTCAACCCTTAACAATCATTTACTATCTGTTAGCAAAGCAAAAAAGGTTTATTTAGAGAGTGGTTATGATGAAGCTAAAGCGTTGGAACTTGCAAGGCTTACAGCTAATGGAACTAAAGGAGCGTTTTATGAAATTATGACCGCAAATGAAAAAAAACTAATGCTGAATTACAGTAATATCTTACCAATAAAAAATTATAGATTTCACGATGCACTTATAATGAAGCTTGAAGATGTGGAGATTAATAACGTTGAATTAACAACCATAGTAAACGGTTATCATTATCACGTTGATATATTTAACGATGGCTCAGAGTATAATGGCACATTAACTACTATACCAAATAACGGTCAAATGTTATCGAATTACTATTACACTAAATCAAGTGCTTAGTATCTTAAAATTTTAATCGATTGCAAATGCAATCGATTAAAATTCATTACAACAGTTAAAATAACTGCATAAAAAAAGCGTCTCCATGAGACGCTTTTTTGTTGTATGCTTAGTATAAATTGAAATGACCTAAGCTCTACAACTCACAAAAAATTATACTCTACCTAAGACCCAACCAACACAAGGAGACAAGCTCCCTTTGTCACCATTAATACTACTTAGTACCAATATTGGATTAAAGAAGTCTTTAACGTTACCGCTAGTAAATTTCCTAGCATCAAAATCCTGTGCTTTATTGTGAAAATTTATTAATTGATTGGCTAATTGTAAACGCTCGTTATCTTCATTGGTTTGCGTGTACGTTCTGTAATTCTCAATGTTCACACCAGATTTTAAATTTCCATTGTCATCAACTATAATATTTCCATTGTGTTTTAAAAATATATCCGTTGCCGTTTGTAATGAACTCAAATCAATTTCCATAAGTTCCAATAGTTTGGATTTGCTTATTTTAAAACTAATTCCTTTTGAATGTTTACTATATAAATCATTGGTAACGTATTCAACAGGGTTGTTTAAGAACTCTTTAAATTCGTTAGTGGTTTTTTTCGGTATTGTTATATGTTTCTTAGCTTCTCTAACAACAGCATCAACCATATTAATTTTTAAGTTGGTTGTTCGTTCCGCCCGTTGAAACTCTTTATAATCTGTAGTTATTAATTTCGGACCAAATTCTTTTGGTTCGTTGTCGGGTAGTTCAACACCACTAACTTTATTTCTTATTAATGTTGTTAACGGTATCTTTTTACTATCCGCTTCAATTTGTAATTTCTCTTTATCCTCAACGCTTAATCTAAGGCTTACTTTTTCTGTGTACATTCTTTTTAATTTTACTCTATATGTTATATGTAAGCTATTAGGAACTAAAAGCCTACAATTATATATAGTCAGAAACCAAAGAAAAGTACAGTTTAAAAGATTATTTTTTTTAGTTATTTTTAGAGAATGGAAGATTATCATAAAAATGATGGGAGAATGTGGATGTTCAACACTAAGATTGGTAGAATTATTATGTTATTATTAATCATTGGTATAATACTCTTTTCAGTATTAAATGAATTTTTAAATTGGGGATATTAAATATTTTTTAGAGTATGGAATTAGAATTTGATGACGTTAAAAAGATTAGAAAATCATTATTGATTACAAGTGCTGTTGGTATTTTATTTTCAAAACTTGTAAAATTTTCTACTGGAACAATTGACTTTTTAGGCTTCTCCTTACCTATTGTTGATTCTGTTTTTTTACCTAACTACATTGGATATTTGATTGCTTTTTTTATTGTGGCTTTAATAATCAGATATAACAATGATAGTTTTAAAGAATCTTACAGCAAGAAAATAGAAAACATAGGGTCATCCTCAATATCAAACCTCTATCGTATTCCATCACCTAATGAATCTGTTATCAGGAATCAAATAGCTGATTTAGAAAAGAAAACAAAAGCTAGAAGTATCGCTACTAAGTACTCTGTCATAGTTTTGGATATAGTATTCCCACTTGTTTTAGGTGTAATTGCTCTAGTAATAATATTTTTTAAATTATAAATGATAATTTTAATTGAAGTTTAATAATAAAGTATCATTCCACATCTATTTTGAAATGTTGTAGGTCATTTAATGATATATTGCTAAGTTGGCAATAATTTTAGTTATAGAAACCTTGGTTAAAATATAATAAGAAAAAAGTAATGAAAAATAACTTACTTAATATTCTGATTATTACTCAATAAATTTTACCTTTAAGAAGATTAAATAATAAAATTATGAATGAAATCAAATTAATTATCGAAGGTCAAGAGGTCGTTATTAAGGCGGATAATCGTGAATTTGGCTCTAATTTTAAACCTCCGATTAAGAATCACCAAAGAGCAGATAAAAATACTATGTATAAATATACTAAATGGACAGTTAAAGATGGGTGTGACACTAAGCACACTTGTGAAATGCACGGAAGAGATATTGATTGGTTTTTCGAAACTAAAAGTAATGTTTGTAATGGATTCAAAGTGTTTTTAATAGTCAGAGAATCACCTTATACTCAAAAGCCTAATTGTGGGAAATAACGAATAATTTTTAAAACATTTAGACAACTAGAAAAAATATCAGTTATTATTTTCTGATAAAAAAATTAAAAAATATCTTTTTTTTGTTGTACAATTGTTGTACGCTTTTTAAAAAAAAAAATCGTTTCCAATTGCATATCAATAGATTAAAACTATATTTGTCTAACCCTTAACATCTGAAAAATCGAATTCAGGGAAATCTAAATTTTTATAAAATTCTTCTCTTGTATTTATTATGGTTTGCTCTAAAGGCTCACCTTTATCGAAATGATTAATGACCTGCATTATGTTTTCGACACCAAAAACTTTTAAATCATCAACGATGGCGGCTTCTTTTGCATTTTGAATTGGAAGTATAAAACCTTTAAACCCTTCTTCTCTCGCTTTTACAGCCATTGGTAAAGCACCTTTAAAAGGCTGTAAACTTCCATCCAAAGACAATTCTCCCATAATGAGATAATCTTCTAAATTTTCTGCTTTAATTTGATTTGTTGCCGCTAATATTCCTAATGCCAAGGTTAAATCATAAGCTGATCCTTCTTTTCTCAAATCAGCGGGTGCCATATTAATCGTAATCTTTTTACCTGGAATTCGGTAACCATTATTCTGAAGCGCAGCTGCAATACGATAATTGCTTTCTTTAATGGCATTATCTGGAAGTCCAACTAAATGATAACCAACACCAATATCTACGTTTACCTCAACTGTTATAACAGAAGCCTCAACACCAAAAACGGCACTTGCGAAAACTTTTTTAAGCATGAATGATTAGTTTTCTTAAATGTAAGAAAACCAACGCAATAAAAAAACCTTTCAAAATTTAATCTTGAAAGGTTTTTAGCTGTAACGTATTGATTGCTTTAGTTTTTGATGAATTTTTTAGTTGATTCTGTATCTCCAGATTCAACTTTAATAAAATATCCTAGCGTACTAAAGAAAAATGACCTGAAAATGTCTCTCCATTTTGACGTTTTAACACAAACCAATAATCATCACTTGGCATTTTAACCCCATTAAAAGTACCATCCCAACCTCTAGTCATAGGATCTAACCGTAATAAAAGTTTACCATACCTATTAAAAATAGAGACAATATTACCAGGTTCTTGATAAGAATTGTAAAGTTGCCAAAAATCGTTTTTAGCATCCTGATTGGGTGTGAAAAATTTTGGATATCGTAATAAAAATAATTCGTGCGTAGCAACACCACAACCATTCTTATCTCTAATATAAATCACATAATCCCTTTCAGTTAAATCATAAAACATATTAGAATCTTGATAATTAATTCCATCTATGGAATACTCATAATCACCAATACCTTCAGCTATAATTTCAATAGTATTTGCTGTTAATGAACCATCAGATACAATAACTTCTATTTGATATGCTAAACTAGATTCATAAACAATAAATGTCTTTGAAATTTCACAAGACAAATTAGCATAATCTCTTATAGCTGTTATAGTGTATTGACCAGGTTCCGATATAGTAACGCTAGTTGTTCTTGCTCCTGTAGACCAAAAATAATAGTCTAAACCGTCACCTGCAGAAATCACTAAATCTTCATCTCCTTTACATAAATAATACTCGTTCTCAATACCAGTAAAATCAGGGACAGACTTCACAACTAAATCGAACGCTCCGATGTCATAACAATTTAAATAATTTTGAAAAGATAATCTTGCATATATTGTCTGAGAGTTTACGATATTTATATATGGACTAGATAATGCATTACTATTCTCGACAGCATCATTGTAAGACAAATGATACGAAGCCACATAAGTATCTGAAGGTAGTCCGTTTAAAACCTCATCATCTTTGGTTTCTAAACTAAAAGCTTCAAATCCATCATTACTTTCATCGTCACAAATGACCATATCCGTTATATTTCCAATCGCTGGAACAACTGATGCATAGATATTAAACTCACCTATCGAATAACAATCAGGATAGTTTATATTCTCAATTCTGTAGTTTATCATATCTGATTCAAAATCAATATTAATGATATCATCTAGAAGTAAATCGCCATCAAAAGCAATAATCTGAGTATTTTCTAACATACTATCGCTTAAATTATTATTCAAATAATTTCTTAAATCAAAAACCTGAGCTTCATCTTCTTCAAAACATAAATAGACATCTTCTATTTGCAAGAATAATGGCTTCTCAGTTATAATAAAATTTATATCTAACTCTGTTGTGCACATAGGATCTAACACATTAGAAATAGCAGCCTTAATAATAGTGCTTTCTGTTAAGGTGTATTCATCAGGAAATGGACTTTCTATTAGATTATCTCCCTCGTCAAAAAATGAAACTAAAACATCGCTTTGTCCGTTTACAATTGAACTCTCTAAGTTACTTGTGTCAAACGTATAACTCTGAGAATCAAGAGAATCTGCACAAGCGAAGTACTCTGGAATCTCACCTGTATCAAAACCAGAATTAATTACCAATGTAATATTTGTAGTCACTTCACATAAAACTGCTAGATCATTCTCTTCTTCACTGACAATAGTAACTGTTATATTAGTTATAGGTTGAGACGCAATATATGGGTCTGGTAAAGGACTAGGCAGTGCATTTCCGTCTTCATCATTATAAAGAAAACTGACATCAATAGTTTGTCCTTCAGAAAGTATTTGTTCAAAAGAAGACGTAGAAAAAGCTTCTGTACCATCATTATTTTCATCACATTGTTCTACATTAATTACCTCTGTAACTAAAGGTGCGGGTTCTACATGTAATGTTATATGATGTCCTAAACCTAAACATTCATTATTAGTAGCACTTTCCACACGAATAAAAATATTTTGTTGGTTTGGGTAGCCTATATTTTGATAATTGCTAATATCTACAATAGGATTAGTTTCTGCTAATGCATCGGCTTGATTGCGGTAGTAATTAATGATGAGTTGTTGTCCTGTTGGATACAAGTTTTGAATATCACTCGTTACTGTACTGAAATTAAAAGTGGCAATGCCATCCGCTAGGCCTAAACCATCATCGCACTGATAAAAATCTTTTGTAAAGCTATTTGGGATTTGTGTGGTAGACACCACAAGGTTTACCTCAGCTGTTCTGTGGCATTCATTTGCGTTTTCTATGCGCGCCCAAACCATATCTGTACTTACAGTTTGATTAGGATAAGCCGTTGTATTGGGTATTGGGTTGGCGCCATTATCTGCTTCAACTTCTGTTTCGTGAAACGTAATGGTTTCATTTAAATCGTTGGTGGAGAGTTCTGCATTAACTATAATTAGGTTAAAAACAGAAAAACCATCCAAATCGTCGTCACATTGGCTTAAAGTCACTGGTGTATTAGTAATTGGTAATGCGTATACCTCAATTTCAAAAGATGTCTCTCCATATTTATCAGAGTCGAATGAGTGTTCTGCTTTTATGAAAATTGTTTCTGATTGAAATGTATTTTCATATACTTCAGGGTTTAAAATAAGATCAGTTAATCCTGAATCTTTATAATATGAAATTTGATAGTTAGATAGCGGTTCATTAATCAATATTTCATCTTCATTTTGTGTTAAATCAAAATTAACAAGACCATCTGTATCTGTTCCAACAGAAGTGTTATCACATAGAGATAAATTAGGCATATCCTGATTAATTATATCACCTATAACTACACCACAATCTTCTTTAAATTTTGAAATGGTTCCATCAGATCCATTTCCACTATTTGTTCTAATAATATGCCCAAAATTTATATAATCTTGAGGGTTTTCTTCGAAAAAATATAAGTTTCTACTTAAGTAATAATTATCATTAGAATCTTTAAAAAAACCACTTATTCTTCCACCAAAAAAAACATTTTCATTGATACCATTTGTTAAAATTCGTTTTATATTTCCATCAGTATCATAAATAGCTAAAAAATAATCGCTTGAATAGAATAAGGCTTCTATATTATTCCCGTCAGAACTTAAGAACTCTACCTCTTCAGGTAAAAATTGAAAAGCTTGAACATTACCTACTACAATAATTTCGTCATTAGATTTTATAACTTTGAATCCTGTTCCAGCATAAGAGTCAGCAGCACCCTTAATCCATTCACAAATTCCATTAGTATTCACTTTAGCTATAAAAAAGGTACCGACATGTTCAGAAGTAATTGAACCATCATTGTTTTCAAAAACTTGATCTGCGGAATTAATACTTCTAGAATCGTTTGATCCTGATATGTATGAATTTCCTTGTCCATCAACAAACATTGAATAAGCTAACACACCGTCACTAGCTGGAGAACTATCTATATAACTCTTAACATTCCATAAAACTTGCCCATTTTCATCAAATTTAATTACAAAAGTTTTAGATGAATATCCACTCCATGTAATAATATTAGGATTTTCTGTTAAGCCAGCAGAATATATATCAACTTGAGAACTGCAATACCCAGTCACATAAATATTATTGTTATTATCACTACCAATGTCTATTAGAAACTCACCATTAGGGCCGCTAGTTTTAATACTAGTATACCAAAGCAATTCACCTTCAGGATTAATTTTTAGTATACTTCTATTAACGTAATTACTATTATTACCCATAATTTCAAAGTTTGATAAATTATCAGTAATAACTCCATTTAAATAAAGATTAAAGTTAAAGTTATTGTAAATAGAAATATCTCCACTCAATAAAATATTTCCATCTTCATCAATATTTATTTTTTTACTAAAAACATTGTCAATGGTAATATGCCACAAAAGTTCTCCATCACTATTAAGTTTAACAATAAATCCATATGACCAGTTATCATTAGTGACAAAGGTTGTTGGTGTGCCATTAGAATCAAAAAAAGTACCATTTATAGAATGCCCAATAACATATATATTGCCTTCATTGTCTTCAACAGACCCAAACATAACATCTCTATATGAATTAATATTTTTCTCAGTATATACAATCCATTGAAGATTTCCGTCATAATCATGCTTTGTTAAATAACTTCCATCTTTATCTTCTAAATTAGTGTAAATATTATTGTCATTTGAATCGAAAGTTTGTTTATTGTACTGACCTGTTGTTAAGAAGCCGCCAGTTACCTCTTCTAAGTCAGTCGTTTCAGGGTCGTGATAACCAGGGTAGTCATTATCATTATATTGACCATTGTAAATATCAACTCCATTGTTGATTAATGTCCAACAATCTGTATTATTTTGTGAATATGTAATAAAACCAGATAATATGAAATAAAGTGTTAATAAAGAAAAGTCTTTTTTCATAGTTTTCAAAAATAAGAAATTTACCCCAACCCTCTCTATCTAAAACTTCTATATTAAATAGTCTCAACTTATGGACTTACAACAGAAAAATGGACAATAAGTTAAAAATACTTTAAAGTTTCGATCTTTTTTAAGTTGTTTAAAATTTTTATTTGTGAGTCATTTTTAGCTTTTCACGCCTGCTCAAACCTTGCTAAAGTACTTTTATAAAGCCCAATTCTTCTAGCCAACGCAATGGTAATCTTTTTCCCTGGAATTCGGTAACCATTATTCTGAAGCGCAGCTGCAATCCGATAATTACTTTCTTTAATGGCATTATCTGGAAGTCCAACTAAATGATAACCAACTCCTATATCTACGTTTACCTCAACTGTTATAACAGAAGCCTCAACACCAAAAACAGCACTTGCGAAAACTTTTTTAAGCATGAATGATTAGTTTTCTTAAATGTAAGAAAACCAATGCAATAAAAAAACCTTTCAAAACTTAATATTGAAAGGTTTTAGATTGTAATGTATTGATCTCTTTAGTTTTTAATGAATTTACTTGTTGATTTTCTACCTCCAGATTTAATTTCCAAAAAGTAAACGCCTTTGGTTAAACTTGAAACATCCACGTTGTATTCTAAATTAGATAATTCAATTGCCTTTAGCATTCTGCCATTAATATCCGTTATAGTTAACTTATCAATAATTTGATTCGACACAACCTCTAACACATTTTGTGCAGGATTAGGAAACAACTTCACCAATTGCTTATGAAATTGACTAACACTTAAAGGTGCTACAATTTCAGTACTTACCGCATTAGTTATAATTGGCGCATTAAAATCAAAATAAATAGCAGCTTCACCTTCAATAATATCACCAACAACGACATCGTTTTTAGGCATTATTCTAAACGCAATGTAGCCTTGCGACAGCTCTTCATCATCAGATTGTGCCAATAAATTAATGTTATCGTAAATAAACGCTACCTTATTTTCATTTGTGACTTCAACCGTGTAATCGTGACTCGAAGCCAAAGGCTGTAATGTTTTCCAATCGAGTTTAGCGTCTAATACATCTTCAATTCTTACATTGATTGCACTTGCTGTTCCTGTATTTTGAAAACGAATAATATAATCTAAGTAATTCCCTTTTTCTTCTTCAAAAATCGTTGAACCTTGTAATACACGTTTGTCATTAGGATCATAAGAGTTCACCACAACCTGCTCTAATGTATAACTATTATCTTCTGGCGTGATATCTGAATTTACAGGAAGAATTTCTGATGTAAATACCAACACGTCATCACTATTTACAGTAGGCGGAGTAAAAACATTAAACTCTAACCTAATTGTTGTTGACTCAAAAGGCGTTAAATCCGTAAAATCAAACGTTAGACTGTTTGTTGTTTGAGACGCAATCGCTTCATTAGCCGATAAAAAACTAAGCATGGCGTCATCAAAAGTTATGGCTACTGAACCATCTAATTGCGTTGTTCCTATGTTACTAAAGATTAATTCGTATGTAGCATCAAAACCTGGTCTTGCAGGATTAACAGGTAACAACATCACATTAAGATCATCTACAATTTCATTGGCTTGAATACAAAAATCTATCAACTCTGTATTATTAAAATCCGTAAAGACCGTGGTTTGTGATTGAGGTACAACGGTAAAATAATCAGGAAGACTAGATTCTAACGATGTGACATACGTATTAGACGATACATAATTAACGTACACACCTTCAACACTTGTAAATGTTGCCGTAGTATCTACAACACTCTGAGACTGTATCATTAGATTTTTAATTTTAAAATCTGCAGCGTCACAACC
Organism: Winogradskyella pacifica; assembly: GCF_003386275.1. Classification (NCBI taxonomy): domain Bacteria; kingdom Pseudomonadati; phylum Bacteroidota; class Flavobacteriia; order Flavobacteriales; family Flavobacteriaceae; genus Winogradskyella; species Winogradskyella pacifica. The sequence goes on along the minus strand of NZ_QREI01000010.1, from coordinate 54,678 downwards.
ATCATTATCAATGTCGTATTGCAATGTTCCTGTAACCTGATTTAAACAATCTTCTGTAAGAGTTATGTCTTGGTCTGTAAGTGCCTGAATTCTCAATGCTAATAAATTACCAACATCATCTACACATATAGTTTCTAAATTAGGAAGCCCTGGAAATGTTGTTGAATAGATCTGATCAATATTATCATTTCCTCCACTCTTAAAATTTACGTAAGTTAGGTTCGGATTATTACCGATAGAAAATATATTCATATTGGTACTATTACTTAAATCTAAATACTCTATTAATGTATTAGTACAGTTTAAAGTTCTAATATTAATATTTCTTAAATCTAATACCGTAAGAGGATTACCATAAACCGTTAATGCAGATAACGCTAAATTATTAGTAACATCTAACGTGGTTAAATTATTATTACCAAGCCCTATCCCTGTTAATGCTGGCAAACCCGAAACATCTAATGAGACCAGATTATTACTTGTTAAACTAACTGATGTTAGATTTGGGTTATCACCCAAAATAACTTGTTCAGCACCAGCATAATTTGCACTTAAACGCTTTAAAGTCGAAACACTTGAAACATCAATAAGATCAATATTATTATAAGCGCAACTTAATATTTCTAAGGCCGCAAAATCGGCAATACCTGTTAAGTCCGTAATATTAGAGCTTTCAATTTCCAATTCTGTAATGGTGTTTATTTTTGAAGTCGGAATTTCTCCATTTGAAGGACTCGTATCGTAACCCTGACTAATTAATTCTATTTCAAATTTAATGTCCGGTATTAACGTTACCTCTGATGCTGCAGCACATTCTGCTTCCGTTTCAACTAAAGTGGCTGCACCTCCTCTGTACCAGTTACCATAGTTTATATTGGCATTATCCACAAAAACGCAGTACAACTCAGGGTTGTAATGAAGCCTCAAGGTCGTAAGAAGGTTATTATTTCCATTTCTTAAATAAGCGGTCTGCAATTGGTTGGTTTCAACTTTTAATGTGTTTAATTGCAGATTACTTTCAATATCTATAGTGGTTAGCTGATTATCATCTAGCTCTAAAGTTTCTAAATTTGAATTTTGAGAAACATCAATTGCCGTAAATTGATTATCATTAAGTATTAAATCTGTTAAACCAGAAAGCAATGACGTGTCAATCGTTGATATTGGTGATTGCTGACACTCCAAATATGTTAAGGCTGTATTATTAGAACCAAAGACAAGGTTTGATACCAAGCCATAAGAACATCGCAATTCCGTTAATGCTATATTATTGGAAACATCTAAGGTAGAAAAACCACCACTTCCGCAATCTATAGTTTCTAACAATACATTATTAGAAAGGTCTAAATTGGTAAGTTGAGAAAGTGAATGCGCAACTATTGTTTTTAAAGCTGTATTAGAACTTAAATCTAAAGATGTAAATTGATTGATAGCGCAGTTTAACTCTTCAAGTTGCGTACAATTGTTGACATTAAGAGCAGTCATCTGCATATTTGTACAGCTCAATATTCTAAGATTCACATTGCTCGACACATCTAAGCTAGCTAGATTATTACTACCTACATCAATAACCTCTAACGCTGAATTATTAGAAAAATCAACTGCAGTTAAATCATTGCTATTTAAATTAATATTTACCAAAGCAACATTATTACTTAAATCCACTGTGGTTAACTCATTATCCTCCGCTTCTAATACTGTAGCATTTATAAAGAACTCAATCCCTGTAAGGTCAGAAATTCGTCCTGTACTTCCGCCATAACCACGTATTTTTAACCTTCCAGTTACAGCAGCTGCTTCAGATACTGAGATTTCATCATCGTTATTAGTATCTATAGTTGGCTGGTTCTGACTTACCAATTTAGCCTTGAAATTAGCATCAGGGAAATCGATAATCTGACTAAAGGCGGTTTGTGCAAAAAGCACACATAATAGAATTGTAGTTAGTTGTTTCATAGTAGGGATTTTGGGTGAAAATAGGTAAATATTAGTAAACTAGGTTTGGTTGACAAATTCTAAAGCACGTTGCTCATTATAATACGCCTTCCCTTTTTGAATAAATCCAACATGCCCTCCATATTTAGGCATTTCTAAAAAGACATTAGAATTCTGTTTCGCTTCTTTTACGGGATAACATTCTGCAGATAAAAAGGAATCATTAAGTGCATTAATTATTAAAGACGGTACTTTTATATTTGGCAAGAATTGCAAGCAACTGGCTTTCTCATAATAATCAAAAGCGTCCTTAAAACCATGCGCTTTCGACGTATAGACATCATCAAAGTCTATTAAAGTTTTAATTGAATCAAAATCTGCAACTGATATATTATTAGGGAATTGCTCTAATTTTGGTTTCAATTTATCTTTTAAATGCGCTAAAAATCGAATCGCGTAATGTTTATTTTTCAAACTTAATAATTCTCCGCAAGAGCCTTTTAAATCACAAGGCGTAGACACGGCTATAACCGACTTTAGTTCCGTTGGAAGCTCCCTTCCTTCACCCACATATTTCAAAACCATATTAGCACCTAGGCTAATACCTTTGATATAGATTTCATCATATTGCCCTTTGGACAATACATGCTTTACCGTAGCATCTAAATCTTCTGTGGCGCCAGAATGGTAACTACGAAACAAGAGATTAGGCTCACCTCCACAACCTCTAAAATTGACTGCAACAGCATCGATACCATTGTTGTTAAAGTGTTTTGCTGCTCCTGTTATATAGGGACGTTGCGCATTGCCCTCCAATCCATGTAAGAGAATAATGATCTTATTCGATTTTTGTTTCGCGTAGCTCCAATCTAAATCTAAGAAGTCGGCATCTGGAAGTGTTATACGTTCTCTAGTCTGATCTACTCCTTCAACTTTTCTGGCTAACCCAGAAAAAACGGTTGACACAAAGCTTTTCTTAGCCCAGAATGGTGGTTTGTAGGTTGATTCTAATATTGGCATTAATTTTTTATTTTATAACGACCTTTCGACTGCGCTCAAGGTGACATCTTCAAATTATTTTAAAATTGTAAATTCAATTGCAGAGTCATTATACACTTTATGTGTTTGCTTTTGAAAATCCGCTTCCTTGGCTTCAAATATGTTATCGACATACGTCTGTGGATTCGCATCTATGTAAGGAAAGAACGTGCTCTGAACTTGCACCTGAATCTTATGTCCTTTTTTAAAGGTATGAAACACATCTTGCAACTTTAGATTCACTTTTGTCTTTTCGTTTGGCACAAAAGGCTCTGGTTTAGACATGCTGTTTCTAAAACGTCCTCTTAGGACTTCACTGCGCACCATCATGTGGTAATTACTTAGTTTTAAATGATCTTGAACATCATCCGTGTTTTCAGTATCTGCAGGAAACACATCGATTACTTTTACAATCCAATCTGCTGCTGTTCCTGTTGTTGAAACGTATAACTTTGCTAGAATATCTCCAGCAAGTGTAACGTCATCCTCCAAGACTTCAGTTTCAAACGTGAGCACATCTGGGCGTCTTGAGGCGAAACGCTGATCGTCTGTCATGAATTTTCTTGGCGTGAAACCCACTTTTATATCTTCCGTGTATGGTACAGGTTTTTTAGGATCACTTATAAATTCTGACGCTCCATACATTTTATTAGGTTGTTGTGTTAAACGCTCATAAGGCTGCATGTAATAACTTTCCTTCGTTGCATTTTCTGGTGGCCAAACGTCAAAAGACTGCCATTTTTTTGTTCCTGTATTAAAGAATTGTGCTTCAGGCAAATTAGTTTGTCCATTTGCCTCTCCTTTTAGGAAATGATTAAAGAATTTGGTTTCAATATTTTTCTGAAAATGATCTGATATGCTATCTCCAAAATGAATATTCCCAACAACTTGTCTTTCGCTATTTCTAGCCCAATCTCCGTGACTCCAAGGCCCAAAAACAACAGTATTATAATTATCGCTATTTTCTTCAATGCTTTTATACGTATTAAATGGTCCGTATAAATCTTCAGCATCAAACAAACCACCAACAATCATCGTCGCTGGTTTAATATTTTTTAAATGTTGAATAATCCCTCTGCTCTTCCAAAACTCATCATAAGTAACATGGGTTTTTATTTGCTCCATAAATACATTAGTGCTGTCGTAGAATTTATTCAGTTTACTTAATGGCATGTGGTCTAAGAAAAATTGATGTTGATCTTCTGTTCCCATATCTGGAAATGCATACCAAGCTTCAGTTGTTGGCTCTTGTTTTATAGCACCAAATAAAGCTGTTGCTCTCCAATAACTTAATAAAAACGCACCATTATGAATAAAATCATCGAAAAAGAAATCACCAATACAGGCTTGTGGAGACACTGCTTTTAAAGCTGGATGGGAATCTAACAAAGAATACGTGGCATAAAAACCAGGATATGAAATACCGTAAGTTCCAACATTTCCATTATTATTTTCAACATTATTTACTAACCATTCAATAGTATCATAAGTATCACTTGCTTCATCGATTTGAGTCCCTGTTTTATTAGGAATATAAGCACGCATATTATCATAAACCCCTTCACTATTCCAACGTCCACGAACATCTTGATACACCATAATATTACCTTCTTCCATAAGGTATTTGTTAGGCCCTATTTTAGATTTGAATTCATCCTCACCATAAGGCCTGCAACTGTAAGGCGTACGCATCATTAGCATCGGATAAGTCTTAGACGTATCCTTTGGAGAATAAATAGTAGTATGCAACTTAATTCCATCACGCATTGCTATCACCACTTCTTTCTTTGTATAATGGTCTTGTGGATTGTAAATCGTCTCAACGGCAACTTCCGAAATCGCTTTAGCAGAAGATGTTTCAGCAGGCTTGCAACTTGAAAGTGTTATAAAAATTAATAGGAAAAGCGTAATTCTTTGGAATATCATATGGGTTGAATTTTAATGGTTCTAAGGTAGTTAATTTTGAATATCACACCTATCAGGTTTTAGAAACCTTACAGGATGGCATTAGGTTTTAAGCGACTTCAACTGAAGTAAACTCGAACTTCCCACCATCAAAAAGTCCTTTATCACTTAATTTTAATGCCGGAATCACCAATAAGGCCATAAACGACAAACTCATATAAGGTGCATGAAGCTTGCTTCCTAATTGTTTAGCCATTTTATCTAATTCGGAATATTGCTTTCCTATAACGTCAGCACTTTTATCACTCATAATTCCTGCCACAGGAAGTGCTACTACTTTTTCTTCTGAATCTGAAACCGCACAAATACCACCTTCATTTTCTATTAATAAGTTCACAGCTTTACAAATCGCTTCGTCCGAAACACCAACAGCAATGATATTATGAGAGTCATGACCAACAGAACTCGCAATTGCTCCTTCTTTTAGTCCATAGTTTTTAATAAATGCTATTGCAGGTTGATCGTTTTGATAACGATTTACAACAACCATTTTTAAAATATCGGTTTCTGTATTAGATACTAGATTTCCATCCTCAATCGTTGAATCTTCAATAATTTCATTGGTTACTAACTCTCCATCCAAACATTCAATAACTCTAATTTGTTTTGAATTTGATTCGAATCTAAAATCTGAAACTTCCTTTTTATCCGTTTTGAAATTATTCAAATTCTGAAAATCGACATGTTTTATGTTTGACACTCCATTATCATAAACTAATTCACCGTTAATATACGTTTGAAGCGTTTTAAAATCTTTTAAATCGCCGACAACAATACAATCGGCATCATCACCAACATTCAGCAATCCTACATCTAAATTGTAGTGCTTCACCGGATTCACACAAGCAGCTTGTAATACTTTAAAGACATCATTACCTTTAGCAACAGCTCTTGCACAAACTTCGTTTATATGTCCTAATAGTAAATCATCTGGATGCTTATCATCACTACAAAACATCATGTTTTCATAATGCTCGTCTAATAAATCGATAAGCGCATTAAAGTTTTTAGCGGCACTACCCTCACGGATAATAACCTTCATTCCTTTTTGAAGCTTTTCTAAACCTTCATCATAGGTGAAACATTCATGATCTGTAGAAATCCCTGCAGAAATATATTTTGTTAAATCATCACCTCGCAATCCTGGCGCATGGCCATCAACTGGTTTATTGTAGTGTTTTGCCCATTCGATTTTCTTAAGCACTTCAGCATCATCATAAATGACTCCGGGATAATTCATCATTTCGGCTAAATACTTAATATCAGGATTCGCCATTAAGGTTTTAATATCATCAGAATCAATCACTGCTCCTGCGGATTCAAAACTCGTCGCAGGAACACAAGAAGGTGCTCCGAAATTGAATTTAAAAGGGGTTTTCTTTCCGTTTTCAATCATAAACTCCACGCCTTTTACACCAAGTACATTGGCGATTTCGTGTGGGTCAGAAACGGTAGAAACGGTTCCGTGATTTACTGCAATCTTTGCAAATTCACTTGGCACTAACATTGAGCTTTCAATATGAATATGTGCATCTACAAAACCTGGTAAAATGAAATGATTTTCTTCACAATCCTTTTCTATGATAGATTCTATTTTACCATTTTTAATAGTCACTTCCCCTTTGTAGATGCTTCGATTCTGAATATCTACGATGTTTCCTTTTATTATCAAATTGTCTGTTTTATTTTATTATAAAATCACTTAAAATTCAAAAACACAACCCACTTAAATAATTAATTATGAATTATTTACATTAACTTATTGAATCTCAACTTTAAGTCTATTTTTTGTGTTGTTTGTCACTTTAAATCGTTCATCAGCTCGTTTACCGACGACCCATACGACCTTATTATCGGATGTTAATAACCACGTATTTTCTTTTTCAACCAAAGACTGTCTTTCATCTTTAAGGTATTTACTCAGCTTCTTTTTACCGGTCATTCCTGAGGGTTGAAACACATCTCCTTCTTTCCATAATCTTAATTCTAATGGAAATTTTAAGAGGTCTTTATCAATGTAAATTGTGTTTTTTGAAACCTCAAAAAGGCCTTCAACAGTATCAAAAGAAAGCTTACCTATTGGTGTTTCTATTTCTATATTATTTTCATTGATCAATAGAGATTCTTCGCTTTGCTCAGAATGACAAAAATCGGTTAATATTAAAAACTCGCGATGCTTTATTAAACGATGCGAATTCGATTTCACCAACTTACCAGATTGCGCATCTAATAAATCGACGATATCATTCCATTCTGTAAAACCATAGTCCTTAAACAATTCAAACAAATAAGCTTTAGGATTATTAAGTTTTTTGAATTCTGAAATTTTATAAGTTATTCCGTAAGCATCATTACTCACAATAGCGCTTTCTGCAAAGTTATTGAGGTTATCTTCTATGAGACCTGCCGTATCATTAAGATTAGAAATGGTGTTTTGAAAGCTATCTAATAATTGTGGATTGATTTCCTTTAAAATCGGAACAACTTCGTGTCTCAATTTATTTCTTAAATACTTTCGCGACGCATTACTCGCATCTTCTCTCCACAAAATGCTTTCCTGATTTACAAAAGCTTCAATTTGCGCTCTTGAAAACGGCAACAAAGGCCTTACAACATTATCATTAATCATCGGGATTCCGGTTAAACCATTTAACCCTGTTCCTCTTGTAAAATTAATAAGGAAAGTTTCCAAATTATCGTCAGCATGGTGCGCTGTTAAGATATAATCGAATTTTAACTGTTCTGCTAATTCTTTAAACCAATCGTAACGCAACTCACGCGCAGCCATTTGAATAGACCGTTTATGCTCTTTTGCATAGACTTCTGTATCAAAATTCTGAATAAAAACTTCGACATCTAATTCTTCGGCCAATTCTAAGACAAAGTCCTCATCCTTATTGCTTTCCTCTTCTCTTAAGTTGAAATTACAATGGGCTAGCGAAAAATTAAGATTATGACGCTTACATAAATGCGCCAATACCACGCTATCTATTCCACCGGAAATAGCAATTATAAACTTGCCTTCTTTTAAAAATGGAAGATTCTTATGGATATGTATTTGAAAATCGTTTTGCACATTTCAAAGGTATTGAAATTTATGGTTTCTAAAACCGACTCTTTAATGTTGTTGTAGGAAGATTCAGAAAGCGATATTGCCTTAATGATAATCTACATATTTAAACGGATGTTAAAATGACAATTATCATATACAAGTCATTTCCTTTTAATTAACTTTAAGGGAATTTAAAATTATTAGGTTATGAACGTATCAGAGGAATCTACAACAACATCTGCACGAACTGCCTTTGACAAAAAGGTGCTTTCGGCTTTACCACATTTACATCCTTATGTAAAACATAGAATTTATATCGCTGAAACAACTGGCATCTTACCAAAAAACATGTTTTCATCTAACGGAATCATTGACGAAAGTATCATCGTTTTATACAGTGATGGTTTTGATGTGGATGCCGATGCTATGGCTATAAGATTAGAATTATTTAGAATTGTGGATAATTATATGAATGTGTTATTTAAAAATGAAGCATTTCATAAGAACACCATAAGCACAGATGACATTCTTAAGAAAGAATTATCTAAATTAAATGAAGACTATACGATTGACGGTGATTTTGATTTTATACTAAACACAGAGTTGAACGATATATCTTACCATCAAGATGAAGAGAATTCGTTGCATTTATATTCAGATAAAGAAACTTCCATTTTAAAAGCCTTTGATATTAAGGATTTATCTATATCTAAGTCTCCGAGAGTGTTTGGACAACTTTACAACTGGCTACCGTTTAATGTCTCTAATATTGTGGATTTATACATTATAGGTAAACTCGATTTTGAATCTATTGCTAAGATTAAAAAGATTGAACAAAAACGTGTTGAGGCTATTTTTGATAAGGTTAAACGCACTTTTAGACGGCATATTGAGTGATGGTTGTTAGTTGTTAGTTGTTAGTTGTTAGTTGTTAGGGTAAATAAACTATTATTCAGAGTTGCACGAAGAAGGCACGAAGATGTGCATAGCGATTTTTCTAGATGATGAAATGATATTTTATTTTATTTTTAAATCTGTAAGAAAAAGCACAAATTGAAACTAGATGTCACGCTGAGCGCAGTCGAAGTGCTTATAGCAATTGCAACTAAAAAAACTATCCTTCTAAAGATTCGCGCATGGCTTTTGCTTTAATTAAGCATTCTTCATATTCCTTGAGAGGATCACTTTTTGCTGTGATGGCACCTCCAACCGAATAAGAAATGTATTTTTTGGTTTCATTATAAAGGATACTTCTAATAATGACGTTAAAATCGAAATTTCCTTTTGGTGTGAAATAACCCACTGAACCAGAATATAAACCGCGTTTTGTTTCCTCGAGGTTTTCAATAATTTTCATGGCTGAAATTTTTGGAACACCTGTCATGCTTCCCATCGGGAATGTAGATTTTATGATGTCTACAGCATTAGTTTCTGGTTCTACTTTAGATTGCACTGTTGAAATCATTTGATGCACTTGCAAAAACGAATGCACTTTACAAAGCTCCTTCACCTCTACACTACCTTTTATAGCGGTGTGCGATAAATCATTACGAACCAAATCGACAATCATAATATTTTCACTACGTTCTTTTGGGTCTTGAGATAAGTCTTCTGCGAGTTTTAAGTCTTCCTTCTTATCGCCTGAACGCTTCGCCGTCCCTTTAATGGGTTGCGAAATAATGGTTGTTCCATTTTTTTTAATATAACGCTCTGGCGATGCAGACATCATATATTTATCTTCAAACTTTAAGAAACTCGCAAAAGGTGGCTTTGAAATAGCATTCAGCTTATTAAAGGTCACAACCGGATTTATTTCGCTGTCTTCTGCATAAAACTCTTGACAAAAATTAGCTTCGTAAATATCACCGCGTTGAATATGAGCCAGTATTTTAGTTGCTTTTTCAAAATAAGAGTCTTTGTGGATTCTTAGTTTTATTTTGATGGGATGGTTCGATTTTTCTGTGGTTAGATTTTTCGATTTTTCGATTTCTAATAAATCATCCTCAATCTCATCATCAACCATTTTTAAATACTGAATTTCAACTTGATTATCTTTAATTAAAAATAGTTTCTTCGGCTGAAAGAAATACAAATCAGGAAAATTTAAACCATCATAATTTTTCGATTTTAGGTGCTCCGTTGTGTTTTTTAAATCGTAGGTGAGGTATCCAAAAATCCAATCGTTGGTTAATGTCTGATATTCCTTTAAACGCTCAAACGCATCAAAATAATCGGTACGTATTGTTGTAAACGCATCGACTGCCAACACAGCATCGTAACTACTATATTGGTCCTTGTGGTTATTAGAATCTAACCAAACGATATCGTCAAATTGCTGACTCCAAAGCAATAAATTTTGCTTAAAGGTCGCGCTGTTTTTAAGTTGATGGATGTGTGTTGTTCTCAATAGAAATATAATTGCTGCAATTTACCTAAATTAAAATTTGGTAGGAAATAAATTTGAATCCAAAGCAATTTCATGGGTTCTATAAGAATTGTATATTTCAAAAAAAAATAAAATCAATGTATAGTTTAAAAAATGATCTCTTAGAGGTTAATATAAAACCTAAAGGTGCCGAGTTATGTAACATCACTTCAGCAAAGCATAACACCGAATTTATGTGGCAAGCTAATCCTGAGTTTTGGGGAAGTCACGCGCCAAACCTATTCCCTATTATCGGTTGCATGAAAGATGATACATACATCTACAACAACAAAACGTATCCTATGCCAAAGCATGGTTTTGCAAGACATAACGATAATTTCACTATTAAACATCAGAGCAATTCTAGTATTACGTTTTCATTAGTTTCAAATGAAGAATTATATACTTATTATCCTTTCTTGTTTGAATTTGAAATCACTTATACACTTTCAAAAAACACCCTAATCATTAAACATTCGGTTACCAATTTAGACGACAAAGCACTTTATTTTTCTTTAGGAGGTCACCCTGCTTTTAATTGTCCGCTTTCGAAGGATGAAAACTATACCGATTACTTTTTAGAATTTGAGCAATCTGAAAACAGTCAGTCTCACCTATTAAACATGAATACGGGATTAATTTCTGATAAAACCAAACCCGCATTTACGGAAGGCACCAACATAAACCTAAAACCAGATCTATTTAACGAAGACGCTTTAATTTTTAAAGATTTAAAATCGAGAATAGTAAGCTTAAAGCACAAAACCAAAGGGAACGTTTTGACTCTGAATTTTGAAGATTTTAAACACTTAGGCATTTGGGCAAAACCAAACGCACCTTATGTTTGTATTGAGCCTTGGTTGGGTTTTGCTGATAATGAAACTACAGATCAAAACATTGAAACTAAGGAAGGGATTATAACATTGGAGGCTGGTTCAAAATTTAATGCGAGCTACAGTATTGAAATAAACAAAAATCACTTACAGTAAGTTGTTTAGATTAAAAATCTAGATTGTTGTTTTAATTTTATTGAAGCAAAATGCCCTATTATTTAAAATAGTATATTAATTTGCTTTAACAAAAAGTTAACACCATCCTATGAGCTACCAAATCTTAAAAAACAATCACCTATTTCGTCTTTTTATAATTCTATCGTTTTTATCGCAATTTGCATTTGCTCAAAACAACGATAGATATAGTTTGTTATGGAAAATTGAAGGTGGCAACACAGATGTTCCTTCTTACATATTTGGAACCATGCATATTGATGATGCTAGAGTTTTTAACTTTAGTGATGCCGTGATGCCTGCTATTGAAAACACAGAATATTTTGCTTTAGAAGTTAATGCAGACTCATTAATGACTGCAATTATCAATAAGGAATATGACATCACGGCGAACACATTTTATAAAAATTTATTAAACCCTGACGACTATAAACGTCTTTTAGAACGGTTTGAAGAGATTAACAAATACTCTTTAATCGACTCTGAAATTATGAGTCCAGATCGTGTGGTTAGTATGCTAATCCCAGATATTGATAAAGAAGATGACAAATCTACCTTTGTAGATTTTTATCTTTTAGGTCAGGCGCGCACCATGAATAAAACAATTACCGGATTGGAAAATGTAAAAGATCAAATGAATTATTTTGACAACCTTTCCGATGAAGAGAAAACAGAACAAATTCTAAGCCATTTAAGTGTTGATGTAGATAGCATTACTAGAACCAAGGAAATAATGACAAAGGTTTATGCTAGTGGTGATTTAGATAAAATCGCAGATTTTGTTAATCAGTATGACATTAATGATGCGACTATGATTTCTAGAAATAAGGTGATGAGTGCTAGCATTATCGAAATCATGAAAAAAGGAAGTCTATTTGCAGGTGTTGGAGCAGCTCATTTAGTAGGAAAAGGAAATGTTATAGAATTGCTACAAAAAGAAGGTTATAAAGTCAGTGTTGTTGAGGCTAAATTTACAGGAGTGGCCGACACGTATAAAGTCGATTCTTCAAAAAGTTTTTGGTATAACTATACAGATAATGATTTAGGGTTTCAACTAGAACTACCACAAGCTCCTAACATTAAGCAAGATTACGATAAGTTTACAATTTATGGTTATGGAGATATGCCCACTGAAACGAGCTACCTTTTTATGGGATTTAGTGCAGGCTATACTTTAGCACAATCTCAGATAGACACCTTATTAGAAACTATGATTTCTAATATTATCGAAAAAAGAGAAGGAATCGTTATTAAACAGGAAAAACTAACGGATCCAGATCAGTTTGGCTCTGATATTACCGCTGAATTACCTGATGGCCATATGATAAAAGCAAGATTTATCATAAAAAATAACCATTTCTACTATTTCTCAGCTGAAACTTCACAAGATCAAATCGATGAAAATTATATTAAGCGTTACTTTAATTCAATTGCCGTTGAAGGAGTAGAATTAAAACCAGAAACTAAAGGCTGGCGAGAATTTAAAAGTAAGAAGGGAGCTTTTTCAATTCAAATACCTGTTGACGCTAAAGATGTCTCTAGAGAACATGCTAATCCTATTGATTCAGAAGGTGATCCTTATTTCCTTAACCTTTTTATCGCCACTGACACTGATAATTCAAACAATTATTTAATTCGCTATAACGACCAACCTTTGGGCTATTTTCTCCAAAACCCAGAAGTAGCTTTTAAAGAAACAGAAAACAGTCTAACTCAAAGTGCTACATTACTATCAGAACCAAAAATCATTTACTTGAATGATATTGAAGGGCGTGAATACGAAATAAATATTAATAATAAATTCCATTCTATTGTACGTGTTTATTTTAGAGGCAATAGAACCTACCTTTTACTTAAACAAAAACTTAATGAAACAGAAAAAGTAAACGTTAACGACGAATTTTTTAATAGTTTCACTTTACTGCCTTATGAAGATATTGATCTTACCGAGTATGAATCCCCTAATAAAGATTTCAAAATAAAACTGTTTGAAAATGTAAAAGAAGTCATTGACACATTGGATTATACGGATTCTAATGTTCTAGATTCTTACGATTACACCTCACTAAATCCAAATTCCGGAGGCATTTACCAATATGGTTATAATAATATTGGTAAATATTTTAGAATTAGTAGTTATAAAAAACTCCTCGAAGACTACAAAAATGCCTTAACGGAGTACAACGATAGCATCATTAGTGAAAAAATTATAGTTAGAAACGGTGATTCTTTAATTCAGTTTTCCGTTAGAAATAAATTGTTTAAAAACGCAAATCGCCAAGTTGTTAATCAATTTTGGTATGATAATTACAGGCTACATATTTCTAAAGCCATTGTTACAGACGAGGAGTTAGATAATGGTATTATAGATAAAGTGTTCACTTCCATAAGTGTGCAACCTGTAACTTCAGATATTGACATCTACGAATCTAAAGCAAAGTATATTATTGAAGATTTAAAATCTAAGGATACAATCGTCTATAACGCAGCTTTAAAAGCATTTGATTATTATGAATTTGACAAAGATGATTTACCTATTTTAAGTGACGCATTGAATTATTCTTTTTCAGAGGAAACTGATGATGTTATAAAATCTAATATTATATATGAGTTCAGTCTAATTAATGATGAATCCTCTTTAGATATTCTAGAATCATTTTACAATACATCTAGCACTTCCGATGTATTAAAAACAGCTATACTCATTGCTATACCAGCTATTAAATCAGAAAAATCCTTGCCGCTTTACAATACTTTATTGTTTTCAAATCCACCGACTAAAGAAGATTCATATGACTATAGTTTATTTCAACCTTTTAACGACTCATTAAGCTATGCCATAGAAAATTATGATAAACTAATATCGCTTATGTCTGTAACGCAATATAGAAATGACATTATCTATTTATCTAATGACATATATAATTCCGAATTAGAAACAAATAACATTGTAGAATCAAGTTATAATAAGATTCTAGATTATTTAATTATAGACGCTGAAGTGTTTTTTAATCTAACTCCACCTGAAGATGATTACGACGAGGATTATGATTACACCTATTATAATTTAATGGTAGCTTACTTACAAAGTCTAAATACTGTAAAATATGATGACAGCATTAGTAATACCGTTACATCAATCCTTTTAAATAGAGATGATGACAAATGGTTACGATTATTAGCGATTACTGCTAGAATTTTTAATGAGTACTCTATTTCAGATGAACTATTAAATAAATATTTAGACGATAAATATTATAGGTTTGAAATCATGGACGCTTTTCATAAAATCAACAAGCTAAAGAATATAGATCAAAAATTCCTTAAAGAAAAGGAGTTTGCCGAGCTATCCTTTTACAATTATGCAGGTGAAGATGGTGGTTATCCGGATGAAATCGCATTTTTGAAAAAAATTAATAGAGATAATACTACGTTTTATGCGGTTAAATTTAACTATATACAAGAGGAACCAAGTGAAACCGTTTCATATATTGGTATCGTTGGTCCTATTGAGAAAATATCTCAAGAATCAAAATTGAAAATGTTTGATTCCTCAAGCTATTGGGATGAATATGATGATGAATGGATGACTAAAATAGAGTCTCTAATTACAGATTTTTTAGAGTTCTCTAAATAGTTATCTATTAACAACTATCTTTGCACCTTAAAACAGAAACGTGACTTTTAACGACCTTAATTTAAATACACCTTTATACAACGCTTTAGACGATTTAGGATTTGACACTCCTACTCCAATACAGGCGGAATCTTTTAATGTAGTAGCTGCCGGTAAAGATGTCGTTGGTATTGCACAAACTGGTACTGGTAAAACCCTTGCCTATATGTTGCCTATATTAAGAAATTTGAAATTTTCGCAACAAGAAAATCCGAGAGTTTTGATTTTAGTACCAACACGTGAATTAGTGGTTCAAGTTGTTAGTGAAATTGAAAAATTCTCTAAATACATTAACAATCGTGTTTTAGGTGTTTACGGTGGTACTAATATAAATACACAGAAACAAGCTGTTGCACAAGGTCAAGACATCATTGTTGCTACTCCTGGTCGACTGTATGATTTAGCTGTGAGCCGTGTTTTACAGCTAAAGTCCATTCAAAAATTAGTAATTGATGAAGTTGATGTAATGTTAGACTTAGGTTTTAGACATCAACTACTTAATATTTTCGATATTTTACCTCCGCGTCGTCAAAACATTATGTATTCGGCTACGATGACTAAAGATGTTGATGATTTAATTACTGACTTTTTTAAAAGTCCAACAAAAATATCAATCGCAGTTTCTGGTACTCCTTTAGAAAACATAAAACAAGAACGTTTTAATGTTCCTAATTTTTATACTAAAGTTAATCTGTTAGAACATTTGCTTCGTGATAAAGACCAATTCTCAAGAGTCTTAATTTTTGTGGCTTATAAGAAAATGGCAGATCGTCTTTTTGATCAATTGGAAGAATTGTTTCCTGCTGAAACGTGTGTTATTCACTCTAATAAAACGCAAAATTACAGGTTGCGTAGTATAGAGCAATTTAGAGAAGGTGAAAATCGCTTGTTAGTAGCAACAGACGTTATGGCAAGAGGTTTAGATATTGAAGGTGTTTCTCATGTTATTAATTTTGATACCCCCGATTATCCTGAAAACTACATGCACAGAATTGGTAGAACTGGTCGTGCTGAAAAAGAAGGACATACTATTTTATTTTCTACTGAAAGCGAACAAGAAGGCTTAGAACGCATTGAAGAATTAATGCAGATGAAAATTGAAACCCTTGAGATTCCCGAAGACGTTACGATTTCAACAGAATTAATCGAAGAAGAGCGTCCGCAAATTCGTGAGCGAAACAACCCAATTAAACGTCGTGATGAAGATGCTCCTGGACCAGCGTTTCATGAAAAATCTGAAAAGAACTCTAAAGAAAATTTAGGTGGTTCTTACAAATTTAAAATTGCCGCAAAATATAAGAAGCCAAAAACGAGAGGTGATAAAAATTATAATCAGCGGAATAAGAAATAAACGCTTCTACTCTAGTTTTATTAAATCATCACAATATTTATTGTAATCTAAACAAAGAATTATTAGAGTTTCTAAAAGCAATTGATTTAACTCTTTATCTTTAGGCTTAATTGCATATGCGAGTTTAAATTCAGAGTATGCTCCTAAAATTCGGCCTTTACTTACACGCTGCTTTCCTGATTTTATTAAAAAATTAAAAGCATCGTTGTCTTTCTTTATAGCCCAAGCCAATTCTTGCTTATGTTGCAACCTAGAATGGTCTAACCAACTTGGAATACATAACGTAATAACCAACACCATAACAAGGAACAATATTATTCCAAAATTATAACTTCCTTTATTATTTGAGTATTGAAGCTTAAATTCCCTACTATAGGTTGGAACCGCAGTAAATGAGCCCTTTCGTTGCATAGAAAATGGCTTACGAGGACGCATCCCATAAATCCATTTCTGCAAACCCAAACCCATGTATCCCATAACATTACCTTTATATTATAGGTCTTAAATTTGAAGGTTTTGTTACAGTATTTTAATAGATTATGAAATAATAACAGAATGTTAAATAAGTCATTTGAGTAAAATAATTATTTATCAAATTGAAATATCATTTATAAAAAAGACCTGTCAGGTTTTTAAAATCTAACAGGTCTGAAAATATTTTATAACTTTAAAATGTTACTGTCCACCAACAGCCTTCAAAGAATCTAGCTGACGCTGTAAAGTATTAATCTTATCGGTATTATTTTCAATCCTCGGAATAGACATTAAGGAATCCATTTGTTGCTCCATAATATCTTCATCCTTTGGTTTTTCATTAAAGAAATAACCGATACCCTCACTAGCTCTCCAAGCTTCATTTAGTTGTTTATAAACTTCCTCATCCCATGTGCTTGGATGTTTTACATCTATCCAAATGACATCGCGATATTCACTATCAATTAACACTAAATCTGGTGTTGCAGAACCGTCAAACTGTTGTGCATCTGTAGAACTTATTGATGATATGGTTCCTAAGAAAAACATACGCTTTCTACCCGCGATGTCTTTAATATAAGGTCTAAATTCTACAGGAGTGCTGGCGGTCCAATCATATTCCTTACGAGATTCTTTTACTTTTAATGGCATTGCAGAAACACCAGCATACCCTTGTTTTTTAGTCGCATGGTCGTAATAATAGAGTTTATCTGTTCCGTCAGCAGGTACAAACACACTATAACTTAAACTAGTACGCTCATTACCCACGGGTTCTAACCCAAACCAATGGTATAAACCACTATAAGCATCTGAATTTGAATCTGAAAAATTAAAATCAGTAACATAAGGTTGTTGATTCTGATCTTTTGGCATCAACGGTATCTTAACGGCCGTTTCCATATTCCAAGGTAAAGGATCACTAAAACCACCTAAGAACTTTAACGATTCGGCTTCAAGTTGAGACACCTTTTCAGATAATGTATTTTGCTTCATTAAGAACGGGTAATTTTTAATCTCTTCTGGACTTACATACGTTCCTTTTCCAATTAAAATACGCTCCATATAATCGTTAAAATCATGTTCTCCGTTTTCAATAATCATCACACCTCCAAAACTTGGGTAAGGAAAAAAGAAACCTTTCCATTTAATTAAACTCACCACCTGCACCCATTCGCCATTATCATTTTTCATATAAAACGTATCACTAGGCTCATGATTAAACAGCATCCAAGGATTAAAGCGCTGCACTACGGCATTGTAGGTGTTTCTACTAAATTTTAAAGATTCACCAATTGAAAACGTCACATCAATACGATTCTCATTAGAAAATCTAGGAAATGGTGTGGTACTACTTACCGAAAACACTTCTTCCGTATTATCGCTAATACGTTGCATAACGTACTTTTCACTCGGCTGAATAGCCATAGTCCACTTATTCTGACCATCTACTCTTACTAAATGCGGTAAGGACACGTCTTTAGTTTCACCAACACTTTCGTTAGCCATAGAAAAAACGTTACGTAAAGGCTGAATACGTTCATTTTGGGTTAGTGGTAATTCGTTTATTTCAACTTTATCTATACTCTTGAAAACATTGTACGTTTTCATATAATCATACATTTGATAATGCCAACCAACAACATATAATACACCAAAAAAGACAATAAGCAAGGCTAAAACACCTAATCGACTGCCTACTTTTGCTGATTTTCTGAATTTACGTAAACCTAAAAATAGAAGTATTACACTTACCAATATGATGAAAATATACTTTCTTAGAAATAATAAAACAGGTTGATAATCATCTCTAAAAAAGAATAATAACACTAATAATAGCACTACTACTAAAACAGTGATTCGTTTTTGTTTGCCGCCTTTATTCCAATATGATTTTATCATAGTAATTGTTTATCATTGCGAAGTTGACGTTTGTGTCAACTGTGGCAATCTGTTCGTTATTTTTATAAATATTTTAATGTTAATGAGATACTTCGACTGCGCTCAGTATGACATTTAGGATTACATTAATCCCTTATCTTTTAAACGGTCACGTGCACTTGGCTTTTCTACTTCAGGTTCTGTTTTAATTTCTTTCTTTGCTTCCTCAACCACTTTTGGCTCTCTGGTTCTTAGATCCTCTATAAAATCTTTCCCTTTTTCAACGACATCATCAAACTTGTCTTCTAAGGATTCACTTTGTTCCTCAATAACTTCAGACGATTTAATTACAAAACCAGCGATATAGGTTCCTAAAAGTGTTCCAACGGCAAAAGATGCAAATGCAGAAACGCCGTTATAACTACTAAAAACAGCAATTGGAGTTAAGAACTCTACGATTAACGCGGATACCAAAACCAAACTAACCACAAAAATAATACGTGGTAAAAGTGATTGTTGGTAAACAAATCCTTTTGGATTATCCGGACTCATTTGTAGCTCTTTGCTATTCACTATTTTATTTAAAAAGCGATATGTCGCATTGCTATTAGACTCTCTCCAATACAGAAAGATTCCGAATAAAATGGCGGCTATAAAAATTACTAGTTCTATTCCCATGGTTGTAAAAGTTAGAAGTTGGAAGCAGTTAAGATTGAAGCACGAAGCTTGAAGCTAGAAGTTTGCTGACAACTTGAATTAATATTTTCTTTGCGCCTTTGCGTCTTTGCGTCTTTGCGTCTTTGCGTCTTTGCGTCTTTGCGAGTAAAAAAATTGCTCTACTAAATTAGTCTAAAATTATTAAATATTGTTACGGATTCTTTCAATTACCCAATCCTTAAAAGAATCATCCCAAGTCAAATAATTTATATAAAACTGCTCTTTGTCATACCAATACAAGAATAACACATCCATTGGAGCAATGTTAATGAGTAACTTATGAATTAAATCGCGATGCTCAGAAGACAGCGATGAATGTGGCTGATGCAAAGCAAAATAAAAGGCCTGATCTACAATATCTTCAATTTTATAAGCATTACTTCGTTCTAATTTTTCGAGATATATTTCGACACTCATCACTTGCTTTCTGGCATTGATGTCTATTTTGTTTAAGTAACTTTTAAATAATACATTATCATTTAAAATATCCTTAATAGGATGTTCAGTCTCTTTTAAAAACTGAGCTAATTCAAACTTCTTAACGCGATCGTAATTTGGTGCTTTTACTAACGTCTCCAAATCACATTCAATTATTAAATGATCCTTTAACTTATCTACTAATTCTGGTTGCTCAATATGATAAATCAGCACATCGTGAATGGTATCTTTTATCGCTTCCTTATACTGTTCTTTACTTTCAAAAACGACTATCGGTTTTATAAAGTCGCGAAGTAAATACACTCCATCAAAAGCTCTTGTGTAAAACGAATCTGTTCTAAATTGTAACGGATGTAAGCTTAAATCTCTTTCTCTTAAGTCCCCATAAGTAGTTGCAGAATCTAGTAATTGTTGATGAATGCCTTCATCTATAAAGTTATTACCATTTTTAAATTTATCAACGAGATGTAACTGATCTTTTTGAACCTGTTCTAAGTTATCTATAAGCTTGAATGTGATATTGATTTTATCATATTTCAACACATCTAAAGGCTCATAAAAGACATCGATATTCTGATCAAAATCTAAGCAAATAGCAGAATCTCTAGTAATATCATTAATTTTTTGACCATGCGTTCTAAAAACATGTTGCATCATTTCCTTATCAAAAGAATGAAAAGGCAAATACACCGGTTTCCCTTTTTGTAATGGTGAAATTATAATCCCATGCGGATTTGCATCACCATGATTAAGATAGTGCATGTTACTTTTTTCTTCAGCAACCTCAGGACTCCAGCCTACTCCATCAATAAAAAATGATGTTAGTTTTGTTTCTGTAAAGCCTAAAGTCTTTAAGCATTTGTTGTACCGTTCTACTAATTTTCCGCTAATGGGAATAAGTTCGCTTCGGTATAAATTGGCTTGTTTTAGTTTCTGCATCTTGTTGCTGTCTTTCGGCTTCGCTCAAGATAAACTTCAGCGGTAATCTCATTATTTATAATTAAATCTCTCAAAAAATTATTAATAGGTTTTAAAACTATTTCCTACTAAACACCATTGGTTTTATTTAACCTTCTTTTTTTATTTCATTCCATTCCTTTCTACTCAGGAATTAGAATTTTATTAATCTGAGCATATTGCAATAACATAATCGTTTTTGCATCAATAATCTCTTCTTTTTTAATCATTTCTAAAGCCTCTGAAAACGGAATTTCAAGAATTTCAATGTCTTCATCTTCACTTTCTAATCCCCCACCTTTACTAACTTTCATGTTCTCATCATATTCTGCAATAAATAAGAACATTTTTTCTGTTAAAGCTCCAGGTGATGTATATGCTGTTAAAACTTGTTTAGCATCACTTATTTTATAACCTACCTCTTCTTCTGTTTCCCTAATTATGGTTTCTAAAGGCTTATCATTATTGTCAATTGCTCCTGCACAGGCTTCAATTGACATACCTTCACTACTATTATTCTCATAAGCTGGCATACGGAACTGTTTAGTAAGAATAACCGTTTGTTTTTCTACATTGTATAGTAATATCGCGGCACCATTTCCACGGTTATAACATTCCCGTGATAAACGTTTCCATTCCCCATTTTTAAATTGATAATAGTAATCGATTCTATCTAATCTTGCCCATTCTTTTGAAAGGGTTGTTTTAGTTATGTTTTTTAGGTTGTTCATAAGATTTATTGTCGCTCGTGCCTCGCTTTGTCGGAATGACATAGACTTCACACTTTTTACTTTACACTTTTAAATTTAGTTCCCAAACTGCGCTCTTGCTTCACTATCTATATTCATCTGATTCACTCTCGCATCTACTTTTCGTTTAAAG
Source organism: Winogradskyella pacifica (assembly GCF_003386275.1). Taxonomy (NCBI): domain Bacteria; kingdom Pseudomonadati; phylum Bacteroidota; class Flavobacteriia; order Flavobacteriales; family Flavobacteriaceae; genus Winogradskyella; species Winogradskyella pacifica. The sequence goes on along the minus strand of NZ_QREI01000010.1, from coordinate 32,883 downwards.
TCTGTATCAGCTATGGTTGCTACGTTATCCAAATAGCGAATCACTTCTTGTCGTCTTATATCTGAAAAGTTTAAACCTTTCATATTAGATTTCATTAATTCTTGAAGCATGTCGAACTTCGTTTCATAATCCTTTTTAAAATACGTCTCAGGATTCTCAAACCAGTCTTGTTCTAAATCAAAATCTGTTAATCGTAATGAAATTGCAGATTGAATGTTTCTAACATCTCTTGAAGAGAAAAACGGAAATATCTTCTGAATCTCTTTATACAAAGCTGCATAAAACATATGGTCGTTGTTTTCGTGAAGCTTTTCTACTTTATTAAACGTATCATGAACACGTTCTTCTGAAGGGTGATCAACCGCATTCAAAATTTCGCCCATACTGTTTGCTAAACCCTGATCTGATAAGTATTTATAAACTTCCGGATCATTCATATTTACAAAATCTGGCATGGTATCTTTTAACTTCTTCCACCAGATATAATCTTGATCTACAAAATCGTGCTCAGAGCGTGCTCCATCAATTTTAAATCGACCTTGCACACGAGAAATCACCGCTTTATCTAGCATTTCTGGAAGGTTGGTAAATAAACCAATTGAACTGTTTCCGTAATTCACAGCATAAGCACCTTCTGTATATCTTAAAAATACACCAATCACTTCTTTTACACCTGCTGAAACTCCTTGAGCTGTTCGTTCTTGCAAATTATTTTCGGCATCATCAATTGGTGCAAAAATTAATTTGGTAGGATCTTGCAGAGGCTTCATCCACTCTACCATTTTTTCGGCAGAACCTCCTTGAAATGTAGATATCAGCGTATCTGGCATTGGGTGGAATAAAAATGGAATATCTAAATTATCAGAATGTTCTTTTAGTCTCGTGGCGATGGCAGCAATTAACATACTTTTTCCTGTTCCTGGAATTCCGTAACCCATAAAAACCGGCATAAATCCACCTAATTCTTGAAATGGGTTTTTCTTTGCTTCAATATCATAGCTTAACAAACGTTCAGTTAATCGACGACCAAAATGTTTAGCATCCTTGTTACCTACAATTTGCTCAAACTGTATTTTATTGAATTCAACACTCTTTGCTGTTCCTTGAAATACATTTTCCCAACCTGAAACTGCAAAGTCTGAGTTTTCGAGTTTGTACGTTCGGTCCGAAACGGTTTCTGTATATTCTAAACTGCTTTTACGTAGTTGAATTTCTGCAATTAAAGCTTCAAAATAAACCACTGTAAAATCTATAACATCTTTATCTGACTTTATAATTTCGGGATGACCTAAATATTTGTCGTAATAAAATAACTGACACGAAATTCCTTTTAAAGGTGTTAAAAAAGATACTTCTGGAATACCAGCAAACTTCTGCTTCATTACTGATAAATCGTCTGAAGCATGCGGTTTTAAATCGTGTAAAATTTTATAGGCTGTAGCAAACAACATAAAAGCCGTTGCGGTGTGCATTTTACTTTCGTATTCGCGTCGTCCAGAACTATCTAAAGCTGATTTATTTTCACTTAAACTCGATAAACCTGAAGCATCATAGTACGAATCTTTAATCCATATACCCAAAGTCAATCCTTCTTGTACAGCATACAACGTTTGATTTAAGAAAATAGGAAGTGCAACCGATTCTGGCAACAAGCGCTTTTTTAAAGCCAAAATGGTTTTTGAAACAGAAGTGACATTGACATTGCTTCCGTTATTGGCTCTAGACAAATACAATAAAATAGATTCATCTTTGGCGTCGTTATCTTTGTTTTTAGCGCGTTGACCTTGTTCCCATTGAATAGATTTTAAGTATGATGTTGCTTCATCGCGAAGCATATCTAATTCATTTTGTTTTATGGGGAAAGTTGAGTTGTGTTCCATTTTTTTAGTCTTCAGTTTACAGTATGCAGTCTTCAGTATTTACTGTTGCAGCTTACTCTTGCTTTTTATTTAGTCTTCAGTCTTCAGCCCTCAGTACTTACTCCTACGACTTGGACTTGACAGATTTTATTAAAATTTTATAATCCGAATTTATCAGGATATTTCATCATCTAATTGATAAGCTTTCCTATGTCTTCACTTTTATATTGTAATTCATTTTTCTTTTCTTCTGAAATATAATCACATGCTAAGGCAAAATCCAACCATAATTGTGTTTCAGAATTTTCACTGTCAGCATAAGACAATTTACTTTTAAAATGCTTTTTGTACTGTCGCTTTCTATAGCCTTCAGCTACATTTTAACAAACCGACCTATTAGAATCTTATCATTTGCGACGATAAACCAAACATTTCAGACTTAGGAAACGCTTTAGCTAAATGAAATATTTCCATTGCTAAATCGAATCCTTTTTGATAAGCCAATAATGTTTTAAAAGACATATTAATATTTACTGATTCTGACTGCTAACTGAGGACTGCACACTGCAGACTCATTCCATTTTTAATTCCGAAATCTGAATAGGTGACATTGCCAACTTATTCATAATCTCAGGTGTTTTATTATATAGCATTTGTATAATTCTGTGCGGTGCAAAGACGTAACGTTGTCTATACATAGCATCCCAACGTTGATAGGTTTGTTTACTAAAAAAACTACCTTCTTTAAATTCGCTAGCCGATTTTAATTCATCTATTTTAAATGAAATCGCATACGATTCTAATGGAATCTCCTTATTTGCTATACTCTGTAAAATGGCATGTGTCACTTTATTTTCGTCTTTAGCAAATATGTTATGAATTGGACCTAAATCCACACGTTTTATGAGCTTTGGAAATACTTTTGGCAGACGTTTATCAATCCCATACGCCATAGTATCTAAAGACATTTCACGGTCTGCAATAGATTTTAAAGCACTATAAATTTCATTGCGTTCCTTTAGAGGATCTTTACCGTCGTAATCAAAATACATGTAGCAAATAAATGGTCTGTTGTGAGACACATCATAAAAACTCCAACTCACCAAATACTCTGCAACAGAACCTTCTGGTGCTGCTATAATTTTACCTTGAACAAAGCGATTAAAAATATATTCTTTTTTAGCAGACGTATAGTAAACTATTGACGCTGCTTGAAAGAGCTTACGCTTAGCAATAGGTTCTTTCTTTCTCATTAAAGTGTCTAAAAACTCGTCTTTTAAAGTATCGATATCTGTGAGTTTGCCTAAATAATCTTCTCTTAATGCTAAATCATTAAATAAGTAACGGAATTCTAAATAATTAGGAAAACTAGAGTCTGTTAAATCGACTTTCATGTTTTCTTCATCGTCATACATGTATTTTACACGCATAGCTTCAATAGAATACAATAATAAATCGCTGTATTGCTTAAAGAGAAGTACTTCTTGTTGGTTTAAAATTTGTTTTTGTTGAACAGCAACAATGAGTTCTTTCAGCGAGAAATCTATCATTCTATGATAGAATACATATTGCTCTTTGGAATCTAATATTGCTGAATCTAGTGGTGTTACAATCATTTTAGTAGGCCGTTGGCAGTATTCAGTTTGCAGTGTCCCAAGAATACCTGGAAAATATTATTTAAAAAAGATATTGAATATATAGTTTTAGCCACAGTATTCAGTCTCGATTTGACTACCAACTGAATACTGATAACTAACAATTACTTATTATCCTAACAAATCATCATCTCCTGCTTCTGGCTTTGGTTCACCTGCTGGCTCTCCTCCTCCATCCCCCCCTGAAGGTGCGTTTGCATCTGCTGCGTAGTAATCTTCGAAAATCTCTTTCATATCAATTCCATAACGCTCAGCAAAATTCTTTTGAATAGACTTATCTTTTTCTCGAATTTCTTGTAGCGCTTCAGCATAACTACCATAAACACCCTGCATCACTTTTTCGTGCACTGGAATGTTGTCCATCATTTCTTGACGCGCTTTTGCACTTGCGGTATGCATTGCTGCTAAAGTGACTCCAATATGCTCATCCGTTTTAACACCTAAATGTTCTAAGATTGCTGCAAATTCTTGATCTGTACGTGCTTTTAAAGCCACTACATAACCATCGTAATACTTTAAACGCTCATCTGTATCAGACTTTAATTTTGCACGGTGCGTTTGTAAATTACTACGTAAAGATGTTAATACTTTAATAGTAAGGTTATGCTTGTGTACGAAACTATCTTTTGAAGCAGCTAATGTTGTGTAAGCATTCTTAAGACCTTCTAACTCTTCTACTTTTTGCTCTAGTGTAGTAACTTTACTTAAAGCATCCGAATAATCAGTTGACTGCTTATCTGCTACTTCTTCTAAAGCTTGACGTGCTTGTTTTAATAACGCATATTCCGTCTCTAGCTTATCTTCTACTTCTTTTTTCTTTTGAAGTGCTTTTGTATGATTATTAGAAGCCTCTACAATAGCTGTTTTAAGGCTTTCTTCAACTTCCTTAATTTCAATTTCTCTGTCTTTTAGACGTTTGATCGCTGCTTGACTCTTAAATGATAATTCATTTAATAAGGTTTGAACATCGGCTGTTTCAATTCGTTGCTGAAACATAGCTTTTGCTTCATTATCTGCAGCATCACGTGTTTTTTGAGCATTCTTAAGTTCTGCTTCGGCATCATTTATTTTGCTTTTGCGTCCCCAAAGGTTATTCCACCATGTGTCTGGTTTATTATTTGCATCCTCAAGCTCAACTTTAGCACGTTCTAAACGTTTAATAGCATCGTCTATGATTTTTTGTTCTGAAGCGTTTAGTGCAGAAAAACCTTCAAACATAATTCCGACTTCGTCCTGATAATCTGTTAAATCCTTAATAGCATCTAATAACGTAGACCTGTCTTTTTCTGCCATATCAACCACATTATCTAATGTGGCATTTAATATTTTCTGACGACTTTCTGGGTCATCTTCTTGAGCAAGCTTTGACTTCATTTGGTCAATGGCTTTTCCCCAATTTACATCGACTTTTTCAGCTTTCTCTTGTGAATTGGTTTCTAATAAATCAAAATCATCAGGCATATAGTGTAGTGTTATTAAAGTTGAACATCATTCTGTTAAGCAATTTCGGTAATTTTTTAAGACTACAAAAACTTTAGTTACTAAAATATAGGTAGCAGTTTTTTAATATTTGTTACAGAAAATTGAAATAAAATTGAATTTCTTAATAATTTAATAACCTCATATTCACCTTAAAAACACTGTGGTTTAACGGACTTATACAACAGTTAATCGGTGCGTTTGTGAACTAATAGTTTGTAAATAATTTACTATTAAGTATTTAACATTAACTTTTTTTATATATTAGCGCTGTAGAACCCAAATCTAAAACGAATAATAATGCATAAGAACCTGCTTTCAAAGGCTTTGATTGTGACGACTACACAGCTTACGATGATCTTAATAGCCGTAGCATCTATTTTTCTCGTTTTTATTTTAATAGCCATCATTAAGATGTATAAGTTAAAATCGGAAAACAAAAAATTAATGCAAACCAATGCTTATAAAGATTATGAAGAGTCTGGTGAAGATTTACATAGCGGGCATCTTTATGGTGATAATTAAATAATGAATTTAACAGCGATTACGCGTATTCTAGATGGCTCTTCTCAACGAATGATAAGTATTTTGGGAATTGGGTTTGTTACAATGACAATTTTATGGGCTTTACAATATTTAAAATCCAGAAAATTAAAAGAAAAAATAAAACAGTTAGAAAATAAAAAAACATAAAAAAGAGCCAGCAATTTGCTGGCTCTTTCTTGTTTCAATAGTCTGTAAATTTACCTTACCAACTTTCTATACTTAATTCGTTTTGGCATTAAATCACCACCCAAACGTTTCTTCTTGTTTTCTTCGTATTCACTAAATCCACCTTCAAAGAAATAGACTTGAGAGTCCCCTTCAAAAGCTAAAATGTGCGTACAGATTCTATCTAAGAACCACCTATCGTGACTAATAACAACAGCACAACCTGCAAAGTTCTCTAAACCTTCTTCTAACGCTCTTAATGTATTAACATCTAAATCGTTAGTTGGCTCATCTAAAAGTAATACATTACCTTCTTCTTTAAGTGTCATAGCGAGATGTAAACGGTTACGCTCACCACCCGAAAGCAATTTTACTTTCTTGTTTTGCTCACCACCAGAGAAGTTAAATCGGCTTAAATAGGCTCTAGAATTTACTTCCTTACCACCCATCATTACCAATTCTTGCTCGTCACTAAAGTTTTGCCAAATTGTTTTTTCAGGATCAATATTAGAATGTTTCTGATCAACGTATGCAATCTTAGCCGTCTCTCCGACTTTAAATTCACCTTTATCTGATGCTTCTTCGCCCATTATCATTCTGAAAATAGTCGTTTTACCAGCACCATTTGGCCCAATAATACCAACAATACCCGCTTGAGGCAAATTGAAATTTAGATTATCGTACAGTAATTTATCATCATAACCCTTAGCAACACCAATAGCTTCGATTACATTTGTTCCTAAACGTGGTCCATTAGGAATATAGATTTCTAATTTTTCGTCAAGCTGCTTTTGATCTTGACTCATTAATTTATCATAGTTCTTCAAACGAGCTTTTTGCTTTGTCTGACGACCTTTTGCACCTTGACGTACCCAATCTAGCTCACGCTCTAATGTCTTTTGACGCTTAGAGGCTGTTTTACTTTCTTGTGCCATACGTGTAGACTTTTGATCTAACCAAGACGAATAGTTTCCTTTCCAAGGAATTCCTTCACCTCTATCGAGTTCTAAAATCCAGCCAGCCACATTATCTAAGAAATATCTATCGTGTGTAACAGCAATAACAGTTCCTTTATATTGTGCTAAATGATGCTCTAACCAATGTACAGATTCTGCATCTAAGTGGTTGGTTGGCTCATCTAATAACAACACATCTGGTTCTTGAAGTAATAAACGGCATAAAGCAACACGACGACGTTCACCACCAGAAAGTACACCAATTTTCTTATCACCATCTGGAGTTCTTAAAGCATCCATTGCGATTTCTAGTTTGGTATCTAATTCCCATGCATTAGCAGCATCAATCTGATCTTGTAATTCTGCTTGACGATTCATTAGCTTTTCCATTTTATCGGCATCGCTATACACTTCCTCTAAACCAAATTGATCATTAATATTGTTATATTCATCAAGTATAGCAACGGTTTCTGCAGCACCTTCGCGCACAATTTCCATAACCGTCTTGTCATCATCTAATTGCGGTTCTTGTTCTAAATACCCAACCGTATAACCCGGTTGAAAAACCACATCACCTTGATAGTTTTTATCAACTCCTGCTATGATCTTTAAAAGTGTAGACTTACCAGAACCATTTAGACCTAGAATACCAATCTTAGCACCATAAAAGAAACTTAAATATATATTTTTTAAAACAGGAGTATTTGCTCCTGGAAAGGTCTTTGTTAGACCAGACATTGCAAAAATTACTTTTTTATCGTCACTCATAATTGTTAGTTATTTATTGTAAAGTTAAACTATTGAACATCACAAATTAATTACACACGTCCTTTTAAAGCATTGAAAACCCATGCTATACAGAAAAAACCACCACCAACAGCAGCAAATCCCCAACCTGCAACATCATCATATCTAAATGCTCCAAGGGCAATTAACCCTAATCCTACAAAGACCATAATCCATGTTGCCCAAGCTAATACCGTATTTTTATTCATTGCCATAATCAATCTTAGTTTTAATCGTTAGTTAGTTTACAAATATCGCATTTTAAATAAAAAAAGCATCACTATTTGTGATGCTTCTAATGTAAATTGTTTCAAACAACTAAAAATTAATCATAGGAACTTCAATAAATAATAGCTCACTATCGGTTTTGGCTATTATATTGAAATTATCCGTTTCTGAAATTCCAATGGCATCTCTAGATTCTAAAGTCTCACCCTCGATTTCAACACTACCAGAAATAAGCATAGCATACACACCATGACTCTTCCCTTTTAGTTGATATATGAATGTTTCATCTTTTGACAAATCAATTCTTGAAAGCTTAGCATCTTGATGAATTTTAAGACTTTCTACATCAGTATCTTCAAAAGACGTTACTAAGGTTTGAAGCTGTCCTTTTCGATCTTCAGACTTGAATAATTTCTGATCATAACGCGGCTCTACATTTCGTTTTTGCGGTATTACCCAAATTTGAAATAAACTTAAATGCTCATCAATCGCCCCATTAATTTCAGAATGCTGAACTCCGGTTCCTGCTGACATTACTTGCACTTCACCTGGATGAACAGCTTGCCAATCGTCGTTCATATTATCACGATGCTTTAAAACTCCTTTTAGTGGTATGGTTATAATCTCCATATTATCATGTGGATGTGTTCCAAACCCCATTTTTGGACCAATAACATCATCATTTAAGACTCTTAATGCACCGAAATGCACGCGTTCCGGATTATTCCAACTTGCAAAACTAAAGGAATGATTTGCTTGTAACCATCCATGATCTGCAAATCCTCTACTGTCTGCTTTATGTATTACTTTTTTCATGATTATTTCCTTTTATTTAATTCTACTAGCGCATTTTATCCAATAAGTCACTTAATTGTTCCGCTTCAGCTTCACTTAAATTTTTAATTAACTCTTTATTCATATCGCTCGGAATTGTGTTTAGCAAATCCAGGCCTTGCTGTGTAATTTCAATTTTAACCACACGCCTATCGTGTTCTGATGGCAACCGTTTAATTAATTGTTTTGCACATAGTTTATCCATTAATCGTGTTGCATTAGGCGAGCGCTCTAACATTCGATCCTTTATGGTTTGCACTTTTAATGGCTCATTTGCTCCTCTTAAAATTCTTAAAATATTATACTGCTGTTGTGAGATCCCAAAGTCCTTAAAAGATTCGCTTTGACGGCTCGTAATCCAATTGGCTGTATAAATGATATTCAAAACCGCCTTTACTTTAAAGTTTTCGAATTTTGAATTAATATCTTTCGATAAATCTCCCATATTTTAATAGTCTTAAAAATTCTATTTAGGCTTTGATGTCATCATATTTATCTGTCTCACCAAACACTTTAGCGACATAAGGACAGCTTGCTCTTGCTTGTAATTTATTTTCTCTTGCGAAATCTGCAACGGCTTTAATTAATTGTAAACCGAGATCTTGACCTCTGTAGTTAACATCAATCTCTGTATGATTAATATCGATGAGACCGTCTTTAACATTAGCATACGCGATTTCACCAATCTCCTTTTTATTATCTAGTAGATAAAATCTATTTTTTGATTCTTCGTGTTTTAATTCCATAATTATAGACTGTCTTTAAATAGTTTTATTTTATTTAATAATTCTGAATTTAAGGCTTCATTTGTAATCTTACCATCAGAAAAGTTATCATAAAATGAAGGTAAAGAAAATTGAGCAACAATATTGGCATCGTGTCTAGGAAAACGATCAGAAGCCATTTCTAAAACAGAAGCCCCTCCTCTAGCGCCAGGAGAGGTTGCCATAAGCAATAAAGATTTGTTTAAAAATGTCTTTTGTTCTACTCTAGACGCCCAATCAAATATGTTTTTAAAAGCCGTACTATACGCTCCGTTATGTTCCGCTAAAGAGACTATAAAACCATCTGCTCCTTTTAAGTGACTGACAAAATCTATAGCTTCTTTAGGAAATCCTCCGGCTTGTTCTCTATCTGAACTATATATTGGCATTTCAAAATCGTTTAAATCTAATACCGTTGCACTAACACCATCTACTAATTGTGACGCGTAAGTGACTAATTGTTTATTAATTGAAGTGCTGCTATTACTTCCTGCAAATACTATGATATGCTTCATTTGTTTTAGTGTTTAAGTTTAATTGAGTTTTTTATAAAAGATATAAGATGTTATCAGTAAAATAAATGCTAATACCGCTGCCATTTGTTCACCATCACCGATCATATAATGTGCGAAAAAGGCTAGAATAAAAGCAAAAAAGAAACCGGAATACGCCCATTCCTTTAGCGTTTTTAGGCCTGGTGCCCATAGTACAATCAATCCTAATAATTTAACAACAGCATAAGGATAAATAATATAGGCTGGATATCCAAAATTTGTGAATGCGATTACCATATCGTCATGTTTAAAAAAGTACATGCTAATAGAAAACAACATTAACAAAGTTAATACCCCTGTGGCTGCGTAATAGATAATCTTATTTTTTTTCATTTTTCATTTGTTTTAAAGGTACAAATCTACAATAAAACTAATTAGTTTCCAAGGAAAATAATTCCATGTAATATTATTTTACAAACCAATCACTTTCCAAACATCTTTTCGTTTTGTAAATTCGTACAAAACAAAAACTAAGTTTTAACTCATAAACAACACCCACTTTCATGGGCAACTCATATGGATATCAAATTCAATAAAAACGAAGACCACAATAAACTTTTACTTTCTGACCTAAAAAAACGATTAGTTAAAGTAAAACTCGGTGGTGGTGAAAAAAGTATTGAGAAACATAAGGCTAAAGGGAAAATGACAGCTAGAGAACGTGTTAATTACCTTTTGGATCCTAAAGCTAAGTCTATAGAAATAGGAGCATTTGCTGGTGAAGGTATGTATGAGCAATATGGTGGCTGTCCATCGGGAGGTGTTGTTGTGAAGATGGGCTATGTAAAAGGAAAGCAATGCATTGTTGTTGCCAATGACGCCACTGTGAAGGCAGGTGCTTGGTTCCCAATTACAGGAAAAAAGAATTTACGCGCCCAAGAAATCGCTATTGAAAACCGCTTACCAATTATTTATTTGGTGGATAGCGCTGGTGTTTTTCTACCAATGCAAGATGAAATTTTCCCAGACAAAGAACATTTTGGTCGTATTTTTAGAAATAATGCCATAATGAGTAGTATGGGAATTACCCAAATTGCGGCAATTATGGGAAGCTGTGTCGCTGGAGGTGCTTATTTACCGATAATGAGTGATGAAGCTATCATTGTGGATAAAACAGGAAGTATTTTCTTAGCAGGAAGCTATTTAGTAAAAGCTGCAATAGGCGAAACGATTGATAATGAAACTTTAGGTGGAGCTACAACGCACTGCGAAATTTCTGGAGTTACAGATTACAAAGCAAAGGATGATAAAGATGCTTTAGATAAAATTAAAAATCTCGTTGATAAGATCGGGGATTTTGACAAAGCTGGTTACAATAGAGCTGAATCTAAAAAACCAAAAGAGAATCCGGATGATATCTATGGAATTCTTCCAAAAAGTCGCGCTGACCAATACGATATGAAAGAGATTATTAAGCGTTTGGTTGACAACTCTGAGTTTGACGAGTACAAAGAAGATTATGGCAAAACCATTATCACAGCTTATGCTCGGATTGAAGGTTGGGCGGTTGGTATTGTGGCTAATCAACGAAAATTAGTAAAAAACGCAAAAGGAGAAATGCAATTTGGCGGTGTTATATATAATGACTCTGCAGATAAAGCCACGCGTTTTATTGCCAATTGCAATCAGAAGAAAATACCTTTGGTTTTCTTGCAAGACGTTACAGGCTTTATGGTTGGTAGTAAATCGGAACACTCCGGAATTATTAAAGATGGAGCTAAAATGGTGAATGCGGTTAGTAATTCTGTAGTACCAAAATTCACGATTATATTAGGTAATAGTTATGGTGCCGGAAATTATGCGATGTGTGGAAAAGCGTATGACCCTAGATTAATTGCAGCATGGCCAAGTGCAGAACTCGCTGTAATGAGTGGTAATTCTGCTGCAAAAGTGTTATTACAAATTGAAACTGCTTCACTTAAGAAGAGGGGAGAAAAAATCACTAAGGAAAAAGAAGCGGAATTATTCAATAAGATTAAATCGAGATACGACGACCAAGTATCTCCATATTATGCCGCATCTCGTATTTGGACCGATGGAGTAATTGACCCTTTAGACACAAGAACATGGATTTCTATGGGAATAGAAGCTGCTAACCATGCTCCTATTGAGAAACCTTTTAATATGGGAGTTTTGCAGGTTTGATATGACCGAACGCACAACCCAAAAATAATCTTGTTATTTGAAATGTTTTTAATATTACAAGCTGACATTCCTTTTCTAACTACATTTAACGATATTAAAAAAATAATAGATACGAATATCTAAAATACAAGAGATGAAGGCATTAGAAAATCATTAACTCAATTTCCTAGATAGTATGCGCATTTATTTAATACATATAATTTGTTTGTTTACCTGTATTGGTTTTATGGCTTGTAAGACAACCAAGAAAGATGTTATACCACGTTATGAACAAGAGGTAAGAAATAGACATTTAAAAGGCCCCGTCAAACTGTTGCAATGTTATGTGGACTATGTAGATAAAGATTTATCATTCGATCAAAAGCAGTATTATAAGGCTAATCTTTATGCAGGAGGAGCAAATGAATTTATAAGTACTATTTCTGCTAAGTTTGATTCATTAGGAAGAGTAATAAGACTAAGACCTATTGACAGCGTTAATCATATCGTTAGAGATACTAATGCTGGTATATATTTCTACGATGAAGAAGATTTTAACTCTAAGAAGCAATACACTCAAAAAGATTACCCCAGATACAGCTATAATCCAAACACTCTAAAGCTTAATCAAAAAGGTTATAGCAGTAGTTCCCAAATTAATCTTAGCGATAGTATGGATTTAAAAATATATTATAGATATGATTATATGTTTGATAATTCTGGTAAGGTTTTAAAAGAGTTCAAATTAACTGACTGGGATAAAAATATAGACGGTAAACCGGAAATTATAGATTCTACTTACGCAGTCAACTATATTTATAATACAAAGGATCAATTAATAGAGAAACAGTTCAATTTTATATCAGACCGTTATCGAGATCCTATACAAATAGACCATAATTATGATGCCTACCGTCGTTTCAAAACAGTAGAAAAATACACTTACAACGATGTTGACCTCTTGAGCACCGTAAAACTTTACTACGACAACCAAGTGTTTTTTAGAGAAGAGTACACCTACAACAACAATGGGCAATTAACCAAAATGAGGCGCATTAAAATGAGTGATTTCATGAGCATCAATAAAAACATAAAACCTCACAAAGAATTGTTCTTTAATGATAAAGGAGATGTATCAAAGATCATAGCTTATAGGGATGATTTTAAGACACCTTTTGCTACTTACTTATATGTATATAAAAATTATGATAGCTATGACAATTGGCTCTATTGTGAGCTGCATTTAGATGGTGAGATTAAGAAAACACCAACCATGCTTGCCAAACGTATTATTGAGTACTATGAAAATTAAATGTTTAATGCTGTAAAAAGAAGAGGAATTATTCAATAAGATTAAATCGAGATACGACGATCAGGTATCTCCATATTATGCTGCCTCTCGTATTTGGACCGATGGAGTTATCGATCCTTTAGACACAAGAACATGGATTTCTATGGGAATAGAAGCTGCTAACCATGCTCCTATTGAAAAGCCTTTTAATATGGGCGTTTTACAGGTTTAAAACTCATAAGTAAATATAACACACAAAAAAAGAGCGCAAATTGCGCTCTTTTTTTTATATCATAAAATGCTATTAAAGAGTTAACCCTTCACGTTTAGCTTTCTTTTCTTCTCTTACTTCTTTAAAACGTTCCATTGCTGAACCAAAAATCCAATATGGTACTACAAAGGTTAAAAGGAAAATCATTAACCAAAATCCTATAGTTAATATGGTTAAAAATGCTAAAAATCCTAAATATTGATCAAAGTCGAACATAATTCTTGTGTAGTTTTCGTTTTGTTAGTACAAAGATATAACCAAAATATAAATTTTACAACAGCCTTGCGTAGTTTTATTAACACGTTATTAAAAAAAAACTATAATGACTTCATTAATAAATCTGCTGTAGCCGGATTTGTAGCCAATGGCACATTGTGTACATCACACAATCTCATTAACATAAGAATATCTGGTTCATGCGGATGGCGATCTAATGGATCTCTAAAAAAAAGTACCATATTACATTTTCCTTCTGCTACTCTTGCTGCTATTTGTGCATCACCACCTAAAGGACCAGATAATAAAGCATTAACATTAAAACCTGCTTTAGATACTTTTTCTCCAGTTGTTCCTGTAGAAATTAAATTAATATTTTTATGATGTAAAACGTTGCTATGTTCATTTAAAAATTGAACCATTTCAGCTTTTTTTCCATCATGAGCTATTATAGCTATTTCCATATTACAAGTTTTTCACGTGATAGTCTACTAAGCCTTCAATTGGTCGTCTCACAAAATTACCAACTTTAAAGCCATATTCTTTAGCTACTTGCTTAATTTCTTGTTGACCAAAAAAGGCAATAGATCCTGCAAAATGAACAGGCGCACCTGCTTTTAATTCCTCTTTATATTGAAGAATCATGTTTTCTGCAAATAGACGAATACCTTTAGTTATAATATTACTAATGTATTCTGAATCTTTATTGATAAACATAAATTCGGCATGGTCAGCTAAATACGCGCTTGGATTCGTTTGCTTGTAAAGATTGTATTTAATAAAATCGGCATCTAAATTATGCTTATGAGCAAATGCAACACTAATGGTATCTGGCATTTTCTTAAAGTAGTAATCTCTAATTAATTGTTTACCAAAATAGTTTCCACTGGCATCGTCCATTAATATAAATCCAAGACTATTTACACGTTGGTGCAAATCTTTACCATCATAATAACTACAATTAGAACCTGTTCCTAGTATACAAACTACAGCAGCTTCATCGTTAGAATTAATACATGCTCTAACTGCCGCATAGGTATCTTCTCTAACCTCTACGGTTGCGTTAACGAAATAAGATTCAAGAATTGATTTTAATAACAGTGTTGGTTTCTCTGTTCCGCAGCCTGCACCATAAAAGTAAATATGCGTAACATCGCTAGCAATAGCCATTAATTCTTTACTCTTACGAATTGTTTTATTCAGTTTTTTTTCTGCTACAATAGCAGGATTTAAACCTTTGGTTCTTATTTTGTCTACGGCTTGTTTGCCATTAGAATCTATAGCAATCCAGTCGCATTTTGTAGAACCTCCATCTGTAATTAAAATCATAATAATCTATATAATTAAAAATTCCGTAGCCTATGATAATTCATAATTCTACGGAATTTTCTGAATTAACACTAGGTCTTATAAGCTATTTGCTTTTTGAGCTAAATCAATTAATTTGTTTGAATATCCAAATTCATTGTCATACCATGAGATTAATTTAAAGAATTTAGAATTTAATTCAATTGAAGCATCCGCATCAAAAACACTAGTTCTTTCTTCACTTACAAAATCTTGAGATACAACAGCATCTTCAGTATATCCTAGAACACCTTTCATAGATCCTTCAGCTGCTTTCTTCATTGCTGCTTTAATCTCTGCTAAAGTTGTGTCTTTTTTAGTTTTTACAGTTAAATCTACAACTGAAACATCTACAGTTGGTACTCTAAATGCCATACCTGTAAGTTTTCCGTCTAATTCAGGAATTACTTTACCTACTGCTTTTGCAGCTCCTGTAGAACTTGGAATAATGTTATTAAGAGCAGAACGTCCTAAACGGTAATTTTTAGGTGATGGTGCATCTACTGTAAATTGTGTAGACGTTGCTGCGTGAATTGTTGTCATTAAAGCTTCTTCAATTCCGAAGTTATCTTCAATTACTTTAGCGATAGGTGCTAAACAGTTTGTTGTACAAGACGCGTTAGAAACGATAGTATCGCTAGCTTTTAACGTATTATCATTTACACCCATTACAAACATTGGTGCATCTTTACTTGGTGCAGAAATTACTACTTTTTTAGCACCACCATCAATATGGTATTGCGCTGTTTCTAAAGTTGTAAAAATACCTGTACATTCTGCAACAACTGTTGCTCCTGCTTCATCCCACTTTAAATTTTTAGGATCTCTTTCTGCTGTAACACGAATTGTTTTTCCGTCAACTACTAAATGTCCATCTTTTACTTCAACAGTTCCGTCAAATCTTCCGTGAACTGAATCATATTTTAATAAATATGCTAAATGCTCTACATCTAATAAATCATTAATTGCCACAACATCAACGTCATTACGTTTTACTGTTGCTCTAAAAACTATTCTTCCTATTCTACCGAATCCGTTGATTCCTAATTTTAAATTTGCCATTTCTCTATTTTTATTTTAATTTTTATTCGTTATTAAATTGACATTATATCAGAAACTCTTAAAAGTTCCTTGTTTATTTTTGATTTTCCTTTTACAGCTTGATCAAATGGTGTTAATTCTATGACGTCGTTTTTCATACCAACCATATAATTACTTTTGCCTGTAATTAAACTTTCTACAGCCTTTACTCCCATTCTACTTGCAAAAACCCTATCAAAACATGACGGTGGACCTCCACGTTGCATATGCCCAAGTACAGAAACTCTAACATCGTACCCTTCCATATTTTGGTCTACATAATCTTTAAGTTCAAAAACACTTTTACCTATTTTATCCCCTTCGGCGACTACAACTATACTCGATGATTTTCCAGATTTTTTACTTCGTTTTAAAGATTCAACGAGTCTATCTAGTCCTAAATCTTCTTCAGGAATTAAAATTTCTTCTGCTCCACCAGCAATACCAACATTTAAAGCAATATGCCCAACATCTCTTCCCATCACTTCAACAAAAAACAATCTGTTATGTGAACTTGCTGTGTCTCTAATTTTATCGATAACTTCAACAACTGTATTTAAAGCTGTATCGTAACCAAGTGTATGTGTTGTACCAAAGATATCGTTATCTATAGTACCTGGAATTCCCATTACTGGAAAATTAAATTCCTTATTAAATATCATGGCACCCGTAAAACTACCATCACCACCTATCACAACAAAAGCATCAATACCAGCTTTTTTTAATTGCTCGTAAGCTAATTGTCGGCCTTCTTTTGTTCTAAATTCTTTTGATCTCGCAGATTTTAAAATCGTACCACCTTTATTAATGATACCTTTTACACTACGTGCATCCATCTCTATAAAATCCCCATCAATCATCCCTTCATAGCCTCTATAAATACCGTAGCATTTTATATCATGAAAAGCACAAGTTCTTACTACAGATCTAATTGCAGCGTTCATTCCTGGCGCATCTCCTCCAGAGGTTAAAACACCTATTTTTTTTATTGTTTGTAGCATTATCTTAATTATTTACAGTAAAATTAAGAAACTTAATATATAAAAAAGTGACTATTATCATAAAATAACTAGCGATAAAACAATTCAAACGTTTTCGTTAATAAGTATTTAATAAGTATGAAAGAATTTACGGAGTTTAAGATTTGTTTTTTGTCTTTTTATCCTTCATAGTCATATAATCGGGCAGTAAATCATTATCATCATTCTTCTTTTTTTCCTGCTCTTTACTTTCATTTTTATCTTTTTTGTTTTTACCCGAAAAGATAATTTGAAGTAATTCTTTGAACGAATCAAACTCTACATTATAAGACAAACCAACACCTTGTGTATAGCCAATTTCTTCACCAAAGTTTCTAATACTATTTTCTCTATTGAATACTTTAGCTCTTAATGTACCATCTTCATTTAGCAATAAATCTATTTGAACATCTCCACTAATAACCGTTTGGCTAGCACTTCCAAATGGTACACCTACCTTACCGTTTACTAATATTTTATCACTTATTTTGGTTTGAAGTGTTAAACCAAACTTATTGTTAGTCTGTAATTCTGGTGTGTCTTGGCCTAATTCAAAATCAATACCGATATCTAAATTTCCATTATTTGTACCAAAAAGGTTGTTTACAATTCCTGTTAATCGTTCTGAAATCGTCCCTGTGAAGTTAGCACCTCCTAAACTGCTAGAAAACCCTCCTGTTGCTAAAAATATTAAGGCTTGATTATCGCGTTCGTCCTTAGAAGACAACCTATAATCTAACTCAGATTTAACGGTTGAACTCACATTAGGGAATCTAAAATCGAACTGTGGATCTGGTTGTTCTAATTTGCCTGTTAAATGAATTTCGACTTCTACATCGATACTCTGATTTATAGGATTATCTAATAAAACGGAAGGATTAGCATTGCCTTCATAAACCGCTTTTAAGTTTAGTTCGGCATTTAGAGGATCACCTTCCCATACAATACTTCCTCCTTGTTCAACCTTAAATTTCTTTTCTACAAAGCCACCGTATTTAAAATTGTAAAACCCTTCGTAAACCACAAAATCTCCCCACATGTTGAAGGTTCCGTTGGTATTTATTAAAAAGTTTAAACCACCTACTCCTCGTCCTTTTATAGTGCTTCCTGCTTCTTTATCTATTACAATTTCAATAACTGCGTTTTCGTTGACATTTAAATCAAAATCTAAGACTAAACCTTTAACTTCAATTTGCTCTGAGATTTCTCCTTTAATTCTGGCTGCTTTCTCTTCAGGACTTAAAAAATGAATAAACGAGTTGTCACCAAAACTTTCAGAATCATTAAGCGGTATAAAAAACTCTGTTCCTGCTTCGGTTCTTCCATTTATAACTTTAATAGTGAGTTGATCTGTTGGCCCTTTTATTTCTGCTTTTCCTGAAATAAATCCTGTACCATAATATAATTCGTCTTCAGATTCTTCTGTGTTTAAAACCAAAAGTCGGTCGGTATCTAATTCTAAACCTAGTTTCCAATCTGAAAAGTTATTGTGTGCAATAAAGCCATTTAAACTTCCTTTAGAAAAGTATTTAGAGTCCGTCATGGAAACATCATTAAAAATAAACTGCTGACCTCTTAGTGATACTTTTGAATCGAAATCAAAACCATAATCCACGTTGAGATATGGAATGGACATACCCGCTCTATCGAGCAAGAGCTCCCCATAAATAGCAGGTTTATTTAAGCTTCCGGTTACATTAGCATAACCAGAAACCAAACCTCTTATATTATTAATAACCCCTTCTCCCAATGGATTTAAAGGATCTAGCAAAAACTCTTCGAACTTAACGTTTAAATCAATTACAGGATTCTTCTCTGCGACATCTATGGTACCTTTTGCGTCTAATGATTTTAAATTATCATTAACTAAAGTAACATCGACGTTATAATTGGTAATAGAATTATTCCCTTCTATTTTGGCTTTAAGATTTCCTAAGTCGTAATCATTTACAAAAAACCCGCTGACTTCTACATTAGATTTTGGTAAATAAACGCCTGCATTCTGAACCAAATCTAGATGTCCATTTACAATACCTCTTAGAGCCAAACTGTCAATTCGGGGTGTTATTTTCACCAATTGCACATCTTTAAAATCTACATTGAAGTTCTTATTAATAGAGTCTTTTACTTGGCCTGAAACTAATATTTCTTCATCCTCATGTGTAATCCGTATTGGAAAAATATCAAAAGCTTTAAAATCTCTATCAAAAGTCACTTTATTTAAGGTGTCCTTTTCTGAATTTAAAAGCCAATCAAATCCTTTAAACTTTACTTCAGATTTTCTTAATCCTACAACAGATTTATTTGCTTTATCTATAGTATAAAACAGACTTAGATTAAAGTCATCTGTATTATTAGTTCCTCCTTTAAATTCAGACTTAATTAATAAAGTATCCCTCTTGGTAACGTTAATGAGGCTAAATTGAGAAGCGTTATAAATGCCTGCACTAAGAGTATCAATTTCCACAAACGTATTAAATAGAGGATTACTGTTATCAATACTAACATTAATATTATTAGCAAAGTAATCTTTAAATTTAATTTCTGGCGAATTAAACGTGAGCTCAAACCCTTTTTCATCGGTTTCTATCCGTCCTTCAATAAACGTGTTTTTACCTAAAATAAGGTCTTTAAAAAATACCGTTGCGATTTTAGAATAAATGTTAAATCTAAAATTGATATACTGATCTTTTCCTACAACATTCGGCACAAAATTGGTATAAATACTTCCCACAGAATTCTCAACTAAACCTAATATATCCTTGGTTTTAAACTGACCTGTAATTTTACCATTAATAATGTCTGGTGAATTAATGGCTAAGGTTCTTTCATTATTATCAAAAGAAGATACAATATCAAAATCTTGAAAACTGTAATCACTATCTTGATTTTTATAGGTGGTGTTCTTAATATTAATGGCACCAACGGCATTATCTATAGTTGTACCTGTTGCAGACATGGTTACTAAACCTCTAAATTCTGAAATACTATCTCGTGTTACAAAATTTAATTCACTAAGGTTAGCATAACCAACATTGGCTTTAAAGTCGAATTTTTTAAGGTCTTCAGAAAAATCTGCTAATCCATTAAAATCGAGTTGTAAATTAAGGTCTTCAATTTTTACAATTCCGTTAAAAATACTATTTCCAAGATCACCAGAAAGCTTTATATCTCTATAGGTATAACCGTTATAGTCTAATACAAAAACATCTCCTTTAACATCTGTTCTAAGGTTTTTAATTGTAAACCCTTTTCCATCAACATCAAGATTTAAAGAGGCATTTTTAACTAGTGGATCATTAATGAGCTCACCGATATTAAATTCATCCAACACAATATTTCCTACGTAATTGGCATTATCAATATTATCGATATTTGTAAGCAGTAAATTAGATTTTATAAAACCCAAATCTGTGTCTATTTCTAAATCTGCTTCAACACGTTTAGCGGTGATAAATGATGTTCCCTTTATGTTAAAATTCCCAACCTTAGAAATAACACTAGGAATAGAGTTCCCTAATAGTCTTGGTAATAAAGCCGTTAAGTCTCTATAATTCGACGCTAAATTTTGAAAATTTCCTTGTAAAGCAAAACTATCGTCCTCTTTACTAAACAGGTTTTTAAATGTAATATCCCCAATAATTCGGGTATTGGTCGTTGTGCTTATATTGAGGTTTTTAGCTTCAAGATTGTTTAATGTCCCTGATAAATCGGCATTAAATGCTGCATGTTGGTCTGTACCAAACTCATCAAAAAACACATTTAACTCTGTTAGTGAAATATCAGAATCTCTAAAGCTTGCGACCACATTTACCTTGTCTGTAAAATGCTTAAAATCTTCTCGGTTGTAATCAAATCTTAAGTCTCCTTTTATTTCCGATTCTTCTGACTTAATGTTAAGATCACCAAAACTCATATGATCTAAAGTGTACTCAAAATTTGCCATTAAGTTCTTAACGGCTATACCTCTACTATCTCTAAAGCTGAATTTATTAATTCGAGATCTTACCTCAGGACCATTAATTAAGAAGTTGGTAGTATTTGCATTGAGTTCTGTAAACTCAAATATTTCTGGTGTTTCTAAATTTTCATCAATTAATCTAAATATCCCATTTTCAATGGAAACATCACTCGATGAAAACAAAAACTCACTTGGACCAACTCTTGGGTTATCGCTATCAAACTTTGCCACAAAGACATCTAAATTAGTATCTGATTCTCCTTTATACGTTTTTAGGTTAAAAATAACATCCTGAAGGTCAATATCACCAAAATTGAGTTTGCTATTTAATAAATTTTGAAAGCTAATTATAGAGCTATTTAACTCCCCAACACTGATCAGTGTATCCTTTTTATAATCTCTAATTAATATTTCTTTCAATTCAATATCCCCATTGAGTTGAAGTCCAACGCGACCAATATTTATATTAGTTTTAAAATCGCTATTAATTCTATCTGTAGCATATCTCCCTAACTTTGTTTGCACAGCTGGAATAGATAACACTAGAAACAAAATAAAAAATAGCAACACTATAATTGCTACTATTTTTCCTATTATTTTGAATATCCGTTTGATAGAATTTATGAGATTTAATTTTTACACCAATTAAACTTCAAAATAATCGATTAAATTAGTTTCTTTTATCCTTTTTATTTCATTAAAAAATAGAACCGTAGCTATGGCTATGCTTAGATTTTTTATATCTTAAAAAGAAAAAATAATTCAAATTTATTATCAACCATTTTAAAATTCATTTGGTCTGATTTCTTATTACCTTTGTCCATACAATACGTTGTTAAATAAGGAAAAGGACTTTAACTGGTAAAATTAACAATTATTGTGCCCAATATCGACTATGAAAAAAGAAAATATTTACATCCTCGGAATTGAGTCGTCTTGCGATGACACAAGCGCAGCAATACTATGTAACGATCAAATTCTAAGCAATGTTGTTGCAGATCAGAAAATACATGCTGAATATGGTGGTGTTGTACCAGAATTAGCATCGCGTGCGCACCAACAAAACATTGTACCAGTGGTACACCAAGCCATAGAAAAAGCCGGAATTAAAAAGGAGCAATTGAGCGCTGTAGCTTTCACTAAAGGTCCAGGGTTAATGGGCTCTTTATTAGTTGGCACCTCTTTTGCCAAATCGTTGGCTTACGGGTTGGATATTCCTTTGATTGACGTCAACCACATGCAAGCCCATATTTTAGCCCATTTTATTGACGAAAAAGATCATAAAAAACCACCTTTCCCTTTTTTAGCCATGACTATTTCTGGTGGACACACGCAGATTGTAAAAGTGAATAGTCATTTTGACATGGAAGTTATAGGTGAAACTATTGATGATGCCGTTGGCGAAGCTTATGATAAAAGCGGAAAAGTTTTAGGTTTAGGATATCCTGCAGGACCAGAAATTGACAGACGTGCGCAACTCGGAAATCCGAAAGCGTATCAATTTACCAAACCAAAAGTTGATGGCTTGAATTTCAGTTTTTCAGGATTAAAAACGAACATTCTCTATTTTGTACAACGCGAAGTCAAAGTAAATCCTAATTTTATTGAAGAAAACTTAAATGATATCTGTGCGTCTATTCAATATACTATCGTTGGAATTTTAATGGCTAAATTAAAACTAGCTGTGAAGCAAACTGGCATAAATCATATTGCAATTGGCGGAGGCGTTTCAGCGAATTCAGGTATTAGAAAAGCACTTAAAGATGCTGAACAAAAATTTGGATGGACGAGTTATATTCCAAAGTTTGAATACACCACCGATAATGCTGCCATGATTGCTATTGTTGGATATTTAAAATATTTAGAGAAAGATTTTTCGGATTTTGATGTCATGGCTACGGCACGATTGAAAATATAATTTTTGAGTTTATATTCTTAAAAACACTATTTACCAATTAGATTTTATTATCCTGCTACTTCTGAGTATCTCAGTGAAAAAGTTGTACACAGAGATTCTCAGAAAAAATAAAATTCTTGGAGAGAGAAGTCATCAATTCAGGTCTAATTTTTAGATCTACAAGATTTTTGCACATTACAAAAGAGTTTCTTTTTCAAAATTGTTAAAACATCTGTTAATATTCTTACATTCTTTACTTCAATTATAACCTAAAATTTAGTTGCTTTGCAGTACCCCAAAATCTAACTAAATTCAAATCTAAATTATGAAGCATTTATTTACACTTTTACTTTTAATTCCTTTATTCAGTTTTTCTCAAGAGTCTTTTGAAAAACAACTCGATTCCATTTCAACGTCAGAGGAAGCAACGGCGTTTTTAAAAGAAAACAAACCTAAACAAGGTAAATTATCTACATATAATAGAGAAAAACATAAAACCAGATTAGCCAACGACCTGTTTAATCTTTCTAAAGGTGGAAAAAAAGTAACAAGAACCGACTTTAAAAAAACCTTTTATAAAGTTGTGGATAAATCTGATGTGGATCATTTTAAATTTGACATTATTGTAATCGATGCGTTTAAAACTTCAGAAGAAGAAGCCAAAATAAAACGAGAGAAGGTCTTTGCATTATACCAACAAGGCTATAAGTTTAAAGATTTAGCAAAGCACCACTCTTCAGGAAATACAGCAAAAACAAAAGGTGATACCGGATGGATAAAAGCTGGTGATATGCCTCTTGCTTTTGATGCTGTGGCAATACATGAAAATCATGACATCGGAGATGTTTTTCCTATCGACGATATTGAAAATAAAAAATATTATTTAGTTCTTAAAACCGAAAACAGAACACCAATTGAAGAGATTACAGTCTTAAAATTCACTGAAGATATTGAATAATGCAATTATTTTACAATCCAAATATTTCTGAAAACGATACAAGCTTTAGTTTTGACAAAGACGAAAGCAGGCATATCGCAAAAGTTTTACGCAAAACTATTGGTGACACGTTGCATATCACCAATGGAAATGGTTGGTTGTTTACTGCAGAAATCACATTAGCAGATCAGAAACATTGCACGGTTGCTATTACTTCTAAAAGCCTACAACCTAAAAGAGGTTATAATTTACATTTAGCTGTTGCTCCAACAAAAATGAACGACAGGTACGAGTGGTTTTTAGAAAAAGCAACAGAGATGGGTGTAGAAACCATTACCCCTATTATTTGCGATCATAGCGAACGTAAAGTGGTGAAGACCGAACGTTTTGAAAAAATCATTCAGTCCGCAATGAAACAATCGCTGCAATGTTATTTACCAAAATTAAATGCTCCAGTCGCTTTTAAAGACTTCATGAATCAAGATTTTACAGATCAGATTTTTATTGCTCATTGTGAAGAAACAGATAAAAAATCTTTAAAATCGCAATTAAAAACAGCATCAGATTGTATCATTTTAATTGGACCAGAAGGAGACTTTAGCGTTAAAGAAATCGAAATGGCCTTGGAGCACCATTTTATTCCCGTAACTTTGGGTGAGACACGCTTAAGAACAGAAACGGCTGCTATTGCAGCTTGCCATTCTGTGGCATATACTAATGAATAATATGAAAGTACTTTTTTCTCTTTTCTTTTCTCTCTTTTCCCTCTTCTTGTTTTCCCAAGATGTCGCCATCCTAAAATATAAAGGAGGAGGCGATTGGTACAGTAATCCAACGGCTTTACCGAATTTAGTAAAGTATTGTAATGATAATATTGACACTAACATCAACGAAAGTATTCAAACTGTAGAAGCAGGAAGTATTGATGTTTTTCAGTTTCCTTTTTTACACATGACGGGTCATGGTAATGTGTTTTTTAGTGATGATGATGCTGAAAATTTAAGGAATTATCTCATTTCTGGTGGGTTTCTTCATATTGATGACAATTATGGAATGGAACCTTACATCACTAGAGAACTGAAGAAAGTATTTCCAAATAATGAATTAATCGAAATTCCTAAGGACCACAAAATATTTAGTTCGGCATTTGAATTTCCAAATGGTTTACCTAAAATCCATGAGCACGACGGTAAAGCGCCTCAAGCTTTTGGGATTTTTCAAGATAATAGATTGGTATTATTATTTACTCTTGAAAGTGATTTAGGAGATGGTTGGGAAGACCAAGAAGTACATAATGACCCGGAAGATGTCAGAGAGAAAGCACTAAAAATGGGTGCTAACATTCTGAAGTATGCTTTTGAGAATTAATTTTTATTTAGAATAAAGATCAAAGAGTCAAGAACAAAGAAGAAATAGATTATGAAGAAGCTTTCCATAAAATATAAAATAACAGCAGCTTTATTAGTTTTAGCTTTTACATTTCAGTCTATGGAGTCTATAAATAGTCATACCTACTCCGCTGGCTTATCTAACTTTCATGCTGAATGTCCTAAAAGAATAACATGTTGCTTCGGACATTCATATCATTCAATATATAATTGCGGAAATGCAACTCATATTAATTGATTAAGCCTTTCAATAAAATTTTAAACCTAACTTTTGAGCCAGTTAAACCACTACAATTCCAATTTCAAAAAACAAACATTTCCTATCACAGTAGTTTGCGATAATGTTACCAATGCTCCAAATATTGGGAGTCTATTCAGAATTGCAGATGCTTTTGGCATTGAAAAACTCATTTTTTGCGGCTCAGATATCTCATTAGGTAAACGCATGACAAAGACATCACGTTCTACAGAAAAGTATGTTGATTACAGTATAGAAGACGCTATTGAAACACAAGTAAAAACTTTAAAGGCAAATAACTATTATATCATTGCTTTAGAAATTTCAGAAAACAGTCAGCCCATAACCGAATTTAAACTTCAAACCAACCAACCCATTGCGTTAATTTTAGGTGATGAAAATTTTGGAGTATCTGAGGCTATTTTAGAACAAGTAGATGCTATCGTTCATATTAATATGTTTGGAAATAATAGCAGCATGAATGTTGTCCAAGCTACTAGTATTGCCCTTTATGAAATCACAAAACAATTGAATGCTATTTAGATTGAAACATTTAATCTCAACATCTTTAAGTATATTTATCGCATGAAACGAGCCTGCTAAACGCAATTTCAATCAAGCAGACTATTAATAGCGAACAACATGTGTCCTATTAAAACAATAAATACAAACACATGAATTCAAAAATCATAGCCAACGGTATTTTACGAGCTTTAGGGGTTGTTCTAGCTGTAATTTTGATATTATATTTCTTATTTAAAATTCAATCTGTTATTGTTTACATCGCTCTTGCTGTTGTTATTTCATTAATAGGACGACCAATTATACTATTTTTAAGAGAGCGATTAAAATTTAACAATACCATTGCTGTGGTTACCACAATGGTTTTACTTCTAGGGATATTAGTCGGTCTTATAGGATTATTTATACCATTAATAATTGAGCAAGGTCATAATTTAGCCTTATTAAATATTGAACAACTACAAGGTAATATTGAAAATCTTTATGATCAAATTATCACCTACTTTCAGTTTAATAATATTGATATTGAACAATCTATAGAAGATTCACATTTACTTTCAAAACTCGATTTTGCTATTATACCAGACTTTTTAAATAGCTTTATTAGCGGCTTAGGCAGTTTTAGCATCGGACTGTTCTCCGTACTCTTTATTTCATTCTTCTTTTTAAAGGACAGTAAGTTGTTTGAAGATGGTTTAATGACATTTATTCCCAGCGGAAACGAAGAGCGTTCTAAGCGCTCAATTACAACCATTAAAGATTTACTATCACGTTATTTTGTAGGTCTTATATTTCAAATTTTAATCTTATTCGTAATATACACTATTGTCTTACTAGTCTTTGGAATTGATAATGCTATTGTTATCGCATTTTTATGTGCACTTCTTAATCTTGTGCCTTATGTTGGGCCATTAGTTAGTGGATTTTTAATGCTTTTATTAAGTATGTCTAGCAATTTAGGAGAAAGCTTTAGCGAAGTGATTTTACCAAAAACCACCTATGTGATGATTGGTTTTATTTTTGCACAATTGGTAGACAATTTCTTTAGTCAACCCTACATTTTTTCTAAAAGTGTAAAATCTCATCCGTTAGAAATCTTCTTAGTTATCATCATAGCAGGCATTTTATTTGGTGTAGTAGGAATGATTGTAGCGATACCGACTTACACAGCAATAAAAGTAATTTTAAAAGAGTTCTTATCAGATTATAACATCGTTCAGAAGTTCACCAAAAACCTATAGTTTCAAATTGAATAAGACACTTTTAAATATTGAAATTCAAGACTTTATAAACGACAATGTAAATTCAGACACTTCTGCTTTATTATTAAAAGGTATTCCTTTTGAATCGGTAGATTCAAAATTAATCATAGAACAAATTGAAGCGAAAAAACGGTGCCATAAGAAACTACCAACGTGGTTTACAACACAAAATATATACTACCCTAACAGGTTAAATATTGAACAAACCTCTTCAGAACTAACTGCTGAATTTAAAGCTAGTTTAGTATCTGGAAATTCGTTAATTGACCTCACAGGAGGATTTGGAGTTGATGCTTATTATTTCTCAAAACAAGTAAACCATGTTACCCATTGTGAAATTAATTCTGAATTATCCGAACTTGTAAAACACAACATAGAAGCGCTCAATATTACTAATATTATCTGCATTAACGAAAATGGAATCGAAGCTTTAAAACACATTAATACGCCGTTAGATTGGATTTATGTGGATCCATCGCGTCGTGACGATTCAAAACAAAAAGTGTTTTTACTTTCAGATTGCGAACCAAACATAAAAACATATCAAGATCTATTTCTAAAATATGCTAAGAATGTGATGATTAAAACCTCGCCATTATTGGATTTATCGGCGACACTTTCTGATTTAAATTATGTAAAAGAAATTCATGTTGTGGCCGTTAACAATGAGGTTAAAGAGTTATTATGGACCTTAGAGCGTAATTATAACGGTAACGTTTTAGTAAAAACAGTGAATTTACAAAAAGATAAATCTCAAGATTTTAATTTTAATTTCAGCAATGAGTCTGAAGCCATAGCAACTTACAATGAGCCCCTCACCTATTTATACGAACCCAATGCTGCTGTTTTAAAATCGGGGAGTTTTAATTCGGTTAGTGCGCTTCTTAATATAGACAAATTACACAAACACTCGCATTTATACACTTCTGAGACCCTTATAGATTTTCCGGGTAGACGATTTATAATTGAAAAGATCCTACCATTCAACAAAAAAACATTCTCAAAAGAAAAAATCTCGAAAGCAAACATCACCACTCGAAACTTTCCGCTTTCTGTAAGCGATATTCGTAAAAAACTAAAAGTTAAGGATGGCGGAAATAGCTATCTCTTTTTCACTACAGATTGTAATGATTCTAAAATTATTATTGTGTGCTCTAAAGTATATTAGCAATTCTTATATCATATTATTGTCTAGTTGGTATTCATTTCTTCAGTCACAGAAATCCGTCTTGAACAACAACCATATCACCTCCCCAAAGTTTAACCAAGAATGAAATATCAACAGGAAAGAATGAGGACGATCCATCTGAATTATATTTCACAGGACATTCTAATCGGTTATTATTTATAATTCGACATTTATTCTGGCCATTATCAGAAATAAATATAGCTCCAGAATCTAACTTTTCATATACTTTTTTTAGGTCGATAATGGCATATTTCAAAAATACTGAAGATTTGCTTACTTCTTTTTTAGAGCAATTTAAAATACCATAAGTAAAATAATGCGCCTTCATTTTAAAATATTCAGATTCTTTACGATCCTCATGTTTGTTTTTATCGCGTCTATAACGAATTGTAAAATCGTTGAAGGTTTTATATTTTTCTTCTCTAAAACGTTCTTGTACACTTTTTATAGCATTTCCATTTCTAAAAATGTAATCAATACCGTCCGTCATGTCAATAAATTTAGCGTAGCTCTTTTTTAACCTAACCTCTTGCCAATCAATGCGTTTATAAATATTAGGTAGTGCAATATGTTTATGCACGTAATCTGTAAACGCTCTATCCTTTTTATAACTAGACATTTAACACTTTAGAATTTATAAATGGTCACTTTAATAAAACAAACACTAAATAGATATAAGAAATTTCGACACAATTCTTATATCTCTCTGATAAATATACACTTAAATATGCGATGTAAAATATTCCGATATTTTTTTAAAAAAACTCAAAAAAATTGTTGCGTTCTTTAAAATGTTAAGTTACATTTGCATCCGCATTTAAAGAGAATGTTCTTTTGCTTATTGGAGAGGTGCCTGAGTGGCCGAAAGGAGCGGTTTGCTAAATCGTCGTAGGTGGAAACACTTACCCAGGGTTCGAATCCCTGTCTCTCCGCAAAATTTACTGCAGCATATGCGACTGTTAGTAATATTAATGATAACCAATTCGGGGTGTAGCGTAGCCCGGTTATCGCGCCACGTTTGGGACGTGGAGGCCGCAGGTTCGAATCCTGCCACCCCGACTTTTATTGAATTTTTAGAGTTTTACTCTGGAATGGTCGCATAGCTCAGCTGGATAGAGCACCTGCCTTCTAAGCAGGCGGTCCTAGGTTCGAATCCTAGTGCGATCACAAAAAGCCTTAACATTTATGTTGAGGCTTTTTTGTGTTTAACAAATACGCGTATTAATCTGTAAATCAAAATGATACACCTTTTTATTGTTAACAAGAACAAGCCTGAATTTTACAAAAATTATGACTATATATTAATTAATGAGTGAAATAATTTTTATAAGATTTCTCGATTACGCACACTTTACGCACACAAATTGATTTTTAACACTATTTTAATAAAATATGGTGGCAAATACTACAAATATAATTTCGATTACAATTTAGAGTCTATTTAAAACTCTCATTCTATCCGAGATATCTTATTTAGAGTTTTTGGCGTTCATTACCACTCGTACCTAAAACACATACCAAATTAAATAATTGAGAAAATTAAATCCTAGTAATTTTGTTTTATTTTAAACGGATAGGGCATCACTAAGCTAATACCTTAGATAATTAGTCACTTTAACTTTATATAAATCTCCAATAAAAGGCACTCCACCACTCTACTTTAAATTTAAGAAGCTATACCTTATTCAAGCCATCATATATGCACGTCCTTGTTTATGTTTTTAATTACAAAACTACTATAACCCTTCACAAACACACTTAAACCTTATCTATACTGGGATAAAACACAATATAACCATGCTACAACAACGCTATAAGCACTACATAACCACGCTATAACCTGTACTTTATATGTCTGCTTCTTGGAGCTAAATACAGACTAATGTTTGTGAAAAACACCTAATTGTTAGGATAGATTGTTGGATTGGAATGCGTTGTTGCATCCTTTTAATTATTAAGACAATATTTTAGTATTATTGAATAGTGATTACTATTTAATGGCAATTACAAAAGTACTTTAGCGAAAAATCTTTAAATTCTTTCTTGTTTTTTTTTACAGCTCTTTGCTTGTTTCAGTTATTTTAAGGCTTCTCCCAACAAACATATTTTT
Source organism: Winogradskyella pacifica (assembly GCF_003386275.1). Taxonomy (NCBI): domain Bacteria; kingdom Pseudomonadati; phylum Bacteroidota; class Flavobacteriia; order Flavobacteriales; family Flavobacteriaceae; genus Winogradskyella; species Winogradskyella pacifica. Next base: position 2,205 of record NZ_QREI01000010.1, on the reverse strand, counting down.
TCTAACCATTTTTTTTTAAAATCACTACTTGAATTTTTCATTGTTGCAATAAAAGTTACTTTAATAGGATTTATTCCACAAAACTGTAAAGTCCCTTTTTTAAATTGATTTATTGCGGGACTTTTCATTATTAGAAAATCATACCATTTTGGCGTATCCGCTGTAATAATTAAGCGTGCTGATTTACCTTTCAACAGTTTATCTGGTAATGGTTTTCCTTCAATTGGTTGATAGGTAATTCCAGGTAGAAATGTTCTGTCAATGAAGCCTTTCATTAACGCAGGATAACCATACCACCACATTGGAAATATCCACACGATATGATCGGCTTTTTTTATTTTATCAATGGCATTCACTAAATCTGGTTCTAATTTCATCCTTTTTCGATAACCAAATTTTAGATTAGGATCGAATTTCAATTCAGCAATGTTAATTTGGGTCAATAGTGAATCTGTTTTATTTGCGCCCTTAATATAAGCCTCTGACAAAGCATAATTAAAACTCTGTTTATCAGGATGTCCATTAATTATTAGTACTTGTTTCATACTTGTCCTTTGTTTTTTACAAAGAACTACACAATTAATTTTCTTTGAAAGGACATTTGTCTAGTTCGAAATCGACTTTCTTATTCGGCTCAAATGTCTTTGAGTAATACCTAAATATGACGAAAGCAAATTGAGAGGAATTAATTGTAAAAATTCAGGTTGATTAATGAGTAAATCGCGATACCGTTTTTCAGCAGTTTCTTTTTGTAATAGGAAAATTCTTTTTTCCATTTTGATATATTCTTGTTCTGCGATTAGTTTAAAAAATCTCAACCAATTAGTACTTGATTGCTCTAATTTTAAAATTTCATTTCTTGATATTGTTAAAATCTCAATATCGGTTAAAGCTTGAATATTCTCAACTGTTTTATTTTGAGATAAAAACGAAGAATAAGCACTCACAAACGAATTGGAAAAAGTAAAGCAATATGTTACTTCTTCTTCCGATGATGAATGGTAAAATGATCTAAACAACCCAGAGGTTACAAAACCCACTTCTTTGCAAGTTTGTCCTTCTTTTATAAAAAACTCGCCTTTGTTTAGTTTTTTAAGCACTACTTTTTTTTCAAATAGGTCAATTTCGTTTGCGGTCAATACATTAAATGTTTCTAAATAGCTTCTCATTTTCTCTAATGTCTTATCTTGAAATATGACTACAGGTTAAAATTTAATTTAGGTTGATAATTTATATACTATGTTTGGTGTTTTATAGTCTAAAGATACATGTAACCTTATTTAGTTATATTAATTAATTGCATTTTTTACCACAGTACTTCTTTACTGGAATAAAACACAATATAACCGTGCTACAACAACGCTATAAGCATTACATAACCACGCTATAACCTATACTTTATATTTCTGCTTTTTGGACCTAAATATAGATTAATGTTTGAATAGAAACACTTAATTAATGGTTGACTTGTCCATATAATTTGCAGTAAATAAATTTTCTATAGATAATATTCATAAAAGTTTACCACATTCCACCAGTAATTTTTCTAGATGAACCGACAACAAGCTTAAAGCCCATAAAATAAAAAAAGTACGTCCTGTAATTAAACACCTCATGCCGTTTATAGCAGACAGAGACTATAGCATTGAAGCTATTAATACCACCTTGCATAATCAAAGCGGGTTTGATCTGTATAGGGTTTTGGTTGTTATGTGTTGGCAATTACGGTTTACCGTAAGTAATTTAGAATAGAAGGTTTTATCTTGGCTTTTAATGAAGCGTACGTAACTTTACGTATAGTTTTTATTAGAAATATAATTAACTTCGTAGCTAATGACATTAAATATTTAAAACACTTGCTATTACCTATTTAATTTGTGGGATATGAGCGATAAAAGTTATGATATAACAAGTTCTACGCAATTTAAGACAAACATTGTGCTAAACAGAAAATTAAATAATAAAATATAAAATTATGGAAACAACATTGATTATTGGATTTGTGATTTTAACCATTATATTATGGTTTTGGGCAATTATTGACATAACAAGGTCGAGATTTAAAAACCCGAATATGAATACAATTTGGCTTTTAGCTGTTCTATTTTTTCCAGTTTTAGGCTCGATATTTTACTTTCAATTAAAGAAAAAATATGTAACGAAAGAACCGAGAAAATTTCAACCGAATTTTAACAGAACGGAATT
>NZ_QREI01000009.1:0-214213 GCF_003386275.1 Winogradskyella pacifica | reverse complement strand
GTTTCCAGTTGATTCTTACGCTGTCAATTCAATATGTTAATGAACTTTTTCTTTACTTTCTCTTAACGTTGTTTCGCTAAGCGGGTGCAAATATACAAGCCTTTTTCGTTCCTGCAAGTGCTTTTTGTGTTTTATTTTAAATTAATTTTCAAAGCACTTATTATAAGGTGTTTACTTAATGAAAAAATATTGAATTTATTAGAGGGATATCTTTCTGCAGCACTATTTATAATTGACAAGCTATTTATTCATTATATATATGTACACTCTTAAGTCTGCATTAGCGGTAGTAGCGGCATCCTTTTTTTGCTTCTATATATAATGACACAGAAAGAACATCGTATATATGATGACGTATTCTCCCTTAAAATAAAACTAGTAAAAAAAGATATAGCGGATGACGCGACGCTTTTGCTGTTAAAAAGCAAAAGCGGAATGCCCTAAAAAGACATACAATACTTGTGGTATTATATATGGATCGGATAACTTTACTATTAATAAGTAAAGAAGAAACGTTATAAGTTAATCTATAGGAAGAAATCCCAAACTAAACCAAACCTAATCGTAAAATCTCTGTAAGGATTGTTGGGTGCTGAAAAATAATCGTATCCGGTAAAGGATGAATTAAAATGCTCGGCTTTAAAAAAGATACGTGTTTGCCTAACCTTAGCATTGATAAAGAAATCTAATCTAGGGAAACCTCCTAGCTTGGTGTCGTTTTGGGTATAGAATTCGGCCAATAGCGGGTCATAACCATTCATGTTATACTCAGAAAAGTAATTGAAAGTTACCCCTGTTTGTAAAGTCATTGATTTTTTAAACAACTGGTTGGAGTAATACAATGTATTCCTTGTTATGATTGCAGGTACATTAAGAACATCTTCATCACTAACTACATTTTGATACATTAAGGTGTTATCTAATGCAAAATTACCGACTTTAAATTCCTTTTGTAGTTTTAATCTAAAATACTGAAGCGGCTTATTGTACTGTTTTGGTTCTATAATGTTAACTCCGTCTATAGTTTCTTTTAAATTGAAATAGGTGTAGTTATCTATATTAGATAAATCTACATAGGCATTTAGCCATTTTTGAGATTCAATTTTGAAATTTAACTGCTGTGTGTTTACGTTTTTAAAATTCTCTAGATTATACCAATTATAGTTAATATAATCACTTTGGTATAATAGGTAGTTATAGTTTGCTAATCTGGAATTAATTGCGATTCCACCAGAAAGCGCTATATCTTTATTTAGCTTTAAGTTTATGTTACCGTCTAGAAAGCTTCCTACAAATGTATCGGAAAGGTTTAGTCCTCCGTTACCGGTAATATTAAATCCTTTATAGGTTTTTGAATACGCTCCTTCTAAACCTAGGAAGTTTGATTGAATTCTATTTGTTATTGCTGTTGTTGGAAATAATACAACACTATTATAACCGTAATTAATATCTGTATAATTTACAGCAAACTCTAGATCCCCTATTATATTATTGCTATATCTAAGTCCTAAGGCTGTTTTAAAATTCTCTAGTTTTACTTTATCATTAATGCTTGTTGTAAACGCTTCTCCAAAAAAATCTTCAGCAGACACGTCTTGACTATACTGATAATATTTATCTTCTAATGAAAGCTTATTGAATAGTGTTATACTATTATTACTTAGGGAGTCTCTTTGTTGAAGTAATGTATAAGCGTGCTCAAAATAAAAGCGTTTACCTTCTAATATGTTTTCAGCGTCTTCAAACGCAGGATCAAATACGGATCTGTCTAAAAACTCTTCATTACCTAGGCTAAAATTATCGAGGTCTTCAGTATCTAAACCACCATTTTCTTGGTTAAGTAAATCTTGCATTACAACATAACCTTTGGCCTGGTATTTTTTATTCTTTGCTTTATAATCTGATGTAAACCGAAAATTTCCGGTACTAGTCAACGTGTTCTGATAGTTACCTAATGACCGTAATCCTTTATAGGCTATTGAAAAATTAAATTGCTTAGAGAGATTTACGGTAAAGAAAGCGTCTAAAAGCTGACCTTGTTCAAATGCTGTCTTATAGGTTAAACGCGTCCACGGCGTTGGAACTTCATAAAACAGAACATCCTCGTGCTTTAAATAATTAAAATGGCGGGCTCTTGCACCGAACAACGGTGACGTATTATTGTCCCAAGAATCAAAACTAAGTGTATTATAGGTCTGTCCTATATTAGCAAACGGCATTAAATTAAAATTATCCGTTTGAAGGTAATTAAATTTATAATCCTTTTTAATTGTTAATGTTGTATCTACTTGGATAGAGTCTGCGAGATTACTAAACTGCAGATACATATCGATGGTAGCTAACTCTTTAAACCCGCTAGCCTTATTAGTTAGAGAAGTTGTATCTGATCTATTATCTAAGTTTGCTTTAGTTAGTTTAGTCTGAGCCACAAGGCTTATTGTAAAAAAACAAAATACAAGTATGTAAAAATGTTTGTTCTGCATTTAGAAATATATAATTTTCAAACAAAGTAAACCATTAATTATTGTATGGGAATATAAAATTACAATTTACTTAACATAAAAAAGACCAACAGTGTTATTTGTTGGTCTTTAGTATTATTTGATTATTAAAGTGTTTTACTCAATAATAACTTTTTTAGATGTCATATTATTTCCTTTAGAAATATTTGCGATGTAAACGCCAGAAGCTACACCTCGTAAATTTACCGTTTCATTAAATCTAACAGAATTATTAGAGAACGTATTCTTATAGACTATACGTCCACTAATATCATAAACATCAACTTTGACATCATCGTTATTGTTGATTTTAGAATCGAAGCTAATAGTAAACTCACCCTTATTTGGATTTGGATGAATAGACAAATTATTTTCAAAACCGAAATCATCGACACTTAAACTCTGTTGAATTTCAAAATCCCTTCTATTGATATTATAGAATATATTACCCACAGCTTCTACCATTATTCTACATGATGCCGCATCTATATTTGGAAGAGTAACAGTTTCATTACCGTCATTTGGCGTATTAGATAACAATACTGTATCGAAATTTAATCCACCATCGGTAGATAATAAAATATTAACATTTTGAGCATTAACAGCACCTGTATTGGTTGAAGCTACGTTCCATGATACTTCTTGAGAACTATTACCAACATAAGCAATATTAAAAGTGTTTTGAGAAGTTACAACAAAAGGACCAGCAGAATTAGTTAATGAGATACTCATTTCATCTACACTAGTCTGACCACCTTGAATGTCATTATCCCTTACCGTTAATCTAAAATTAAGATCTCTTGCGACTAACATAAGACGTTCCCAAGTTGTTGAATTATCAACGTTACCAACATAATCCTCTAATCTAGGAATATACCTTACATTACTAGTACTAGGTGAAAAAGATCTTACAACAGGTCCATCTGCTGTAAAATCTGATGGTGCTGTATTAGAAGCACCTAAATCATACTCCTCCCAACAGTAAGTTAAAAGCGCTACATCTTTATCATCAGTAGCAGAACCGACAAGTTTATATGGAGTTCTAAATGGAATTGTATAATCATTTCCAGCATTTGATGTCGGAGATGAATTTGAAATACTTAATTGTTCTGCACATGTACTATTTCCGAAAGTAATATTAGACCACATTTCGGCCAAACTTGCTTGATGAAAATATAAATCAGCTTGAGATTGAATATTTGACTGTGTACCGCAAATCCCTGCATACGACATAATTGTAGTCCCACCTCCTGGTTCAAATGCAGTACTTGCTGTTGCTGCACCAAAACAGGTATTCGCATTATAAGTATGACGAGCACCATATTGATGTCCCATTTCGTGCATTAATGTAGACTCAAAACCATAACCCGTTGGTGGTCCGAATAATGAACTACTCACTCCTCTAGCTTTATTATTTGTACATGGAGAAAACAATTGCGCAAGTCCACTACCTGAAGTACTTAACATATGACCAATATCATAAGGCTCTCCAATAAATGCATCAATGAAGAATTGACTCTCATCAATTAATACACTAATATCATCATTAGTTAAGAAGGAATCAGTGAGAAAAATCACATTCCTGTTATTATCAACAATAGTCATTGTTACTGCCAATTCTCTTTCATAAACAGCATTAACTCTTGTCATAACATCATTCATAACAGCTAATATCGCATTCTTTTTTACTGCATCAGAAGCACTGCTTAAGCCTGCTTGGCTGATATGATATGTTGCGTATTCTTGTGTACAAGAAAGTGCTAATTTAAAATTTCTTAATTTACCATCATTTGCATTTCGAGCAGCAGGGTTCATTCCTACGTCTAAAGAACTTGCTATTTGCTCTTCAGAATCTTCTGTAAGACAGCTTATTTGCGTTTCAGATAAAGGAATATCATTCTTAGAATAAGCGATGTAAAATTTTCTGTCTTTTGTTAAGGAATCAATGTATTGAACCGAATTATCAGTGTCAAAAATTACAGCTTTTAAACCAAAAAGAGAAATACTAAATCTAATTGTTTTGCCTTTGTTCTTTAATGAAGTTCCAACAAATGAACGCACATCACTTAACTCTATTTGCAATTCCTCAGAAAGCACTGGTGCATCAAAGACCTCATAATCTTCATAGAATCCATCACCACTAGGAAAACTTACGACAATACCATTTGTATTATCTGAAAGCATCCTATTTGGAGCAGATTTAATTTTATCAAATAACTGATCTATATTTAAACCATAAACAGTATAAGCATCTGGCATCGATACACGATCCCATTTCTCATACTCAGAATTCAAAACATCAGATTTTTGATACCAAAAACCTGATTTTGCTTGTGCCATAATTGACATTGAAACACTGACGAATACTAATAAAATTAAGTATCGACATTGAGTATTAATTTTCATATATTTTATATTTAATTTTAATAAATGTTTTTTCAAAATCAAAAAATCCATTTATAACGGATACAAGATAAATAAAAAAAAACCGCTAAAAGCGGTTTTTTTTTATAAAACATAAATAATTATATTTTTGTTAACACAACTGTTAATTCAATGTTCTCAACACCACATCCACCAGAGCCTCCGAAAAAATCTAACATATTCAATGTTACACTTTCTGATTCTGCTACTGTACAAGCGTCTAGAGTAAAAATATTAGCACTATCACCACCTATAGTAAGGTCTTCACCTGCAGCACAGGCTATACCCGTAGATATATCATTTTGAACAACTATCTGACCATCTGAATTAATATTAAATCCGATAGAAACTATATTACCACCTGGTGCATAAGCAACATCGAAAGACCTATTAAAAGCTGCACCTGCATCTGCTGTTACAGTAACAGTTTGATCAGCAAAAACATCTCCACCAAATAAACTATCACCAGAAGTCACAGTTAGATTATAATCACCTACAAAAAAGTCATCATTTGCAAGTAATCCTGCAATAGCAACTTCAATCTCTGGACAAATAGTTACCCTAATTGTTGTTGGTCTAGTTTCCTCTGTACCACTAATACCTATAGCAATACCTGAATTATCAGTACCATTCAAAACAACATCAAATACCATAGTTTCAGTAATATTAGCTGCTGTTACTTCCGCTATGTTCAATTGTATTTCCGGAAAAGTAGTATCAAAATTACTTGAAGTTCCACCTGGGCTTAATAAATTACCTGTGTTAGAAAAAACCGTATTAGGGTTAGCACCAGATACTGGTACAAAACTATAGCTAATAGTTAAATCATTGGCAACTATAGGAACATTTACTTCAACAGGAATTCCTGCAGGAACACTTACATCGTAACCTCCTAAGTCAATACTCAACTGGCTAGTTTGAAACTGCACCCATCCAGACTCTGGACTTTCGTTGAATTTACCTTCATTCTCACCTTCGCTACTATCACAACTGTTAAAAGAGACCAATAACAATGAGAATAAAAACGATATTTTAAAAATATTTTTCATATGTAATTTTAAATTTTAGTTAAAGTAAAACTTTGTATGCTACTAGCACCACAAGAAAGTAATGGGTCTTGTAAATAATTAACTGTTATAACATCTTCATTATCTAAAGAATAAGTTGAATTATTTGCAGCACCTGCAGTGACTAATATATAAGAATCACCACCTGCACAAGCAACATTGATATCAACATCCTGCGCAAAGTTTAATACGTTACAAGCTAAACCAAGTACTACTTCTACTTCAGCTTCAACAGTTGAACCAGGTAAATGTATTGTATTGAATGTTCTTTCTGTTTCACTATCACCTACAGATATCGAAACTGTTTCTCCTGCTGGAAAATTACCTGATCCATCATCACCGATAATGTAATCACCTACTAAGAAGGTAGAAGGAACTGGACAAACTTCAAAAATATTAACAGTAATTTCTTCAAAATCTGCATTCTCAGAATCAGATAACCCATTAATATTAAATACAATTCTTTTAGATGTAGCATCTACCAAATTATTGTCTGTACCTACTATAGTAAGTGTTCCTTGATAAGAGTTAGCTGGTATGGTTACACTTGTAGGTAAACTATAAGTAAGATCATTAGCTGTAGTTATCTCAGGATCTGCATTTAAAACAATATCATATGTTCTATCTACACTACTAACTGTACTAGAGTTTAGTATTAAATTAATACTACTAGTATCGTCGATTGTAACTGGTAAGTTATAAACACTTTTCTCAAACGTGATAAACGTATTGTTTTCATTGATATTGCCGTTATAAATAACTTCTTCTACTGTCTCATCACAAGACACAGTAACTATAGCCAATAGCAACACAAATGTTAATTTAAATATATTTTTCATAATTATTTTTTCTAAAAATTAATTTGAATTAGTATTGAGGATTTTGAGATATAGCAGTATTACCATTGATCTCAGATTGAGGAATAGCTAATGTAAATCTAAAATCAGAAGATGAAATATCACATATACCTTCAAAAGAAGCACAATCAACAGAATTTCTAGTCACTCCAATACCTAATTCTGGACCTACACGTTTAATATCTAACCATCTATGACCTTCATAACATAATTCTAAACGACGCTCTAACATTATATCAGTTAAAGCTACATTTAAATTCGTATAAGATGCAGGCGTAACAGTAGCTGATCCTCTAGCAGTTCTCAACTCTTGAATCGTAGTTGCAGCATCAGCGAACATATTATTTCTAGCTTGTAATTCAGCCTTGATTAATTGAACTTCTGAAGCTCTCATCATCTTAAAATCATTAATCGCCTGTCCAGCAGCTGAACCAGGATATTTATTAATTAATAATTCATTTGCAGGATCATTTAATCCTACTACAGTACTCGCTGAGTTAACAAAAGCTTGTCTTCTTGCACCACCTTCTGCATCTAATAAATTAAACAACTCATTAGACATTTCTAAGAATCCGTCACCTGTTCCTGGAAAGTTAAAGTAAAATAACTGTGCTACACCTGCATCACCAACAACTCTTGATAACTTAAATATAACTTCTGTGTCATCTACATCTAAATACATTCCAATATACTCACCAAAACTAGCTAAAGGATAATCCGTTAATAATTCATTAGCAAGTGTAATATTAGCCGTACTACTATCTCCTTCTGTAAGTGCTATTCTTAATTTAAGAAACTTAACGAAATCTTCACTAATCCAAATTGGACTTGCATTAGTAGCATTAGACGGATCAAATAAAGTTAAAGCTGTATTCAAATCCTCTTTAATGAAGGTTAAGTTTTCAGAAACTGTATTTCTTTCAAAAACATCTGAAGTTTCTGGAACAAAATCCATATTAATTGCACCTAAAGTATTAGGATTACTATAGTCTGTTGTATAATACTGAACAACTTCAAAGTGACATAACGCTCTTATAGCTAACAATTGTGCTTTTATGTGATTCGCTTCAACTAATTCTTGACCAGTAAAAGTTAAACGATCTAATACGCCAAGTACACGATTTGCAAAATTGATTGTTACATATCTATTATTCCAAATGTTATGAGGAATACTTCCACTAGTAAAACTTACTACATAGTTGTAATCCTGAGCACCCTGACCATTACTAGCTAAACCAGCTTTAAGGTTATCACCTAAAATTGCATTAGCGTATAAAGAATTACCTGTTCCATTACCACCTCCATCTGGAGCATAAGCGGCATAAACACCAAGTAGTCCCGATTGTACGTCGGCTAAAGATCTATAGGCAGCATCCTCTGTAAGCTCCCCTTCTTGCAAAATATCAGTGGCATCCTCACAAGAGACTGACAAAGACAATGCAAATAAAAATAATATTTTAAATATATGTTTTTTCATCTTAAATTTTTATTAAAAATTAACTGTTACTCCTAGAGTATATATTTTAGGTGTAGGGTACTGCCCTCTATCTGTTGTTCTAAAGTTAGATTCAGGATCCCATCCTCTATATTTAGTAAACGTAATTAAATTCTCACCTTGCAAGTATAGTCTTACACCACTTACTGGTAACTTTTCTAATGCCTCTTTTGGAATTGAGTATGCTAACGTAATATTTCTTAATCTAAGGAATGATGCATCTTCAAGATATCTATCCGTAGAATTAATATAATCAACACTACCAAAAGCAGATCCTACACGAGGTACTTCAGTAATATCACCTACATTCTGCCAAGCATCAAATAAAGTAACTGATCTATTTCTACCATTCTCTATAGATCCTTGAGACACTTCCTGTAAACTAGCATAATCTAAATTGTTTCTATAAACTTCAGCAACGAAAGACCATTGTGTAGTGAATGCGAAACCTTTATATTGTATATCCGTACCAAAACCACCTTGAAAAACAGGGTAGATTGATTTATCAGAAAACACTCTATCTTCATCCAATAACGTCTCTGTTAATGAACCATCTAATTTTCTAAATAATGGATTACCATTTGCTGGATTAACACCTGCATAAGGCACCAAGTAGAAAGATCCTAATGACTGACCTTCACCTAACGCTGTAGAACCACCATTATTAACTAACCCATTAGATGATGGAGGTAAAGCCTCAATCTCATTCTTGTTATAAGATCCATTAGCATTTACAGATATTCTCCAATCACTATCATTAAATAATCTGTACGATAATTGTAATTCAACACCTTTATTTACCATAGTACCTAGATTAGAATCAATTGTACCACCTGTAGCATTTAACAGTGAAATATTATTATTCTGAAACAAATCTTCCGTCTTTTTCTCGTAAACATCAATCGCACCAGTAAGCTTACTATTCCAAATTTGGAAATCTAATCCAACATTCGTTTGAGTAGTTTCTTCCCATCTCAAAGATGTATTAGCCACTTGAGCAGCCACAGTTGAAACAGAACCATTATAACCAGTTCCTGCAGTATATAGGTTTCTAGTTAAATTAAGACCCCCATAATAAGTACCTGCAATCCTGTCATTACCAGAAATACCATGAGATGCTCTAAGCTTTAATAAATTAAAAGCACTACCATCCATAAAAGGTTCAGCATCGATATTCCAACGACCACCAACAGACCAAAATGTACCCCATTTGTTATCATCAATAAATCTAAACGAATTATCTCTTCTTATTCCTGCAGAGAAACCATATTTACCATCATATTCATAATCTAATTGACTGAATAAAGACATATTTCCAACTGTAACAGTAGATTGACCTAAAGTATCAATATATGGGTTAGTTGTGTTTCCGTTGATAACTTCAGTTGTTGTTCCAGGAATAAAAGCAGCACCTGAACCTACTAAACGTGGATCAAGACCAAATTGCGAATAATTAAATCCGTCTAAATGTCCTTTTAAATACTCCATAAAAACAGTAACGTCTAGATTATGTTTATCACCAAAAGTGTTATTATAATTTAACGAAGTAACTGAGTTAAATCTAAAATCTCTTAAGAATGACTCAGACTGAATACCACCAAATTGAGCATCTACACCTTGTGCAGATTGAAACGGGCCTAATATACTTTCTGGGTGAAGAATATCTATAGCTCTTTCACTACTGTAATCCACACCTAATTGAATACCTGCCGTAAGATTTTTGGCAAAATTCCAATTTGCATTAAAAGACGCTAAAACTTTTACTTCCTCTTCTTTGTCAGTATTAAGCGCTATACTATTTAATAGAACATATGGAAAATTAGAAGCTCCACGTCCAAGAATAGCATTAATATCACCTGGCTGAATACCACCATCACGAGTTATTGAACCATCAGCCGCATATGGACTTAAATAAGGTAATCCCTGTAAAGCAGCACTAAACGGATTAAAAAATGTAGAACCAGAACCAGAACCATCTTGCTCATTTGTAGTAGAAACACCTACAGACAAGTTTAAACCATAATTAAATTTGTCATCAGAAGATTTACCACTGAAGTTATTTCTTACAGAGAAACGTTTAAATTCCGATCCAATAAAAATACCATCTTGCTCAAAATATTGCAATGAGGTAAAATTATTAGAATTTTCTCCACCAGATGTAATTGATAAGTTATGAGAATTAGTTGTTCCTTTTCTAAAAAACACATCCGCCCAATTTGTATTTGTTTGATTAGCTAAAGCATTAATCTCACCTGCTGATAACTCAGCTCCTAAACCACCATTATTTTGATTTTGCCAATTTAAAACCTCTCTTGAGTTCATCAACTCAAAAGGCTGATCTTGTAATTCATTATAACCGAAAGTAGAAGTATATTTAAATTCCAAACCTTGATTATAACGACCTTTCTTAGTTGTAATCACAATCGCTCCATTCGCAGCTCTGTTTCCATAAATATTTGCTGCAGCAGCATCCTTTAAAACTGCAAATGATGCAATATCAGTTGGGTTGATACTTCTAAAGTTATCTTCATCCACCGGAATTCCATCTACAACAAATAATGGCTCGATATTACCATTTATAGATCCAGGCCCTCTTAATATTATAGTACTATCCGATCCTGGCTGCCCAGAACCTGTAGCAATATTTAAACCAGCAACCTGACCTTGAAGATTTTGCAAGGCAGAAGCATTTGCTCTATCTTCTAATATCTCTGCATTAACCGTAGTTATAGCAGAAGTTACTGTTCTTACAGAAGCAGCATTACCGTAGGCAACCACAACAACTTCATCAAGTTGGCTGTCTGCTTTTAAAGCTACATTCACAACCGAACTAGAACCTACACTTTTTTCTACGCTTACAAATCCTACGTAAGAAAAAATTAAGATATCATTTTCATTTGCTCTAATGGAAAATTGCCCATCAAAATCTGTTTGTTGACCTCTAGAGGTCCCTTTTACAATTACACTAGCTCCAGGAAGGGGTAAACCATCCGTTACTGTTGTAACTGTACCTGTGATAGTCTTCTCTTGTGCAAAAGAAAACTGCATCACGAACGCCATAAATAGCGTTAATAACCATGTTAATTTTAATTTCATAAAACAATTATTTGAGTTAGTCTAATTGCAAACATCTTAATTAAATATTAAATAACCAAGCAATTTTCCAAAAATAATGTTAACACTATTGCGAATATCTTAACTATTCATAGATTGCTATTTCCCCAATGTTTTTAGGCATTAACTCAATAGTTAGATGCAAAAAGTGCAAAAGGGTTGCGTTAAAATTTTAACTTTGTTCAAAATTTAACATTTTGGCATTAAAAATTCAATTTTCTACTCATAATTTAGAATGTGGTACAGATGAAGCAGGCAGAGGTTGTTTAGCTGGTCCGGTTACAGCTGCTGCAGTAATATTACCTATTACCTTTAAAAACCTGATACTGAATGATTCTAAGCAACTCTCAGAAAAAAACAGGGTTATTTTAAAACCAATAATTGAACACGAGAGTGTTTCATTTGGGGTTTATCATATTTTTGAACAAGAAATCGATACTATTAACATCCTTAATGCCTCCATAAAAGCAATGCATGGCGCTATTTCTACTTTAAAAACTATTCCAGAATATATTATTGTAGATGGTAATAGGTTTAAGCCCTATGAAAAGATCCCATATTCCACCATAATAAAAGGTGATAGTAAATATTTAAGTATTGCCGCTGCTTCCGTTTTAGCAAAAACGTATAGAGATGATTATATGGAAAAAATCCACGAAGAGTTCCCAATGTACAACTGGAAACAAAACAAAGGCTACCCAACAAAAGAGCACAGAGCTGCTATAAAAAAATATGGAGTTACCAAATATCACAGAAAATCATTTAGATTATTGCCCGAGCAATACAAATTGGATATATAACTTTTTATATTTGTAAACTAAACACAACTTAATGAAGCGACTTGGTTTTTTATCGATTTTGTTTACCCTAGTTTTGGCCTGCCAAAAAGACTACAACAAAACCAAACAACCTTATAAATTAATTCCAACCGAAACATCTGCTATCATTCAAGTAAATGAGCTTAATGATTTTGTTACTAGTATTGAAAATAATGACGTCCTTTCTGGACTATATAATAAAGAGTTAAAAAACGCCTCTCTATTTTTAAACCAGCTTAACACTACCCAACAAGTTTATATTTCCTTTACGGATTCTAATTATCTCATTCTTACAGAAAATGACAGCACTTTATTTGTGCTTGATTCCATTAAGAATATTACGTCGACAACTTTGGTCGATTTAAACATTGAAAAGACCGAAATAAATAACAACATCATCTATCATAAAATTATAGGAAATACTTTTGCAGGCTCTAATGACTTAGAACTTTTAAAGACTCTAAACACTGATAACGAAAACACAGAGCTTAGCAACTTAATTGAGACCACAGATAAAAAATCGGTCGCTTCTATTTTATTTAAACCTGAGGCTACTAATTACTCTAAACTATTGTTTTCAGATGTCATAAATAAAGCTGGTAGAAATTTCACAGTCTTAGATTTTGATTACTCAGAAAAAGGACTGAATTACAATGGTATTTTAACCTCAAAAGATTCGAGTGCTAACCATCTCGACAGTTTTAAAAATACTGTTCCTCAAAAAACAAATTCACCTTTTATTGCTCCTTACAACACAAGTTCTTTAGTGAGTATTACATACGATAATTTTTCAGTATTTAATAAAAACAATTACCATCTAAAGGATAGCCTAGTAGACGTTTCTGAAACTTTCTTAAATTTCACAGATGAAATTGCCTTAATTGACGATGTATTAGTGCTTCATTCATTAGATCCTAACTTAATTATAGAATCTATTGAAGACAAATCTATATCGGAATCCTTTAGAGATATTGACATCTATGAGTTTGGACAACCAGACTTCTTCGAGACCAATTTAATCCCTTTTATAACTTTCGAAAATGCTAATTTCTTTTCTGTTTTTGAAAATTTCATTGTGTTTTCTAGCGCTTCTGAAACCTTAAAATCAATTCTAACAGATGCGTTAAATAACAACACGCTAGCTAATTCTGATGCTTTTTTAAGTATTAGCGAAAAGCTTAGTGATGAAGCCTCATTATTTATCTTTAAAGATTCTGAAAAACTCTCGACTGTTTTAGATCAAACGATGAATGGCTACAACGCTAACGCTGTTCAGTTTATACGCGAAGACAATTACACCCATATCAACGGAATTATTCAGAAATTCAAAAAAAGAGCCGCTTCAAATTCTGTTGCAGAAACATTTACCACCCCACTTGAAGCTGCACTATTAACAGCTCCACAAGCCGTTAAAAATCATGTTTCTAAAGCGCATGATATCGTCGTTCAGGATGTAAATAATATGCTCTATCTTATTTCGAGTTCTGGGAATATTCTCTGGAATAAACAACTTCAAGGACAAATTTTAGGACCGGTTGAACAGATTGATATGTATAAAAATGGCAGGTTACAATTAGCATTTACAACACCCAACCAACTATACATTTTAGACCGAAATGGTAACGACGTGTCCCCTTTTCCTTTAAAATTTAACGATGCCATTACACAACCGCTTTCCGTTTTTGATTACGATAAACGAAAAGATTATAGATTACTAGTTACCCAAGGAAAAAACCTTTTGATGTATAATGCAAAAGGACAATCTATTGGTGGTTTTAATTATAAAAATAATGATTCTCAAATTTCATCACAACCTAAACATTTCAGAATTGGAAGTAAAGATTACATCGTATTTGGAGCTGGCGAAAACCTTAAAATATTAAACAGACAAGGGGATAGTAGAATTAATGTAAAAGACAAAATCCGTTTTTCTGATAACGACCTGTATTTATACCAGAATAAATTTACCACGACCAACACACTTGGCCAACTTATACAAGTCGATACCAAAGGAAATCTCAGTACAAAAAATCTAAATCTTACAGATAAGCATAAAATAGCAACTACTAGTAAAACCTTGGTTTCCTTAAGGGAAAACAGATTAATTATAAAATCTAGAACCATTGATTTGGATTACGGAGATTATACAGAGCCTAGGATATTTTATTTGAATGATAAGATCTACGTTACAACTACAGATTTGCAATCTAAAAAAGTATACCTTTTTGATAGTCAAGCAAAATCCATCCCTAATTTCCCTGTCTTTGGTACGTCAGCGGCAGTGCTAGAAAAACTAGATAACGATAGTGGTTTAGAACTCATTACGCAAAGCGATGACAAAACCCTAATAGTTTACAAACTACATTAAAAATCATTCTTATTTTAGTATTATTTTCACTTACAATAAGCGCATTGTTTTGTAGTATTGTATAACCAAAATTTAGACGACAATTTCATCATGATAAAAAGACAAAAAGCATCCTTAAGAAGCTGTATAATTCACAAAGTTGGTAACAAATTTAATGGTACAAAAAATGCCTTTTCAGATGCCATTGTAGATTTTGATGAAGCCACTTATAATTTAATGTTGCCTTATCTTCTGAGACCTTTTATGAGTGTAGCCGAAAATTATCGTTTTCACCACCATAGTGATGTAGCTCTCAATGAAATAAACACTTATAGCGATCAATTATTTAAAGAAGGTGCTGATTTTGTAGACATCTCTAAACACATTGTAACGCATCTATTTGAGCAAAGTAATTCTGCTCAAATTAAAACCGGTGATGTCCTTATTTGTCATTTTGAAAACATACAATACGAAGACTACTTTACAGATGCTATTGGGATCTTTAAAATTGAAAATAAGACTGAGTTTTTTCAAACGTATTTAGAAGATAATAACTACGATATATTAGTTCAAAAAGGTATCCAAGCTAAAAAGGTAGACAAGGGTTGCTTAATCTTAAATACTTCCGATATGGAAGGCAAAATTGTACTTAGTGTAGACAACAACACTTACGACACACAATACTGGATCAAAAGCTTCTTAAACATCAGATACCCAGACGACAGCAATCAGCACACCAAAAACTGTATTGAACTTTGCCGAGAATTTTCTAAAGAAGTTTTACAACCTAATTTTGGTGGTCAAGAGCAAAGTAACTTCCTAGCTAAAACGGTTGATTTTTTCAAAGAAAATGAAATTGTAAATATCGATACTTTCAAAGAAGAAGTTTTTGATGAAGAGGATAAAATTCAATTATTTGAAGATTACAAGAAAACTTACGAAACAGACAATAAAGTACTGATTAGAAACCAGTTTGACGTCTCTGAAGTAGCCTTAAAAAAGCAAAAGCAAAAAATTAAAACCGAAATAAAACTCGACACCAACATTCAAATAAAACTAGATGTTGATGCCCCTGATGCTTCTGCAGAATATTTAGAACGCGGTTACGATGAAGAGAAGAAAATGCACTTTTATAAGGTATTTTTTAATGACGAGTCTTAACTTTAATTATTAACATCTCAGTCGTAAACTAAAGTTGAATGAAGCTCGCGTCAAAAAGCGCACTAAAATGCTTTAAAAGCTTCTCTTTAACTTCATTTTCATTTACGCTATCGACACCCAATTCATTATTTAAGGTTGTTACCGCTTTACCTCTTATTCCACATGGAATAATATGATCAAAATAGCCTAAATCTGCATTCACATTTAAGGCGAATCCATGCATGGTAACCCAACGGCTAGCCCTTACTCCCATAGCGCAAATTTTACGCGCAAATGGAGTGCCAACATCGAGCCAAACACCTGTTTCTCCCGGACTGCGTTCTGTTTTTAAACCGTACTCAGCTAATGTTAGAATGATAACTTCTTCTAAAAATCGTAAGTATTTATGAATATCTGTAAAGAAGTTATCTAAGTCTAGAATCGGATAACCCACAATCTGCCCTGGACCATGATAGGTAATATCTCCACCTCGATTAATTTTGTAAAACGTGGCTCCTTTTTCAGACAATTGCGTTTCAGAAAGTAGTAAATTTGAGAGATCACCACTTTTTCCTAAAGTATAGACATGCGGATGTTCTACAAAGAGAAAATGATTATCAGTTACTAAGCCAGCATCTTCTCTTCGATTCTTTATTTTAGTATCTAAAATAGCTTTAAAGAGTGTTTCCTGGTAATCCCAAGTGTCCTTAAAATCTTTAGTTCCTAAATCTTGTAGTTGTATTTTTTTATTCACAATAATTATTCTTTTAATCCTCTAAAACAACTTCAATATTCAATATTTCAGGATCCTTTAGCATATCTATAAACCCAACCTCATAAGTAACCGTTTTTCGATCTTCACTATACATTGCTCCTTGTTTCGAAAATGATTTTACAGCTTTTGGAAAGTGATAATTAATTATATACTTAGAAGATCCCAACATCAATGCCGATTTATCTATACTATCTAAAGATTTCTGATGTTTTTCTAAATCAATAATCTCAGCATTTCTTCTAAAAACGGTACCATCATATGAGTAACTCACCAAAGTTGAGCCTTCATTACCCATACTAGAAAATGGACTTAAAGGCAAATTATCACTAGCAGTGTCATCACCTTTTAAATTATTGAAACTATTCATTGCTTTGTACATATCCCGCAACTCACTAGCATCATCAAAGTCTGTTTCTAAATCAAAAAACATCTTCTTCTTATCTGGATCCATAACCATATGAATTTTATAATCCTCCATGGCTTTAATCTTTTCTTGTTCTCCTACAGACAAATTCGCTATACTATCTTTATATTCTACCAAAAAGTCCTTAAAAACGATTGTTGAATCCACAGCTTTACTCATTTCATCAGAAGCATTCTCTCCGAGTTGATCTAACACATCCATCATCTCTGATGCATCCATTGAGAATTTCACCTTACCACTACCGTCTTCATTGATATAGATATTTTCAGAAAACTGACAACTTGTTAGCAGCATTATAAACACACAAGAAAGCACCGTAAAAACCTTATTCATTTTTAATCTTTTAAATACATTATTAAGATCGCAAAGGTAAGACTTTTATCGCTTTGGGTTATTGAGAATAACCAAAGCTGCTATAACACCTGGCACCCAACCACAGAGCCATAATAAAAAGGTAATTAGAATAGAACCACATCCTTTATCTAAGACAGCTAAAGGTGGACAAATAATAGAAAGGATAACGCGCCAGATACTCATAATTTCGTTTGATGATTTGATGTATTTATAGGACGCAAGTTCAATATAAATGTTACACTTTATATGAATTCATATCCTTGAGGTTAGAATAAAATTCAATAAAGTATTATTACTATAAAGTAATATTGATTCTTGTTCTGAATTCTTGTTTATCAACTAAAGAAATTCAGAATGACCATCCTCTGCCAAAACACGATATAAAAGTGTTCTTCAAGATTCTTTAAAATGCCTTAAAAACATTTCTAAACAACCATAATTATTCAGAAAATTTAGAGCTTGTTAAATCTAACTAAAAAGGAGCTCGTTAATTTTTGTAAAAAGTGTAATTTTGCAGCCACTTACCAACACTTGGTAAGTTTATAAAATTAATTAAGAATGCAACTTTCAGAACAAGAATTGGTAAGACGCCAAAAGTTAGAAAAGCTTAGAGCTTTAGGGATTAACCCTTATCCAGCGGATTTATTTCCCGTAAACCACACTTCAAAACAGATAAAATCTAATTTTGAAGACGGTAAACAGGTTATTATCGCAGGTCGTCTAATGGCTATTAACATTCAAGGAAAAGCATCTTTTGCACAATTGCAAGATAGCGAAGGTCGTATTCAGGTGTATTTTAATAGAGACGAAATTTGTACAGGTGAAGACAAATCCCTTTACAATGATGTCTTTAAGAAATTATTAGACTTAGGTGATTTTGTAGGTGTTGAAGGGACACTTTTTACAACGCAAGTTGGCGAAAAGACTGTTATGGTAAAGGATTTTAAATTGCTTAGTAAAGCTTTAAAACCATTACCTATCCCAAAACAAAAGGATGGAAAAACCTATGATGCATTTACAGATCCAGAAATGCGTTACAGACAACGTTATGCCGATTTAGTAGTTAATCCTCATGTAAAAGAAGTGTTTATAAAGCGTACTAAGCTTTTTAATGCGATGCGTCAATTTTTTAATGATGCTGGTTATTTTGAAGTTGAAACACCAGTTTTACAGCCTATTCCTGGTGGAGCTGCTGCACGTCCGTTTATGACGCATCACAACAGTTTAGACATTCCATTATACATGCGAATTGCTAACGAATTATATTTAAAACGTTTAATCGTTGGTGGTTTTGATGGTGTTTATGAGTTTTCTAAAAACTTCAGAAATGAAGGAATGGACAGAACGCATAATCCAGAATTTACCGCCATGGAAATCTATGTATCTTACAAAGATTACAACTGGATGATGGATTTCTGTGAGCAATTATTAGAGCATTGTGCTATTGCTGTAAATGGAACTTCTGATGCTACATTTGGCGAACATAAAATCAATTTTAAAGCACCTTATAAGCGTATTACCATGCGCGATTCTATTTTAGAATTTACAGGTTTTGATATCTATAACAAGTCTGAAGACGACATAAGAGCAGCTGCAAAAGGCATGCATATTGAGGTTGACGAGACTATGGGTAAAGGCAAGTTGATTGATGAGATTTTCGGTGAGAAATGTGAAGGAAATTACATTCAACCAACGTTCATTACCGATTACCCAAAAGAGATGAGCCCTTTATGTAAAGAGCACAGAGAAAACCCTGAATTAACCGAGCGTTTTGAGTTAATGGTCTGTGGTAAAGAAGTTGCTAATGCTTATTCTGAACTTAATGATCCTATAGACCAACGCGAGCGTTTTGAGCACCAGTTAAGTTTAGCTAAAAAAGGAGATGATGAAGCGACAGAATTTATAGATCACGATTTTTTACGTGCACTAGAATACGGAATGCCTCCAACATCTGGAATGGGAATTGGAATGGACCGTTTAATAATGTTCTTAACCAACAATCAGAGTATTCAAGAAGTTTTATTCTTCCCTCAAATGCGACCAGAAAAGAAAAAAGTGGATTTAAGCGATAACGAAAAAGCGATTTTAGAAGTTTTAAAAGCTGAAAAACGCATGGACTTAAATGTGCTTAAATCAAAATCAGGCTTAAGTAATAAAGGTTGGGATAAAGGTTTAAAAGGCTTAAGCAAACATGGTTTAACAAAGGTTGAAAAAACTGATGACGGCTTATTTGTAGAGCTTATTTAAAAACCCTCTAACATAAATTTATAAAAAAGGAATTACCGAGAGGTAGTTCCTTTTTTTTCAGTTTAAAAACTATATATTAGGGCGTTACTAATAATTAGAATCTTTATAAAACGCTCATTTTATGAAACAAAGCTACGCAACCTTAATCTTATTTTTATGTTTTACAATAGTCATAAATTCACAGAACTTCATAGGTAATTGGAATGTAATTTCTCTTGAATCAAATGGAAACACCATCAATTTACCTTCAACGGTTACAACACCTCCAAATATTGAATTTCACAATTCATTTAGCAGTGCGCCTTTAGACCAATATTGGGGACGTTATATATACGGTAATGGCATTTGTAACTCTTTTACTTCGTACTTTGAGAGCGAACAAAATAATGCTATCAGTCTTATTCCTTATTTTGAAACTACAGACAACTCATGTACTACAACTGAGGAAACTGACTTTGAGAACTTATACTTTTCAATTTTACAAGAACCTGGAAATTTAACGTATTCATTTACTAATGATTTACACAATTTAAGTTTTACCAATAGCCAAGGAGATGTCATAAACTTAGGTCGTGAAGATGCTCCTTCAAACGTACTAAGCGGAGAATGGTTTATTCATTCTATTTGGGAATTTGATATTTTACTTGAGAATACTTTCGATCCTAACTTAAGTATAGTCTTTTCTGACGATATTATTAATGGACAAAGTGATTTTTATGGAAGCTCCACTTGTAATGGATTCAGCGGCATATATGACAATCCAGTACAACCAACTTCTTTTATAGTTAGAGATATAGGTTGGACGCTGATTTTCTGTGACATTGCAGATCAGGCGATTTTTGAAATGTCATACATGAATTTTTTCAGTCCTAATGAAAACATATACACATTTGAAATTACAGGAAGCGGTTCCGATGCTATGCTAACCATATATAATGGCAATGAGGTAGAACTTAATTACGGTAGACAAGCCCTGTCTACTAATAGTTTTACCGCGCAAAAAACCAAACTAATAACAGATATATCTAATCATAGATTACAACTCATTTCTGATACGCCTTTAGTCAATAATCCATACTCTATTTATGATCTTTCAGGCAGGCTAATTACGTCCGCCTACTTAGATCAATCTAATAACATTGAAATTGGCACTTTAGCTTCAGGAAGCTATATTTTAAAGATTATGAATTCACAAAACCAAACAGAAAGTTTTAAATTTATGAATTACTAATTTTTGTTTTTAATGTCTATAAGTATTCTAACTATCAGTTTACGTATTGATTAAAATATAATTTTACTACTTTAGCAACTAGCTATAAATCAGAAAACCACCCAAATGTTTAAAAAATCCTATTTATTAATCGTATTCGTAAGCCTTTTCTTGTCATGTGGTAATGATATTGATGACATTATTCCTGTATGTAATAGTGTAACTAATATATCATCAAGTGCTATTGCTGATAATTCTGCAACACTCAGTTGGGAAACAATTAATTCTTCAGCATCCTACAACTTAGAATATGGTATTTCGGGATTTACCTTAGGTAGTGGCACAACAATTTCTGTTTCCGAAACATCCGTAATACTAACCGATTTACAAGCCAATACAACTTACGACGTTTACGTTCAAACCCTTTGTAGTTCAATTAATAGTAGCTTACATAGTGACGTGTATAGTTTTACAACTTTAATCCCAAACGTAGCAACCGAGTTTAAAACAAATCTTTCTGAGTTGAATTTATTTTCAGGAAATTTGAATGAATTAAACATTACCACAAAAGCATTTGAGTACAATCTTAGCACTACTCTATTTTCTGATTACGCACATAAGCAACGTATCATCGCTCTACCTGAAGGCACAAGCATGGAATTTGACGGTGATGGTTTACCGCTTTTCCCAGAGAATACCGTAATTGCGAAAACATTTTACTACAATCACGATGAACGCGATTTATCCTTAGGAAGAACCATAATTGAAACCCGTATTTTAATGAAATTAAATGGCGAATGGGAAACGGGAGATTACAAATGGAACGACGAACAGACAGAGGCTGTTTTAGATTTAGGCGGAAGCTCGCTGCCTGTAACTTGGATTGATGTAGAAGGCAACACGAATTCTACAACTTATAAAATTCCGTCAGATACAGATTGTTTTACTTGCCATGGTAATAATGGCAACATTATACCCGTAGGACCAAAATTGAGATCCATGAATTTTGAAATCAATGGCGTAAATCAATTAGAACAATTTATCAGCAACTCTCAATTAACAGGTGTTGCTAATAGTGCTTCTATTACAAGTTTACCGAATTGGGAAGATGGAGACTTTAGATTAGAAGCTAGAGCAAGAGCATACATGGATATTAATTGTGCTCATTGCCATATCCCTGGTGGAAGCTGCGCCGATGAAACCACCTTAAATTTGGCCTTTGAAACGCCACTCAATGAAAGTCAAATTGTAGAACAAAGCCACCTTGTTAGTTATAGAATATCGTTTTATTTAGATGGTTTAAGTATGCCATTTATAGGAACTTCAATGATGCATACCGAAGGTGTAGAACTCATTCAGTCTTACCTAGACACCCTAGATTAACGACGTTAAAGAAATACTAAAATCAGTTTTTAAATTAACATATTCTTAATAGAATACGTATTTTCAACAAAATTTAAAAACTAACTATTTTGAAAAACGTACCCATTAAACTACTCTTTGTAGTTTCCGCCTTTTTAGCGTTTTCTTGCTCTACTGCAAAAAAAGCTGGAAAATCAGGCAAAGATGCCACAGCAATGGCTAAAACTTCAGCAAAGAAACCTGGAAAAAACGACCCAAAGCCTTACGACAAAGTCATCACTAAAGATGCCAAAAGTGATAAAGGATTATTTACAGTCCATTCTTTAGACGATAAATTTTATTACGAAATACCAGACTCTCTTTTCAATAGAGAAATGTTAATGGTAACTCGTATTGCAAAGACTGCTTCAGGACTAGGTTTTGGTGGAGGAAAAACGAATGAGCAAGTATTGAGATGGGAGAAAAAAGATAAGAAAGTTGTTCTTAGAGTTGTGTCTTACAACGTTGTTGCAGCCGATTCTCTTCCTGTTAGTGAAGCTGTTTTAAATTCTAATTTTGAACCTGTTTTATACACATTTCCTATTGAAGCATTTAGCAAAGACTCTACAAGCACAGTAATTGATGCGACACCTTTGTTTGAGAAAGATGTAAAACCTTTAGGATTACCACAACGTAATAGATCTTCTTATAAAATATCGCGTTTAGAAAGTGATAAATCATTTATTGAGACTATTAAGAGTTACCCTAGAAATATTGAAGCACGTCACGTAAAAACATATGCTGCCGGAAATCCTCCATCTAACTCTAGTACAGGTAGTATCTCAATAGAAATGAATAATTCTATGATTTTATTACCAGATGTACCTATGAAACGTCGTTATTTTGATGAGCGCGTAGGCTGGTTTGCAAGAGGCCAAACAGATTACGGATTAGCAGATCAAAAGAGCGAAACTTTAACCTATTTAGATCGTTGGAGGTTAGAGGTTAGAGATGAAGACATTGAGAAGTTTAAGCGTGGTGAATTAGTAGTCCCTAAAAAGCAAATTGTTTATTACGTCGATAGAGCGACTCCAGAACAATGGAAAAAATATATTAAGCAAGGTATTGAAGATTGGCAGGTTGCTTTTGAAGCAGCCGGTTTTAAAGATGCTATCATTGCTAAAGAGCCACCAACGGTTGAAGAGGACCCAGAATGGAGTCCAGAAGATGCACGTTACTCAGTTGTGCGTTATTTAGCATCTCCTATTCCAAATGCCAATGGACCTCACGTAAGTGACCCAAGAACAGGTGAAATATTAGAAAGTGATATCAACTGGTATCATAATGTAATGTCTTTATTACGCGGATGGTTCTTTGTTCAAACTGCTGCGATTAACCCAGAAGCACAAAGTCCACAATTTAAAGATGAAGTTATGGGACGTTTAATTCGTTTTGTATCTTCTCATGAAGTTGGTCACACCTTAGGTTTACCTCATAACATGGGATCTAGTGTTGCTTATCCTGTAGAGAAATTACGTGATGCTGAATTCACTAAAGAATTTGGTACTGCTCCATCAATTATGGATTATGCCCGTTTTAATTATATCGCTCAACCAGGTGATGAAGGAGTCGCTTTAATGCCAGATATCGGAACGTATGATAAGTATTCTATATCTTGGGGTTATAGACCAATTTTAGATAAAACTGCAGAAGAAGAAAAGCCAATCCTTAACGCATGGATTATGGAGCACGCTGGTGACCCAATGTATCGTTTTGGACACCAACAAGCTGGTGACGTAGTTGATCCAAGTTCTCAAACTGAAGATTTAGGTGATAATGCTATGTTAGCAAGTGAATATGGAATTAAAAACCTAAAGCGTATTGTACCAAACTTAATTGAATGGACAACTGAAGCTGGTGAAAACTATGACGACTTAGATGAAATGTACGGTCATGTGATTTCTCAATTTAATCGTTATATGGGTCACGTTTCTAACAATATTGGTGGTGTTTACGAAAATTACAAAGCTGCAGATCAAGAAGGAGCTGTATATACTGCTGTACCAAAAGCGCACCAAAAGGAAGCAATGAACTTTATTCAAGAGAACCTATTTGAAACTCCAGATTGGTTAATTGATAAAAACATTTTTGATCGTATTGAGTTTACAGGTTCTATAGAACGTGTTCGTGCTTTACAATCTAGAACTGTTAATAATATTTTAAGCTTAGGAAAAATGCAACGTTTAATAGAAGCATATACCTTTGATAGTGCAGCCTATTCTTTACCAGATATGATGAGCGATTTACGTTCAGGAATCTGGAGTGAATTACGTACAGGTAAAAAAATTGATACTTACAGACGTAATTTACAACGTGCACATATTGATAGATTAGAGTATTTGATGACTGCCAAAGACCAAGGTCCTAGCAGAAGATCTAGTTCTTACGTTAAGGTGACACCTGTTAATACTAGCCAATCTGATATTAGAGCGGTTGTAAGAGCTGAGTTAACATCCCTACGTAGCCAATTACGTTCTGCTCGTGGTGGAGATTCAATGAGTAGAATACATATAGCGGATGCTATTGAGCGTATTAATCTTATTTTAGACCCTAAGTAATCTAAAATTAAATACATTCTAAAAAAGGCTTCAAGTTATCTTGAAGCCTTTTTTTAGTTTAAAATAGTTTGAATCATTTTATGGTAGTCTTCAAACTCGATTAAATTATTATGCTCACCTCCTTCAACCGTAATAAATTCGAGGTTTTCAATATTTAATTTTAAAAGTTTTTTAGCTGATGCATAAGGTACAACGCTATCCGCTGTTCCATGAATAATTGTAATCGGACACCTTGCCTTTGGTAAAAACTGATAAGTTGGAAAATGATACTTTAACAATTGTTTTACAGGCAAAATTGGAAACCGATCTTTCGCCACGTCTAAAATACTGTAATAGGGTGTTTCTAAAATCAGTTGTTTTGCATTGTTTTTTGAAGCTAAATACGAAGCTATTCCGGTACCTAAAGATCTTCCATATAAGGTGATTTCATCTTCGGAATACTGTTTTAAAAGATAATCATAACAATATTGTGCATCACTATATATAGCTACTTCACTTAGTTTTCCTGTACTTTTTCCATAGGTTCGGTAGTCCATTATTAAGACATCATACTCCATATCTACAAAATATTCTGAAACCGTTCCCCAACGACTTAAATCGCCAGCGTTTCCATGAAAATAAAGGATAACTCCTTTTGGGTTTTCAACCTTAAAATGAAGTGCGTTTATAATGGTATTCTCATCTGTTTTAAAGAATAATTCTTCAAAATTATGTTGAAACTGGTATTGATAATTTTGCTCTAAAGTATTAGGAAAAAACAATAACTTTTCTTGCAAAAAATAAAGAGCGGATGCTATCATAACAAATATGCTTAAAAATACAATTATAAACTTTTTAAGTCTTTTTTTTAATATCACTTTAGTGGTGCGCTCCATTTGTTTCTTAGTATTAGTAACCAAAGATATTACAATAGTCTTTTGGAATAGGTAAACTAAAATAATACACTGATTATGCTCAATATTAAATCATTTTAAAAACCTCACAGCACAAAGAATGCTGCAAGGTTTTGGGTTAGTAATTAACCGATCATCAAAACTAATCGTCGTCTTCTTTTGTCTCCAATTCATTATTTATATAAGCTACATCTCTGGTGTTTTTCTGCACTGCAATAGCCGAAAACAAACTCAAAGTAAATGACATAGCATAGAAGCCTTTTTCACTTAATTCTAAATCTGCATTCCAAAGTCCAATACTTAATAGAACTATGGATGCGATAGATGTAAACCAACTGATACCGTAGTACATTTCGGTAACCTGAATGTTTTCGAGTTTATCTCTAACGGCTTTTTGTACTGAGATTACTGAGAATAATCCGAAAAGTAGAATTGTAAAATAATAGCCTTTTTCGTTAAGCATCATCTCTGCATTCCAAAGTCCAATACAATAAGCAACCATACCAATAAGTAAGGCCGACCACGAGGCTCCAATAAATGCTGGTGTTGGCTTATGATTATATAACTTCTTTTCTTTCTTTTTTGATTTTAAATTTTCTTCGTCTTTTAAAGACACTGTTGTTTGATAATTCATACTATTTTGTTTTAATGATTATGAGGCAAATCTCGAATAAAAGTGAAGAAGCATAAAACCACAATTCAAACAGAACTGACGATATATTTTATGGACCACATTTAAAATTACCTATATTTAGGGATAAATTAAATATATTTATGACGTTTAAATGATAGCATTAAAATCTATAATTGATACATTAACAATTGAAGAGCAACAGAAATTCGTAAATTACCTTCAACAAAAGAACAAGCGGAAGGACACCAAGAACATTCAATTATTTAAGGTACTCGCATATTCTAATGACGATTCTAAAAACATTTGCGTTCAACTTTATAAAGTAGAAAACTGCAATGCTTACCATGCCTTAAGAAAACGCCTATTTCAATCCTTAATAGATTTTACCGCGAATAAAAACCTCGAAGATGAGAGCTCCATAGACATACAGGTTATTAAGTACATTTTGGCATCACGAACCTTTTTACTTCAAAAAAAATATGAGATAGCATATAAAGTTTTAGACAAGGCTGAACGCTTAGCAGATGAGCATTTAATGTTCCCAATACTCAACGAAATCTATCATACCAAAATCCAATATGCCTCTAATTACCCTAAAGCAGGATTAGATGACTTAATTGCAAAACAAAAAGAAAACCAGAAAAAGCATCAATTAGAAGATGAACTCAATATCGTGTATGCTAAATTAAAATCGATGTTAAATGACGTCACTTATGAAGGCACCGTCATTGATTTTGAATTAGAACTAGAACACCTACTAAAAGTACATCATATTGAAATTAACACGTCGCTTTCCTTTAAATCCTTGTATCAAATTTTAGCGATTGCTAATATTTCGGCTTTAGTCACAAATAAATATTATTCCATAGAAAGCTTTGTAATGAAGAGTTATGACATTCTAAAACAAAAGAAGGAAACCGACAAGCAACTTTTTTATCAAATTGAAATCGTTTATATCATTGCTAACACGCTTTTCAGGAATAAAAAATTTGAAGCTTCTACACGCTACATCGATGAAATGGAACAGCTCATGCAGCTAAAAAAACGGGCCTATTACAAACCCTTCATATTAAAAAAAACCTTAGTCAAAGCTTTAAACCTCAACTATAGTAACGAACAAGATGACGCTATTACACTAATTGAAAGTTTCACTAATAAAAAACATGAAGACACAGAAACCTTACTCGACTTACAGCTAACATGCTTTATGTTTTACTTTCAAAAAGGAGACTTTACAAAAGCCAAATCCATTTCATCCAAATTTTATCATACCGACCGATGGTATAAAGAAAAAGCAGGTATAGATTGGGTGATTAAAAAAAACGTTGCCGAACTTCTATTATATATAGAATTACAAGAAGATGATTTATTCTATTCGCGATTAAAAAGTTTTAGGCGACGCTACTCAAGCTACTTAAAACAAATTGGACAATCCCGAATTCTAACTTTTATAAAGTTTGCCGAACAATATTACATAAAACCTGAAAGCATAGGCACACCAGAATTTCTGAATAAATTAGAACTAACTTTTGAGTGGACTACAATAAACAAAGAAGATATTTTTATAATAAGCTTCTATGCATGGCTAAAAAGTAAGGCTGAAAAACAAAATATATTTCAAATAACGTTGAGGCTAATAAAAATGTAACAAATGTTAAAATACGTGTTAAAAGCCTAACCAGAGTTAAACCTAAATAATGACTCTAGGTCTAAATAAGTATAACATAAAACATAAACGACATGAGAAATTTATTAGTAATCGCCGTAGCTCTATTTACACTAAATGGCATGGCACAGGAAAAAGAAAAGAGATCGGACCGCAAAGATAGATCAGAATTAAGAATGCAAATGACACCAAGTGATATTGCAGATTTAAAATCAAAAAAATTAACTTTAAAACTAGACTTATCCGATGCGCAGCAGAAAAAAGTACATAGTATTTTATTAAGCGAAGCAAAAGCCAACGAAGGTTTAAGGCAAAAACATAAAGCTGCAGAAGGAGAAAAAAGAGAAAGACCTTCTCAAGAAGAATTCCTTAAGATGCAAAATACCAGATTAGATCAGCAGATTGAAATGAAGCGCGAAATGAAAACAATCTTAAATGCAGAACAGTATGCTAAGTTCGAAAAAATGAAGCCTAGAGATCATAAAAAAAGAGGTGATCGTCATAAAAAACGTGATGGAAAACACGAAGGAAAACACAACAAACAACAAGACGAAAACTAATATATAATCGTCTTATTTTAAAGAAAAAGTATCGCTTCGGTGATACTTTTTCTTTTTATTGAATAAAATTGTTATTTTAGTGTCGAATTTAAAAATTAATAATGAAAAAGACTATCACACTCTGTTTATTTGTATTTGCACTATTTTTAGGAACCCATACTGCTGTTGCACAAAACAGCAATACTGAAAAAGAAGCAAATGCTATTATAGAAACTAAAACTATTAAGACGACTAAAGGTTTAATTAAATTTATTCAGTTAGAAAAAGACAAGACAGCAGAAGTCTACAAAGCAATAAAAGAGCATACTAGCGATTTATATTTCATTGAAAATGAAAAAAATTCAACTGAAAAAGAAGTATTCATTAGAACAACAGCCACAAATGAAACGCTTGATAGCAAGATGAAAGTTCTTTTAAACAAAGTACAATTTGAGCGCTTTAAACGTTTTCAAAAAAGTTAAGCTCAATTTTTTATATAAAAAAAGTCTCGCCATGTGCGAGACTTTTTTTTGTTTACAAATCTTTTGCAATCTCCTCGACAGCTGCAATCGTCTCGTTTAAATCTTCATAGCTTAATGCATCTGTTATAAACCAAGTTTCAAAAGCACTTGGTGCAATATAAATACCTTTGTTTAACATGCCGTGAAAGAACTTTTTAAACGTTTCATTATTCCCTTTAGCAGCAGAATCGAAATCCACAACTGCATCTTCTGAAAAATGCACAGAAATCATAGACCCTATCCTATTGATGGTATGCGTTACTTTATTTTTATTAAGCGCATCCGCAATACCGTTATGAAGGTATTTTGTCTTCTCTTCTAGCCTATTCATCAAATCAGCATCAGCATTAATAGTTTTAAGCATTGCCAAACCTGCCGCCATAGCTAACGGATTCCCAC
Organism: Winogradskyella pacifica; assembly: GCF_003386275.1. NCBI lineage: Bacteria > Pseudomonadati > Bacteroidota > Flavobacteriia > Flavobacteriales > Flavobacteriaceae > Winogradskyella > Winogradskyella pacifica. The sequence continues at coordinate 184,829 of NZ_QREI01000009.1, read as the reverse complement.
TTAAAGTTCCTGCCTGATACACCGGGCCAATTGGAGCTAAATAGTTCATAATTTCATTTCGAGCAGCGAAAGCACCAACAGGTAATCCTCCTCCTACAACTTTTCCGAAACAAACGATATCTGCATTAATATTTTTAAGTGCTTGCACTCCTCCATTTGCCAATCTAAAACCGGTCATTACCTCATCAAAAATCAATAAGATGTCATTAGAGTCGCAAATAGCTCTTAAACCTTCTAAAAACCCCTCAACCGGAGGAATACAGCCCATATTACCCGCAACAGGCTCAATAATAATTGCAGCTATAGCATCTTTATTTGCCTCAACTAATTCTTTTACGTTTTCAAGATCATTATACCTTGCCAATAACGTATCTTTTGCGGTTCCTTCTGTGACACCAGGACTATTTGGTGTTCCAAATGTTATAGCACCACTTCCTGCTGCAATTAAAAACGAATCACTATGGCCATGGTAACAACCCGCAAATTTTATAATCTTATCTTTTTTAGTAAAACCTCTAGCTAAACGAATAGCACTCATACACGCTTCAGTCCCTGAATTTACAAAACGTATTTTATCAATATTCGGCACCATAGAAACTGCTAATTCTGCGATCTCAGTTTCAATAGCTGTTGGCATTCCGAAGGAAGTTCCTTGTTTTGCTTTTTCAATAACGGCATCAACTACAGGAGGAAATGCATGACCAAGTAACATTGGACCCCAAGAATTTATATAATCTATAAAACGATTTCCATCTTCATCATAAACATAAGCCCCTTTTGCTGACTTAGCAAAAATTGGTGTTCCTCCAACTGCATTAAAAGCCCTTACAGGTGAATTTACACCACCAGGAATAACCTTTTGTGCGTCTTGAAACAAAGCACTACTTCTTTTATATAACATAAATTAATTTGGAATAATAAGTTCTTGACCAATAGTAAGGTCATTTGATTTTAAATTATTTTTAACTTTAATAGCATCAACCGTAGTTTTATATAATCTAGATAAAGAATACAACGTATCTCCTTTAGCCACCGTGTGCTTTTTAGACGTCACCTTCTTTGGCCCCTCTATTATAGTGGTTGATCTGCGCGATGATTTAGTAGTTGTTCCATTAAGGACTTCATCATCATATTTATCAAGATTATAGCGTTCAATTAAGCTAATCAGTTTTTCAGGATATTTACGATCTGTTGCATAACCTGCCGCTCTTAAGCCTTTAGCCCAACCTTTATAATCATCGGGTCTTAGATCAAATAAACTCGCATAACGGCTACGGCCTGTTAAGAATTCAGAATGGTCTTCGTAAGACATTTCTGCTTTATCATATTTCCTAAAGCATTCTTGTGAACGATCATCATCATGATAAATCTTAGCACCTGTCCAACCGTGGCATTTAATCCCAAAGTGATTATTTGCCTTAACCGCTAAACGTCCTTTTCCAACACCAGATTCTAAAATACCTTGAGCCAAGGTAATACTCGCTGGAATTTTATGAGTCCGCATTTTGTTTTTGGAAATTTCAGCATATAAATTAATATAAACCTCAACACTACTTGGAGCTTTATTTTCTTCTATAACTGTCGGATTTGTTTCAACCGTTTTAACCTCCTCTTTTTTGTCTTTTACTACAGCTGTTTTAGTAGTATTACTTCGTTTCTTTTTAGTTACAATACCTTTTTTAGGACCACAACTCATTGCCAATACTGCAACTAATAAGATTAAATATCTGAACTTCATGTTTTATATTTCAATTAAAGGGCGATTTTTACGCTTCAACAGATCATTTACACCTGCAATTCCTTGCAAACCCCCTGTGTGAATGACAAGTATTTTAGAATCCGCTGGAAAATATCCAAGAGCAATTAAATCAAATATTCCAAATAGCATTTTACCTGTATAAATCGGATCTAATGGAATATTATAATCATTCTTAAACGTATTAATAAACGAAATCAATTCGGGCTTTATTTTACCATAACCACCAAAATGATAATCTGTTATTAATTTCCAATTATCTTGATTTGCAAATTTACGAATATCTTCTTGTAAAAAATCACCTTTTAAAGCCGGAAAGCCTAATATTTTCTGATGCTTTTCAGATGAATTAATTAACCCAGAAATTGTCCCACCTGTTCCTACAGCACAACAGATATAATCAAATTTAGAATCGTTTTCTTCTAGGATGTCCTCACAACCCTTTACTGCTAATTCATTTGTACCTCCTTCGGGAATTAAATAAAAATCCCCAAATTCATTTCTTAAGCTATTTATAAAAGCACTGTCTGTTTTAGTTCGATAGACCTCCCGAGACACAAATTCAAACTGCATACCACAAGATTTTGCAAACGTTAAGGTTGGGTTTAAATCTTTCTTTTCCCTTAACTCCTCCCCTCTTATGACCCCAATCGTATTAAAACCATATTCTTTTCCGGCATAAGCCACAGCAGCAATATGGTTTGAAAATGCACCTCCAAAGGTTAATAAGGTTTTTACATTATTCACTTTAGCGTCTTCAATATTGAATTTTAACTTACGATACTTATTTCCAGAAATAAACGGATGAATTAAGTCTTCGCGCTTAATTGCTATTTTAATAGAAGTATTTGGAAGAGATAAATGCTGATTATGAGTACTATTATTTAACAACGGCTTTATTTTTACAACAACAAAGTTAGTTGATGGCGAAGAAAAAATCGCAATAATTAATTTCTAATAAATTTAAACACATTATACAAAGGTCTCGATTTTAAATAGTCGAGATCCTTTTCATGCCTATATGCTTCACGTTCAAAAGAAATATTCCTATAGGCTAAATCCCATTTTTTATTTTGAATTAATCGACATAAAAATTCAATTGTGTACAGCACATAAAATGGAAGAATAAACAACTCAAGCTGTTGTTTGAGATGAATTTTTTCATGATTTATTAGTACAGCATTACGCTTTAAATCTTCAGTCTTTAAAAACATAAAAGGAAAAATAGTAATTCCCAGATAACCTTTTGGCACTAAATATTTCGAAATCAATATCATGCTTTATTCGTTTCAAAAATCAAACCAAATTACGTTATCTTTGTTTACATATGAAAAAATATATTCCCATTGAAGACGGTGACTACTACCTAACACCAGAAGGTTACCGCTGTTTTACTGAGCAATACCATTTAAAACGTGGTTATTGTTGCGAAAGCGGCTGCAGACATTGTCCATATGGATTCAACAAAAACACATTAAAAAAGAAGTAATGCATACTACAAAACTTTCGTTCAAAGATCAAATATTAGAAGGCATTCCAAACATATTACCAGAACCAAAGCCTTACGATACTTCGATAAATCATGCACCGAAACGCAAGGCAATTCTTTCTGCAGAAGAAGAAAAATTAGCGCTTAGAAATGCTTTACGTTATTTTGACAAAAAAGATCATAAAACCTTATTACCTGAGTTTAAAAACGAGTTAGATACTTACGGCAGAATTTACATGTACCGTTTACGGCCAGATTATAAAATGTATGCCAGGCCAATTTCTGAATATCCTGCAAAATCAACACAAGCTGCAGCCATTATGCTTATGATTCAGAATAATTTAGATTATGCCGTAGCACAACATCCGCACGAATTAATCACTTATGGTGGTAATGGAGGTGTGTTTTCAAATTGGGCACAATACCGACTAACCATGAAGTATTTGGCAGAAATGAATGATGAACAAACCCTGACCATGTATTCTGGTCATCCTATGGGATTGTTTCCATCGCATAAAGAAGCACCAAGAGTTGTGGTAACTAACGGTATGATGATCCCGAATTACTCCCAACCAGATGACTGGGAGAAATTCAACGCTTTAGGCGTTACACAATACGGCCAAATGACTGCCGGAAGCTACATGTATATTGGCCCACAAGGCATCGTACATGGTACAACTATTACAGTTCTTAACGGTTTTAGGAAAATCAAAAAAGAACCAAAAGGCAATTTATTTGTGACCTCCGGATTAGGAGGCATGTCTGGTGCACAACCAAAAGCAGGAAACATTGCAGGCTGTATTACCGTTTGTGCTGAAGTAAATCCTAAGATCACGCAAGTACGATTAGATCAAGGTTGGATCGATGAAAAAATAACCGATTTAGATCAACTTGTTACTCGTGTTGAAAAAGCTAAAGCTGAAAAAGAAACTATTTCAATCGCTTATCTCGGAAACATTGTAGATGTATGGGAAAAATTTGATGAAGCTAATGTTCATGTTGATTTAGGAAGTGATCAAACATCACTTCATAATCCTTGGGCTGGAGGTTATTATCCTGTGGATATTTCTTTTGAAGATGCGAACGACATGATGGCGAACCAACCAGAATTATTCAAAGAGAAAGTTCAAGAAACCTTACGACGTCATACAAACGCTATAAATAAACACACCTCAAAAGGCACTTATTTCTTCGATTATGGAAATGCCTTTTTGTTGGAAGCCTCTCGTGCTGGTGCTGATATTATGGCAGAAAATGGTATTGATTTTAGATACCCAAGTTATGTTCAAGATATTATGGGACCAATGTGCTTTGACTATGGTTTCGGACCCTTTCGTTGGGTTTGTGCTTCTGGTAAGCCGGAAGATTTGATAAAAACTGATGCTATTGCCTGTAAAGTCTTAGAAGACATTAAAAAGGACTCTCCTAAAGAAATTCAGCAACAAATGGCTGATAATATTCAATGGATTAAAGGCGCACAAGAAAACAAACTCGTGGTAGGTTCACAAGCCCGAATTTTATATGCAGATGCAGAAGGCCGAATGAAAATTGCCGAAGCCTTTAACCAAGCCATAAAGAATGGAGAAATTGAAACTGTTATTTTAGGAAGAGATCATCACGATGTCTCAGGAACCGATTCCCCATACAGAGAAACCAGTAATATTTATGACGGCTCACGCTTTACAGCAGATATGTCTATACAAAATGTGATTGGCGATAGCTTTAGAGGAGCCACATGGGTAAGCATTCACAATGGTGGAGGCGTTGGATGGGGCGAAGTTATAAACGGTGGATTTGGTATGGTTCTTGATGGTACTAAGGAAGCATCAAAAAAATTAAAACAAATGCTGTTTTGGGACGTTAATAACGGTATTTCAAGACGAAGTTGGGCTAGAAATGAAGGAGCCGTTTTTGCCATAAAACGCGCTATGGAAGTCGAACCTAATTTAAAAATAACCTTACCTAATTTCGTTGATGATAATTTATTAGATAAAGTATAATTAAAAAAAAGAAATTATGAAAAAACTATTAAAATTTACACCAATGTTTCTCTTATTGATAGGATTAGCTTCTTGCAGCTCCGTACGAGTTGCAGCTGATTATGATAGAGAAGCAAATTTTGACAATTATAAAACCTTTGCATTTTTCAAACCCGGAATTGACAAGGCAGAAATCAACGACATTGATAAGCGTCGTATTCTAAGAGCCATTGAAGCGGAACTAATGGCGAAAGGTTATACCAAATCAGAAAACCCAAATATGCTAGTGAGTATATTCACCAAATCTAATCAACGTGTTGATGTTTACAACAACGCTTGGGGCAATGGTGCTTGGGGTTGGGGCGGTTATGGCGGCTGGGGCTGGAGATCTGGCTGGAACAATAACCAAGTCACAACCACTACTGAAGGTATGCTATTTATAGATCTTATTGATGCCAACAAAAAAGAACTCATCTGGCAAGGTTCTGGTACAGGAAATCTTAATGCTAGTAACCCAGATAAGAAAGACGAACGTATAAAAGAATTTGTATCTCAAATGTTAGAGCAGTTTCCTCCAGAGGAAAAATAACATATTGCACACAAAAAGAACAGAAAAGCATTGGTATCCACCGATGCTTTTTTTGTTTAACAAACTACTGCTTTTTAGATTAAATTCAAAAAGTCTACCTTTGCCGCCTTTTACAAATAAAAAGTATTATGCTCGGTCAAAAAACCATTAAAAATTTCACACAAAACCCTAAGAATGATATTCTTGCAGGTATCACGGTATCACTAGCAATGATTCCGGAGGTGGTTGCCTTTGCGTTTGTTGCTCAAATTAGTCCAATTGTAGCCCTCTTTGGTGCTTTTATAATTGGAATCATCTCTGCACTTTTTGGTGGAAGACCAGGTTTAATATCTGGAGCGGCTGGTGCAGTTGCTGTTATTTTTGTTCATATGATTCAAGAAGGACATGCTAAAGGCTTATTATTTGATACACCTGTGGATAACATGGGCTATTTTTATTTGTTAGCTGCTGTTGTTTTAATGGGACTAATTCAAATATTAGCAGGCGTTTTTAAGCTTGGTAAATTTGTACGTTTAATTCCACATCCAGTAATGTTAGGGTTTGTAAACGGATTAGCTATTGTCATTTTCTTAGCACAACTTGGAATGTTTAAAGAAAATACAAAGGATATTTTTGGACAAAACATGCGCAAAACCGTATCAAAAGAACGGGTTTATAATTTAAGTGATAATTCTGTTAAAGATTTAATTTCTGACACCAAAATATTTTCAATTAATGAGGAATCAGTAACCAATATTAGCACGGGTGAAGCCGTTTTTATTATATCGGACAATCAAGTTTACGATATAGATACTAAACAAGTTGTTTTTAACATTAAAGACGATGGCTTCTATTCTGTAAGAGACAACGGAGTTGTAAAGTCTACTATGGAAGGCCAGAAATTATACATCATGATTGGTTTGGTTTTCTTAACCATGTTCATAATTTGGGGCTTGCCTAAATTAACTAAAAAAATGCCTGCTGCATTAACGGCGATTTTAATAGTGACTTTGATCTCTATTTTTAGCGGCCTTCAATCCATTAACGTAGGAGATTTTATTAGAGATGGTGGTGGCGCAGGTTTAAATGGCTTTGATGAATTGTCTAGCAAACTCAACCTTGCGGAACTATGGAGTCATTTGCCATTTAACTTAGACACTTTAAAATTCATTGCGCCTTATGCCTTTTTAGCGGCATCAGTAGGTTTGATTGAAACCTTAATGACCATGAACCTTGTAGATGAATTAACAGACTCGAGAGGTGATGGTAATAGAGAATGTATTGCTCAAGGTTCTGGAAACATGCTTAGCGGAATCTTTGGAGGTACTGGTGGTTGTGGTATGATTGGACAAACTGTAATTAATATTAACGCAGGTGGTAGAGGCCGTTTGTCTGGTGTAATGATGGCAATAACCTTACTTACATTCATCCTATTTGCTGATAAATATATTGAGCAAGTGCCAATTGCAGCTTTAGTCGGTGTTATGTTTATGATGGTTATTGAAACATTTGCTTGGTCTAGTTTCCGAATCATGAAGAAGATACCTGTATCAGATGCCGTTGTACTTGTTATTGTTTCGGTAGTTACTGTTTTCTTCGACTTAGCCATTGCGGTATTTGTTGGTGTTATTATTTCTGCCTTATCGTTTGCTTGGGAAAATGCTAAGAAAATTAGAGCACGTAAGCGTATTCAAGAAGATGGCACAAAAACTTATGAAATTTGGGGTCCCTTATTCTTTGGAAGTATTACCGCTTTTAATGAGAAATTCGATATTAAAAACGATCCAGATCATGTAGAAATTGATTTTGTTGAAGCTCGTATTTCGGATCACTCTGCTATTGAAGCTATTTTTATTATTGTTGAAAAATATCAGGCTGAAGGAAAAACAATAAAACTAAAACACTTAAGTGAAGATTGTAAGATATTACTGTATAAAGCAAGTCCTAAATTTAAAGATGTTATCGTTGAAGCTATCGACGATCCACGTTACCATTTAGCGGCTGATCCTGAAAAATTTACAAGACCTTTATCTGAGTATAATGTTTAATTTTCTTAACAGATAAACATTAATAACAGAGATAGTTACTATCGTAAAAAATAACTGCATTAAATTAATTGAATTTCAATTAATTACCTTATATTTGCAGCTTAATTTAATATATTTTAATATGAGTACTGGTACAGTAAAATTTTTTAATGACTCTAAAGGTTTTGGATTCATAACAGAAGAAGGGAACAACAAAGAGCATTTTGTACATATTTCTGGTTTAGTCGATGAGATTAGAGAAGGTGATAATGTAGAATTCGATTTAGCAGAAGGAAAAAAAGGATTAAACGCAGTTAATGTAAAAGTTATATAATTATATACCTTACAACCTTTTTAAGTATAGAGCCTGTCTTTTAGATAGGCTTTTTTATGTTCAATAGTTAAATACATTTTAGAATTTATTTTGAAGTGATCAGTAGACGTATTTGAACTACCAATTATCACAACTTCTAAATAGCCATAGTTAATTCTTCTATTTTTTCGAGATAACATTTTAATAAAAGGACACTTTAAATTTTCGACCGTAACCCCTCTTTTAAATTGTAAAAAATAGCTTTATCGAATTGCTCTTTCAAAAAAGAAATGGCTCTTTGACTTCTTTTACCCGATTTACAATAAACTACAATAGGTAAAGTAATATCAATTTCTTGAAAACGTTTTGATAACTGCCCTAAAGGAATATGTTGTCCTCCAATATGATACCTCTCTCTTTCGGGAATTTCTCTAACATCTAATAAGTTATAATTTGCCTTGTTTTTATTTAATTCATCTAGCGTGATTTCTTTAGTTGAAGTAATTCCGCAGAAAAAATTGTAATCTTTTTCTAAAGCAATAATTTCTGAAGCTTCCTCTTTTTCAAAACCCAATATTTGTTGATTCAGACTTAAAGCATCAAATAATAATAGCCTATTCGTTAGCACGTCTCCAATACCACAAATAATTTTAATGGCTTCATTTGCCTGTAAACTCCCAATGATTCCAGGCAACACTCCTAAAACTCCTATTTCTGAACAATTGGGAGAATCTTCTGGTTTTGAAGGTGTTGGATATAAGCATCTATACGTTCCGCTTCCTAAATAATTAAAGACACTAACTTGACCTTCAAATTTAAAAATAGCGCCATAAACTAAAGGTTTGTTAGTCATTACTGCGGCATCATTTGTTAAATATCGCGTTGAAAAATTATCACTTCCGTCTATTATAATATCATAATTAGTAAATAATGCAATAGCATTTTCACGTGTTAGTGCTTCGTTATAAGTATTAAAAAGTACAAACGGATTTAATTGAGATAATCGCTTAGCAGCAGTTTCGGCTTTAGACAAACCAATATCATCAATAGTATATAAAATTTGGCGCTGTAAATTACTTTGATCAACTACATCATGATCTATTATACCAATAGTTCCAACACCTGCCGCTGTTAAATATTGCAAAACAGGACAACCTAAACCACCTGCTCCAATGACTAAAACCTTTGCTTGCTTCAGTTTTAATTGTCCGACTTCTCCTATTTCATCTAAAATAAGATGACGACTGTATTGCTTTCTTTCTTCTATGGTAAGGCTCATTATTTTTGTATTTCTTCAAAATGTTCCCAATCTTTCCAAACTACTTCTAATCCTTGACTTTTTAACATTTTAACGACCTCTTCTGTACTTCTTTCATCAGAAATTTCAAACTGCTCTAAAGATTGTGGCTCTACAGTGTAACCACCTGGATTTGTTTTAGATTCTGCGCTAATTGAAGTGGCACCTAATTGCACAATATTATTTCTAAATATTTCATTTTCTCTTGTAGACATAGATAATTCTATATCTTCATCTAACAACCGAAAAGCACAAATTAGCTGCACCAAATCACTATCGGTCATTTCTACTTTTGGTTCTAAACCTCCAGAATGCGGCCTCAACCTTGGAAATGAAATGGAGTACTTTGTCTTCCAATACGTTTTCTGTAAATATTTTAAATGTAAGGCTGTAAAGAAACTATCTGCACGCCAATCTTCCAAACCAAACAAAGCACCTAATCCAATTTTATGAACGCCTGCTTTTCCTAATCTATCTGGCGTATCTAAACGGTAATTAAAATTAGATTTTTTTCCTTTTGGATGATGTTTCTTATACTCTTCTCTGTGATATGTTTCTTGATATACCAATACGGCGTACAATCCGTTTTCAATTAACAACGCGTATTCATCTTGATCTAAAGGCTGTACTTCTATAGTAATATTCGAGAATTGAGAACGTATTATTTTAATTGCGTTTTTAATATAATTGACGCCTACCGTTTTATTGGCTTCACCTGTCACTAGTAAGATATGGTCATATCCTTTTGCTTTTAAAAAAGCCACTTCTTTTAAAATTTCAGCATCGGTTAATGTGCGTCTTGGTATTTTGTTAGTCATGCTAAATCCGCAATACGTACAAATATTCTGGCACTCGTTACTTAAATACATTGGTGCGTACATCTGTATAGTATTCCCAAATCGTTTTTTAGTAAGCCTGCTACTTTTTTGCGCCATTTGTTCTAAAAATGGTTTTGCCGCAGGAGAAATTAAGGCTTTAAAATCTTCTAAATCCAGCTTTTCTTTTGCCAAAGCATTTTCTACCTCAACTTCTGTTTTACTGAAAATGCTTTTCAGTGTGTTATCCCAATTATAAGTATCGAAAAGTTCTATGAAATTTGCCATATTTTAGTTTAAGAAACTCGTTAACGGACTACTCGCTTCCGCTTTATTTTTAATTGGTGCTAGTTTGGCTTCAAACGCCATTCTACCAGCTTCCACGGCCATTTTAAAAGCTTTTGCCATAGCTACCGGATGTTTAGACACTGCAATTGCCGTATTTACTAAGACAGCATCTGCACCTAATTCCATGGCATAAGCTGCATGCGATGGTGCGCCAATACCTGCATCTACAATAACAGGCACATTAGATTGCTCGATAATAATCTCTAAAAAATCTTGTGTCTTTAATCCTTTGTTACTTCCTATTGGAGCTCCCAATGGCATAACACATTGCACTCCGACATCCTCTAATCGTTTACACAATACAGGATCTGCATGAATGTAAGGCATCACTACAAATCCTAATTTTACTAATGCTTCAGCCGCTTTTAATGTTTCTATAGGATCTGGTAATAAATATCTAGGATCTGGATGAATTTCTAATTTAACCCAGTTAGTACCTAAAGCTTCTCTTGATAATTCTGCTGCAAAAACAGCTTCTTTTGCGGTTCTAACACCAGATGTGTTTGGCAATAAATTAATATGAGCATGTTTTAAATGCCTTAAAATATCATCTTCATTATTTTGGACATTGACTCTTTTTAAAGCCACCGTTATGAGCTCACTTTCGGAAGCCAACAAAGCGTCTTTCATTACTTCTGAAGAGCTAAACTTTCCTGTTCCGGTGAATAATCTAGAGGTAAATTCTTTATCTGCTATTTTTAATATGTTATTCATTTTTACTTTTTTGAATCTATGTTAGATTAAGACTGCTTATGCTTTTACTTCTGACGAATTTAAGATTTCATAAAACTTAGAAATACTTGTAAAATCTTTAGTTATTGTTCCCGAAACAGCTATTCCGTAAACACCTGTGTCTATAATTGCCGAAATATCTTCCATGCAAATACCACCAATAGCGATTATAGGCGTGTCTGTTTTTAACGTTCTTATTAGCTGCTGGTAACCTTCGACACCTAAAATTGGACTTAAATTCTTTTTAGTTTCTGTAAACTGAAAAGGTCCTAAACCAATATAATCCACTTCCTTATCCATTAGAACTTTGCAATCCTCTAAAGTGTTGGCAGTGCCTCCAACTAGATATTGTTTTCCCAAATAGGCTCTAGCTATTAACGGACATGTATCTGTTTTCCCTAAATGAACACCGTCTGCTTTTACGGTTTTAGCTATTTTATAATGATCATTTATTATTAGTTTCACTTTAAATTGAGTGGTGATTTCTCTAGCTTTTTCTGCAGTTTCTAAAATGATATCTAGTGCCATTTCTTTTAAACGCAGTTGTACTAATTCTGCTCCGTTTTCACATGCTTTTTGTATGTTTCTTAAATGATCTTGCGGTGTTTTACCTTGAGAAATATAATGTAGTTTACTTAGCATTTTCTGTGTATTTATGTGTTCCTAACAAAGTGTTGTTTGAATTTAAAAACTGTTCGGTATACCATTTTGCATCTTTACAAGCATCTTCTATGTTCATTCCTTTTTCTAAATTAGAAGCCAATGCTGACGATAAAACACAACCGCTTCCATGCTTTTGAAAAACGGTTTCTGCAATTGGCGGAATGTTTAGTTTTACTATTTTACTGTAATAGACTTCGTCCCACCCTTTTTTATCTGTTCTATGACCTCCTTTTAAGTAGATATTTGTTCTATCTGAAATAAAATCGATAGTGTCTTCTATAGATTTCTCAGGGAACAAGGCTTCAATCTCTTCATAATTTGGTGTAATAAAATTGCAATTTTTTAAAACTTCTTCTAAAACTTTTAAATCTTGTTTATTATGAAAACTAAAACCTGCACTTGCTGTTAAAACAGGGTCTAGTACTATTTTTACAGATGGATTTAGCTTTTTTAATGTTTGAATAACGTCCAATAAAACGTCCCAAGACTGGATGATTCCTATTTTTACTACAGCAATGGCAAACCGTTGAAACAAAAGGTCAATCTGATTTAAAATGATTTCTTTTTCTATCCAAATACAATCTTTAAAATCTATATCGTTTTGAACAGTAACCGCAGTACACACGGATAAACCGTACAAACCATGCGCTTCAAATGTTTTAATATCAGACGTAATTCCGGCGCCACTCGATGGGTCTAAACCTGCTATTGTTAAGATGTAGTTTTTTTGATTCAATTTTTATGTATTTAACATCAATAGGTTATTCAAAAACACTTATTTACTGGTGTGTTTATTATATGTTTCTTTTATTTTTATAAAACCCTCTAACGGATTTTCAGCATTCCAAACACCACCTAAAACACCTATTCCTTTAAACCCTAACGTTATAGTTTCTTCTATCGTTTCTACACTAATACCACCCATACCGATGATTGTTTTATCAATATGGTTAACATCAAAACCTTTTCCCGTATATCCTTTTTTTGATATTGAAGAAAAAACAGGACTTAATAAATGATAATCGAATTCAAAATAACACGCTTTTAAGACTTCTGGATCATGAAATGAAGAGCTTATTGTTTTACCAAACATATTTAGGTTTTTGAAATATTGACCAGGATTATCTATATGGTCAATCCTTTTTTGCTCTTGAAAATGAATACCTTTTAAATTGAAATCGTTTATCAACTCATGAAAATAATGCACTACAATTCTGTTGTGATATTCTTCATCAATTTTGTTTAAATACGCAACGTGTTCGTCGTAGTTTTTATCTGGTTTTCTCAAATGATACACCAATAAACCTTCTCTAAATAATTGGTTTAGTATTTCTATTTCGTTTGGAATATCGTTTTCTGGTGCGATAAGAACTATCATAGTGTTTTTAGTTTTTAATATTGAAAGATAAGATTACTTCGTCGTACCTCCTCGTAATGACGGTTACTTGGATTTTGAGTTAGGGATTACTCAGTGATTCTATTTTATTAAATAGGAATTCGTGAGTGTTACACAATTATAGTGGCATCCTTTTGCTTTTTCGGCAAAAGATATAACGGAAAGCCCGACCACGCTTTTTTTTTAAGCGTGGGAACTTCCTTCTAATTTTACAAATAAACTTCGGATCCTTTTTCTTTAAACTCTTTAGATTTCTCTTCCATTCCTTTTGCAATAACCTCGTTATCTACGATATCGTTAACTGCAGCAAAATCGCGTACCTCTTGAGAAATTTTCATGGAGCAGAATTTTGGTCCGCACATAGAGCAAAAATGAGCAATTTTAGCACCAGCGGCAGGCAAAGTTTCATCATGATATTCGCGAGCACGTTCTGGATCTAACCCTAAATTAAACTGATCTTCCCAACGGAACTCAAACCGCGCCATACTTAATGCATTGTCTCTGTGTTGCGAACCTGGATGGCCTTTTGCTAAATCGGCAGCATGCGCGGCCAACTTGTAAGTAACCACACCTACGCGCACATCTTCTTTATTTGGTAAACCCAAATGCTCTTTTGGTGTTACGTAGCACAACATGGCGCAACCGTACCAACCTATCATTGCGGCTCCAATACCAGAAGTGATATGGTCGTAACCTGGTGCAATATCTGTAGTTAATGGGCCTAAAGTGTAAAAAGGAGCTTCGTCGCAAAGTTCTATTTGCTTCTCCATATTTTCTTTAATCATGTGCATTGGCACGTGTCCTGGTCCTTCTATAAAACACTGTACTTCGTGCTTGCGTGCAATTTGCGTTAGCTCTCCTAAGGTTTCTAACTCTGCAAATTGTGCTTCGTCATTGGCATCTGCAACAGAACCTGGACGCAGTCCGTCTCCTAAAGAAAAGGCAACATCGTACTGTTTTAAGATTTCACAAATGTCCTCAAAATGTGTGTATAAAAAACTTTCTTTATGGTGTGCTAAACACCATTTTGCCATAATAGAACCACCACGAGAAACAATACCGGTAACACGTTTTGCCGTCATTGGCACATAACGCAATAACACGCCTGCGTGGATGGTAAAATAATCGACTCCTTGTTCGGCTTGCTCAATTAAAGTATCACGAAAAATTTCCCATGTTAAGTCTTCGGCAACACCATTTACTTTTTCTAATGCTTGGTAAATTGGTACGGTACCCACTGGCACTGGAGAGTTACGAATAATCCACTCGCGTGTTTCGTGAATATTTTCTCCGGTAGATAAATCCATAATATTATCTGCTCCCCAACGGCAAGCCCACACTGCTTTTTCTACTTCTTCTTCTATGGATGAGGTAACGGCAGAGTTTCCAATATTTGCATTTATTTTAACTAAGAAGTTTCTACCTAAAATCATAGGTTCGGCTTCTGGGTGGTTAATATTTGAAGGAATTATTGCACGACCTCTCGCTACTTCCGACCTTACAAATTCTGGTGTAATTTTATCTGGAATAGAAGCTCCAAAGTGTTCACCTTTGTGTTGCTTTCTAATCTCTGTCATTTCATCTATTCGTTGGTTTTCTCGAATAGCGATATACTCCATTTCTGGTGTAATTATTCCTTTTTTAGCGTAATGTAATTGGGTTACATTTTGACCTTTTTTAGCTCTTAGCGGATTCTTTAATAACTTAAAACGCATGTGATCTAAACTAGCATCGTTTAAACGCTCGTTACAATATTCTGAAGAGAATGATGCTAATTCCTCTACATCACCACGTTCTTTAATCCAAGGTTCTCGAATTCTTTCAATACCACTATGTACATCTATTGTTTTGTCTGGATCTGTGTAAGGCCCAGAAGTATCGTAAATAGTTACGGGCTCGTTGGGTGTTTTCTTTTTTGTCATTGAGTCTACCGTATCACTCAATGTAATTTCACGCATAGCAACTTTAATTTGCGGGTGAATTTTTCCGTTGACATAGATTTTCTTAGAATTCGGAAACGGATGTCTTGTAATACCGTTTTGCTTTGGAGCTGTGTCTTTGTTCTTCATTTGATAATTGGTTTCCTTTTAAAATAAAAATCATCCTCCTTGAGTAGATTTTATAATTAAAATATCATCATTATTGTGAAGTAATCGTGAAGACCAATCTGTTTTTTTAACCACAGTATTATTTATAGCAATAGCAATTCCGTTTGTTTGAATTTTTAAATTTTCAACAAACTCTTGTAATGTTACGTGTTCTAAAATGTGGTGGTCTTCTTGGTTTACTTTTATAGCAATCATATTTATAAAATATTACTGTAAACCAAAATGGTAGTATTTCGATGTCTTATCGAACATAACTTTTTCCTACGTTGGTATTAACCAAATCAGGTTCTAAGGATGTTTCTCAAACTAATTTAATAGCTACTCCTAAAGTTTACACCTCAAATATAGAAGATTATTTACGACTTCCATACGCTTTCCAATTTATTTTTGAAATCTCTTTTTTTTGGAAAAACATATTTTAACTAAAATCTATTTCTATAAAAATGAAGCAAATTGAAGTCATAAAAAAAAGGGACTCATAATTGTTTTCCAATTACGAATCCCTTTTATTACACACATAACTAGGTGTGCAAGACTATTATAAACTTAATAGTTTAGTAACTTTTCTATCTTAGCTTTCACTTTTTCTGTTGAAGGAATCATTGTTTGCTCTAAAGTAGAATTTAACGGTATTGCAGGCATATTTTCACTACCAATAGTCATTACTGGCGCATCTAAATATTTAAAGCATTCTTCTTGAATTTTTCCAGATAATGCTCTTGCAAAACTATTGTTTGAAGGCTCTTCTGTTACAACAAGACACTTTCCTGTTTTCTTAACCGATTTCATAATCGTGTCTTCATCTAAAGGATATAAAGTACGTAAATCGATAACTTCAATTTGGTCTTGCATCCCTAATTCTTCTGATGCATTCATTGCCCAATGCACTCCCATTCCGTAAGTAACAATAGTTAATGTCTCTACATTTTCTTGCTTCCAAATTTCTTGTAAAACCCAGGCTTTACCAAAAGGCAATACATAATCTTCACTTGGTTCAACAGATGTTGCACCTTGCGTTCCTGGTACTTTAGACCAATATAAACCTTTGTGTTCTAAAATTACAACTGGATTAGGATCGTAGTAAGCTGCTTTCATTAAACCTTTTAAATCTGCTCCATTACTTGGATACGCTATTTTAATACCACGAATATTTGTTATCACAGATTCTACTGAAGATGAATGGTAAGGTCCTCCGCTTCCATAAGCACCAATTGGCACTCTAAGAATCATAGAAACCGGCCATTTACCATTAGATAAATAACAACTTCTACTGACTTCTGTAAATAACTGATTTAAACCAGGCCAAATATAATCTGCAAATTGAACCTCAACAATTGGTTTTAACCCAACGGCACTCATACCAACTGTAGAACCGACAATAAAGGCTTCTTGTATTGGTGTATTAAAAACTCTGTCGTCTCCAAATTTTTGAGCTAAAGTTGCGGCTTCCCTAAAAACACCACCAAGTCTTCCACCAACATCTTGCCCATAAAGCAAACATTCTTTATGCTTTTTCATCAGTTCTTCTACTGCGAATAAAGCACAATCTACCATAACTACTTTCTCTGCGCCTTCTGGTGAACGTGTTCCTTTTTCTTCGGTAATTGGTGTTGGTACAAAATCGTTTGTAAATAAATCTTCAGGTTTTGGGTCTTCGGCTAATAATGCTCTTTCAAAATCTGATTGTACTTTCGCTTTCGCGGCATTTTCAATGTCTAAAACGTCTTGTTCTGAAAATCCTGCATCTAGTAATTGTTTTTTTATAACTGGATAAGGATCACGAGAACGTGCCTCTTCTAAATCATCGCGATACCATTCCATTCTTACACCAGAAGTATGGTGATTTAATAACGGTACTTTTGCGTGTACTAAAAATGGTCTACGCTCTGTACGAATGGTTTCTATGACTTTTTCTAATGCTTCGTAGCTTTCTGTAAAGTTGGCACCATCTATTGAGATAGCGTCTAAACCTTTAAATCCAGCTGCATATTCGAAAGCATTTTGCGCTCTCGTTTCTGCTGCATTGGCACTAATATCCCAACCGTTATCTTGTACTAAATATAAGATTGGCATTTGCTTTAATGCTGCCATTTGGAACGCTTCTGCTATTTCTCCTTCGGTTACAGATGCGTCTCCAAGTGAACAAACTGTTATTGGTTTTAGAGATTCTTCGCTATCGCTCTGAATGACATTACCTAAACCTTGTAATTCTTTATACTGCATTCCCATAGCAACTCCTGTTGCTGGAATGGTTTGCATACCTGTTGCAGAGGATTGGTGTGGGATTTTTGGTTTATCGTCATCCTTTAAACTGGGATGCGAATAGTATGTTCTTCCTCCAGAAAATGGATCGTCTTTTTTAGCTAACAATTGCAACATTAAATCGTAAGGCTCTAAACCAAAAGATAATAACATGGCATCGTCTCTGTAATATGGAAATGCATAATCTTGAGGTAATAATTGTAAACCTAAAGCTATTTGAATGGCTTCGTGTCCACGAGATGTTGCATGTACGTATTTTGAAACTTGTTTAAAATTAGCTTCGTATAATTCTGCCATTGCTTTTGCTGTGCAGAGTTTTGAAAATCCTTTTTCTAGTGTTTCTTTTTTCATCCTTAGTGACCGCGAAAACGGTTATCTTTTTTAATGTTTCTCCTTTTACACCCCTGAAGTCCCCTCAAGGGGACAATCCCCTGAATAATCTTTGAACTATTGTCCCCTTGAGGGGACTTTAGGGGGGTGTTGCGTTAGGGATTACTCGTTCATTCTTAATTTAATAAATAAGAAATCGTGATTGCTTCGCAATTGAAACAATTTGTTGAAGCTCCTTTTTGCTTTTTTCAAAAAGAGCGAGTAGTGAAAGCCCGACCCTTGTGGTAACGCCCAAATAACTCTAAGCTAATTCCTTTTCTACCTTAGTCATCCAGTTAAATTGGTCGTCTAGCTTGCCCGTTTTAATAGCATTCAAGGTGTCATTAACTTCTAATCCAACCGGACTTTCATCAGAGACATTAATCGTCTCGCCTTCTAATCCAATCTCTTGAATGTACGCTATACCAACAGCTGTTCCTGTTCCGAAAGCTTCTTCTAAAGTCCCGTTTTCTGATGCTGTTTTAATTTCATCGATAGTAATTTTTCGTTCTATTACCGTGAAATTCATAGCACGTAACATCTCTATAACACTAGCTCTTGTGATGCCATGCAACACAGAACCGTCGAGTTCTGGTGTGATAAATTCCCCATTAATTTTGAAGAAAATATTCATGGTACCAACTTCTTGAATATACTTATGTTCTGCGGCATCTAACCATAATACTTGGTCGTAACCTTTGGCTTTTGCTAATTCTGTTGGACGAATGGCTGCTGCATAATTTCCAGCGGCTTTAGCTTCACCAGTTCCACCTTGTGCTGCTCTAATGAATTGCTTTTCTGCCCATAATCTGATGCGTTTACTAAAAAATGGACCTGCTGGTGATGCCATTATTATAAACTTATAGTGGGTTGCTGCACGCATACCAATAAAAGGCTCATCGGCATACATGAATGGTCTTAAATAAAGTGCGCTTCCATCGGTTGGCGGAATCCAATTGTGCTCTAAACCAACCAATTCTTTAAGTCCTTCTACAAATAAATCTTCAGGAATATTAGGCATTCCCATACGATCCGCACTTTTATTTAAACGTTTGGCATTTTCTTCTGGTCTAAATAACATTGGTGTGCCTTCGGTGTCTTTGTAAGCTTTCATCCCTTCAAAAATAGCTTGTCCATAATGTAAAGCCATTGCTGCTGGATGCGTTGGAATTAATCCCATAGGAATAACTCTTGGATTAACCCATTCTCCGTTTTCGTAATCGCAAATAAACATGTGATCGGTGAATGTGGTGCCTAATGGAATATTGTTAAAGTCTAAGGCATCAACTTTTGATGTTTCTACTTTAGTAACTGAAATGTTAGGTTTCATATATGTATGTTTTTTAGAGTGTTTAAAACACCCCTAAAGTCCCCTCAGGGGACAATTCTGAATTTATATTTCTCTATTAATATCAAATTGCTCAAAATAATCGGCTACTCGTCGCACAAAACTTCCTCCTAAGAATCCGTCTACTACGCGATGATCGAAAGAGAGCGATAAGTACATCATGCTACGAATAGCTATTTGGTCTCCTTTCTCAGTAGTGATAACTTCTGGTCGTTTTTTGATTATTCCTAATGCTAAAATGGCAACTTCTGGCTGATTAATTATCGGTGTTCCCATGACACTACCAAAAGTTCCTACGTTAGAAATTGTGAAGGTGCTGCCTTTTATATCGTCTCCTGCTAGTTTGTTTTCTCTAGCTTTTCCTGCTAGTTCGTTTACGTTACTAGCAATCTCTTTTAAATTTTTAGTGTTTGCATTTTTTACTACAGGAACTATTAAGTTTCCACTTGGTAATGCTGTTGCCATACCAATATTAATGTCTTCTTTTACAATGATATTATTACCATCTACAGAAGCATTAATATTTGGGAAATCTTTTACTGCTTTCGCTACAGCTTCTACAAATAATGGTGTGAAGGTTAAACGCTCTCCATGCTTTTCTTGAAAGGCAACTTTGTTTGCGTTTCTCCAGTTTACCATATTCGTCATGTCTGCTTCTACATAAGCGGTAACGTGAGGCGATGTATGTTTTGAGTACACCATGTGATCTGCAATCATTTGGCGCATTCTGTCCATTTCGATTACTTTTCCTTTGCCTTTATCGAAGTTTAATTGTGGGATTCTATAAGCTGTTGGATCTTTTTCGGATACTGGTTGTGCGAATTTGTACGGTCGTCCTTCGTCTATATATTGAAACACATCGCTTTTACGAAGTCTGCCTTCGTTTCCTGTTGCAGGAATACGTGCTAACTCCTCAAAACTAATGTGGTGTTCTTTTGCTATTTTTATAATTAATGGCGAAAAGAAGGTGTTTGAGTTTGAAGTTGAAAATGAAGATGAACTTGAAACTGAAGTTGAACCTGAAGTTGAACCTGAAGGTTTTTGAACTGGCTTAGGTCTTTTTTGAAATTTCTCTTTCTTTTGACTATGAGATTTCTCGTCACTCGTTCCTCTCTCTGTCGAAATGACATCCGTTTTCGATTTCTTTTCTTCTGAAACTTCAAGAATTGCCATAACTTCTCCAACAGGCACAACATCTTTTGCTTGAAACATGGTTTTCATTAAAGTTCCTGCTGCTGGTGCTGGCACTTCGTTATCAACCTTATCTGTTGCTACTTCTAGTATAATATCTCCTTCTTCAAAAGAGTCTCCTTCTGATATTAACCAATTGATAATTGTTCCTTCGGTTATACTTTCACCCATTTTGGGCATCTTTAATTCAAAAATCATCAAGCTAATATGGTTTAGGATTATAAGAATTAAAGATAATGCATATCGAATTACACAATTGTTAAAACCTTTTAATTTACCTTTAAAAAGGATAATATTCTTTATTTAAATAATACTGCAGATTATTTATCTTTTAATCCTTAAATTTACCACTTTAAAACAACTAATTTTCTCATGCCACATACACTCGATAAAATAGACACACAACTACTCACTATACTTCAAAAGAATAGCAATCGAACGACTAAGAGTATTGCTGAAGAACTCGGCATGAGCACTTCACCAATATTTGAACGCATTAAAAAATTAGAAAAAGAAGGGTATATTGAAAAATATGTGGCCGTTTTAAACAATAAGAAAATCGGTTTAAAGCTGACTGTTTTTATAGGTATTACCTTGCAAGGGCATACCCGAAGCTATTTGGAAAAGTTTGTAAAGGAAATCAACAACTTTCCGGAAGTTATAGAATGCCACAGAGTCAGTGGAAATTTTGACTATTTATTGAAACTCGTCGTTGAAGATATTGAGGCTTATGAAACCTTTATCATTTCAAAATTGACGCTACTTCCTTATCTAGGAAATGTACAAAGTTTGATTGCGCTATCGACGAGCAAAGAGACTAATGAGATTGATTTGAGTCGGGTTTTGTAATCCTGTAAGGTTTTGAAAACTTGACAGGTCTTTAATATTGAGGTTTGAAAATAGGGCTTCTCGACACAATTCCGATAAAAACCGGAATCACTCGAAGTGACATCATCTTATTTTTTGAATGATTCTCTAAGTGTTTTATAAACATCATCCTGCATTTTCATATTCTCAGGCACTTCTCTTAATGGCTCAACAGCCTTTAAACTCTCGTGGCAATCTGCAGGTAATTGCTGATATAATTGTGTGCCTTTCGTTTTCCAAGCAATCATCTCATCACTAACTTGCTTGATAACTTTCGCAGGATTACCAACGACTAAACTTCGGTTTGGAATTTTAGTTTCGGCTTTTACAAATGCCATGGCTCCTACTATGGATTCGTCACCAATTTCGGCATCATCCATAATTACGGTGTTCATTCCTATCAAACAATTTCTCCCCAAATTTGCGCCGTGAATAATGGCTCCATGACCAACATGTGCACTTTCTTTAAGCGTGATAGACTTCCCTGGAAACATGTGTACTGTACAATTTTCTTGTACGTTTACGCCATCTTCTAAAATGATTTGTCCCCAATCTCCTCGAATGGCTGCTCCCGGACCAACATAACAATTTTTGCCAATGATGACGTTTCCCGTTACTGCCGCAAGCGGATGCACGAAACTGGATTCATGAACCACTGGTGTGTAATTTTTGAATTTGTATATCATAAGTTTTGAGCTGTGAGTTATTAGCTGTGAGTTGGATTACTTTTTAACATTGAGTTTTCTTCTTAAAGAAGAAATCATTTTGCCTATTTCTGTTAACATAGCACGGTTTGATTCAAATTCCTCCTTAGAAATATACGCTCTTAAAAAGGCTTTTGTATTCCATGTTACGCACTCATGACTACTATCCCACGCCATTTTTAAATACCTATTAAAATTAGCATCCGTACTTGCTGAGCCTTCAGAAATATTTGCTGCTATAGAATCTGCAGCTCGTGAAAATTGGGACGTTAACCTAAACATTTCTTTTTTTGGAAAAGTTTCTACTAACTTATTAATATCTTCTCCAAAAGTAATTACTTTCTGATAGAGAATTAAATTTTCAAAACTAAAATGATACTTGCTTTCAAATTCCATATTACAATTGTTTTTGAATAAAACTTCTCACAACTCATAGCTCAAACCTCATCACTACTTAAATCCTTTTAATTTTTCTTTTGTAAAATCACTCAACACAAGTTTACCACTAGTTGCGGCGCGTTCTGCTAATAATGCATCCCAATGATCTGTGCCTTGCCAGAAGACCTTTTTCATTTCTAGCATAGCCTCAGTATTGTAAGTACATAAATGTTCTGCTGTTGTTTTTACAGCTTCATCTAACATTTCTGTGCTTTCATAAACTTGGGTAAATAATCCTTTTTGCTTAGCCCATTCTGCAGGATAAAACGTGTTTGCATCTATTGCTATTTGAGACATTGCGCTTAATCCCATTTTACGCTCAATCGCTGGTCCAACTACAAATGGTCCAATTCCAATATTTAATTCGCTTAACTTAATAGCTGCGAATTTGGATGCCATACAATAATCGGTTGCAGCTGCTAGTCCAACGCCACCACCAACGGTTTTTCCTTGAATGCGGCCAATAATAAATTTCGGACATTTACGCATCGCATTAATCACGTTTGCGAAACCTGAAAAGAATACTTTCCCTGTTGCTGCATCGTTAATGTTTATTAGCTCTTCGAAACTTGCTCCTGCGCAAAAGGTTCTGTCTCCTCCACTTTTCAGTACTATAACTTTGATGTTGTTATTTTCACCTGCTTCGGTTATTGTTTTTGCTAATTTAGCGAGAATATCTCCAGGCAGTGAATTGTGCGCTGGATGGAAGAATTCTATGTATGCTACTTCGTTTTCTATTTTTATACTAACGTATGCTTCTGACATGTTTACTTAATTAACAGACCTGCGAGGTTTTAAAAACCTGCGAGGTCTTGCGTTACTATTTATATTAATCCAAATTGTTCAAAGTGATGATTCAAATGTTTTCTTTCTAACAAATACGATTCGTATTTATTCAATTCTCCGAAAACTAAATTCTTTAATTTAGCTTCTGGATTTTCTTTAAAATATGCTAAATACTTTTCTCTTTGTGCTTTAAACTTTTCTATTGCTACAGCTAAATCAGGATGCTTTAATGTATCTAAAGTATCTTTTTCTAATTGTGGAAATTGAGAGTTTTTTGGGAACTTATCAAAGTTCCATAAACTATTATGTACTTTATCTAAAATCTTTTCCGGTGTAGCAATTTCAAAATCTTGAATTTCACCAGATGCAATTTTATAGGTATATTCTAAATGTTCAATCATGTGTTGAGGTGTCATAATTCCCCATTTAGGTTTTGCATCTTCTTTTAATGCATAAAGACATGCGTTGATTTTATCTTCAGTCATTTCAGTTAAAACTTCTTGCTTTTTCTGAACCATAGTTAAGACTGTTGCGAATGCTACTTTCTCATCGGTATTTGCATCAAAAATTTCGGCATACCATTTTACAATTCCGCTAGGATGTTCTGCTGAAGCGACATCTCTATCTACTTTTTGCTTACACGTTAAACGTACGTAAATAGTATCGTTGTGATATAACGGCCTTAAAAACCTGCATTCTTCTAGTCCGTAATTTGCTGAAACTGGTCCTTTATTTGGATATACAAATAATCCTGCTGCAGCTGAAATAATAAAATAACCATGTGCAGTTCTTTGTTCAAAAATACTTCCGTCTAAAGATGTAATATCTGTATGCGCATAGAAATGATCCCAAGTGACGTTTGCAAAATTGATAATATCTGTATCTGTAAATGTACGTCTATGAGTTTTCATAGACATTCCTGGCTGGATGTCTTCCCAATGGTATTTAAATGGATGCATTTCGGCTTCCTTATATTTTGCGTTTTGCTGGTAAATTCCAGTAATTTCTGTAATTGTAGTTGGCGAACCTTGGATTGCTGTACGTTGTAAATAATGTTTTATTCCACGCATTCCGCCCATTTCTTCTCCTCCTCCTGCACGTCCAGGACCTCCATGAACTAAATATGGTAATGGCGAACCATGACCTGTACTTTCTTTAGCCATATCGCGATTAACCACCATAATACGACCATGATGAGATGCTGCGTTAATTACATACTCTTTAGCAATCTTATCGTCATTTGTGGCAATTGAAGATACTAACGACCCTTTACCCATTTGAGCTAATAGAATAGCTTCATCTAAGTTTTTATAAGGCATTATTGTACTTACTGGACCAAAGGCTTCACGTTCGTGAATTATTGTATTTTCAAAAGGATGATCAGAACGTAATAAAATCGGGCTAATAAAAGCGCCTTTTTTAGCATCTGCTCCAATGGTGTTTATTTCATCTAAACTGCCGTAAACGATTTGTGCTTCTTTAGATAAATCATTTACTGAGTCTCTAACTGCTTGCACTTGTTGATGACTTACTAAAGATCCCATTCTAACTTCTTTCAATCTTGGATCTCCAATAGTTACTTTATCTAATGCTTTTGATAATGCCGTTTGTACATCTTCTACTAAATTTTGCGGAACAATAATTCTACGTATCGCAGTACATTTTTGTCCAGCTTTCACTGTCATTTCTTTTCGGACTTCTTTAATAAACAAGTCGAATTCTGGTGTTCCAGGAACTGCATCTTCTCCTAAGATCGATGCATTTAAAGAATCGGCTTCCATGGTAAATGGCACAGATTCTTGTATCAATTGCGGATGCGCTTTTAATAAACGTCCTACTTTTGCAGAACCCGTAAAAGTGACAACATCTTGAGACTCTAAAGTATCTAAAATGGTTTTTACCGTTCCGTTTATAATTTGTAATGCGCCTTCTGGTAAAATACCAGAAGCTATTATTTCTTTTACGACAGCCTCTGCTAAATAAGAAGTGGAAGGTGCTGGTAAAACTACAGCAGGCACTCCAGCCATCCAGTTTACTGCACATTTTTCTAACATTCCCCAAACTGGGAAATTGAATGCATTAATATGTACTGCTACTCCTTTTTTAGGCACCATAATATGATGCGCCATAAAGCGTCCGCCACGAGATAAATCGATAGCATCACCTTCTACGTGATACGTTTGATTTGGAAACAGTTTACGTAAGGAAGCGTTTGCAAACAAGTTTCCGAAACCACCTTCGATATCTATCCAACTATCTACTTTGGTTGCTCCTGTTCTATAACTTAATTCGTAAAACGCATTTTTTCTTTTGGTAAGATATAATGCCAAACTTTTAAGCATGTTTCCACGTTCTTGGAAAGTCATTTTACGAAGGACTTCTCCTCCTTTTGTTCTTCCGTAGTTAAGAATTTCTGGAACGTCTAATCCTTCAATAGCGATGCTAGTAAAAGCTTCGCCAGTTACTGCATCTAGAATTGGTGTTCCTTCTTCTTTACCTGTTGTCCATTGTCCTTGAACGTAATGCTGTATTTTATTCATCATTTTTACTTTATAGTGGATTCCTGCCTGCGCAGGAATGACAAAACTTTATTCTTTACTACAACTAAGAATTATCATTAACCTTAGCGGCTAAGTGCGTTAGCGATTGAACGGTTTGTTTGAGCTCCTTTTTGTTTTTCTCAAAAAGAGCGAGTAGTGAAAGCGCGACCCTTGTGGTAACGCCCAAACTATATTACAAATTCACATTTTCAATAATTGCGGCGTAACCTTGACCAACACCAATACACATCGTGATTAACGCATATTTTTTGTTCTGTTGTTTTAACTCTAAAGCCGCTGAAAAAGCAACTCTTGCACCTGTAACACCAAGCGGGTGACCAATAGCAATTGCACCTCCGTTTGGATTTATTCTCGGGTCGTTATCTGCCAATCCCCAAGCGCGAATACATGCTAATGCTTGCGCTGCGAAGGCTTCGTTAAGCTCGATAATATCCATATCTTCCATGGTTAAACCTGCTTTTGCTAATGCTTTATTTGAGGCTTGAACTGGACCAATACCCATAATTCTTGGCTCGACACCAACTACTGCAGAACTTACTATTCTTGCTAATGGTTTTAAATTGTATTTTTTTACTGCATCTGCTGAAGCGATAATAGTTGCCGCTGCTCCGTCGTTTAATCCGGATGAATTTCCAGCTGTTACACTTCCACCTTCTTTTTTAAAGGCTGGTCTTAGTTTTCCTAAGATTTCTAAAGAGCTTGTTGGTTTTACAAATTCATCTTTAGAAAAAAGAATTGGATCTTTTTTACGCTGTGGAATTTCAACGGTTACAATTTCTTTTGCTAGTCGTCCGTTTTCTTGTGCTTTGGTTGCTTTCTGCTGACTCCAAAGTGCAAATTTATCTTGATCTTCTCTAGAGATATTATATTTTTCGACAAGATTTTCGGCAGTGTTTCCCATGCCATCTGCCCCATACATTTGCTGCATTTTCGGATTGATAAAACGCCATCCGAAAGTAGAATCGTACATTTTAGAATCGCCTCCAAATGCCGTAGATGGTTTTGCCATTACGTATGGTCCGCGCGTCATATTCTCTACGCCACCAGAAATAAATACGTCGCCATCTCCTGCTTTTATAGCTCGATTTGCGTGAATAATTGCCGATAATCCCGAACTACATAAACGGTTTACTGTTTCTCCAGGAACGGTAAATGGCAAACCTGCTAATAAGGATGACATTCTCGCAACATTACGATTGTCTTCTCCCGCTTGGTTTGCGCAACCCATTATCACATCGTCATACGCTTCCTTAGGGATGCTTGGGTTTCTTTTTACGATTTCTGAAATTACTAACGCACCCAAATCATCTGTTCTCACAGCAGATAATGTGCCTTTGTAGTTCCCTATTGGTGTTCTAATGCCGTCTATTATGTATGCTTCCATATTTGAAATTGAAATTGAAATTGAAGTCGATAATTGAAACTTCTATTTCATAATTAATGTTATATTTACTTCTATTCTTATTTAATACCTACAAGGTTTTTGAAACCTTGCAGGACTAATTAATTTATAAGCGCAGAGAATGTATCTCCGTTTCTTATATCTCCTGTATTGTAGCCTTTCATAAACCACTCCATACGTTGTTGTGATGTGCCATGCGTAAAACTGTCTGAATTGACGCTTCCGCTTGTTCTTTTTTGAATCGCATCATCACCAACAGCATTGGCAGCACTCATGGCTTCCTCTATATCTCCTTCTTGTAAATACTTTTTATTATGATGTGCCCAAACTCCTGCATAGAAATCAGCTTGCAATTCTTGTGCTACCGATAATTTATTGGCTTCGGTTTGGTTGGTTTGACTCTGTAATTGTCTTACTTTATTAGAAGTGCCTAATAAAGTCTGAATGTGATGTCCTACTTCGTGTGCTGTTACGTATGCAATTGCAAAATCACCTCCTTTAGCTCCAAAACGTGTTTTTAGTTCATCAAAGAAAGACATATCCATATATAATTTTGATCTGCTGGACAATAAAAAGGACCTGAAGCTGCACTTGCATTTCCACAACCTGTACTTACGGCATCTGTAAATAAAACAAGTTTTGGTTCTTTATAATCACCTAGGTTATATTCCCTAAAAAGTCTATTCCAAACATCTTCTGTATCTACCAAGACTGCGTTCATAAAATTACCCATTTCAACTTCTTGACTCGTTAGATCTCGTTGCTCAACTTGTTGTGTCGTTTGACTATTGGCTACTTGCTCTATAATTGGAGCTAATTGTTGTCCTGTTTCACCTCCAAAAAGTTGCAATAGAATAACGACAACAGCAATGACTCCTCCACCTGCAGCTAATTTGCCTTTATTCCCAATACCACGTTGGTCCTCGAGATTTCCGCTTTTTCTTCTACCTTGCCATTTCATAATTTAATATTTTTATTTTATTCCCAATCTTTTTGAGTTCTATAAACGACACCTTTAAAAAGCGCGACTAATTCATTTCCTCGTTTTACTTCAATAATATTAAAGCCTAATCTATTTTTTACAGATTCTATTACAGATTCTGCAACTATATAATCACCTTCATTTAAAGCTTCGATATGATTAATGCTTGTTTCGATAGAAACGGCATATTTACCATGTGTATTTGCTGCAAATCCGAAAGCTGTATCTGCTAATGAATAACTTATTCCACCATGAGCTTTATTCATGCTGTTTAACATTTCCTTTCTAATGGTCATTCCGACTTTACAGCGTCCGATTTCACATTCTAGAATTTCTATGCCTAGCCACGTGCTGTAGGCGTCTTGGGAAAGCATCCGCTCAGGAATGAGGTTTGAGGCTATAGGTTTGCTTTTAGTTGACATTAATATTTATTTAATTCTTTTTAAAATTGCACTTCTCAAGGAAGTTATCATTTTTGATAGTTCTGTTATTAATTTTCTATTTTCTTCGTCTTCTTCAGCAGTAATATAATTTCTCATTTGAGCTTTCGAACTACATGAAATACATTCATGTGCACTGTGCCAAGCATTTCCTAAATAGTTGTGGAATTGTTTATCTGTGCCACTCGATCCCTCGGCTATATTTAAAGCTATAGAGTCAGCTGCTCTTTTAAATTGTGAGGTAAGTTCAAATCGTTCTTCTTTTGGAAATTTCTTTCCTAATCGATTTACCACTTCTCCAAACTCCATGGCTTTGGCATATATTCCTAAATCTTCAAATTTAAAATGATACTTCGATTTTCTCATACCTCAAACCTGGTTTTCAAAAAATCTCAAACCTGTTTTTTTCATGTTACGTAATAATGGGCTACAACGATATCTATCTTCATGATACTCATTATATAAATCATCTAATTTTGAAACGCACCAATCGATTCCTTTTTCATCTGCCCAAGCCAATAATCCATTTGGATAATTGACACCTTTAGTCATGGCATTGTCTATATCTTCTGCGGATGCAATATTTAAAAATAAGGCATCTGCAGCTTCGTTGATGAGCATTACCAATACACGATCGAAAATTTGATTTTTCAAAAACTCTTCGTCTTCATAAGTTTCAAAAGTCTTTGTATTTGCATGGTTTGTCTCAATTATTTTTCCGTTTTTATCATAATCATAAAAACCTTTTCCTGATTTACGTCCTAAATAACCTGCTTCTGAAAAGCGTTTTTGGGTTAATGATGGTTTATACCTTGGGTCGAAATAGAATGCTGTAAAAACGGTTTCGGTTACCGTATAATTCACATCGTTTCCTATGAAATCCATTAATTCAAATGGTCCCATTCTGAAACCTCCAAGAGTTTTTAAACTATGATCAATCGTCGCAAAGTCTGCTAATCCTTCTTCATAAATTCGTAAAGCTTCTCCGTAAAATGGTCTAGCGACTCTGTTTACTATAAATCCTGGTGTGTCTTTGGCAACTGCTACAACTTTTTTCCAATCTTTAATCGTTTGTATGGCTTTTTCAAGAACTTCAGTTGACGTTTGAATGGCTGGAATAACCTCAACCAATTTCATTAAAGGTGCTGGATTGAAAAAATGAATCCCTACACAACGCTCTGGTTTATTAAGTGATGCAGCAATAGATGCTATTGACAAACTTGATGTGTTTGATGCAATAATACAATCATCAGCGACATAGCTTTCTAGTTCTGAAAATACTTTTTTCTTGATGTCAAGGTTTTCAATAATGGCTTCAATAGTCAAGTTTGAATCTGCTAAATCTTTTAGGTTGCTTACGTAAGCGATGTTTGCTTGAATTCGATCTTTTTCTGAAGTATCAATTCTTCCTTTTTCAATTAAACGCAATAATATTTTTTCAAGACTTCCTTTAGCTTTATCTAAAGCTGCTTGATTAGTATCGTATAATTTCACTTTACATCCAGACGTTGCAGCAACTTGTGCGATGCCACTTCCCATGGTACCTCCTCCTATGATTCCAACTCTATTGATTTGAGATTGTGGATTAACGATTTTTGATTTTTGATTTTCACTCATACCTGATTTTCCATCTATATTTTATGATTTCAACTTGTGTGAAGCTGTTTTAATACTAACAACAAAAATTGAACTTAATTCATCGTTTTCTTTTAATATTTATTCTAAAATGTCTAAACACCCCTAAAGTCCCCTCAAGGGGACAATCGTTAATCAAAACGGTAAATTTCTCACATCTACATTACCGCCAGATAAAATGATTCCTACGTTTTTAGTTGCAAATTCTTTTCTATTCTTCAACACAGCAGCAAAGGCTACAGCACTTGATGGTTCTACAATAATTTTCATACGTTCCCAAATCAATTGCATAGCTTTAATGATTTCATTTTCTTCCACACAAATTATTTTCTCTACATGTTTTTGAATTATAGGAAAATTACGATCGCCTAAATGTGTTCTTAGTCCATCAGCAATAGTTGCAAACGTAGTGTTTGTTTCTATTTTACCTGAAATTAATGAGCGATAGGCATCATCTACAGCTTTAGGCTCAGCACCAATCACTTTACATTTTTCTGAAAAATAATGTGCTGCCAAAGCGGTTCCTGCAATAAGACCTCCGCCACCAACTGGTGTTAAAATCACATCCAAATTGGGTTGTTCTTCTAAAAGCTCAATTGCTGCTGTACTGTTACCATAAATCACCTCATCTTGATTTGATGGATGTAAAAACGTCGCTCCTTTTTCTTCCTTTATTCTATTGGCAGTTGCTTCTCGTGCTTGTGGTGTCGATTCGCATTCTATGATTTCTCCCTCATAAGTTTTAACCGCATTTTTTTTGACTTGTGGTGCATTTTCTGGCATTACAATGTATGCCTTAACGCCTAATTTCTGTGCCGCTAATGACACCGCTTGAGCAAAATTACCTGACGAATGTGTCACCACTCCTCGCTGTCTTTCTTCTTCTGAAAGTGATAAAATGGCATTAGCAGCACCTCGCATTTTGAAGGCACCCATTTTTTGAAAGTTCTCACACTTAAAAAACAGGTTACACCCTGCTTTTTCATTTAACAACTGCGATGTTAACACAGGTGTTTTGTGAATAAAGGGTTTTATTCGGTTGTGAACTTCTATGAGAGTTTGTCTTAAATCGAATGGATTGTCCCCTTGAGGGGACTTTAGGGGTGTTTTTAACGATTTCACCTTTTCTTCCAAAGACATTGAAACACTAAGCATATTGTTCTTAACATCTCCATCAGTAAACCTAATAAATCTTACACCTAAATTTTCTAGCTTATTTTGCCGATTTAAATCTTCGAAATATCTATGGTCATGAGAATCACCATCAATTTCAATAGCTAGCATGAGCTCGTGACAATAAAAATCTACGATATAATCTAACATTGGTACTTGTCTATGAAACTGAACACCTAAAGCCTCATTCTTAATATTCTTCCACAACAATACCTCCGCCAAAGTACTATTGTTACGTAGTTGCCTAGCATATTCTTTTAATTTTGGATTGTATGGAATTACTTTGTTTCTCACTTTACATTTTAACACCCCTAAAGTCCCCTTAAGGGGACAATATTCGGATGAATAATTTTAATTTCCTTTAAAATTTGGTTGACGTTTTTCTATAAATGCAGCGACTCCTTCTTTGTAATCGTCACTTTGTGCGGCTTCTATTTGTAATTTAGATTCTAAAGCTAATTGCGATTCTAAATCGTTAGTCATCGATTTATTAAACAATTCTTTAATCATACCAAGAGCTTTTGTTGGCATGTTTGCGAGTTTTAAAGCTAGCTTATTAATCGTTTCTTCAAATTCCTCTGTCGGAACACATTTGTAAATCATGCCCATTTTTTCAGCTTCTGCAGCTCCAATTTTATCACCTAGCATCGCTAATGCTAATGCTTTTTGAAAACCGATTAGTCTTGGTAAAAAGAACGTCCCTGCACTATCCGGAACTAAGCCAATTAAACTAAAGGCTTGAATGAAACTTACTTTTTCATGTGCGACAACAATATCACAAGCTAAAGCAATGTTTGCTCCCGCTCCTGCTGCTACTCCGTTTACAGCTGCAATTACTGGTTTTTTAATATTTCTAATTCTAGTAATTATTGGATTGTAATGCTCTTCTAATATTTTTTTGAATCCAGGATTTAAATCTGGATCCGTCACTTCTTTTAAATCTTGACCAGCACAAAATGCTTTTCCATTTCCGGTTAAAACAATAGCTCTCACTTCTTCATTTTTTTCACAAGCATCTAATGTGTCGTGCAATAAAAATGCCATTTCACGATTGAAACTATTAAATACTTCTGGTCGGTTTAGCGTTATGTATGCTATTTTATTTTCTATTTTTAAAAGAATTGAGTTCATTTTATAATTTATTTTTAATTTAAAACACCCCTAAAGTCCCCTCAAGGGGACAATCGTTCGATTTAGATTTTTAGTTTCAAATCTGACTTTTGCTTTATTTTAAGCACTTGAAATAATCAAATGGTTCTTGACAATCGTCACATTGAAACTGCGCTTTACAAGCTGTGGAACCAAACTGACTTACTAATCTTGTGTTTTGTGAACCACAATTGGTACACTTAACTATTCTTTTATCGTTAAGCAATACATCTTTATCTGCTTCTGCGCTTAAAGGTGCTGCAATTCCGTAATCTTCTAATGCTTTTCTTCCTCTTGGTGTAATCCAATCGGTGGTCCAAGCAGGATGTAAAATCAATTCTACTTTAGACTCGTATCCTGCGACTTTTAATGCTGATTTTATATCATCGCCAATCACATCCATTGCTGGACAACCACTATAGGTTGGTGTGATTTCAACTTTAACGATATTATTTTTTATAACCGCAGAACGTACCACTCCCATATCCATGATGGATAATACGGGGATTTCGGGATCGGAAACTTTTTCCAGAATTGGAATTAAGATTTCGTCTATGTTTTGTTCTGTTGTTGTCATTTTTTGAATTTGAAGTTGAAGTTGAAACTGAATTTGAAGTGTTCTTATTTCAAGTTCAAATTCGATTTCAATTTCTTTTATTTTTTACCATTCCATATTAGGATAAGCACGTTGCATGTATTGAAGCTCCGTTAATAAATAGCCTAAATGCTCCGTATGAATCCCTTCTTTACCTCCTTTTTGAAACCACTTCGATTCAGGTGTTTCAAGGGTTGATTCTTCTAAAATCTCACTCACTCGGGCATAATAAGCGTCTTTCAGTTTTGTAACATCAACACCTATTCCTTCTGCAACCATAGCTTTATCTGCTTCGGTTTGATGAAATAACTCATCGGTATACGTCCATAAACCATCAATAGCTTCTTGCATTTTTGCTTTACTTTCCTCTGTACCGTCACCTAAACGCTTTATCCAATCTGAAGAAAAACGTTCGTGATAACTCACTTCTTTTATACATTTATTCGCAATTGCAGACAATGTTAAATCGGTACTTTTTTGTAATTCGGCAAGAAATGCTAAGTGGTACACATCGAATAAAAACTGACGCGCCATAGTGTAGGCGAAATTTGTATTTGGTTGTTCTACCAACAATACACTTTTATATTCGCGCTCTTTACGAAGCATGGCGATATCGTCTTCTGTTCTATCGTCACCTGCTATTTTTGCAGCATATTGAAAATAGCTTCGCACTTGGCCAAACAAATCTAATGAGATATTTGTGCAGGCAATGTCTGTTTCTAAACTTGGACCATGACCTGTTAATTCTCCTAGTCTTTGACCGAGGATTAGGCTGTTGTCTGCTATGCCAAGTATATAGTTGTATAAGTTTTGTTTCATTTTAAATTGAAATTGAAATTGAAATTGAAATCGAAGTTGAAAACTCACTCGAAATCAAAAAATCTAATTAATGTTTTTAATTCTTGTGACCATTATTCTAATTAATTGGTCATTTTCATCTTTTAAATTTGAAAGACTTTCCTCTGAAAATAATTGAGCTTTAGATTGAATATTCAAATTTCGTTGGCTCTCTCTTAATTCTTTTAAAGAAATTCTCAATTTATTTATTTTATCTTTATCAGTTCCAGCCCCTAATGCTTCTCCATAATTTAATGCTGAAGAACAAGATGAGCGTATAAGCTGTTTTGCTAAATAATCTCCTGCATAAGACAATGGCTTTTTATCATACAGAATAATTATTGCAGCCGCAAAATCTTCAAGTCGTTCTGTTAAATCAAATTTTATCCCATTCATATTTTCAGATTCAGATTCAATTTCGATTTCACTGTTACATATGTTTCACCTCGTCTGGCAAATCGTAAAATGTTGGATGACGATAAACTTTATCTTGAGCAGGCTCAAACATTTCACCATTGTGTTCTGGATTTGATGCTGTAATATTTATTGATTCCACAACCCAAATACTCACACCTTCATTTCGTCTTGTATATACATCTCTTGCATTTTCTAGAGCCATTTCTGCATCTGCAGCATGAAGGCTTCCGAAATGACGATGTTCTAATCCATTTTTACTTCTTACGAAGATTTCCCAAAGTGGCCAGTTTTTACTCATTATGAAATTGAATTTGAAGTTGAACTCGAAATTGAAATACATCAATCTAAAATTCAACCTATGTTTTTAATTCTTGTTACTATTATTCTTATTAATTGGTCATTTTCGTCTTTCAGACCTTTTAAATCTTCTTCTGAAAACAACCTTGCTTTAGTTTGAATATTTAAGTTTCTTAGCGATTCTCTTAACTCTTTTAAGCAAATTCTCAGTTTATTTATTTTATCTCTATCGGTTCCTGCACCTAAAACTTCACCATAATTTAAAGATGAAGAACATGACGACCTTATCAATTGTTTAGCTAGATAATCGCCTGCATAAGACAAAGGCTTTTTATCATATAAAATTATGATTGTAGCAGCAAAATCTTCAAGTCTTTCCGTTAAATCAAATTTCCTGTCGCTCATTTTTCAACTTCAGTTTCAGTTTCGACTTCTTAAATTGCTTGTTTTTGTTTTCTTGCTTGTTTCTTTTCTGCATAAGCCATAGCTGCATCTCTAACCCATTCGCCTTCTTCCCATGCACCAACTCTTGCTTTCATTCGTTCTTTATTACAAGGTCCATGACCTTTGACGACTTGCCAAAATTCATCCCAATTAATTTCTCCGAAATCATAGCTTTGACGTTCTTCGTTCCATTTTAAATCTGGATCGGGGATGGTAAGTCCGATTAATTCGGCTTGAGGAACCGTTTGATCTATAAATTGCTGACGTAAATCATCATTCGATTTTCGTTTCAATTTCCATTTCATGGATTGTTCTGTATGTATAGATTCTGCGTCTGTTGGACCTAACATCATTAAACTTGGCCACCACCAACGATTTAAAGCATCTTGTGCTAATTCTTTTTGCTCAGGTGCTCCGTTTGCCAACTTCATCATGATTTCAAAACCTTGACGTTGATGAAAACTTTCTTCTTTACACACACGAACCATTGCTCTTGCATAAGGACCATAAGATGTATTACAAAGTGGTACTTGATTTATAATCGCAGCACCATCAACTAGCCAACCTACAGCTCCCATATCTGCCCAAGTGATGGTTGGGTAATTAAATATGGAAGAATATTTTGCTTTTCCGGAATGCAATTGTTCGTATAACTCATCTCGAGAAACACCTAAGGTTTCACAAGCAGAATAGAGGTATAAACCATGACCAGCTTCATCTTGAACTTTAGCTAACAAGGCCACTTTTCGTCTCAACGAAGGTGCTCTAGTAATCCAATTGCCTTCGGGAAGCATGCCTACAATTTCGGAATGTGCGTGTTGCGACATCTGACGAATATGCGTTTTACGATATTTTTCTGGCATCCAGTCTTTAGGTTCGATTTTCTCGTCTCTTGCGATACGAGCTTCGA
This sequence comes from Winogradskyella pacifica, assembly GCF_003386275.1. Lineage (NCBI taxonomy): Bacteria > Pseudomonadati > Bacteroidota > Flavobacteriia > Flavobacteriales > Flavobacteriaceae > Winogradskyella > Winogradskyella pacifica. The sequence continues at coordinate 148,531 of NZ_QREI01000009.1, read as the reverse complement.
ATTGTTCTTCTAGATTTTTTATTTGTTCTTCACTCATCTTTATAGCTATTAGCTATTGGCTTTTGGCCTTTAGCTGGTTGAACTTTATTTTTTTATTAGCTGTTGGTTGTTGGCCTTTTGCTGTTGGCGCGTTAAGGATTGCAACGACATCCTTTTTTATTTTTCTTAAAAAAGATATAGTGGAAAGCCTGACCCTTTTGGGTAACGCCGAAATCATTATTTTAAATAACTTACATACCTACAAGGTTTTTGAAACCTTGCAGGATTACTACACATCAAAATCGACAACTACTTTTTCTGTTGTTGGTACAGCTTGACAGCTTAACACTAGATTTTGTGATACTTCTTTTTCGTCTAGTGCGTAATTGATTTTCATCTCAACCGCACCATCTATAACTTGACATTTACAAGTACTACAAACGCCTCCTTTACATGCGAAAGGCAAATCTGCACCTGCTCCTAAAGCGGCATCTAATATATTATCGTATTCTTTGGTCATGGTGAAAACGAATTCTTTTCCGCCATCGACAATAGTAACTTCAACTCCTTCTACGTTTTGCTGTGCTAAACGCTCTGCTCTCTTTATATCTTCATCTGAAAGTCCGGTTACAAACAACTCATAATGCACGAGCTCTTTTGGTAATCCTGCATTGATGAGATATTCACTGACATAATTGACCATTTTTTCTGGACCACACAAAAACACTTCACTTGTATCTGGAATATCAATGAACGTTTTTGTTAAAACCTGCATCTTTTCATCATCAAATCGTCCATTGAACAATTCGATATCTCTTCGTTCTTTGGTTAAGAAATAATAGATTTCGAATCTTCCGAAATAAGTATTTCTAAGCTGCTCAAGTTCTTCCTTAAAGATAATGGATTTTGCCGTCTTATTAACGTAAAATAATTTACAAGTTGAATTTGGTTCTGCTTGCAAATGCGCTTTAACCATTGAGAGAACTGGTGTAACACCACTTCCGGCTGCAAAAAACAAATAATTTTTTGCTTTTTCCGCGCTAACTTCTACTCCAAATGTTCCGCTAGGTGACATTACTTCTAATTGGTCACCGGTTTTTAATTCGTCGTTTATATAGGTTGAAAATTTTCCGCCTGGAATCAGCTTTACAGCAACTTTCCATTGACCGTCTGATGGACTTGAACAAAGCGAATACGAGCGACGCACATCTTCTCCGTTAATGTCTGCTTTTAAAGTTAAATGCTGACCTTGACGAAATTTGAATGCACTGTGTAACTCTGAGGGAACTTCAAAGGTTATGACTGAAGTATCTTCGGTCTCCTTATATATATCTTTAATTTTAAGCTTATAAAACTGCGCCATAGATGTTGTTGAACTAACAAACTAACACTTGTTAGTTTGTTTGACAAAGTTAGTAAATAAATTTAAATTTATTTCACAACACCTTTTATAAGAATTTCATTGAGGTTATTGGTGAGTTCTTTTAGGTTTACATCTTCCTTTTTGGGTATCCATAAATAAAGAGAACGTAAGGTGGTTAAGATGGAAAACATCATTACATCTGGTTTTATATCTATGATTTCACCTGAATTTACACCTTCGATAAGAATCGTTTTAAAATCGTTTTCATAATCACTACGCAACTTTTTGTAATGATTTAATTGTGCCTCTAAATGCATCCAATCGTGATTTAAAGCTGCCATACCATAAATGTTTTGACTTGAAATTTCGACATGAAGCGCAATGATTTCCTTTAGTTTTTCGATACAGGTAGCATCACTTGCCAAAACAGAAGTCATACCTACCGTAAATTTTTCCGCAATAGAAATAATGATACTTTCTAATATATCTTGTTTGGAATTGATGTGGTTGTATAAACTCGCCGCTTTGATGTTCATAGCCGTAGCTAAATCTCGCATAGTGACGGCACTGTATCCTTTTTCCTTAAAGAGTTTGGCTGCAACTCTTATAATTTCTTCTTGACGTGTCTCTTGTTTCATGGCGCTATAAAGTACTAAAATAGTCAGAATTTTAAGTGCAACGTAATTTTAATGTAACTTTGATTACGAAGACTTCCGTTAACTTTTCAGAAGTTTGCTTAAAAATAAATACCATGGGACTATTTAATGCTTTATTTGGAAAATCGACTAACAAGGTTGCAGAATACTTAGAAAAAGATGCTGTAATTTTAGATGTTAGAACTCCTAGTGAATACCAAGGCGGTCATATTAAAAATGCTTTACATATTCCGGTTCAGGAATTAGGTGCTAGACTTAATGAAGTTAAAAAGCTGAACAAACCTGTTATAGCCTATTGTGCAAGCGGCATGCGTTCAGGCAGCGCAGCAAGCCTACTAAAATCCAAAGGTGTTGATGCTATCAATGGTGGAGGCATGAGTAGCCTACAACGAAAGTTGAGCTAAGTTTTAATCGAATATACGTTCTAGATTATTAAGCTCACTTAATTCTGAAATAGGATTTTGGTTGTATTCTAGTGTCCAACCTAAAGAATTAGTCAACATAAAGAACTTTGACAATTCGCTAATTAATCTGTTTTGTGCATTCGATTTTAAGTCAGATGCTTCAATCTTTTTCATTAGTGACTTGTTCACCGTCTCTTTTATACTGTTGTAATCTTTGGCTTCAAATGGATTAAGATAATCTGCCTGCATATCGTAATATTCAAAATCTGGACTGATTTTAATTTCTTCTTTCGGAATACTTAGAATTTGAAGTGTTTTAGTTGCTTCATCAATTTTATATTCAATTTTACTTAAATCGTACCCAATAGTTACATCTGCATTTACGATGACTACAGCTTTCTTTTCGGCTGAAATTAAATCCCCAAAAACACCTTTAGAATTCTTATACGTAAACACCTCACTAAAATGCCCTTCGGTAACCACGAGTTTACCAACATTTTTAATTTGCTCCTGAATTAAAGCACTACTTTCTTTAAGTACAATTTTATCTTCCTGTTTATCATTACAATACCTAAAAGTAAATACAACAATTAAGGTTAAGACAACACCAAATAGTATTTTTCGCATAGGCTAATTTAAGAAAAATACAATTCAAAATACATGAAACAAGGTGCAATTAAATCTTGTTTATTTGCCTTACAACGAGGACCTAAGTGTATTATCTAGAAAAAACGCAACACACCTTGAAAATAATTATCTATCAATTTATGATTATAACTTAGTATAACACAAATCAAATAGTGATGTCCCAAAACAGATTATTTGCAAGTTCTCTAACTTAAAAATATAATTGTTATGATTAAAAACATTAGCATATTGTTAGTCCTACTTTTGACCTCAATTAGTTTTGGTCAAAACACCGTTTTGCTTCAAAATACAAACCCAAAAGCTAAAGAATTAAAACACAATTTAAACGCGACTAAAGACAGCTTAATGTTGTCTTGTGATTCTAAAATTTTAAAAGTTGAAATTTTTAATGAAAATTACGAGCAACTAATTATAGTCGACGCCAACATTATCCAAATCTCATTAAAAGATATTCCGAATGGAAATTACATAATAGAAACTAGGCTAGACGAAAAGATAATACCTATAGATCTAATAAAGCATGACGACTACAATGACGCTTCCCATTCTAGTCTGTATCCCAACCTAGAACAAATAATAGAAGGAAAAGGAATGATGTTAGATGAAGAATTAAAAGTCATTAAAAGTTCCCCAAATAAAAGCATAGAATTTATTTTAACCAGAGGAAAAACTAAAAGTCATAGCACTAAAAATCAAAAATATTTCTGGACAGAAACACAAATTATTAATGAAAGTGGCTCTAGTAAAACGATGAGATTAGCAGATCAGAAATCAGTAGACAAAATGATTCATAGACATAAACTTGAAATAAACAGTGATTCTGGCAAACTAAACAAGTTGACTGTTTGGGAAGTTTATAACAAAGGAGCATTTATGGAAAATCAGGTTTCAAATCCAGAATTTGTGTATTCATCTTCAACCGATTTGTATAACCATACCCCTTATTATTCTACAGCCAATAGTATTCAGAACTTATAAGTTTTTAATAATGATTAGCTCTATTATAAAATAGAATAAACAACACTTTCCACGATATTATATGTGTTATATCGGTGAACACAACACATTATCAAAGAAATGTACCATGTATCTGAATTTTAAGACAGTACATCAAAAAGCTTCTAACTTTGTCAGTAATACTTAAGCCATCTAATTGTTTTGCTTAGTATTAAAATTGTTTCCCAAAACAAAAAACCTACTTATTATGAGACTGCTATACTTCATCGTATTGTTCCTTTTATCATCTTTAGTTTACGGACAAAAATCCGAACTAATTCAAAATGTAAACAATAGAGCTAAAGAGCTACAGCATCACCTTAATACATCTGAAGATAGCATTATCTTTAAATCTGAGCGTACTATTTACGAAATCATGATTTTTAATGATGATTTTGAACGTATCATTAAAGTTAAAGACACAGAGGCAAAAATTCTAATTGCTGACATACCTGTGGGGCGCTACGCTGTTGAAGCAGTGCTTATTGATAAACTTATTGTTATTACACTCTTACGAAATGAAAGTTTCAATTTACCAGAACCAATTCCTTTACTCGCTACCCCTACGAATACTATTGGTAAAGGCATAAATCCTTCAAAAACAGACTTAGTAAACACAGAAAACATAGTCGCTTCAGCTAAAGAAGAATCATTTGGATTTGAGAATAATAGCGGAAAAACCGATTTAAATTTATCAGGAAAAACAGCTACTCCTATCAGCAAAAAAGAAAACAAACTTCAGTTATATAAAAATGAAGGTGTCGCATTTCAAAAGTCAATTCTACCACCAAAAAAGATAGAGCATTCTACAACTAATACTGTAAATTCTACTTATTGGGTCGTTTATAAAATAAACAACGGATCTAGTTCTGAAAAAGTTTTAAAAATAGCAGACCAGAAAACTGTTGATCGTATGATTCAAAAAAATGAGATTGATATGAGAACTTTCTCAGGACGATTAAACGAGCTTACTGTTTGGCAAATCCACAATACAACTGGTTTTGTGCAACACAAAAGAAAGAACAAGACAAACTATATGAATATCGAATCGGACAGCTTTAATCTAGTTCCGTACTATAAAACGGATCATAATCACATCAGCAAATAAGATATTCTACTTTTTAAGCTCAAGCTTTTCCGCAAAATAATCGCAAAAATCTTTCATATCTCCAGTCATTTTTTCGTCTTGAGTTGCTCTTAGGAACGAATCGCTCATTGTTACTAATGTTTGATGAAAGAAGAGTTTCATTTCATCTACTGGCATATCTTTTGTCCACAAGTCTATCTTTAAGGTTTCTTGCGCATTACTATCCCATACAGACAACATAATCGCTTTAGCCTCTTCGTTATCTACGCCTCCATCTTGAGCTGACCAGTTTAGTTTTTCTGGGACTCTATTCTCATCAAGTTCAACGTTTAATACTATTTTAGATTTTATAAGTTTAGACATTACTTTTTTGGTTTAAATTTTGATTTTCTAAATATTTCTTCAGGTTCAGTTTGCATAATTTTCATCATATCTTTTCCTGTAGTCTCTGCATAAGCTTTTACAATTTGCCAGCCTAAATACTGACCTAAACGTCCTGGCGACTCATTATCTAATTGGAGATAAAACTTTGTAAACGGTGCGTCTGCAATAAAACGATTTGGCAATTTAGGGTCTGTACTGTATAATAATTCTTTCTCAATAAAATAACTCCAGATTTGACTTTCATTTGCTTCAGCCCATTTTAGCTGCAGTTCTGAATAGCCCATTTTTTCGGCATCTGTTTTAAACGGAATTATAACATCTTTAAAATAGAGCAACTTTCCGAAGTAGATCATTTCATCTAGCAAGGTTTTTCTGTTGGCTTGAAAAACATATTTCTTCGCATAACCATCTGCCAAATCCACCACAATTTGTTCTTGTGTAAAGTTTTTAGCCAAATATGCTGGTATATTACCATCTACATAAAAACGATGCGTTTCTCCTAAGTAATTATCTAAGGCTATCAAAGCAATACTATCAGTAACAATAACATTATCTCGATACTGTACATCATTTGTTAAGGTTATAACTCTTGGTACAGAAAACACTTTATCATAATATTTGATATGCTGAAACATAGCAATCAATTCTTCCTTTGGCTCCTTAAAATCTTTAAAAGCAATATCCACTTCTTGTAGAATTTCATTCTGCAAAGTGTCGTTAATTCTATTCACCCAAATAGAATCTGGCGTTTGTTTAGAAAACATAAATGGATACTCCATTTTTAGCTGTCCTAAATCCTTAGGTGTTGCCTCATAAAATGCTTTATCGAAACGTTCTACATTAAAATCTACTTCAATTTTAGCGATTTCTTGTTCAATTTTAGATTCCTCATCACAAGAAAACATTGTAAACACTATTAATAAAATAAAGTAAATTCTTATCTGCATCTGGTAAAATATTTTTAATCCTAACTCGATTGCGTTATTTTTGTTGTGCAAAGGTACACTTCTTTGTTTTAAAAATTAAAAATTATGCAAACTGAAAACGTAGTAGATCACATTGTAAATTGGCTAAAAGACTATGCTACAAAAGCCAAAGTAAATGGTTTTGTTGTTGGAATTTCTGGCGGAATTGATTCTGCAGTAACCTCTACTCTATGTGCAAAAACTGGTTTTGACGTTCTATGCATAGAAATGCCAATTCACCAAGCTCCAAGCCACGTAACAAGAGCCCAAGAACATATTTCGTTTTTAAAAAGCCAGTATCCTAATGTAAAAGACACGGTTGTAAACTTAACTCCCGTATTTGAAGAATTTAAAACCGAAGTCAGCTTAGAAGGTAAACAAGCCACGGTTGATATGGCTTTAGCTAACACCAGAGCTCGTTTGCGAATGACAACGCTGTACTACCACGCAGGACTCTTAGGTCTTTTGGTTGCTGGCACAGGTAATAAAGTTGAAGATTTTGGTGTTGGGTTTTACACAAAATATGGTGACGGCGGAGTTGATTTAAGTCCTATTGCCGATTTAATGAAATCAGAAGTGTATGCTATTGGAAACTATTTAAACGTACCAAAATCAATCATAGAAGCTGCTCCTAGCGATGGTCTCTTTGGAGATGCTCGTAGCGACGAAGATCAAATTGGCGCATCTTACCCAGAATTGGAATGGGCAATGCAAGTTACAGAAGAAGGTAAGACTGCTAACGATTATGAAGGAAGAAAACGCGAAGTAATTGAGATCTACTCACGCTACAATTCATCCAACAAACACAAAATGAACCCAATACCAGTTTGTGAAATTCCTAAAAATTTAAAATAATTATTGCATTTTATAAAACAATTTAGCTAAATTATTTAATTTTTAACTATTTTTACTCAATAAGCACCCACAAAGTTTTAGAAATTAACATTTTATAAAGCCATAATTAACCCTAACCAAATACCAAAATACAATTATCATGATACATATTCTGATTGTAGATAGTCATCCTATTGTAAGGACAGGATTAGAACTATTCTTAAACAGTAAAGCAGATTTTAAAGTCATCGGTAGTTTAGGAAGTGGAATTGAGATATTTGAATTTGTAAGACGCAATAAAGTTGACGTTATTATATCTGAAATCGACTTACCAGAACTTAACGGAATTACTGCACTGAGAGCCATAAAAAAAGAAAATAAATCTGTTCAGGTTTTAATGTTTAGTCATCAACCTGAAGAAATATACGCTATAAGCACGATTAAAGCAGGTGCTTCTGGTTATTTAAATAAAGGAGCGAGCGTTGACGAAATAGAAACTGCCATTAGAAAAATTAGCGCTGGAGAAACATCTCTAAGCGAAAAAATGGATAAGCATTTCCGTTATGAAGACACGCGCAAAAGCAGAAGTCGCATGTTTAAAAAGCTATCTACTAGAGAGGTTGAAGTTTTAAAGCTACTCTCTATAGGTCGTAAAAACAAAGAAATAGCGCAAGAGTTAGATATTAACGAAAAAACCGTTAGCACGTATAAAGCCCGATTGTTTAAGAAGTTAAATGTAACAAATATTGTAGATTTAATTCATCAAGCAAAGCACCACAATTTAACTTAACTCGGTATTTACCTAACCCAAAACCTTACCTAACTTACGAGACAACAACATTTTAAGACCAACATAGTCTTTTACATCTTCCATTATAACACGTAGATCGACATTTTCTTTTAAGGTTTCATTTTTATATTCGGCTACTTTTTGATCAATTAAATGACAGCGTAAACTTAGAATAGTTTGACTCACTAGCTGTGACACAGAATCTTTCTTTTCTTTAGGTATAATTAGATTACGCTCCCAATCGTGAAGGTTATAGCGCTCATCCTCCATTAAAATACTTGTAACTGTACTTGCAGCATCTTGGTCTAATTGATTAATGAAGTTTTTGGTTGAAAACCCTTCTTCTTGATTCAACTTGTCAATAATAGAATAATAAAGTGCTTTAAATTGTGGATTAGAAAATTGCATTTCATCCTCTTGAAGATCTAAATACACTTTCTCAAATACACGTGCTTCATGTTTTGTTGGCTCTAAAAGCAACTCCCCTGAGGTCTCATCCTCTTGTAGAATTAAGTCCTCAAACTGCTCTGTTCTATCACCATAAAGCATCAAAATTTCAATAATTTTTTTTTCTAATTCATATTGAATATCAACTTTTGGCTTACGACTAGGCTCTTCATTCCTAAAAACTTCAAATGGAGGTTCATTTGGATCAGAAGAACTAGATGAAATATAAGACTTGGGTTTATTATTATCCTGAGCCTGTTTATTATTAATTTGTGCTAAGGTTGTAAATAGAACATTCTCGCTAATATCCATGATACGCGCACATTCTTGAATGTAAATTTCACGTTTGATTTGATCTGGAATCTTAGCAATGCTGTTCACGATTTCGCGAATGGTCTCCGCTTTTTTAATCGGATCATTATTAGCCTCCTTAACTAAAAGCGAGGCTTTAAACTGAATAAAATCTTTGGCATTCCCTTCAAGATAAGCCGTAAGTTCTTCTAAGGTGTTTGATTTAGAAAAACTATCTGGATCTTCACCATCAGGAAACGTACAAATCTTAACATTTACACCTTGCTCTAATATTAAATCGATACCTCGAATGGATGCTCTAATTCCTGCGGCATCGCCATCAAAAAGCACGGTAATATTATTTGTTAAACGATTAATTAGTCGAATTTGGTCTGGCGATAACGCTGTACCAGAAGAAGACACTACGTTGGTAATACCTGTTTGATGAAACTGAATAACATCAGTATAACCTTCTACCAAATAACAATTATCTTCTTTTGCTATCGTTTGCTTGGCATGATATAGGCCATACAATATCTTACTTTTATGATAAATTTCACTCTCTGGTGAATTTAGATATTTCGCTGCTTTTTTATCGTTAGTTAAAATACGTCCACCAAAACCAAGAACACGCCCACTCATACTATGAATAGGAAACATTACTCGGCCTTTAAATCTATCGAAACGTTTTTCGCCTTTAACAATAGTTAAACCTGTTTGCTCTAAAAAATTAAGCTTATACCCTTTACCCAGAGCATCATCTGTAAAACCTTGCCACTCGTCTAAGGAATAACCCAGATCGAATTTTTTTATGGTTTCTTCTGTGAAGCCCCGCTCCTTAAAATAGCTTAAACCAATGGCTTTACCTGGATTTGTTTTATGTAGTACATTCTGAAAATAACTACTCGCATACTCACTTACCAAATACAAACTCTCACGGTTGTCCGCTTGTGCTCTTTCTTCGTCGGTACGTTCGGTTTCCTCTATTTCAATATTGTACTTTTTAGCTAAGTATTTTATAGCCTCAGGATATGTAAAATGTTCGTGCTCCATTAAAAATGTGACAGCATTACCACCTTTTCCACTCGAAAAATCCTTCCAAATTTGTTTAACTGGAGACACTACGAAACTTGGAGAACGCTCTTCACTAAAAGGACTTAGACCTTTATAATTCGTACCTGCTTTTTTTAACTGTACAAAATCGCCAATTACCTCTTCTACGCGAGCGGTTTCAAATACTTGTGCAATGGAATTTTGTGAGATCAATTTTAGTGTTTTAGCAAGTCTGTAAATTTAAGATAAAACAATTTGTATTAAAAGCTATTCGCAAAAACTAATTTGATTTTAGTTAAAGGACTTCGCATTGGCAGATTGATTATGTAAAAACAAAAAGCCTTAATCTAAAACGCGATTAAGGCTCTCTAGCACTGCAAAGTTGATTGATTGATTTAATCCATATCAAAACGTATTCCTACTGATATGTTATTTTGTTCTACCACTTGGTTTTTAAATATTGGGTTAAGGTCATATTTCACATACAAAGCAATCTCTCCCAATGCTACGTAGCCACTTAAACCGTATACAAATTCGTTAACCTCAAATCCACCACGTTGTTTATTTTTTATTCTATCACCATCATCTTTGTATTTTAATTTTTGCATGTTTCCAATATTTAGACCAGCATAACCACCTAAACCTACTTTTAATTTTTTGTATGTTGAATATCTAAAATAATCTTCTTTTTCAATCTTTTTAGAAGGTCCAAATTCTATGTGCATCGGAAATACTAAATTGGTCGTTCTAAACTTTGCCTTGTTTAAATCTGAAGGAAATTCTTGAAGTGAAATCTCGCCATCAGTATTCACTAAGTAATTATTGTCCTTTATTTCAAATTTATTCCACTGAAAAGAGAAACCGTATTTTAACCTCCAAAAATTAGTATCTTCAAAAAGTCTTGTTTTCCATGCATAGCCTAATTCATAGAAATTAGAATTTCCAATTTTATATGGTGAATCATTTAAACTTTGCCCTTCGATTATGGCATTATTAAATCCTAACGCAAAGACAACATTTGTAGTTGTACGTCTATCGTATTTTCTAGGCTTATCCTTAGATTTTTCCCCAAAATAAACAAAGCTTTCTTTGTCCTCTTCTCCGGATCCTATTCTAAAAACAAATCCATCCCCTTCACCATCTTCAACACTATAAGTATCATCGTTTCTATTTAATAATGCGATTTTATTATCTATGATCGCTAAACGATTTTCAATATTTAAAGCTCTGTTTTTTGCAGCTTCTTTTTTTAGATTTTCTGCCTCAGCTGCTGTTATTTTACCGTCATCTAAGCGTTGATTAATTGCTGCTATTTCGGACTTTAAAAAATCTCTTTCTTCTTTTTCAATGTTAATTTTGAGATTTTTAAGTGATTCAATTTTTAAGTGATTCGCTGACGTTTTAGTGCTATCAATCTTTGTTTCTTGTGCTTGTACTGTTGTAAATGCTAGTGCTATCACTAAGCACACTATTAATCTTGTAATGTTGTTCATAACTGTTCGTTTTTTTGATTTATTGATTATTGATGTTTACTTCGGCTACGCTAGCAACCAAACTAATTTGATTCTTGTTCTAGGATCCCTTAATGAGATCGCTTTTTTTAAAGGGACCTAGTTATTACGATTTGCAACAGCAGTTTTAACCGTTCCGTAACTCTCCTTTAAAGCTTCAAAAACCTTACTTCTAAAAGATTGCCCCATTTCATCTTCAACGCTCATTAATAAGTTATTTGCATCTACTGTTCTTGATGATTTATTCTCAATGTTTTGCTTAAACAATTCTTTACTCGCCATTTTTAATAATGAATCTATTTCTCGATCTGTAACCGATACTTTTTCAGACTTTAATGCTACAATAGCATCTGCTACTGCAATTTTTAATTTTGCCTCTTCTAAAAGACGTTGTACTTCATTATTCAATAGCTCTTCCTCATTTAGATGCATACGTTTCTTCTTTAGCTCACCCGTATTTGCCAATTGATCTTGAGACTCAGACTTTTTGTTTACCACTTTTTTATAGTCTATTTTATTTGACTTGTTATCTGCTGCTAAATCCTCTTTTTTATCTTCTACGCTTTTATCCTCAACGACAACCTTAATGGATTCTTTTTGATTTGGTTTTAAGATTTCATTATTTAATTGTTGCTCTATAACGTCCTCATCAACGATCTGAGGTAACACAATTTCCGAATCTGGTGTATTAAAAAACGGTATTGATATGGCAATCATAATTAATATACCTGCAGCTATACTTAACCACCAAAACATTGGTTTTTTAGATTTGTTATCCTCTGCATCTAAACGTTCAGATAACTTAGACCAACCTTCTGATGATGGCGACAAGGTTCGCTTCTCTAGCTTATCCTTTATATTTTCTTCAAACTTAATTGGTGCCATAACTGTTGTTATTTAATTCTTTTAATTTCTTTTGAAGCATCTGTCTTGCTTTAAATAATTGCGATTTTGAAGTGCCTTCAGATATTTTTAATAACTCAGCAATTTCATTATGCTTATACCCTTCTATCGCATACATTACAAAAACCATTCGGTATCCTTCTGGCAAACTATCTATGAGGTGTTGTATTTCTGCAACTTCGATATTTGTATTAATGTTGTTTGCGGAACCTTGATCTAAATAATCATCTTCAACTGCAAATTCAATCGTCTTCTTTTGCCTTAAATGAGATATGGATTCTCTCACCATGATTCGTCTTATCCAACCTTCAAAGCTGCCTTCATGTTTATACGTTTTCAAGTATTTAAACACTTTAAAAAAACCATTCAACATTACTTCTTCTGCTTGATAAACATCTTTTATATAGTACCTACAAACACTCAACATTTTTGGTGCGTGTAATTCGTACAATACATGTTGTGCTTCGCGATTTTGTTTCGCAGCGCGCTCTATAAGTTTTGTTTCATTTTTATGAAGTTGAATAACTTTCATGGTTGGGTTTAAATTCTGATGACGTTCAGATGCCTTTCTATTTATAAAGACGCAAATTTACAGCCAAGGGTTGCTTGGGAAGCTAGAAATAATTAAAATAATTTTTAATTACCTGAATTCAAGGTGTTTGAAATTTGTTTTTTTTTGTTTTATAAATTACGCAATACACCTTCCACTTTAGCGGTGTATAGTAGAGTAGTCCTAAATAATTCTCTAAAACCATTAAGAACATCTCGTAAAAAGGCCTCCCTTTAAAAGATTTCAGACCATAAGTCTGCCTACGATTTAAAATAATAACTCGTAAAATAAACTTTATATAATTTGCCCTTGTAATTAATACGCTTAATTTTACAAGAAAACTGCTATGAAACACTTACCATTTCTATTCCTTTTTGGAGCTATAATCCTGAGTTGTAGCGACGATGATAGTCAATCGAATACGCTTATCACGTTATCCGATAATGTTGAAGTGTACAATGGTGACCTTATTGAAAATGGATATGTTTTAGCTGTTGAACATGGCAGTAACACATCTTATTTATTAAATAAAGAAGGTTTAAAAATACATGAATGGACATTTGAAGATAATTTAGGAAACGATTTGGAAATTCTTCCAAATGGCAAGTTATTGGGAATATTTAAATCTAGTAGTCCAGAAATAGCGTTTGGTGGATTTGGAGGAATATTAAGAATTCTGAATTCTGATGGTACGACCGACTGGGAATACATTTATGCATCTGAGACTTCAATTGCTCATCATGATGTTGAATTGTTACCCAATGGAAATGTACTATTTATTGCATGGGAAAGAATAGGAAATATTTCATCTTCTCAGGCAGGTGCTGATACAACTGTAGCTATATTTCCTGAAGTTTTAATTGAAATAAATCCAAACACTAATCAAACAGTTTGGGAATGGCATAGTTTTGACCATATTATACAAGATAGATATGATACACTGGCAACTTATGGAAATGTAAGCGATAATCCTCAACTCATAGATATTAATTACAATATTGTTGACAATGGTGATATTATGCATGCCAATGGTATTGATTATGACGCTGAAAAGGATGTCATTTATTTAAGTATAAATTATTACAATGAAGTTTGGGTAATAGACCATAGTACCACTACTGCTGAAGCTGCTACAAATTCCGGAGGAAATTACAATAAAGGTGGAGATTTACTCTATAGATTTGGAAACCCTGAAGCCTATAAAAACACTGAAGGAGAACGATTATTCTATAACAATCATTTTCCAAATTTACTAGAAGGAGATGAACCTGGCGCCGGAAATGTTCTCGTCTATGGAAATGGCAACGACATTAATCAATCGACAGTCTTTGAGTTAGATATACCAAATGATTTTTCTCTTTTACCAAATACTGATAATGAACCATCAATAGTATGGAGTTTTACAGATCCGAATTTATTTTTTGGCAGAATTTCTGGTGCTGTACGTTTAAAAAACGGAAACACATTAATTGCTGAAGGAGACTATGGTTTATGGGAAGTCACACCCAATCATGAAATTGTATGGAAATATAATGGCCAAGGAGTCAATTTCTGGAGATGCTATGGATACTTACCAAATGATGAAAGTATAGTCAACTTAGACTTACTTTAATTTTATTTTTTCCTATCAATAACATAATCGACCATAAGCTTTAGAGAAGCTTTGTATGGTGACTCAGGGTAATTTGCCAATATAATTAAGGCCTCTTCTTGAAAAGCTTTCATTTTAGAAACCGCATAATCCAAGCCGCCATTGTCTTTAACAAAAGCAATGACCTCGTTAACTCGTTTTTTATCTTTATTGTGATTTTTAACCGAATTAATCAACCATGACTTTTCTTTCTTAGTACACTTATTAAGTACATAAATAAGTGGAAGTGTCATTTTTTGTTCCTTAATATCTATACCTGTTGGTTTGCCGATGGCCTCTTTACCATAATCGAACAAATCATCTTTTATTTGAAATGCCATACCAATTAACTCTCCAAATTTACGCATCGCTTCTACTTCTGGTGAATTCGGTTTTACGGAAGCAGCACCCAAACTGCAACAGGCTGCAATTAAAGTTGCTGTTTTTTGTCGGATAATTTCGTAATAAATATCTTCTGTAATATCTAGTTGTCTGGCTTTTTCAATTTGAAGTAATTCTCCTTCGCTCATTTCGCGTACAGCGACAGAGATAATTTTTAGTAAATCAAAATCATTGTTATCTATAGAAAGTAACAAACCTTTGGAGAGTAGAAAATCCCCTATAAGAACCGCAATTTTATTTTTCCAAAGGGCGTTAATTGAAAAGAATCCACGTCTTCGGTTGCTATCATCCACCACATCATCATGAACCAAAGTTGCTGTATGAATGAGCTCTATTACCGAAGCACCTCTATAAGTGCGTTCACTAACTTCACCATTATTCATCATTTTAGCCACCAAAAACACAAACATTGGTCGCATCTGTTTTCCCTTCCTATTCACTATATAATGTGTAATTCGGTTAAGAAGCGCCACCTTACTCGCCATAGAGAGTTGAAACTTTTGTTCAAAAAGATCCATCTCGTAGGCAATCGGTAATTTTATTTGTTCGGTTATTTTCATTTTTTATTTAAATCATTGCGAAATTACAAATTCTATTATTATTTATTCATAAAATGGGAATTATAGAATTTTAACTTTTACTCCTCAAAATAATTTGTAACTTTATACCTACTAATCGTTAAAAAAACAAACAAATGAAAAAAATTACTTTATTAGCATTAGCTTTAGCAGCTTTTCAATTTAATTACGCTCAAGACACTTGTGCGACAGCAGCAGTAGTAACAGCAGGAACTCATACAGTTGCAGCAGTAGATGGAACTGATGTACCAGACCCAACTTGTGCTGCCAATGGAATAGGAGCCACTGCTGGTGAATGGTATTCTTTTACTGCTACTACAGATGGTATAGCGACCGTAACTACCGATTTAGCAGCAAATTTTGGTGGTGACACACGAGTACACGTTTACTCTGGTGCATGTGGTGCTCTTACTTGTGTTGGCGGTAATGACGATGTAGCTACAAGCTATTTATCTGAAGCGGTGTGGTTAATATCAACAGGTACTACTTATTATATTGCATTTGATAATCGTTGGAGTGGTGCAGGCTTTGATTTTGAAATAAGTGAAACAGCTTATTCTTGCGATAATTCTTTTCCTTATTCAGAAGATTGGACTGATGCTACAAGGTATCAAGTTTGTTACACAGTTGAAGATTCTAACAATGACGGTCTAACTTGGACATATAATTCTATTAATGATTTAGATGGTAATGGCACTTTAGATCCTATTGCAAACGTGTTTCCTCAAGATGCATTAACTCCTAAAGATGATTGGATATTCACTACTGCATTACCTGGTGAAGCTGGAACAGCATATCAAATAACAGTAGTATATAATGGTGTAAATGTAAATGGATTAGCAAACGAAACATTTGAGATTGCAGTTTTAGATGCTCCTTCATCTTCAGCAACAACTCAAACTATTCTTGGTTCTTATACTGACATTACACAAAGCGGAACATTCGGAGATACGACTGGAAATGATTTAATTACTCAAGCTTATACAAGTACAGTTACATATACACCTACTACATCTGGTGATTTTCATGTTGGGATACATGCTACAACTCCGGTTTCTGGTAGCGATGTGTTTATGATAATGGACTTATCAATTAGCTCAACGCTTAGTGTAAATGATTTTGAACAAAATAATTTCAGTCATAACTATAATAAGAATCTTCAGACACTTAACTTAGAATCTGCTAATACAGAATTAACAAGTGTTGAAATTTATTCTTTAGTTGGACAACAAGTATTATCTAAGTCTTTATCTAATGCTTCTGAAGCTATTAATGTTTCTTCTTTAACAGATGGCGTTTATATAGCTAAAGTAACTATTAATGGTAATTCTAAAACGATCAAATTCGTTAAGAGTTAATACCTATTATATAAATTTAAAAAAGCGGCAATTGCCGCTTTTTTTTATGTCTTAATATAAAGTAATCTAACTTTTATTAGCCAACTGTCCACAGGCCGCATCAATATCCTTCCCTCTACTTCTCCTTACCGTTACAGTGATGTTATTAGCTTCGAGAACAGAAACATACATATCAATAGCTTTTGAGCTGGCTTGTTGAAATTCGCCATCATCAATAGGATTGTATTCTATAAGGTTGACTTTACTGGGAGCAAATTTGCAAAACTCAACTAGAGCTTCAGCATCTTTTCGTTGGTCATTTATACCATCCCAAACTACATATTCGTAAGTAATTCTATTCTTGGTTGCTGCATACCAATATTGAAGAGATTCTCTCAAATCGCTTAATGGAAACGTAGCGTTAAACGGCATTATGGAGGTGCGTATCTCGTCTATTGCAGAATGTAAAGACACCGCTAACTTAAACTTCACATTATCATCAGCCATTTTCTTTATCATCTTTGGCACTCCAGAGGTTGATACCACAATTCGTTTTGAAGACATTCCTAAACCTTCTGGCGATGTAATTTTATCGATGGCTTTAAGCACGTTATTATAGTTCATTAAAGGTTCACCCATTCCCATAAAAACGATATTACTTAAAGGTCTGTTATGATATAATCTACTTTCGTTATCAATGGCAACAACCTGGTCGTATATTTCATCTGGATTAAGATTCCGCATACGTTTTAATCGCGATGTCGCACAAAACCTACAATCTAAACTACAACCTACTTGAGACGACACACAAGCTGTTGTTCTGGTTGCTGTTGGTATAAGCACAGATTCTACAATTAAATCATCATGAAGCCTTACAGCGTTCTTAATAGTACCATCAGAGCTACGTTGCATCTGATCTACTTTGATATGGTTAATTACAAAATTAGCTTCTAACATTTGTCGTGTTTCTAGAGATACGTTAGTCATATCTTCAAAACTATGTGCTGACTTTTGCCATAACCACTCGTAAACCTGATTCCCTCTAAAAGCTTTATCTCCTTGTGACACAAAGAAATCTCTTAATTGGTCTTTGGTTAGTGCTCTTACGTCTTTTTTCTTAGTTTCCATATTTTGCAAAAGTAGTGAATGTATTATTAAAATTGAGGCTTCTCGTAAAGTCGCTATGCTGCAAAGATAAAAATCTCTATTGATATCGATTTAGAGTATCATATTTGGTTTGATGTGACAATTGCACATCGGATGGCGTTAAGGATAAATGCCAAATTAAACATGTAATGTTGTCATAAATCGTTTCTTTTTAGCTTACTTTTCACAAAAAAATAGTACCGTAACACAGGCTATGCTAAGATTTTTTCGTTTCTATTAATCTAAAAATAATTCAATTTATTTACACAAAAAAAGCATATTCAACTTGGCTATAGTGGAAAGCCCACAGAAATTTGGATGTTTTATCCAAATTGCGAGGACTTGCAGCGAACAGCCTGCCCCTTGGGTAACGCCAAAAAATATTAAAAACAAAAAAAGCCTCAATGAAGAGACTTTTTTTAAAACTTTATAATTTTTGAATGCTTAGATGATTAACATCGCATCACCATAAGAATAGAATTTATACTTTTCTTTTACTGCTTCTTCATAGGCTTTCTTCATAAAATCATGACCAGCAAAAGCTGATGTCATCATTAACAACGTAGATTTTGGTGTATGGAAGTTAGTAATCATACAATTAGCGATGCTAAACTCGTATGGGGGAAATATAAATTTGTTTGTCCAACCTTCAAATTCATTTAATCTTCCGTTTGAGGATACTGAACTTTCAATAGTACGCATTGATGTTGTACCTACAGCACACACACGCTTTTTCTTTTCTATACCTTCATTTACAATATCTGCAGCACTTTTCTTAATTACAATCTCTTCACTGTCCATTTTGTGCTTAGATAAATCTTCAACCTCAACTGGGTTAAATGTACCTAAACCTACATGTAAAGTTACTTCTGCTGTTTTAACACCTTTTATCTCTAAACGTTTTAATAAATGTTTAGAAAAATGCAAACCTGCTGTTGGTGCTGCTACAGCTCCCTCATTCTTAGCATAAATCGTTTGGTAACGCTCTTCATCTTCTGGCTCTACCTCTCTGTTGATATACTTTGGCAAAGGTGTTTCACCAAGTTGCGTTAATTTTGTTCTAAAGTCTGTATAAGAACCATCATAAAGGAAACGTAATGTTCTACCTCTAGAGGTGGTGTTATCTATAACTTCAGCAACTAAAGTCTCATCATCACCAAAATATAATTTATTACCAATTCTTATTTTACGAGCCGGATCTACCAATACATCCCAAAGACGTTGATCTTGGTTTAACTCACGTAGTAAAAACACTTCGATACGTGCACCTGTTTTTTCTTTATTACCAAATAAACGTGCCGGAAACACTTTGGTATCATTCATTATCATCACATCACCTTCATCAAAATAATCGATAATATCCTTGAACTGTTTGTGCTCGATAGTTTGTTTTGCTCTATCAAGAACCATTAGTCTAGATTCATCTCTGTGTTCTGCAGGATGTTCAGCTAATAATTCATCTGGAAGGTCAAAACTAAAGTGTGATAATTTCATGTATCTGTTTTATTTTTTCGAATTGCAAATATACAATCTCAACATAGGCCTTGTCAAGTAAATAAGGGTTTATTTTAAATTGAAACCAATCGTTTTGAAATCTTCCCAAAATTGAGGATACGATTTACTCACCACATCAGCGTTTTCAATAACAATTGGCACTTTTAAACCTAAAGGTGCAAAGGCCATAGCCATTCTATGATCATTATATGTTGCTATTGTTATATTACTATTAACTGTTTTTGATGGTTTTAAATGTAAAGAAAGGTCTGTAATGATTACTTCTGCACCTAACTTTTCTAATTCAGTTTTAAGCGCAACCAAGCGGTCTGTTTCTTTTATTTTAAGGGTATGTAAACCTATCATATAACATTCTAATCCTAAACCAAATGCTGTTACAGCAATGGTTTGCGCAATATCTGGAGCATTTTTTAAATCTAGCTCAACAATAGAATTAATATCAATATTCGATGATTTCCGAAGTGTAATTGACTCCTTTAAAAACGTCGTAGTAACTCCAAATTTCTCATAAATATCTGCCAATACAGAATCTCCTTGCAAGCTTTCACTTTTGTAAGATCCGATAGTAATTTCTGTACCGACATCACTTAAAGCAATTAGACCATAAAAGTAAGATGCTGATGACCAATCAGATTCAACCGTAAGCGTTTGAGGTTCTATATCAGTTGTATTGGGTTTTACAGTAATGATATTCTCAACAAAACTGGTTTCGACGCCAACACTATTTAATAAGCTCAACGTCATATTAATATATGGCACCGAAGTTATTTTCCCTTCTAATGTTAACTCTAATCCCTTTTCAAATTTAGACGCAATTAATAATAAAGCCGAAATATACTGGCTGCTTACATTAGCCGCCAAAGTAACTTTATTTTCCGTCAGTTCTTTACCTATTATTTTTAAGGGTGGAAATCCGTCATTCTCTAAATACGTAATCTCGGCACCTAATGTACTTAAAGCATCAACCAATATTTTAATAGGTCGTTCTTTCATACGAGGTGACCCAGTGATAATCGTTTCTCTACCTTTCTGAATTGAAAAATAAGCTGTTAAAAATCGCATGGCCGTACCTGCATGATGAATATCTATAAGTTCCTCCTCTGAAGACAATGCTTTTCGCATTAGCACTGAATCATCAGAATTAGACACATTACTGATACTAACCTGAGGATATAACGCCTGGAGCAATAACAGACGATTAGATTCACTTTTAGATCCTGTAATTTGAACCTTTTGGTGATTATGAAGTTGTGATTTTTGGATTTTAATGTCCATAAGAAAGCTTTAAAATAAAAATGAATGACAAAACTACTTTAATTTATCATTATTGTGATGTCTGTTATGATCTCGTTTTGTTTTTTTATCCATTTTTTTATCGAAAGCAGTTTGTAAGTCTATACCTGTTTGATTTGCCAAACACAATACCACAAACATTACATCAGACAACTCCTCGCCTAGATCTTTATCTTTATCGCTTTCTTTTTCACTTTGTTCTCCGTAACGTCTGGCTATAATACGTGCCACTTCACCAACTTCTTCGGTTAGCTGTGCCATATTTGTAAGTTCATTAAAGTAACGTACACCGTGTTCATTAATCCAATCGTCAACTTCTTTTTGTGCGTTTTTGATATTCATGTTTATACCTTAGTTAATGCATTTTTTTCTGCTTGTTTTTCTACTATTTTACTATAAAAGGCTTTAAACGCCTTGCAATCTACTGGCAAAATTAAAGGATTAGTAATATCTAATTGCGACTTTAATTGCAAATATTTTCCGTTTTGCTGAACAAGATACGTAAATGTTACGTTAACATTATAAAACCTAATACTTCTGACTTAGGAAGAAATTCTACATCGGAGCCTTCTGACAGCAAAACATTAACTATATATTTACCTGTATCAGGGATTACCAAATCGATTGGATATTCACGTTCTTCCAATTTAAATGGATTTTCTTTCGTTGCTAAAAATAATAGAGAAAAAAGAGGAATACGTATTATCAATAATTTTCTTATTATTTAAAGTTGCTGTTAGCTCCGTTGTCATTTTACATCTGTAATTATTAATGACAAAAAAAAAGAAACTTATATCTTCATTGTGATATAAAAATGGCTGCAGAAGCAGCTGAATTTTTTATAGGATCTTTTTCTTTTAGTTCGGCGTTTAAAATTTCACTAAATCCATAATTCTGAGAACTTAAAAAGTTAAGACTATTACCAATGTAAATAGTGGGTCTTTAATTATTGTATTGGTGATTAGGTTGAATTATTATATAAGAAATCATTAAGCCTTAATTAATACCACTTTACTTTTATCGTGTTTTACAATCTGTTTTCTAAACTCTCTAAAGGCTTTATAATCTTCCTTTGGATAGTTTCCTTTTAGTAGAATATAAGTTCTTGTGTATTTCAACTTATTGGCTTCTAATTTTTCTAATTTAAAACTATATGTACCGAACTTGGTTTTAATATCCTTAGCTTCTGTCATGGCTTCCACCTTAAAATCTTCTGGTAATTGAATAATAAATTCATCAGAGTCTTTAAAAGAACGCTCTACTTTAAATTCTAATTTTCGATCCGTATATCTCGAAGGAATGGAAGTCACCGTATTAAACATATTGGGTTGAAAAATAAGTCTATCACCACTCTTTGAAGCATAATTTGTTGCTGATAATTTAACCGCTTCACTTAGAACAATAATTTCTTTATCATTTATAATATTGATATTTTCAATAAAGATATTCTTGATATTATCCCAATAGTCCTTGTAATAGATATGCTGATCTTGTTCCGTTTTATTTTGAATACCATCATGCAGACTATACTGATAACCTGTAGTTTTAACAGTTACATCTGCCGTAAAACCACCTGTTGCATCCATAATAACATTAGCGTTTGTTTTCTGAAGACTTTCGTCTGCTTCATAAATTTTAGTTCGTACTATTTCACCTCCTTCTGGCTTTACTAATAATACAGATCGATCATCCGTAAAACCAGCAGAAAACCCAAAAGGATTAGTTTGATTTGTGCACTCTAAAAAAATATTCTCACCATTATTAGGAACACAAAGAATAGCGTGATTCCCTTGAGCTGATGAAAACTCTTTATCAATATCTAAAATATTACGACTTCCAAAAACCAACGTATAATACGAAGGCACATCTACGGCTTCCAATAATGCTTTTGTATAGTTTGTTAAACCTTTACAATCTCCATAACCAAGCTTACTTACGTCGTCTGCCAACATTGGTTTCCAACCGCCTATTCCTATCTGAACACTTATATAACGTGTTCTATCTTGCATGTATTTATAAACCAATCTGGCACGCTCAATTTTATCATCTATACCTTCAGTTAGCGTTTTTACATCGTCTATAGCAGATTGCGGTAATATATCTGTACCAGTTAAAAGCTCTCCATAAACCCATTTTCCAAAATCTTGCCAATTAGTGTTTACACCTTCTACACCATTCATATTAAACTTCGTAAGTGCTGGTTTTACGTTAGGAGTAAATGTAACGAGCGAAGGGCTATACGATTCGTAGTTAACCCCTGGTAAATTCTCGATTCTAAAATGATTCTCCGAGACTTCAATTACGTTATTATTCTCAATATTTTCCTTTTTAAGTTTTAAAGGTATTCCTGAATTATTTTCAATTTTATACTCGGCAAATTGAATGGCTAAAAAATAACCGTTGATTGGTCTCCATTGGGGAATAAAAGCCGTAGTATTATGTTTCACTTCAGATATAAACTCAATAGTATAAGGGTAACTAGTAGGTGTGTAATCGTAATACTTAACACGACTATCAGAATATAATGTTCCTCCACTTACAGCGCTATTATCTGTAAAGTCATTCTTTTTTATCTTCTTTATTTCTTCACCAAAACTATCGTAAACTCTAGCTTCTATCGTTTTAATACTTGAGTTTTCACTATAAAATTCTAAAGAGTTGGCATGCTTATCTCCGTATTTGTTATAAACTGTAACGATACGCTTTGTATGTACCACCATATTATCTATAGCATTTATCTCTATTTTTTGATTATCATACCTAACAATCGCATTAACTTTTGTTGTTAGTTCTTGTGGCGCAAGCATTGCAATATAGGTGTCTTCAGATTGAGAAAAGCCGAAAATCGAAAAAAACAATACGTAAGAAAAAAGGTTAATCTTGCTAGGTAGTGATTTGAGCATTAGATAGTTTTGTCGGGTTAGTTCTACAATATAGAAAGGAAAAACAAATAGCCAAACTATTTCTGATATAAATCTCTTATGTTTCTAAATTATTCGATGAGAGCCCTATTTCTTTCTAAAGTTGATTAAAAAATTTCAATTTATAATTGAATACTCATAACTTTCAAACCGTATTAACCCATTTCTACTTACTGGAATGACAAATAAAATTTAAAATTATATGCGTTGTAATTTGCTCTTGGGTATTACTCTTTATTTTTTGAGTCAATAAGTATAGTCACAGGCCCGTCATTGACCAAATGCACTTTCATATCGGCACCAAACTCACCAGTTTGTATAGATTTACCCAATGTAGCTCGAAGGGTTTTAATAAAGCCTTCATACAGCGGAATAGCAATATCTGGTTTTGCTGCTTTAATATAACTTGGGCGATTTCCTTTTTTTGTACTGGCGTGAAGCGTGAATTGACTTACCAAAATAACATCTCCTTCGGAAGCTTTTAGGGAGATATTCATTACACCATCCTCATCCGG
Organism: Winogradskyella pacifica; assembly: GCF_003386275.1. Taxonomy (NCBI): domain Bacteria; kingdom Pseudomonadati; phylum Bacteroidota; class Flavobacteriia; order Flavobacteriales; family Flavobacteriaceae; genus Winogradskyella; species Winogradskyella pacifica. The sequence continues at coordinate 124,333 of NZ_QREI01000009.1, read as the reverse complement.
AAAAACACGAAGATTAGCTATTTTATTACAGAGCCAATCAATGTCTTCCTGGGTATCCTCATTTTCGATTCCCAATAAAATTAAAAGTCCTTTTTGAATGGTTGCGACTTCAGAATTATTTATGACAACTGAAGCTTCAGAAACTCTTTGTATTACTATCCTCATAAATTGATAACTTAATTCAACCTTACTACAACAAAAAAGAAACGATTACGCCTCGTCCCAATTGTCCGTTCTGTAATGTTCATCTTCTCCTTCTAAAATTTGAACATAACTCTTATATCTTGAATAGGAAACTTCATTAGCCTCTAAAGCGTCCTTTACAGCACATTTTGGCTCGTTGAGGTGAATACAATTATTAAACTTACAATCTTGTTTTAAAGCAAAAAACTCAGGAAAATAATCGCCAACTTCTTCTTTTTCCATATCAACAACTCCAAATCCTTTAATACCTGGAGTATCAATAATAACCGCATCGAAACTAAGATCAAACATTTCTGCAAATGTTGTGGTATGCTGTCCTTGGCTATGCTGCGAGGAAATGGCTTTGGTTTTTAGATCTAAGGACGGTTCAATAGCATTTACTAAAGTAGATTTACCAACTCCAGAATGACCAGCAAACATGCTTACTTTACCTTTCATTAAGGTTTTAACCTGATCTATATTTTTCCCTGTGGTTGCAGAAATACCAATACACTCATAACCTATCGCTCTGTAGACACTAGCGAGATATTTTACCTCTAAAAAAGTGTCTTCATCATAAGTATCTACTTTATTAAATAATAACACTGTTTTAATAGAGTAGGCTTCCGCCGTCACTAAAAACCGATCGATAAAAGTGGTAAATGTCGGTGGATTATCTATAGTCACCAATAAAAACACCTGATCAATGTTTGAAGCAATAATATGCGTTTGCTTAGAAAGGTTTACTGACTTACGAACAATGTAGTTTTTACGCTCTTCAATGCGATGAATTACACCTGTATCCGTGTTGTTTTTTGTTTCTAATTCAAACTCTACTTTATCGCCAACAGCAATTGGGTTGGTACTTTTAATACCCGCCAATCTAAATCGGCCTTTAATTCTACATTCATAGAATTTACCGTTTAGGGTTTTTACAGTGTACCAACTGCCTGTAGATTTATATACTGTTCCTGTCATTACAACAAAGATGGTCATTATTGTTTAATGGAACAAAAAAGCTCGCATAATATACAAGCCATTTCCTTAACTTCTTATCGCTTTTATGGATTCTAGCTGTTTTCCATCGGCTATAATGTTTATAATATAAATTCCAGAAGCAAATTGCGATACATCAATAGTCACTTTTTCTCCAAACTTTTGATGTGTTGAATTTTGAATGATTTGACCAGAACTATTGACTATTGAAATTTTCACTTCATCATAATCTTCATTCAACTTTAATTGAAAAACACCATTTGAAGATGGGTTTGGGAAGAGTTTAGGACGTACTTGATTTGACAATAATTTATAATTAACAGATGTTTCAATGCCAACACCACATCGTGTCTCACTATAACAAACAGCTCTGCAAATAGACTTACGATCATTTAAAAAGCCATTAACAACAGCCGCTTTAAGCTTGCCACCTTCAATCAATTTAATTTCTAAATGTTTATCTTTATTTAAGACTATCTCTTTGTTTTCATATCCGATATAAGAAACAGACAACGTATCTCCTGGCTTAGCTTCAATTTTAAATTGACCTTTACTGTTCGTTGCAATTCCTTTGGTAGAATTTTTAATGAGTATACTAGCTGATTCTAAAGTAATAGAATCATTAGAAACAACTCCTGTTACTAAAATTTGCGCTATTGAAGTCACTGTAAAACATAATGCAAGGATTAAGATTGTAATTTTTTTCATGAGTAATTGGTTTTGGTTGATATACCAAACCTACTCAGAAGTTAAAAGTAAAAAAACGGACAATGCGTGAATGGTACATTTAAATGAGTGAGCGCACCATATAAAAAAGGCTCGCAAATTGCGAGCCTTTTTTTATTTAGTTATTTATAATCTTTTCTTGATGGATAATTGATTCTTGGTGAATCGCTTTAAACATTTTTAAAATAAATTCTTCACTTAGTCCTCTTTCATCTCCTTCTAATACCATTTTACCTAAGATTTCGTTCCAACGTTTATTTTGTAACACGGCAACATTCTTTTCTTTCTTAAGTAACCCGATACCATCAGCAACTTTCATACGTTTGCCTAACAAATCAATAATCTGGTTATCTACAACATCTATCTGAGCTCTTAAATTATTAAGTTCAGAGTTGTATTCTGCTTCAGGATCTGATTCTTTTCTAATCTTCAAATCTTTCATAATCTGAACAAGACTACTTGGTGTTACCTGCTGTGCAGCATCACTCCATGCATTTTCAGGATCGAAATGCGTTTCGATCATTAAGCCGTCAAAATTAAGATCTAGAGCCGTTTGAGACACTTCTAAAATCATATCTCTATTTCCTGTAATATGAGAAGGATCATTAATTAAAGGTAAATCTGGAAATCTGTTTTGAAACTCAATCGCCAATTGCCATTCTGGTATATTTCTATATTTCGATTTTTCATACGTTGAGAATCCTCTATGTATGGCTCCTAAATTTTTAATTCCTGCAGAATATAATCTTTCAATACCTCCTAACCATAATGATAAATCTGGATTTACTGGATTCTTAACCAATACTATTTTATCAGTGCCTTCTAAGGCATCAGCTATTTCTTGCATTATAAATGGACTCACTGTAGAACGTGCTCCAATCCATAATAAATCTACATCATACTCTAAGGCTAATTTTACATGCGCTGCGTTTGCAACTTCTGTACAGGTTTTCATTCCTGTTTCTGCCTTAACTTTTTGTAACCATTTTAGACCTAAAGCTCCTACTCCTTCAAAATTACCTGGACGTGTTCTTGGTTTCCAAATACCTGCTCTATAGTAATTAACATCAGTATCTTTTAGCTCGTGTGCTATTCTTAATACTTGTTCTTCTGTTTCCGCACTGCAAGGACCTGCAATTACTAATGGATGATCTAGATTCATATCATCCAACCAAGTTCTCATTTCTTTCTTGTTTTCCATTTTTGCTTTTATTCTTAATTACTATTGTATTCCGTTTAATATATCTTTTATGTGATTTGTTTTTTCCATTTCGTTATAAACAGCTTCAAAATCATTGTCTTCCATCAGCTGTTTAAAATGCTTCAGATTATCGATATACTCATCTAAAGTCTCTATAACATTGGCTTTATTTTGCTTAAAAATTGGTGTCCACATCGCTGGCGAACTTTTTGCTAAACGCACTGTACTTGCAAATCCACTGCCTGCCATATCAAAAATATCGCGTTCATTTCGTTCTTTGTCAATTACCGTTTTCCCCAACATAAACGCACTTATATGCGATAAATGTGACACATAAGCAATATGCTTATCGTGTGCTTTAGGATTCATATAACGGATACGCATTCCTAAATCTGAAAACAACTTTAATGCTTTTTCTTGAAGTTTGAAGGCTGTTTCCTCAACTTCACATATAATATTCGTCTTGTTTTTATATAAGCCGTGAATCGCTGCTTTTGGTCCAGAATGCTCTGTACCAGCAATAGGATGCACTGCTAAATAATTTCTTCGCTTCGGGTGATTTCTCACTTTTTCACAAATATCCTCTTTAGTAGAACCTACATCAAAGACAATAGTGTCATCTGAAATATGATCTAAAACTTTAGGTAAAACCTCTAAAGTTGCGTCTACCGGAATCGCTATAATTACAATTTCTGCTTTATTTAAATCTTCAAAATTTGCTTTTTCATCAATAACTCCTAATTGCAAAGCCTCTTCAAGATGTGCTTCAGTTGTATCAATACCAAAAACCTTACATTCTGGATGCAACGCTTTTATATCCAACGCAAAGCTTCCTCCAATTAATCCTACTCCTATGATAAAAATATTATTCACTTTTAACTTTTTAATTCTCACTGCTTATTAATTATACTCTCGCAATAGCCTCTTCAATGACGTCTTCTGACGCACATAATGAAAACCTTACATAGCCTTCTCCATTACTGCCAAACACAGTTCCTGGCGTAATAAATATAGAATGCTCTTTTAATACTAAATCTGTAAATTCTTCAGATTTTAAATGTGGTGGTAATTTTGCCCAAACAAACAACCCGGAAGCATGCTCATCATAAGTACAATTAAGTCCTTTGGCTAATTTCCATACCAATGCTCTTCGCCTTTGATAGACACTATTTAAACTCTTAAACCACATTTCTGAACATTTTAAAGCTTCAATAGCTCCTTTTTGAATGCCATAAAACATACCCGAATCCATGTTACTTTTTACGCGTAAAACGGCACTTATAAAATCGTAATTACCAACTAACATCCCAACACGCCAGCCCGCCATATTAAAGGTTTTACTCAATGAATTTAGCTCCAAACAGACATCCTTGGCATCCTTGTATCTTAAAATACTTACGGGTTTATCATTCAGAATGAAACTATACGGATTGTCGTTTACTATTAAAATATCGTGTCGTTTTCCAAAGGCAATCACCTTATCATAAAATTTATTAGTTGCGTTTGCACCTGTTGGCATGTGCGGATAGTTAATCCACATAATTTTAACTCGTTTTAAATCTAAACGCTCTAAAGCAGCAAAATCTGGTTCCCAATTATTATCTTCCTTTAAGTCGTAAAATACCGGCTTTGCTTCCAAAAGTTTAGTTACCGATGCATATGTTGGATACCCAGGATTAGGAATTAACACTTTATCGCCTTTATTTAAAAAAGCCATAGAAATATGCATTATACCTTCCTTGCTTCCCATTAAAGGCAATACTTCGGTTTGCGAACTTAAATTAACCTCGTAATGCATTTTATAAAAGTTTGCAATTCCTTCCCTCAGTTCTGGCAAGCCCTGATAACTTTGATATTGGTGTGCTTTTTCATCTATTAAACTATCTTGAAGCAACATAGACGCTTTAAAAGGCGGCTCTAAATCTGGACTCCCAATACCTAAATTAATAATGGGTTTGCCTTGAGATTTTAAAAGCGCCACTTCTCTTAACTTCTTAGAAAAATAGTATTCTTCAACATTTTGTAATCGTTTTGCAACTTCTATCATTGTCTTGCATTTTTATATTCTCCCAATATTTTAAAATTCTCTGCCATTAAGCCTATAATAGACTTCGCCTTATCGTAATCTTTATAATCCGTAAAAGTAACATCCACGAAAAACGCATATTTCCAAGGGGTATCAATTTTTGGTAATGATTGTATTTTGGTAAGGTTCAGTTTACAATCACTCAACACATTTAACAAAGCTGCTAAACTGCCGCGTTTATGATCTAATTCAAACTTTAAAGATGCTTTATTAATATGAGCGTTATCAGTATGATTATTTTCACGTCTCACAATAACAAAACGCGTTTCGTTATGTTTTATAGTCTGAATACTTTCTGCTAAAACATTAAGACCATATAATGCTGCCGCATTTTTACTCGCTATGGCTGCAATGCCTTTTAAATTTTGATCTGAAATTTGTTTTGCAACATCAGCTGTATCTTTAGCTTCCACCAATTTTATATGCGGATACTCTCTAAAAAACACCTTACATTGTAATAAAGCCATAGGGTGTGAATGTACCTCTAAAATATCCTCAATAGATTGATTACTTAGCGCCATTAAACTATGCTGAATATCTAAATAGCATTCACCAACAATACTTAAATTATGATTGTCAATTAGCGCGTAATTAGGAATAATTGAGCCTGCAATAGAGTTTTCTAAAGCCATTACAATTTCATCCGTTTGCTCCTCTAATAGTGTATCAATAACACTATCAAAAGTCATACATTCCACAACCTCAGCTTCACCATTAAAATAATGCTGAACAACTTCGTGATGAAATGATCCTTTAATTCCCTGTATTGCAATTGGTTTCTTCAAAATTTATTAATCTTATTATATTCTAAAAACAGTTCAACATTTATCAACTTCTAAAAAATTGGCATAAAAAAAGTCCCGATTAAATCGAGACTTTTAAAACTATATTTTAAATAAAACATACTCAGTCTCGTTCCTTTAGCTAAAAAAGAAATAAAACCAGTTATAATATGCTCTAGATATGTTCATATTCATTTTCCACATCAGTGGAAATCTTTAATTATAGGGCTAATGTAATTATTATTTTCACAAATCAAAATTGTTGAATTAGTTTTTTCCAAATAATTGCAAAGTTTTAAAGAATTAACAATAATTGCATTACAATATTCGGAATTAACTATTTTTGAATAAATTCTATCTCTATGTCAATCAAAGTTTCAAACATTACCAAATTATACAAAGATCAGAAAGCACTTAACAATGTTTCTTTTAAGGTAAATGATGCAGAAATCGTTGGTTTTCTGGGTCCAAATGGTGCTGGAAAGTCCACTATGATGAAAATCTTAACCACTTATATTGAAGCTTCTGAAGGTTCTGCAAGTGTAAACGGGTTTGACGTGACTTCAGAAAAGAAGAATGTACAAAGTAGTGTTGGATATTTACCAGAGCACAATCCGCTTTACACCGATTTGTACGTTAAAGAATATTTGAATTTTAACGCGAATGTTTATGGCACGCCTAAATCGCGTATTGAAGAGGTTATAGAGTTAACGGGATTAAAGCCAGAAGCTCACAAAAAAATAAGTCAACTTTCTAAAGGTTACAGACAGCGTGTTGGTTTAGCAAATGCGTTGTTACACAATCCTGATGTGTTAATTTTAGACGAACCTACAACGGGTTTAGATCCTAATCAATTAGTAGACATAAGAAACCTCATCAAAAGCATAGGTAAAGAAAAAACAGTGTTTTTATCTACGCATATTATGCAAGAAGTTGAAGCCATGTGCGACCGTGTAATTATCATTAATAAGGGAGAAGTGGTTGCCGATAAATATTTGAAAGATTTACGAGATGGCCAAGAACAAATAGTGATTGTTGAATTTGACTTTAGAGTTGAAGATGCTTTTCTTTTAAGACTACCAAAAGTAAAATCTGTAAAAAACACGTACGGCTTTGTTTATGAAATTACCTTTTCTACAAAAGACGATATGCGCTCACATGTATTTGATTTTGCACACGATAATGAATTAAAAATTCTACAACTAAATCAGAAGAATGCGAGCTTAGAGAGTTTATTTCAAGAATTAACGAAATAGTTAAACGGTGGAGGTTATAATTGAGTTTGTTTTTACAGCAATTTTTGAATCTTTACCAAAACTTATAGGAACCTCTTTACGTTGGTGCTATTTCTTAGGAACCAAAAGTTTCGGAACCGTTTTTAGCGAGAATTGGAACAAACGCATCGGTTTTCTAGCAATTAGTGTTGTATTAGTAATTTTACTAAGTTCTTAATTGATTATTGAAACATCAAACGTCCAGTATAGATAATATCAACATCTACAATTGCTGGTTCATTAACTGAAATTAAATCTCCTGTACCTCTAAGGTTCCCTGTTAACGTTTGCTGTGGATTAACAACCATATCATTACTTCCGCGATGGTAAACATGTACGTTATCCGCCCATAAATCTTCACCTTCAAAACGACCTGCACCTGCATAAAACCCTACAAACAAATTATCTACTGCGCCTTCAATATAGAAAAATGACAGGTTATTGGATTCTATATTCAGACTTTCAGAATTAATATTGAGCCTAAAATCACCAACGGTAAATTCATTTTCTTCATTATAGTCTTCGGAAATCAAAGTCAACGTTTCATAATTTAAAATCCCATCTGAAGAAATATCATATTGTGTAGATGTTCTTATTTCAGTAAGCGTAGGTGTTTCCACATATATTTTGGTAATACCATAATCTCTTACATAGTTACAGGAATTATTATCCGTTAAAATCAATCGATCTCCAACCACTTCCACTGTAACATCCTTCATTAAATTTTCACCCGTTTCAATTGTGACTTTATAATCTGGGCCCTCTTTAATAATTAGTTCAACATCTTTATGAACAAGAATACGTTGAAAACTAGATATTGAAACCTCTTGTTGAATGATGCTTCCTGATGTTTGAAAACAATTGTTAGCATCTTCGCTATTACAAGCTAATATGAACAAGCTAAATATGTAAACTAATTTTCTCATAATCTAACGCCTATTCCGAATTCTACAGCTTCTGCTTTTGCACCATGTGATTTCAAGGTTACGGCGCCGAAAAGATTTTTTCCGAAGTACCGTTTTAAACCTATTCTTATATACGTTCTACCTTCAAAATCAAATGGATAATACACATAATAACCTAATTGTGATTCTACCGACATTCTATTGATAAATAATTCATGTCCCACAAAAAGTCCGACACGTTTATAATCTTCATCGCCACTTACATTCTCTTCAGGAAGTGAAACGGATTGGTAATAGATCAATTCTTTTAAAAAGTTAGAGAAAAACACATCTGCACCAAACTGAATGGCACTTACATGGCTTAAGCGTTTGTCTGCATAACCAGATAGTACATAAAATGGAAATTGCCCACTACCAATGACATCACTTTCATTGATCCCAGATCTAAACGCAAAATTATATTTTATGTTTTCGGTGAATTTTTCTTCATCAACAGTTTCAACAAATTCATTTTCCTCCGCCTCTAGTTGATAGTTTAGTCCCAAATTGAAAGCTATAGTATTTACACTTGTGTTGGGTGCCTTAACATTGGCGTTAGAATAATGTATTAAAGTAACACCCGTTTGAATACCAAAACGATTAAAAATTCGCTCTTTTTTATAATTAAGCATTACATAGGTTGAACTTAAAATATCAGATCCAAAAGCTACATTCTTTGGGTTTTCAATCTTATCATAAGGATTAATAGAATAACTTAATCCCTGTCCTATCCGTAACATGGCATTACGTTTAAAAAAATAAAAATTATAATGAGCGTAGAGACCATAATTATCACCTAATGTCTCATTTTTTAAATCTTGATAAATAAAAGATGCCCCATAATCTGGATAATTATAACGTTGTTCCCAAGCTTCGTTTCCAAATGTTTTTTTATTCCAACTAAAAACAAAACCTTCTGGATGGCCTTTTATTAAGTGTGCAATACTGTTATTGTGAAGTGCGATATTGCCAGCAAAATAATTGAGATCAAAGTATGTATTATCTTTTTCTTGTTGTCCATAGAGCACTATAGACATTAGTAATAAAATTGAAGATAACAGATTTCGCATTGGCAATTATTGAGGTGCAAAAATAGTCAATAATTACAATTAGACACTTAGGTAAGGGACAAGACTTTACACAAATAAAGTAGCGATTAACGCTATAGCTGTTAACACTAAAAGTTGCAAAGCAAATCTAAAATCTGATTTATACTTATTTATTAATTTCATGATTACGGGCTTAATAATAAAGTGCAAATATCTAACTAAATGAATATTCTTCTGTTAATTAAAACCTAAGAAATTGTTATCTATTTAATCCCTTTTAGGACTCTGGCGCTAATTCTATTTCTAAGCCATTTAAAATATCTGAAATCGGAATTTGACAACTCAGTCTGCTATTATCTTTTACATTAAAAGCTTCAGATAACATCGCCTCTTCTTCGTCTTCCATTGTATTTAACTTATGCGCTGAGTTCACATAACATTGACAAGAGGCACACATTGCCATACCACCACAAATTCCGATTGTCCCTTCTGGTGCCAACTCATAAGAACGTATTACCTCCATTAAATTCATGGCCATGTCTGTTGGAGCTAAAATGGTGTGCTTTTCACCATATCGGTCCGTAATATGAATGGTAACATCTTGCATTATACTATTGCCTTTACGACTGCTTTTGGTGATTCTTTTCTTGTACCATCAAAACCATTTATACCACTTACGGTTGTATATTTTAGAACGAATTTCTTTCCTGGATTTAATCGTTTGTATGCTGATTGACACATTAAGGTGGCTTCATGAAAACCACAAAGAATTAATTTTAATTTTCCTTCATAGGTATTGACATCGCCTATGGCATATATACCGGGAATATTCGTTTGGTAATCTACTGTATCTACCTTAATTGCATTCTTTTCAATCTCCAATCCCCAATCTCCAATTGGCCCTAATTTTGGTGATAAACCAAAGAGTGGAATAAAAGCATCTGCCTCTAAAATTTGAGTGTCTCCATCTTTAGTCACCGCTACTCCTTCAATTTTATGTTCACCGTGAAGTCCTGTAATTTCAGCTGGTGTAATGATGTTGATTTTGTTGAGTAATTTTAATTCTTGAACACGTTCTACAGAATCTAAAGCCCCTCTAAATTCATTTCGTCGGTGAACCAAAGTCACTTCTGAAGCGACATCTGCTAAGAAAATACTCCAGTCTAAAGCAGAATCTCCTCCTCCTGCTATTACCACTTTTTTATCGCGATACACTTCTGGATCTTTAATAAAATATGCTAAACCGTTATCTTCATAGATAGCAATATTTTCTAATTGTGGTTTTCTTGGCTCAAAACTTCCTAAGCCACCAGCAATTGCTATAATTGGAGCGTGATGTTGTGTACCTTTATTTGTCGTAACTATAAAACTTCCATCGGCTAAAGTCTCAATGGTTTCTGCACGTTCACCTAAAGTAAAACCAGGTTGAAATTGTTTGCCTTGTTCTAATAAATTAGCGGTTAAATCACCGGCTAAAATTTCAGGAAATCCCGGAATATCATAAATTGGTTTCTTAGGATATAATTCGGAGCATTGACCACCAGGTTGGGGCAATGCATCAATTAAATGGCACTTTAATTTTAGCAATCCAGCTTCAAATACTGTAAATAAACCTGTTGGTCCTGCTCCTATAATAAGTATATCTGTTGTAATCATAATCTACATTTTTTCGACTAAACCTTTAGTGAATTCGTTTAATTTTTCAACTTTCTGCTCAAAGTCTCCTTTAATTGTTTTTCTATATATATTGAGATTCTTTACTAAATCATCAATATTTTCTGGTATGACATCTTCAAAAAACTGACGTAATCGTTTGGCTGTAGTTGGTGATTGTCCATTAGTGGAAATCGCCACTTTTACATTGCCTTTAGTTACGATGCCTCCCATATAAAAATCACAATATGGCGGATTGTCTGCCACATTAACCAATTTGTTTTGTGAGCGACAATCCTTATATATTTTGATATTTACTTCGGGCTGATCTGTTGTTGCAATCACCATATGATGCCCTTTTAAATAGCCGTTTTTATAAATATCGTCAACACGTTTTACGTTTCCGGTGTTAGCAATTGCAATCGTTCCTTCTCTATACATTGGTGATACCATAGTGACATTTGCATCTGGACTCGATTTTAAAAGAAACGTTAGTTTTTCTTCTGCGACATTACCACCTCCCACAATCAAGACATTGAGGTTTTTAGCTTTTAAAAAGATGGGATATAAATTATTCCGTTCCATAACTAAGCCGTTTGTTTTTGTATATTATACTGTGCTAAATCTGCTTTAGTATAAATATCTGTGAGATCGACGCGCTGATTTACAACTTCGCCGATAATAATAATTGCAGGATTAGATAATTGTTTGTCTTTAACAATAGCTTCGATATTAGACATTTTACCAATACCTACATTTTCATTTGGTCTTGTTCCATTTTGAATAATAGCAATAGCTGTTTCGGACTTTCCTTCCTTAGAAAAAATCTGAACAATTTCGGAAAGTTTACTCATTCCCATTAAAATAACCACAGTAGCTGTCGATTTTGCTGCTAAAGCAATATCTCCAGAAATTTCATGAGATTTTGTGGTTCCTGTAATGACCCAAAAACTTTCAGCGGCATTCCGCTTCGTTAATGGAATACCTTGATACGCTGGCACTGCAGCCGATGATGAAATACCTGGAACAATAGCCACTTCTATCGCATATTCCTTAGCATAATCTAATTCTTCTGCACCACGACCAAAAATAAAAGGATCACCTCCTTTTAAACGCACCACATGACCAAATCTTAAAGCGCGTTGCACTATTAATTCGTTAATTTGATTTTGCTGGTACGCATAACACCCTTTTCGTTTACCAACAAAAATTAACTCTGTATTTGGCGCTGCATATTGTAACAATTCTACATTTACAAGTGCATCATACATAATGACATCTGCAGATTTTATGGCTTTAATGGCCTTTACAGTAATTAAATCTACATCTCCTGGGCCTGCGCCTACTATGGTTAATCTTGGTGTCATACTCTTAGTTTTATGCAACAATTTGTCTATCTCTAAAAGCTCTGACACTTTTTAAAAATTGTTCTGCTGCGTTTATATAATTATTGGCAAAGTCTTTAGTTGGAGGAAATACTTTGATTTGATAAATAAGATCTGAAAAAGATGTTCCTAATTCTATTTTTTTAGTTTCTACAAAAAGTTCATCAAACTGTGAAATAATACCAGCTTGCGTATTTGTGCTGATATTTTCTGAAAGCAAAATGGCTTTTGCTGAATTTACCATAGAACGATACGCTTCATAAATCGCACTCGAATATACTTTGTTAGAATAAGCCTCTTTTGATTCTTCAATTTTCTCATCGCTTTCTAGGAATAGTGTGGCAATTAAATCGATAACAACTCCGGCACACTCACCTATTCCAATAGCTTTTACATATTGTTCTTCTGTTCCCCAATCGATAAAATCTTCTTGAGTCAAATTTTCAGTGTCCGATAAATCCGTTAACAAGTGATAGAAATACTTTTCGCCTTTTTCTTTATAATAGTCGACGAATTGTTTGCCTTCCGCATTTGCTTCAAAATCGTTTAGTATTCTTCTTAAAGCGTCTGGTCCTCTTCTACTCGGAATTTTAACCACCTTATCCGCGAAATACGCATTTCCGTTTCCTAAGTTTCCACCTCCTAAAAGCACTTGCAATGCCGGAGCTACTAATTTATCTTTCGTCCGAATTGACATCCCTTGAAAACCAATATTTGCCATATTATGTTGTCCACAAGCATTCATACAACCACTGATTTTAATCATTAAATCAGAATTTTCGAGATACTGAGGATACTCCGTTTTAATAACACGTTCTAATTCTTCGGCTATCCCAGTACTACTTGCAATCCCTAAGTTGCAAGTATCAGTACCAGGACATGCTGTTATATCGACAGCTTTATTATAACCCGCTTCAACGAAACCTAACTTCTCTAATTCAACATAAAAAAATGGCAACAAATCTTCTTTTACAAAAGGGATTAAGATGTTCTGACGTAAACTCAATCGCAATTCACCTGCAGCATAGTGCTCAACCAAATCGGCTAATAAGCGTGCTTTATCAGTGTAGAAATCACCCAATAAAACTTTGATTCCAATGGCAACATACCCCTCTTGTTTTTGAGGAATTACATTGGTCGATTTCCATAAATTATACGCCTCCGTATGTTTAATTTCTACATTTGGAGCCGTTACAGAAACTGGTTTTGACACCTTATAGTTTGAAGTATCAATCGTTACTGATTTAAATTCTATGGCATTTTGTTCTTCTTCAACCAAGACTTTAAAAGCGTCTAATCCTAAATCTTTTATCAAGAATTTAAGTCGTGCTTTGGCTCTACTTTTACGTTCTCCATAACGATCGAACACTCGCAGAACTCCTTCCATCAACGGAATAATTTTATCTGACGGTAAAAATTCATAAAACAAATCGGCATGTCTTGGTTGTGATCCTAATCCGCCACCTAACATTACCTTAAAACCTTTAACTCCATTTTCAATTTTGGCGATAAAACCTAAATCATGCATGTACGATAACCCTGTATCTTCATCTGATGCTGAAAAGGATACTTTAAACTTTCGACCCATTTCTTGACAAACAGAATTCCGTAAAAAGAACTTGAATAAGGCATCTGCATAAGGAGAGACATCAAAAGGTTCGTTAGTGTCAATACCGGCTGTTTCAGATGCTGTGACATTTCTAACCGTATTACCACAAGCTTCTCTAATAGTGACATCATCGCGCTCCAATTCTGCCCAAAGTTCTGGTGTTCTATTAATATCCACGTAATGAATTTGAATATCTTGACGTGTTGTAATATGCAATCGACTTCTAGAATATTCATCTGAAACTTCAGCAATACGGCGCAATTGATGACTCAAGACTTTACCATAAGGTAATTTGATTCTAATCATTTGTACACCTTCTTGGCGTTGACCATAAATTCCTCTAGCCAAACGAAGGCTTCTGAATTTTTCTTCGTCAATTTTCCCCTTTTGAAAAAGCTCAATTTTATTGGCTAATTCAAGGATATCCTTTTGTACTACTGGATTTTCTAATTCTGTTCTAAAACTCTGCATCTGTTCTATTTATTGAAAATGTATACCACATTCTCTATTGAGAAGTGCTTTTATAGGATCGAAATAATAGTTGTTTTTCGCTAATTGGTTATCCTCTATATATTGATCTAAATCCGAATCGCTCCAATAGTAAAACGGACTCACTTTAAGAATACCATCCTTACTATAACTTAAAATATTTTTCTTGTCTCTATACTCTGTTTGTCTTACTCTTATATTGGTAAACCATACATCTGGATTCTGCTCTTTTAAAGCACGTCTAAACGGCTCTAGCTTCACAGCTTCTGAAAAAATCGCGTGATTATCATCCTCTAAACTTGGTAATCCTATGGTTGAATCAATCTCTTCTCTAGTATACAAACTTTGATACTTTAGAATATTAAGTTTATATTTTTCGATCAACTTAGAAGCATGTTCGTAAGTTGTTGGTTGATTATATAAGGTATCGCACCACACTACTTTTATATCTTTATCGAGTTGAGACATTGTACTCAATAAAACCGAAGAATAGATTCCAAAACTAGTTGTCACAATCTTATTATCAGACAACTTTAAAGCCCATTCTGCAATTTCATTCGGAGTTTTATCTCGTAATTTTTTATTCCAAACGTCTATATCTATGTCTATCATTTTCCCCATTTTATAGAATTCCAAGTACGTTCATGAAAGAAATAAAGCACCATTTTAGATACTAATTCTATACCTCCAATTGAAAATGCTAAGGCCAAAGTCCCGGTAACTAGATAAGAAATGGTTACTGTTGCTAATGTGCCAACAACTCTCCAACTTATAGTTTTTACGATGCTTCTCTTAATATTCTCTTGAGTAGTATTAGATTCTTGTTTATCATTTTCTAAACTTAAATCTGCTTGTAATACACGATTCATAATTGTTATTAATTTTATAATCCTTTTACCCTATGGATTTAGTAGGATAATGCAAACATAGAAATTAATTACAGTTTAAGACCTAATAATTTCGAAAAAAAAGGATAAAAAAAATAAGAATATACTAATTAGACAAATCAGCTAAGGTTGTATTACGGAATATTTCGAGTGTATTATCGCGTACTTTGAGCATTAATTTATTTACAGCGCAAGCGTCTTCATCCAAGCAGTCATCGCACTTTTCATAAAAATTTAAACTCACACACGGCACCATTGCAATCGGACCTTCTAATAATCGCATCACTGTTGTCATAGGAATTTCTTTTGGATCCTTTAATAAGTAGTATCCTCCACCTTTTCCTTTTTTAGACCCCAATAATCCGTTTTTTCTTAAGGTTAATAATATACTTTCCAGAAATTTTTGAGATATATTTTCTGTTTTTGAAATTGTAGATATTTGAACAGGAACACGATCTTTCTGTCTTGCCAAGTGTACCAAGGCTTTTATTCCGTATTTTGTTTTCTTTGAAAGCATGATGTAAATCTAGCACTTTTTTATAAACTTCGAATACTAAATTGTACTTCAGAATACATCAAAACCTAATAAATTCATAAAAAAAGGGAATTAAAATTTCATTCCATATAATTTTTCTACTTTTGTACCATCAAAAATTGAGAGGAAAAATTTGATCTGATTGCAACCTCTGACGCGGAATTTTATTCTGCTGAAACAAAAAATGCTAAAGCAGTAAGTTTTCTACTTCTCTAGCGACCAAGCAATCTGAAATTTTTCCGTAGATTTAATATAACCTAAACATAGGACATATGCCATATTTATTTACTTCAGAAAGTGTATCTGAAGGACACCCAGACAAAGTAGCAGATCAAATTAGTGATGCTCTAATCGATAACTTTTTAGCTTTTGATCCAGAATCGAAAGTTGCTTGCGAAACTTTAGTAACTACAGGACAAGTTGTTCTTGCTGGTGAAGTTAAATCTAACACGTATCTTGATGTACAGAAAATAGCAAGAGATACCATTAACAAAATAGGCTACACTAAAAGTGCTTATATGTTTGATGGCAATTCTTGTGGAGTATTTTCTGCCATACATGAGCAATCTGAAGAAATTAATCGTGGTGTAGATAGAGCCTCAAAAGAAGAGCAAGGTGCTGGTGACCAAGGTATGATGTTTGGTTATGCAACCAACGAAACCGAAAATTATATGCCTTTAGCTTTAGACTTATCTCACAGAATTCTAAAAGAATTAGCTGAGATACGTCGCGAGAATAAAGACATTAAATACTTAAGACCAGATTCTAAAAGTCAGGTTACCATAGAATATAGTGATGATAATGTACCACAGCGTATTGATGCTATCGTGGTATCGACACAGCATGATGATTTTGTATCACCTAAATCACAATCTAAAGCTGATATTGCAGCTGCAGATGATGAAATGTTAGCTAAAATCAGAAAAGAGATTATTGAAATCTTAATTCCTAGAGTTATTGCTAAGTTACCGGAGCATATTCAAGACTTATTTAATGATGATATTACTTATCACATTAACCCAACAGGGAAATTTGTAATTGGTGGACCTCATGGTGATACTGGCTTAACAGGTCGTAAAATTATTGTGGATACTTACGGAGGAAAAGGTGCACATGGTGGAGGAGCTTTCTCTGGAAAAGATCCAAGTAAAGTAGATAGAAGTGCGGCTTACGCAACAAGACATATTGCTAAGAACTTAGTTGCTGCGGGTTTATGTGACCAAATTTTAGTGCAAGTTTCTTATGCTATTGGTGTTGCTAAACCAATGGGTATTTTTGTTGATACTTATGGTACTTGTCATTTTAATTTAACAGATGGTGAGATTGCAAAAACCGTTGAAAACCTATTTGATATGCGACCAGCTTTTATTGAAGAACGTTTAAAATTACGTCAACCAATGTATAGCGAAACTGCGGCTTATGGTCACATGGGAAGACAGAACGAAGTGGTTACTAAATCATTTGAGCAACCGAATGGTGAACCTATTACATTAAACGTAGAGTTATTTACTTGGGAAAAGTTAGACTATGTTGATAAGGTAAAAGCTGCTTTTGAAATAGTTTAGATTTTAGATCATTATAATATATAATAAAACACCCTAACTTAATTTTAAGTTAGGGTGTTTTATTATAAGCAGTTCTTAAAATTAAGTCAATATTTTAAATTTTTATTTTCTTAAATACGTAATAAATGAAAACGCATACGCATGCTTTTCATCAGCATCATGCGTTGTTCTATTTACTTCTTGCCATTTGGTCTCATCTATTTCCGGGAAAAACGTGTCCGCATTTTCAAACTCAGCATGTACGCGTGTTATTTCGAGCTTATCCACTAAAGGCATGGATTGCTTATAGATTTCACCTCCTCCAATAATAAATGGTTGTTTATCTGATCTCGCTGCGTCTAAAGCATCATGAAGTGAATTAACAACAATAACATCACTGGGAACTTTATAGCCGTCTTGCCTTGTAATAACAATATGAGTACGGTTTGGTAACGGTTTCGGGAAGCTTTCAAACGTTTTACGTCCCATAATAATATGATGACCGTTAGTTAAGGATTTAAAATGTTTAAGATCGTCACTTAGGTGCCAAATTAAATCGTTGTCTTTCCCAATAGCATTATCTTCACCTGCAGCCACAATAATGGTTAACTCAGAAGTCTTTTTTTTTTGTAGTGTGGTTTCTTTTTTACTCGTTTCTGTATACGCTTGCGTCTGAGCAATTTTAGTCTCCTCTTTAACAAGGTTCTGTTTTAACTTATCTATGCGTGCTTGTTGTTGATTTACTAGCTTTTCAAGTTGTTGCTTTTCCCAGTCTTTACCCATAAATTTATTGATAATAAAAACACTTACAAAGTGATAAATAAATAGAAAAAACCATGCTAAAATCGCGTATACAAACCAATCAATACCAGCAGGTTTAAAAGTTTCTCCAATTTTTAAAACGGTATTTGCTAAAATTAAAAAGACGGCACCAATTAAAAAGATGACGAAATGAACATACAATCGCTTCTTTTGCTTGATGCGTTTTTGAGCATTTTCAATGAGCTCTAATTGATCTTTATCTATGGTTGTAACTTGTTTTTTTTTGCCGAACATAATCGTAATTTAATAAGATAAAGATACTTTATTTTCACTAAATCGATTGGGAGATTTTAGCCGTTTTCTACTTTTTTCTTTTCGAAAACGATATCACTGAAAATCAATACAATATGAATAAGTTCTTTTGTTATTAATCTATTAAAATAAGCATAGAAATTTTACGTAGAATATGATTAATTGAATCCAATATTATTAAATCCATAAATCTTTAGTTTTTAGACAATTAAACATTTACAAGTACTGTATTCTTTTCTATTTTTGTTTTATAATTAATTCTATTATTAAAATTTATTATTAAAATTTATTATTATGGCAATAAAAAAACAGTATTTAAAGTCTAAACCTGTTTGTAAAGTAACATTTTCTGTTCCTGCAAAAGAGGCAAAAAATGTAGCAGTTGTTGGAAGCTTTAACGAGTGGAATACTGAAGCTACTGAATTAAAAAAACAAAAGAACGGAACTTTTAAAGGCACTTTAGATTTAGCTAAAGGTACAACTTATGAGTTTAGATACTTGGTTGATGGTGCGTACATCAATGATGATCAAGCAGATTCTTATGCATTCAACGCATTTGCAGGAGAAGAAAATTGTGTAATCAATTTATAGGTTTTTTCTATAAAATAAAAACATTTTAAAAGCGTCTCGATTTAGTTCGAGGTGCTTTTTTTGTTTACCCTAACAACCTAATATTCACTAAAGCACTAAAACGTGTCTCAACAGGTTTTCCATCGCTCGATCCTGGTGCTTTAAATTTTGGCATTCGTTTTATAAGCTGAATCACATCTACAGCAATAGCTTTATGGTGTGCCTTAACATTAATTTGCTCGGTTCTCCCCTTTTTATTAATCACAAACTCTACAAAAAATTTAGTGGTTAAATCCGTTGGAAAGGCCTTATCTGCGAGTTCATAATTAAAACTCACTTTAAGATAATCTATAATTTTATCTGAAGTACATTGTTTAGTCTGCTCAAAACTTAACTCTTCACTACAGCCTCTATACACCGGATAGGTTACATCTGTTATTTGATCATTTTTATTACTTACAATCGCGATTATAGGAAAAGAGAAAGGTACTTCAATCGGTTCACCCCTAAAATAACCAGGTGATGCGAACTTTGGCAGTAATTTTAAAACACGTAATGCTTCATTTTCCAAATATTTATCTGGGCCTTCTGCTGTGCCATCAACAATATTGGCTTGTTCATCAACGTTAAATGCAACTAATATTCTAACTTTTCCTGAAGGGACTTTAGAATCGTCTGGTAGTATTGTGTTGAAATTTTCTTTAAAAAACTCACCTAACTTTTGATTTAAACATTCCTTTTTTTCAGAATATGTCTTACTATTTTCACACCCTTTATATATAGGAACATCTTCAACAATATTAAAGCTTTTTATATCATTTGTAGCCGCTATAGAATCTAATTCAGACTGTTTAGGCACCTCTTCTTGAGCACATAATAACAAACTACCTAGAAATATAATAAAAGTAAAAAAGTATTTCATGTACTAAACTTATATTGCCACTTTACCTTTAATATGTGGATGTGGGTTGTAATCTACCAATGTAAAATCTTCAAATTTAAAGTCGAAAATATCTTTTACTTCTGGATTTAATATCATTTTAGGCAACGGTCTAATCTCTCTCGACAATTGCAATTCTAGTTGCTCCTTATGATTATTATAAATATGAGCATCACCAAACGTATGGATAAAATCACCTGCTTCATAGCCACAAACCTGAGCCATCATCATAGTAAATAAGGCGTAAGATGCAATATTAAACGGCACGCCTAAAAACGTATCTGCACTTCGCTGGTAGAGTTGACAAGATAATTTTCCATCAGCTACATAAAATTGAAAAAAGGCATGGCAAGGAGGCAAAGCCGCTTTTCCATTAGCTACGTTTTCTGAAAAAGATTTAGACGTATCTGGTAACACTGACGGATTCCAAGCCGAAACTAACATTCTACGGCTATTTGGATTATTCTTTAAAGTTGTAATGACTTCTTTAATCTGATCGATTTCTTCACTAGCCCAATTTCGCCATTGATGACCATAAACGGGTCCAAGGTCCCCATTTTCATCCGCCCATTCATTCCATATTTTTACACCATTTTCAGTAAGATAATCGATATTAGTATCGCCTTTTAAGAACCAAAGCAATTCATATATTATAGATTTTAAATGTAACTTTTTGGTCGTTACCATTGGAAATCCTTCACTTAAATCGAAACGCATTTGGTAACCAAAAACACTTTTTGTTCCAGTACCAGTACGATCTCCTTTTTCGTTGCCTTCTGCTAAAATATGCTTTACTAAATCGTGATATTGTTTCATAACATTTCCCACGAAAGTGGGAATCTCTTTTAATTAAACTTTACTGTAATTCTAAATTACTGATTAGATTATCAGCAATACGAAAATAAGAAAAAAAGCACCAAATGTGATATCTGATGCTTTAGTATATGTGAAATATTATTTTTTATAATTCTGTTACCCAATAATCATTCCCGCAATAGTCGCAGAAATTAAAGAAGCAATTGTTCCACCGATTAAAGCTTTCATTCCAAATTTAGACAATTGTGTACGCTGTCCTGGTGCTAAAGAACCAATACCTCCAATTTGAATACCTATAGATGCGAAGTTGGCAAAACCACATAACATATAAGTGGCCATAATAATAGACTTTTCATACGTAAGATGGGTTGCGTTCGCTGCATTTTTTAAATCAGCCAATTGTATATAACCGATAAACTCACTTGCCGCTAGTTTAATTCCAAGCAACTGTCCCATCAAAGCCATATCTTCAGACGCCACACCTATAAGCCACATTAATGGGGCAAATAAATACCCTAAAAGAAATTCTAATGATAAACTGTCGTATGGCGTATTACCTGCTATAATTTCATTTAGAGACGTAAAATGCCAATCTATATTTAAGGCCGTAATGGTAAGACCATCAAATCCCGCAAGACCTCCAAGAATTCCATTTATCATAGCAATAAAAGCAACGAATACTAATAACATTGCACCAACATTAACCGCTAATCGTAAACCTTCCGTTGTTCCGTTAGCTATAGCTTCTAAAATATTAGAACCTATCTTTTCTTGTGATACGGTAACGTCTGTATTGACGTCTTCTGTTTGAGGGAATAATATTTTTGAAATGACTATCGCTCCTGGCGCTGCCATTACTGAGGCTGCCAATAAATGCTTCGCATAAAATAATTGTAACGCTTCATCTTCACCTCCTAAAAAGCCAATATAAGCGGCTAAAACAGCACCTGCAACGGTTGCCATTCCACCAATCATAACTAACAGAATTTCGGACTTATTCATTTTCTCCAAATACGCCTTAATCAATAAAGGTGCTTCCGTTTGACCTAAGAAAATATTACCTGCAACACTTAAACTTTCTGGACCAGAAATTCCAAGAACCTTAGATAATAACCATCCCATACCTTTTACAACTTTCTGTATGAGCCCTAAATAGAATAGAACAGAGGTTAAAGCTGAGAAGAATATAATGGTTGGTAATACTTGAAACGCAAAAATAAACCCGAAAGAGTTGATATCTAACATCCCTCCAAATAGAAATTCACTACCTGCTTGGGTAAATCCAAGAATAGCAATAAAACCTTGCCCTATATATTCAAAAACTGTCTTTACAAAATCTACTTTTAAAACTCCAATTGCTATAACTAGTTGAAACACTAATCCGATACCGACAGTTTTCCAATTAATAGCTTTACGGTTACTACTGAACAGAAAAGCAATGAAAATCAAAGTTACCATTCCTAAGATCCCTCTCCATAAACTGGTAAATGAAAACCCTTGATTGGGTATTATTTCACCTAGAGTAACTTCGGGGCTCGCAATAATTTCTTCTTTTTTAGACACTAAATTGAAACGCATCTCTTTACCAGAGAAAACTAATGTAGAATCTGTTAGTTCTGATATTTTATATCTTTTAATTGAGTTTAATGAATCGTTGTGATAAAGTACCAATAAGTTATTTTGGTACATATAATCACCTTTAAGACTGTTTACTGAATTTGAAGAAAAATTAAATTCTCCGTCCTTAAACTCTAAAGTAGAGTAACTACTTTCGGGAGCTTTAGACTCCCATGTCTTCTCAAGTTCCTGAGCCGTTATTGATGAAAACCCAATAAAAATAGCCAGAAAAGCCTTGAAAAACTGATTCATAAAAGAGGGGTATTAGTTAGCGTTTAGAAATTTCGTCTCTTACTTTGGCTGCCTTTTCATAATCTTCATTATTAACAGCCTCATTTAAGAGTTCATTGAGTTCTTCGAGAGATTTATTTTTATACCCTTCTTGCTCTGCAGATGCAGCCTCAATTTCTTCAACAATAAGGTCATCAACAAGAATACTATCTTGCTCTTCATCATCTTCCTTTTTAGGATTGACTTTAAGATAGATTCCTGCTTTATCTAAAATATTTTTATAAGTAAAAATTGGAGCTTGAAAACGTAGCGCTAATGCAATTGCATCGCTGGTTCTAGCGTCTATAATTTCTTCAATTTTATCGCGTTCACATATTAAGCTTGAGTAGAACACACCATCAACCAACTTATGAATAATCACTTGCTTGACAACAATATCGAAACGATCTGCGAAGTTTTTAAATAAATCGTGAGTTAAGGGACGTGGAGGTCGGATTTCTTTTTCTAATGCAATAGCAATAGACTGCGCCTCAAAAGCACCAATTACTATTGGTAGTTTCCGATCACCATCTACTTCATTAAGTATTAAAGCGTAAGCACCATTTTGGGTTTGACTGTAAGAGATGCCTTTGATATTTAAACGAACTAAACTCATAATTTATAAAACACAAAGAACTGTTTAAATTTGGACTTTACCAACTGCATTGTGCAGATTTGGTTAATTTCCTCTATACTTTCGATAAAACGCAAGTGAATAAGAGGAATCTAAATTTAAACAGTCCTTATTAATACCACATCCTTTTTTTATGAATTGGTATTCAATATTACAAGGTAATAAAATTATGCGTTTGCAGCTTTAAAAGCCTTTAATTTTTCTATTAATTTAGGCACAACTTCAAATGCATCTCCTACAATTCCATAGTCTGCAGCCTTAAAGAAAGGCGCTTCCGGATCTGTATTTATTACCACTTTTACTTTTGAAGAGTTAATACCAGCCAAATGCTGAATCGCTCCAGAAATACCAATAGCAATATAAAGGTTAGATGCAACAGGTTTTCCTGTTTGACCCACGTGTTCTCCATGTGGTCTCCATCCTAAATCTGATACAGGTTTAGAACATGCCGTTGCTGCTCCTAAAACTTCTGCAAGTTCTTCAATCATTCCCCAGTTTTCCGGACCTTTTAATCCTCTACCACCAGAAACAACGATTTCCGCATCTGCAATACTTACTTTATCTGTTGCTTTATCTACAGACTCAACTTTTACCCCAGATTCTGGAATTGAAGGTGAAAAATCTTCTATTGACGCATTGCCGCCCGACTCTACCAATCCGAATGAATTATTAGATAAACCAACAATTTTTACATCCGTAGCTATTTCTGTATTAGCAAATGCTTTATTTGTAAATGCCGAATGTTTTACTGTAAACGGCGATACGTTAGATGGTGCTGCAACCACATTAGACACATAACCAGCATCTAAACCTACTGCTAACAATGGTGCTAAATATTTACTATTGGCGCTTGCACTAACGACAACCACTTTTGATCCTTCATTTTTTGCAGCATCTTCTAAGATACCTGCATATTTTTTAGCGTTAAATGCTTTTAAAGATTCGTCTTTTACCAAAAGCACTTTAGAGGCTCCGTAGTTACCAAGCTCTTCTGCATTATCCGCATTAATAGCCACAGCAGTTACTGAAGTTCCCATTTGGTCTGCAACCGCTTTAGCATAAGACACAACTTCTAAAGCCGCCTTTTTAAATTTTCCGTTTTCGGATTCTGTATATACTAGAATTGACATAATATTTTTTAAAATTTAAAATTTCAAGCACCAAATCCCAAAGACTGAGCGATTGGATTTTGGAATTTGAGATTTGGTTTTTTTATATAACTTTAGCTTCGTTATGAAGTAAGTTTACTAATTCGTCTATATTATCGGCATCAACCAATTTAACGGCACCTTTAGGAGCTGGTTTTTCAAAACTCACTGCCTTAGTTTCTGCATTAACATCTGTAGGCTCTACAACCGTTAACGGTTTTTTACGCGCCATCATAATACCTCTCATATTAGGAATACGAAGATCACTTTCTTCAACTAATCCTTTTTGACCACCAATAACTAAAGGTAATGAGGTACTAACCGTTTCTTTACCTCCATCAATTTCCCTAACAGCTTTTGCGTTGGTTCCATCAACTTCTAAATTAATACAATTAGCAACAAAATTTGCACCAATCATTCCTGCTAACATACCAGGAACCATGGCTCCATTATAATCAATAGATTCTCTACCTGCAATAACTAAATCGTAACCACCATCATTAACAACTTTGGCTAATTGTCTTGCAACCGCATAACCGTCAGTGGCTGGTGTATTTACTCTAATCGCTGAATCTGCTCCTATAGCTAGAGCTTTTCTTAAAGTTGGCTCAGTTTCTGCTCCTCCAACATTAACAACATCTACACTTGCACCTTGTTTTTCTTTAAACCACATAGCGCGTGTAAGACCAAACTCATCATTAGGATTAATAACATACTGAACACCGTTAGTGTCAAACTTTGTATCTCCATCTGTAAAATTAATCTTCGATGTGGTATCAGGTACATGACTAATACATACTAATATCTTCATATAAAATAATTTATTTTAAACGTCTTATTCTTGAGTACGAAGATAAAAATAATAATTTGAATTTTACTATGCATGCATAGTAAATATTTGAAAAATTCATTTTTTCTGTATTAAACTATTGATTTTTCAAAAATTTGAAGATTTTTTGCTGATTCTATTACAATTTAATCTTTCTACATTTTAAATGTCTTAGTTAAAAATCAAATAAATCAGAAAAAACATAAAGCTTCAAAATATTTTCTTTTTTCACCTTAAATTTAATGTCATTATATAGTCTAGAATTATTATTTTTGTTTTTCGAATAAAAATTAGAAAATGAAGACAATTCAATTTAGAGAAGCTATTTGTGAAGCCATGAGCGAGGAAATGCGCAGAGATGAAAGTGTTTATCTTATGGGTGAAGAAGTAGCAGAATATAATGGTGCATACAAGGCATCTAAAGGTATGTTAGATGAATTTGGCGCTAAGCGCGTTATTGACACTCCTATTGCAGAACTTGGTTTTGCTGGTATTGCTATTGGATCTACCATGACAGGAAACCGTCCTATTGTAGAATACATGACGTTTAACTTCTCTCTGGTTGGTATTGACCAAATTATAAATAATGCGGCTAAAATTAGACAAATGTCTGGTGGGCAATTTAAATGCCCAATCGTGTTTAGAGGCCCAACAGCTTCTGCTGGTCAATTAGGAGCAACACACTCACAAGCTTTTGAAAACTGGTTTGCTAACACTCCAGGACTTAAAGTTGTTGTACCTTCAAATCCTTATGATGCTAAAGGTTTATTAAAATCTGCGATTAGAGATGACGATCCCGTTATTTTTATGGAAAGCGAGCAAATGTATGGTGATAAAGGCGAAGTACCAGAAGGAGAATATGTAGTTCCTATTGGAGTTGCTGAAATTAAGCGTGAAGGAACAGATGTTACTATCGTATCTTTTGGTAAAATCATCAAAGAAGCCTATAAAGCTGCTGACGAATTAGAAAAAGAAGGTATTTCTTGTGAGATCATCGATTTAAGAACTGTTCGTCCTATGGATAGAGCTGCAATTTTAAAATCGGTAAAGAAAACCAATCGTTTAGTTGTTTTAGAAGAAGCATGGCCTTTTGGAAATGTTGCCACTGAAATTACGTACTTAGTACAATCTGAAGCATTTGATTATTTAGATGCTCCAATA
Organism: Winogradskyella pacifica; assembly: GCF_003386275.1. Classification (NCBI taxonomy): domain Bacteria; kingdom Pseudomonadati; phylum Bacteroidota; class Flavobacteriia; order Flavobacteriales; family Flavobacteriaceae; genus Winogradskyella; species Winogradskyella pacifica. The sequence continues at coordinate 97,931 of NZ_QREI01000009.1, read as the reverse complement.
ATTAAAATAAATACGGCAGATACTCCTGCTCCTTATTCACCTGTATTATTAGCAGAATGGCTACCAAATAGCGATGATGTTGTTAAAGCAGTAAAAAAAGTGATGTACAAATAAATAAAAAGCAAATATCTGCGTTTAGTAAACTTCATTCGTAACCCTCTAACTTATGTTTAGCACGGTTGTTGATGAAGTTTATTTTTTAATATGAAACTAAAACTACTTATCCCATTTATTGTTCTTGGAATTTTTTCTGCTATGGCTCAGACCAAAGTTAGCGGTCACGTTTTTGATGAAAACAACGTACCAATTCCATTTGCCAATGTATTATTTAAAGGTTCTACAGAAGGTACGATTACCAATGAAGACGGTAAATTCTATTTAGAATCCGATAACAGTTGGGATAACTTAATCGTTTCTTTTATTGGTTTTGAAATCCTAGAAGTGCCCCTCACTAAACCCGTTAGTTACGATTTAAAATTCATTCTTAAGGAGGAAGCCTCATCGCTAGATGAAGTACTTATTGTTACAGGAAAGCAATCCAAAAAAGCATCGGAGAATCCAGCAATTAGAATTCTTAAAAAGATATGGGAACGCAAACGCCAAAATGGCTTAAGTCAGTTTAAGCAATACGAGTACGACCAGTACGAAAAAGTAGAATTTGACCTCAACACTATTGATAGTGCTCTAATAAAAAGTAAGCTTTTTAAGGGTATGGAATTCGTTTTTAATGAAGTTGATACCTCTAATGTTACAGGAAAAACCTACTTACCTATTTTCTTAAATGAATCTGTAAAGAAAATATCGGGAGATAATATCCTTAACAAGGAACATGAAGATTTAAAAGGTAATAAAAACTCAGGGTTCAGCAATAACCAAACTATTATAGATTTTATAGACGACCTCTATTCTGAATATAATGTTTATAATAATTACTTAAAATTTTTCGATAAAAGCTTTGTAAGTCCATTAAGCAGAACAGGAGTTCAAACTTATAACTACGTATTATCCGATAGTGCTTTTATAGACAACAAATGGTGCTACAACATTATTTATTACCCTAGACGAAAAAACGAATTGACTTTTAAAGGTGATTTCTGGGTGAATGATTCTACATATGCTATTAAAGAAATTAATCTTCAAGCCTCAAAAAGCGCTAATATCAACTGGGTTAAGGAAATTTATATAGAACAAGAGTTTGAAGTATTAAACGATTCTGTATTTCTTATAAAACGCGATTATTTCCTTTCGGATTTCGCCATGAATAAAAAGGAAATGTCTAGAGGTGTTTATGGAAAACGAACAACTATCTATGACAATTATAAATTTGATGAACCTAAAGATCCTAAGTTTTATGATAAGGTTGTTTATAATTACGATGAAGATGTATACAACCGAGAGGATGATTTTTGGCAAAATAACAGACTTGAAGCTTTAAGTAAAGATGAAAAAGGGGTTTACAAAATGTTGGACACCCTTAAAACGGTTAAAAAATTTAAACGTATTTATAATTTAGCGAGCATTCTTGGATCGGGTTATATAGAATTTCCGAGTTTAAATCTCGATTACGGTCCTATTTTTTCAACCTTTGGTTATAACGAGGTTGAAGGTGTGCGATTACGAACAGGAGGAAGAACTTACTTTGGCCCTAACGATTTATGGCGAATTGAAGGTTTCCTAGCTTATGGTTTTAACGATGATAAATTTAAATACGGAATTTCTGGGAAGTGGTTATTAGACAAACGCAGTCGTTTAACTATTTTTGGAGGTAATAGGCGCGATATTGAACAAATTGGAGCAAGCTTAACGAGTTCTTCAGATGTTTTAGGTCGTAGTTTAGCATCATCAGCCGTCATTGGCACCGGAACAAATGATAAGCTTTCAAATATTAATTTGACTAATTTTGGAGCCTCTATAGAGCCTTCTCGAAATTTTGAAGTACGTATAGACGGTAGCTTCCGTACTATAAGTTCAGCCTCATCAACATTTAGTTTAGATTACAATGACCCTGAAGCTTTATCTGGAGTCTCTTCTGAAATAAAACAATTTGAATCTCGTCTATCACTAGGCTATTTCCCAAAACGTCAAATGACAGGTTTTGGAGTAGAGCGTAAAAATAAGAATGATAATTTCGCCAGACTTTTTGCACAGGTGAGTCGTGGAGATCGTAATTGGTTTGATAGTGACTTTGACTATACCAAAGTTCAGTTTTCATATATACAACCATGGCAAGTTGGTGGTTTTGGTAGATTAGTTACCTCTGTAGAATTAGGTAAAACATTTGGAGAAGTGCCTTTAGGATTGTTGAGTGTTGTTCCTGGTAATCAATCCTATTTTTCAATATACAATACGTTTACACAATTAGATTATTACGAATTTGTTACAGATACATATAGCTCTGTTCATTTAGAGCACAATTTTAATGGTCGTATTTTTTCTCGTATTCCCTTCTTAAAAAAATATAACTTAAGAGCTATTTTAGGGTTACGCGGTGTTTGGGGAGAACTCTCTGATGAAAATATGGCTTTAAACAGTACAGGTAACCTAATGGAAATTCCCTTAGTAGCCCCAGATACGCGCATGTATTACGAATACAGTTTTGGCGTGGCCAATATCTTTAAAGTATTGCGTTTAGACTTCAACTTTAGAGGAAATTATTTAGACCGACCAGACGCAAGACCCTTTGGTATTACTGGTAGTTTCGGGTTTTATTTCTAAAACAAAAGGATTTACTAAACGCAAATCCTTTTGTTTTTTTTAGAAAATGTGTTCAAAATTTATTCAAATAAATCCGAAGACAAATAACGATCTCCTCTATCACAAATAATACAAACTACGATTCCGCTCTCTAATCCGTCTACTAATTTTAGAGCTGCAGCTGTAGCACCTCCACTGCTCATGCCTGCGAGTATACCTTCTTCTTTGGCTAATCGTCGTGTCATTGCTATAGCTTCATCTTTACTGACTTCAATAGTTTTATCTACTTTAGACGCATCAAATATTTTTGGTAAATATTCTATGGGCCATTTTCTAATCCCAGGTATTTTAGAGCCATCCGTTGGCTGCACACCTACAACTTTTATCTCAGTATTTTGCTCTTTTAAAAATGTAGAGGTTCCCATTATGGTTCCTGTAGTTCCCATTGAAGATACAAAATGCGTAATAGTACCTTCGGTATCTCTCCAAATTTCAGGACCTGTGGTTTTGTAATGCGCTTTCCAGTTATCATCATTTTCAAATTGATTGAATGACAAATAACCTTCATTTTCAACCTTATTTATAGCATAGTCTCTCGCTCCTTCAATACCATCAGGATGCAATATAACTGTTGCACCATAAGCGCGCATCGTTTGTACACGTTCTTTAGTGGCTGTATCTGGCATTACAAGTTCTATATTCAACTTATAAATGCTCGCAATCATAGCTAAGGCAATTCCTGTGTTACCACTAGTAGCTTCAATTAATTTTGATGATGTATCAATTTGTTTAGAGTCTAGAGCACTTTTAATCATATTGTAAGCGGCTCTATCCTTTACGCTACCTCCTGGATTATTTCCTTCGAGTTTAAAATACAAACTCACATTAGGATTGCTATTTAATGCTATTGATTTAACTAAAGGAGTATTTCCAATGCGATCTATTAAGGTCTTATTCATATTACTTTTTTAATTTTGAAAAAATTTCAACCTGATGTTTATGAGTTACTACAGAGTTTTCAGGAACAGACTCTGTTAACCACGTGTTACCACCAATCACACTATTTTTTCCAATAATAGTATTACCTCCCAAAATTGTTGCATTAGCATATATGGTGACATTTTGCTCAATAGTTGGATGACGCTTCGTATTTTGATGCTGCTTTTTAACCGTTAGAGCACCTAAAGTTACACCTTGATACACCTTAACGTTATTATGTATTTCTGTAGTTTCTCCAATAACCACTCCGGTACCATGATCTATAAAAAAAGAGTCACCAATAGTGGCACCAGGATGTATATCTATCCCAGTAATAGAATGGGCATACTCGGTCATTAACCTTGGTATTAATGGCAGATTCAATTTAAAAAAGACTCTTGCCATTCTATAAATTGAAATTGCAAAGAACCCTGGATAAGCTAAATATATTTCTTCTATGGATTTCGATGCTGGGTCATTGTTAAAAATCGCTTCAGCATCCTTTTTTAAACTGCAATATAAATCGGGAATGTTTTCTTTAAAATCACTCCAAAGTTTACAAGGCTTATTCTTAATATCCGGACATGCCCTATTTCTAATCGCAATAAACAATATTTCCAATTGTTGCAATGCCAATTCGGCATCCGTATCACAATCATAAAACGCCTTAAAAAGCAGTTTTGTGAACCGTTGCGACTCTTCTTTTAAAGTCATCGAAACCTTAATTATTTCCTTGTGCTCATTTATGACCTTTACTACGTTCAAATTCATACTTAAATAACTCTTTTAAAAGACGTATAATTATAGTATCCATTACAGACTGAACGAATTTAGTGAAACAAATTGAACAAGAAAAGAAGACTGTCTAAATTGATAACAATTCAATAAACCACTATACAAATAATTAATTGTCTAACTCGTACAATATATTATCTTTGCGGAACTTAAATTTTAACAGAGAATATAATAATGGTTCTAAGTAAATTAGAACTCCCAAATACAAATTAAAACATGTCAGAATCAGAAGAATTAACTTTCGATGTACTAATTGAAATACCTAAAGGAAGTCGTAATAAATATGAATACGATTTCACATTACACAAAATAAGATTTGACCGCATGCTTTTTTCATCTATGATGTATCCAGGTGATTATGGCTTTATTCCAGAAACTTTAGCTTTAGATAGTGATCCTTTAGACGTTTTAGTATTAGGACACCAACCTACATACCCAATGGTAGTTATGGAAGTAAGACCTATTGGTGTTTTCCATATGACAGATGAAAAAGGACCAGATGAAAAAATTATCTGTGTACCTGTTTCAGATCCTATCTGGAGTAACAATAGAGATATAAGTGATTTAAATCCTCACAGACTTAAAGAAATTGAGCACTTTTTCCGTGTATACAAAGATTTAGAGAAAAAGAAAGTTGATGTTGGTGGATGGGGAGATGCTGAAGAAGCTGTGAAAATTTATCACGAATGTATTCAACGTTACGATGAAAGTGAACATAAAAAGAAACGCACTTTTACGATTTAACAGCCTTATTCAGGAATCTAAAGTTTTTAAGTAAAAAACTATTAAAAAAGCAATATCATTCAAATGATATTGCTTTTTTCGTAAAAATATGATTCATTTTACTACATTTACCTAGCTAATAACTAACTAAATTAAATATTATAATATGGAGTCAATGATGATTTATATGCCAATAGCTTTGGCACTTTTGGGCTTAATTTACATGCTAATAAAGCAATCTTGGGTTATGAAACAAGATGCTGGAGATGGCAAAATGAAAGAAATTTCAGATCATATATACGAAGGAGCCCTCGCCTTCTTAAATGCCGAGTATAAACTACTCGCTATTTTTGTAATTATTGTAAGTATACTTCTTGCTATTGTTACATTTATAGTACCAACAACACATTGGCTTATCGTAATTGCTTTTATTTTCGGTGCTGTATTTTCTGCATTCGCAGGAAACATTGGAATGAAAATAGCGACTAAAACAAATGTTAGAACAACACAAGCCGCTAAAACCAGTTTACCAAACGCACTAAAAGTATCTTTTGGTGGTGGAACTGTAATGGGATTAGGAGTGGCTGGTCTTGCCGTTTTAGGATTAACAGCATTCTTTATATTCTTCTTTTGGTTCTTTATGGGAAGCGAATGGACTAACACAATGGATATGACCATCGTATTAGAAACACTAGCTGGTTTCTCTCTTGGTGCTGAATCTATCGCATTATTCGCAAGAGTAGGTGGTGGTATCTATACTAAAGCTGCCGATGTTGGTGCCGATTTAGTTGGTAAGGTTGAAGCTGGTATTCCAGAAGATGATCCTCGTAATCCTGCTACAATTGCAGATAACGTTGGTGATAACGTAGGTGATGTTGCTGGTATGGGAGCCGATTTATTTGGTTCTTATGTAGCGACGGTTTTAGCTGCAATGGTTCTTGGTAACTATGTGATTAAAGATATGGGTGGCTCAATCTCTGATGCATTTGGAGGTATTGGACCAATCCTTTTACCAATGTCAATTGCTGGTGTAGGAATTATTATTTCTATCATCGGAACCATGTTGGTGAAAATAAAAAGTAATGACGCTAAAGAAGCTCAAGTTATGGGAGCTTTAAATATTGGTAACTGGACGTCAATTATTTTAGTAGCTGCTGCATGTTTCGGATTAGTAACTTGTATGTTACCAGAAACGATGCAAATGAATTTCTTCGGGGAAGGCTTACAAGAGATTTCTTCAATGCGCGTATTCTATGCAACCTTAGTTGGTTTAATAGTAGGTGCTGTTATTTCTTCAGTAACTGAATACTATACAGGATTAGGTAAAAAACCAATTTTAAATATTGTACAACAATCAAGCACTGGAGCTGGAACAAACATTATTGCAGGTTTAGCGACCGGTATGATTTCTACCTTCCCTTCCGTATTATTATTTGCTGGAGCTATTTGGGCATCGTATGCATTTGCAGGATTCTATGGAGTTGCCTTAGCGGCTTCTGCAATGATGGCAACAACCGCTATGCAATTAGCAATTGATGCTTTTGGACCAATATCTGATAATGCAGGTGGTATTGCTGAAATGAGTGAGCAAGAACCTATCGTTAGAGAACGTACAGACATATTAGATTCTGTTGGTAATACAACAGCTGCAACAGGAAAAGGCTTTGCTATCGCTTCTGCAGCATTAACGTCATTAGCTTTATTTGCTGCCTATGTAACATTTACAGGAATTGATGGAATTAATATCTTTAAAGCACCAGTATTAGCGATGTTATTTGTTGGTGGTATGGTACCAGTAGTATTCTCTGCTTTAGCAATGAATGCTGTAGGAAAAGCAGCTATGGAAATGGTTGAGGAAGTACGTCGTCAGTTTAGAGAGATTCCAGGTATTATGGAAGGTACAGGAAAACCAGAATACGATAAGTGTGTCGCTATTTCTACAAAAGCATCTTTAAAAGAAATGATGTTACCTGGCTTATTAACTATAGGTTTCCCATTAGCAATTGCATTTATTCCAATGATTTTTGGAATGGATCCTTTAGCGATTGCTGAAATGTTAGGTGGTTATATGGCTGGTGTTACAGTTTCAGGGGTGCTTTGGGCGATCTTCCAAAACAATGCTGGTGGAGCTTGGGATAATGCTAAAAAATCTTTTGAAGCTGGAGTTGAAATTAATGGTGAAATGACATACAAAGGTTCTGAAGCTCACAAAGCTGCAGTAACTGGAGATACCGTTGGAGATCCTTTTAAAGATACCTCTGGCCCTTCAATGAACATCTTAATTAAGTTAACCTGTTTAATCGGTTTAGTCATTGCGCCTATTTTAGGTGGTCATGCTGATGAAACTGGTTTAGCAAATAATGACACAAACGTTTCTATTGAAATGACTGTTGACTCTAAAGATTTAGCTAAAGCAACTGTTAATTATTCCACAATTAAAGAAGGAAAGAAAACATCTGAAGTTATTATTTTCGAAGGCACACAGGTCGAAGTTGAAAAAGAATTAAATGCATTTGAAGCATCGCTTACAAACGAGGCTGGTGACGTTATAAAAGTTATTGAAAAAATAGATATTTCTAAAAGTTAAATTTTAGAAATAGACGTATTTAAAAACCCTCAACATGATTAAAAATGTTGAGGGTTTTATTTTTTTAGATACATAGATCATATAGAAAGAATCTAAAATTCTGAGAGACCACTTGGGGTCTCAATACATAAACAAAAAAGCCTCACATTTTGTTTTAAAATGTGAGGCTTTTATTATTACAATTATATTCTATAAGGTGTAAGTCAACCTAAATGTAATCAATCTTGGTAGAATAAATGTTTCTGAGCTATATACAGAAATATTATTAGACCCATTATTAACTTCAGAATCTATATTCAATAAGTTGGTGGCTCTAAGTTGGTATTCCCATTTAGCATCTTGATCTTTTCTATACGCTAAACTCCCATTCCATGTTTGATACGATTGTGTATCACTAACATTACTACTTTGACTTGTGTATGAGTAATCCGTTCTAAACGTTAAAGCCTTCCAGATGTAAGCATCAAATTCTACAGAAGGAGCATTAGTGGTAAACTGCGTATCATTGTCTCCTTGCTTTGTATCTGAAACGCTATATCTATACTTTAAAGTTACGTTTGGCGCCTCTCTAAAGTTAGTACTTAATTCTGGCGTATATGTCTGAGAAAACGTCTCATTTACAGATCTAACATCTTGTACAAATTGATTACTCTTGCTATAATTAAGACCAACACGCATACTGGCCCTTAACTTACCAAAAGTACGTTGTATACGACCACTCGCCGACACACTCTCATCCGCAAAATTTGAATTGAAATACGTATTGGTTCTGATCACATTATCAAAATTAGTAAGTGATCTTATTTGATCGATATTCTTGTTATAATTAATAAACGCAAATATATTAGTGTAATTAAACAAGTTAAAACTAAAGTAACGTAAGTTTAAGTTATGCGATAATGAATTCTGTAAGTTTGGTTCACCATATTGCACACTGTTATAATTATTTAAAACCAAACCTTCAGCTAAACTAGTAACATCCGTAAATGAGTTTTGCATGTTATAACGGAACGTTAAACTCTCGCTCTTTTTAAATTGAATTTGCGTTTCAAAATCTGGTAATATTCTAAAGAAGTTGTCTTCATAAGTTTCACCAAACTGTGTGTTTTTGTTGCCGTAAGCGTGAACTGAGAACCCAGGTGTAATTGTAAATTTCCCTGTTTTCAATCTGTAATGAAATCCAAGATAAATATCGCTAAAATTATATTCTGTATCGTTTTCATTTCTTAGCAAGTCACCTTCTTTATTAGTTAAGTTTGCTGTAGGGTCAAAAAATGAGCCATCATCTAAAAACTGAAAAATGTTAGAGTTGAACTTCTGATTACTCAAAATAGTACCTAAGGTAAAATTGATATTACTCTTAGAATTTAAGATATTATAATAATCTAATTTAGCATCTAACTGGTTAGATTTAATACGACGCTCTTGATTAAGATCATAATTAGCCTGACTTGTATTTAAACCTAAACTGGTTGCTGTAGTTTCAAAAGCACCTTCATCTTTTAATCCAATTACATTGTAAAAAGGATCTTCATCTTTAATTAAATGCTGCGCTTCAAAAGCAAAAATATTCTTCTCATTTAGCGTGTAATAATAATTCACATTTTGATTAATACTAAATGGTTTTGCTTCATTCAACTCATTGGTATTTCCAACTACAGTAGAAAATTCATTTTGCATTTCAGAATCGCTAGAAATACGACCCAAAACATCATAGTTTAATTGGTTATTAGCATTTGGCTTATAACTCGCACTTAATTTTGCTAAACCTTGGTTGGTAGCTTCTCTTCCTGTTTGTACTGTTTCTTCATCAGGAATTCCTAATTCTGGATTTGTATAACGTACAAAGCTTTCTTGTCTCGTTTTTAAACGGTTTGCATTATAAATTAAAAATCCACTAAGATCTAAGGCTTCGTTTGGAGAATAACTAAAGTTCATAGCTCCTAATTTAGATTCTATCGTTTGTGCATCTCCAAGATTTGTTAAGCCACTTAATCCATTATCTCCAAGGTTAATACTTGTTCCACTACTAGAACTCGGACTTCTAAAACCACCACCGAAATTACGAATATCACGGCCTGTTAATGCGACTTCTCCTATATTATTGATATCACCAATAACATTAATACTGTATTTAGGACTGTAGTAAAATAGTTTTGGCTGTACGAGATACAAATTATCATTTGGCGATGGAGCAACACCTCCACCGGCTGTAACATCTCCAAACCAGAAATTTTCTTTTCCTTCTTTCAATTTAATATTAATAGCAACGTTGTCTTGGTTATTTTGAACGCCACTTAATTGACCTACCTCAGCGTAATTACGTAAGACTTGAATTTTATCTACCGCATTTGAAGGAATATTTTTAGTAGCTAGTTTTGAGTCTCCATCAAAGAAATCTTTACCATTTACCATCAGTTTGGTGACCTCTTTACCTTCAACTTCAATTTTTCCTTCAGCTGTAATTTCTACACCAGGTAATTTTTTTAAGACGTCTTCAAGCTTCCGCTCTGTACCATTTTTAAAGGAATCTGCATTATAAATTAAGGTATCTCCTTTAATTGTTACAGGCATATCATACGTCAACTCAACAGCATCGAGCATATTATCAGAATACAAATTAAAGTTTTTTGTAAGATCAACTTCTTTTGTTTCTACAGTTTCATCCACCGATTTTAAACCGATATAACTCACTTGAATATTGTACATTCCATTTTTACCCAGTGAAATCACATATTTCCCACTAGCATCAGTAATGGCATAAGATTCTAATGTATTAGATTCTTTATTAATGGCAATAATATTGGCCAATTCTAAAGGAGAGCCGATGCTATCTTTTACAATACCTGTCAATTTAATTTGAGCAAAAGAACTCATAACTACTAAAGTAAATAGTAGCGCTAAAATATTTTTCATATAAATAATGTCTTTGGTTGGTAAGTGAGAACGTAGTTTATACGCTTTGCCTCATTAGAGTTTAATTATAATATGCTTAGTTTCTTCCGCGTCCGCCGCCTCTACCGTTACGTCCACCATACATTTCGCGCATTTCTTCCATTTTCTTTGTAGTGATATCAGTGTACTCTGCTTGTGTAACTTCTTGTCCTTTTTTAGGCTTATCAATAGACTCCTTTTCTTTTGGGTTTAATACAATCTTAGTACAAAGTATGGTTGTACGATCTGCATTTATTTCTAATATTAATCCTGGTAAACCCCAGTAATCATCTGGACCTTGGTTTACAGGAATCTGTGGAGTGTACCAAGCTACAACTTCAATTGTTTTTGGTGCCTTAGGCTCATTTGAGTCTATAGAATCTTTAGCTTTTTCTTCGTTATTTTGATTTCTCCCTCTTGATCCTCTAAAACTACTAAAGTCAACCCCACTAGGAACGACAGTTGCTGTAGCTTTAAAACAGGTATATTGACCAATTAGTTTGGTTTCCGTACCCATTTTCCATTCTAAATCTTTTAATTCATCTTTAACTAAAAACTGCTTCCCAAAAAACTCCTGATCTTGGATAACTTCTTTTGTTTGAACATTTTTATATTTTGGACCTCCGGTTAAACTTGCACCAAAGCCACCTCTTCGACCGCTTCCACCTGGTGCTGCTAACTTTTCTTCTTCTTTATAAATAGACTCAGATTTTGTAAACGTTAGCGTATACTCCTTCTCTAAAAAGCTCTTCATACGTTCTTCAAATTGCTTTTTTCGCTCTGCACTCATGTCTTGTCCTCCAAATTGATCGAGATCCATAGTGGTTTTAGATATGTAATATGCTTTGCCTTGAAAATCTTGAGCAAACAAATTAGAACTGGCGAAAAGCACAGTTAAGAGGAATGCAATTTTTAATGGTAATTTCTTCATTTTTAATAGTCTAGTTAAATTTAATAACAAATTATGTTAATCTTACTTCCATAAGACTCTACAAATGAAGAAAAGTTAAGTTTAGGTTTGTTAAATTTATGTTAAGAGAATTAACCACCTATAGAAATATGAATCGCACCGTCTTTAGACCCTCTGCTTGGCGCATAACGCTCCATCATTTCTTTGGTTTTCTTATCCATAATATCATCATACTCTTTTTGGGTCACTTCTTTTCCTTTCGTTGGTTCTTCAATCTCAATTTTATCTTTTGGGTTGATGACAATTTTACTACAGATCACCGTTAGCTTCCCATCGTGTATTTCTAAAATCAAACCAGGAAGTCCTTGGTATTTTGCAGGCCCATTACTAACAGGAATTTGAGGAGTATACCAAGCTGTAATTGTACGTTCGGTCATTTCTGGTTCTTTTTCCTCTTCATTGTCATCATCTATACTTGAAATGTTACTAAAATTCATATTAACTTTAGGCACTTGTTCAGTATACGTTGCTTTGAAGCACATGTATTCCCCAATATGTTTGGTATCGGATTCTAGCTTCCATTCGATTGGGGAAATAGAATCTTTAATTAAGAATTTCTTACCCATTGTTTCCTTGTGATCTACATAGTTATGATCCTTTATATTTTTATAAAACACATCTGACCCACTATTGCCAAAAGACATTTGAATGCCTCCTCCAACTTGTGGTTTATCTAATTCTGCTTCCTGTTTATATAAAGATGACGATTTATCGAAAGTTAAAGTATACGTTTTCTGAAACTGCTTTTTCATCATTTCCATCATTTGCTTTTGCATTGCATCGTTCATTTTGGTACTATCCATTTTAATATCAAAATCGCGATGGGTTCTATAAGTGGCAATACCTTGGAAATCTTGTGCATTAATAGATGAAACGACTCCTATTAATATCAAAATTAGAATTCTAGTAATTGTTGTCATTATGTTCTATTTTTTAAATTATAAAATTTCAATGCTGTAGCTTTCATTTTTTCAATATTCTTTAGAAATTTCGTTTTTTCATTTGCCCTTCCTGTAACAGTATAAGTCATGTTTCCTTCTAAATTATCCTTAGCCTCTGAAAAGCTACAGTTTAAGGTTAAACTCAACTCTTCATTGTTATCCATCATTTCTAATAACTCATCTAAATCTTCCGCTTTAAAAGTGGATTCTAGTTCTTCAAGAGAATCAATTGTAACCTCAATACTAAACGCATCAATTTTTACTGATTTGTCTTCAACTTTAGACTGACTAAATCCAACAACAGAAATTAACAACACTAAACAAGTGAGCACTTTTTTTAGACTAAAACAGTCACGCATCTTTGATTTCATTTTTTATGGTTTTATAATTAATACCCTACAAATATCTCAACACCAATTCGTTTTTTAGGTTAACTAGTGTTAACGTGTGTTAACCGATAACTTATACTAAATAATAACTTTATACATTTGAAACATGAATGATAAACGGTATCGCCTAATTTTATACACCATCATTGCCGTAATCACGGCTACGATTGGCATACAAGTCTATTGGAACTATAAAAACTATCAAACCAATAAACAGCAGCTGATTAACGATGTGCAAATTAGTTTAGATAAAGCGGTAGATGATTATTATACAGCTTTAGCAGAGCGCACCACTTTTGGTTTTATTCTTGAAGGCGACCAGCAAAAAAAAGCTTTTGAAGACGGTGGTGAGCTGGAAAATTTTTTTAAAAACATTGATGAATCTCATAAAGAGTTTACAAACCTTGATTCTTTAGATACAAATAGTATTAAAGGTATAACGGTCTTTAGAGGATTTAAGGCAGATTCAATGTCAGAGGCTCATGATAAAACACACAACCCCTTATCAAGAGATCAACTAAAATTAAAAATAGATAGTCTTAAAAGCAACAATAAAGATGTCAATTTAAAAAATGCCGAATTTCTGACCTCTAAAGTGATGATTTCGATAAAAAATGACACACTTGATGTAAAGGCTGTTGAAGAATTAATAGCGATAGAACTAGAACGCAAAAGCATTAATGTCGATTTTTACCTAGACTATAAAGACCCCGAACGTAACGTTGACTATTTTATGGTAAACGGATCCTTACCAGAATTAGATCCTAATCACATGTCTGATGATTACCTTCAAACGGATACAAAATCTAGATTCTTACCAAAAGGCACGTTTTTAACCATCTTATTTACCAACACCACCAAAGCTATTTTATATCGCATTCTCGGAGGCATCTTAATTTCAACCCTCTTAGTTTTAGCGGTAATTAGCTGTCTATTCTATCTATTAAAAATCATTAAACATCAAAAGCAACTCGCCGAAGTTAAAAATGACCTTATCAGCAATATTACGCACGAGTTTAAAACTCCAATCGCAACTATTAGCGCAGCAATAGAAAGCATTAGTAATTTTAATGCTATTGACGATAAAGCCAAAACTAAAAAATACCTCAACATGTCTTCCGAGCAATTAGGAAAGTTGAATGTTATGGTCGAAAAACTATTAGAAACCGCAACTTTAGATAGTGGTAATTTAGAATTGAATAAAGAAAATTTCGATATCATTAGTTTACTTGATGCTTTGGCTAGTAAGTATAAGATTCAATTTCCAGATAAGACATTCAACAGCAATATTCAGCTCGAAAGTTTAATTATTAATGCTGACATCTTTCATATTGAAAATGCCCTAAACAACATTTTAGATAATGCCGTAAAGTATGGAGGAGAGATTATTTCAATTGAATTAAAAACAAAGAATACTAATTTTGAAGTTTTAATTTCAGATAATGGTCATAGTTTAACTCATGAAAACAAACATCAAATTTTCGATAAATTCTATCGTGTCCCAAAAGGGAATACCCACGATGTTAAAGGGTTTGGTATTGGCCTTTATTACACCAAAACTATAATTGACAAGCACAATGGTTCAATCAACTTAGAACTCAATAAAAATTTAACCACATTTAAAATCACGCTTCCAAATGGCTCATAAAATTAAACTGTTATTGGCTGAAGACGAAGCCGCTTTAGGACAAATACTAAAAGAAAGTCTTGAAACAAGAGATTTTGAAGTCATACTTTGCGAAAACGGAGACAAAGCCTTTGACAAGTATAAATCTGAAGCTCCAGAAATTTTAGTCTTAGATGTGATGATGCCCAAAAAAGATGGTTTCACATTAGCAAAAGAAATCAGAGCTATTGACGATAGTATTCCTATTATATTTTTAACAGCAAAATCGCAAACCGCAGATGTCGTAGAAGGCTTCTCAATAGGTGGTAATGATTACCTCAAAAAACCATTTAGCATAGAAGAATTGATCGTTAGAGTTCATAATTTGGTAGACAGAACTAAAACTCAAAAGACCACCGAAATCATAAATATTGGTAAATTCACCTTCGATTTAGCAAAACAGCAATTAAAATTTAAGGATGACGAATCGATTCAGTTAACTCATAGAGAATCGCATTTATTATTTCATTTAATAAAAAATAAAAACCAAGTTTTAGATCGCTCTTTAATTCTGAATAAACTCTGGGGAACAGACGACTTTTTTACTGCCAGAAGTATGGATGTTTTTATCAGTAAATTACGAAAGCAATTGATTAAAGATAAAAACATTCAAATTATTAATGTCCGTGGTTTTGGGTACAAGTTGACGGATTAACTTAAAAGCACCAATCCCTATTATTTAAAATCTAATTTCGAGTTCGTTCAATTTAGTATAACCTCAAAGCTCTGTAAAGAGAAATTGGAGTAATTGTTGTATTTTTCAAGCTTATTCGCCCACAATCATGCAAAAGCTAGTCTTTATATTTCTGTTTTTTAGTTTGTTCAGTTTTTCGCAAGATAAAACGCAACGGCAAATTACAGCGACTTTAAAAGATTCAACACAGCTTAAAGCTAAAGCCATTTTTGGAATTGATAATTTTGGGACATTCTATTATGCTACGGAAAATAATTCCTTTCATAAAAAAACAAAAGATACCATTATTACGTACGCCAATTTTCAACTTGGCGACATAACATCGGCAAACACCTTTAATCCTTTAAAAATAAATCTATTCTATAAAGACTTCAATACGGTTGTGATTTTAGATAATCGTTTGGCTGAAATTAAAAAAGTAGACTTCAACACACTTCAACCTTACAAAAACGTCTCTTTTATATCTTCTGGTTATGATAATTCGCTATGGTTATTTAATCAAGATTATCAGTATTTAGAATTATACGATTTTAACGCTAATAAAATAAAACTCAAAACTGTCCCTGTTCAATCTGAAGTTCTAGATTTAAAAAGCGATTATAATTATTGCTATTTATTGACTAAAAATTACCTCTACGTTTATAATTACTTTGGAAGTTTAATACGAAAAATAGAAAATTCAGGCTACGACAGTTTAGCATTTAACGAAGCGCATTTGGTCTTAAAAAAAGGAGAATCATTATTTATATTAGAAAAAAACGAGGCTATAATTCACCCTATAAAACATCCTAAAATGTTAATAAAACAGTTTTTGGTAACCAATGAAACGGTGTATATTTACGGCTTAAATTTACTACGTCATTACCAATTAAAAATAGAATAGATTATGCATGTTGCTGTTGCAGGAAATATAGGAGCTGGAAAAACAACGCTCACAAAATTACTCGCCAAACACTTTAAATGGGAGGCGCAATTGGAAGACGTTGTAGACAATCCGTATTTAGATGATTTTTATAATCAGATGGAACGTTGGAGCTTCAATTTACAAGTCTATTTCTTAAACAGCAGGTTTCGCCAAGTCAATCAAATTCACGATAGTGGAAAGGACATTATACAAGACAGAACGATTTATGAGGATGCACATATTTTTGCTCCTAACTTGCATGCTATGGGGTTAATGACCAATCGTGATTTCGAAAATTACTCGTCATTATTCCAACTTATGGAATCATTTGTAAAAGGGCCAGATTTATTAATTTACTTACGCAGTTCTATTCCTAATTTAGTAGCTCAAATTCATAAAAGAGGTCGCGATTATGAAAACACCATCAGTATCGATTATTTAAGTCGTTTAAATGAACGCTACGAAGCATGGATTTCTAAATATGACAAAGGTAATTTACTTATAATTGATGTAGATAATCTCGATTTTGTTGCAAATCCTGAAGATTTAGGAGACATCATTAATAGAATTGATGCTCAAATAAATGGGTTGTTTTAATTGATAATTTTACTCTACATTCTTCAGGCCATCACACTCACTTTTATATCTTGGACTGTTGGATTATTGCTTAATAATGCCATAAAACTTAGAACGTTCTATGGCAGAATATCACATCTAAACTTTATAAAAAATGACGTCCTAAGTAAGTCGATTGGATTAAGTAAATTTGGCTGGATCATTAAAAACAGCTTCTTTAGAGTCTTTAATAAAAATTTAAACCTTAAAAGCAGGCCAAACAGAGACGATTTACAACGCCTTAGAACTGAAATGGTTTATGCAGAAATAGGTCACCTAATTGGCTTTGTTTTTCTACTTAGTGTTATCGTTATAAAACTATGGAATGGACTGTTTTTGTCCGCCTTAATACTATTACTGTTCAATATTATCTTTAATCTTTACCCTACTCTATTACAACAACAGAACAAAACACGGATAGACGATATTCTTAGATAATAAACCCACTTTGTCTAGCATGTTCAATAGCTTCTTCACTATTCTCTACTAACAACATTGGTGTTACTTTATAACCATCCACAATACCTTTAACACGTAACATTTTCTTCTTGTGCTTTACACTACGCAAATAAATTGCTAAAATTCGCCCTGGAAATTCTTCTACAATTTCCATATAAATATCAGGATCGTGCTCTCCACTATCTCCAATTAATATAAACGGTAAATGAGGGTATGTTTTTAATAGATTGATTATTTCCTTTTGTTTTTGTGGCTTTTCATCTTGAGATTTCTTTCTAAGAAGATTACTTAGACTTCGCAATAAAATAGGGCCTTTAGGGAAATTATTTTGTCTTAAAAAAAGTTCTAAGTAGCGGTATAAATTCCAAGGACTATGGCTCACATAAAAAATAGGATTCGAATTTTTACCAGAGACTCCACGGTGTAACTTGTGATAAAATTCTGCCGACCCCTCTAAAGGAATTCTGTTCTTAGCATGTTTAAAAATGGAATTATAAATCACCTTCCATTTTAGAATAGACACCACACCTGTATGTAATATAGTATCATCGATATCACTTGCAACACCAAATTGGGCTTTGCTAGACGGAATTAATAATTCACCAGGAAATCTATTTTTATTCTGAATAGTGCGTTTAATATTAACGTCATTATACGAAAGTTCAAAAGAAAGCCAACCTTCTTCATTTGCTAAATCTTTTAAGTTTTCTATATTTTCTTCAGCAATAAAATAACCATTTTCGTCCGTGTTGACTTTTATAATCTTATTATTAGGCAACTTTAAATCTAAACCGACATGTTTAATTTCGTCAGTTTCAAATCGTTTCCAAGTATTCACTATAAGGTGCCAAATATGTTGGTCGTCTAAATCAATAGATTCATCTTCCAAAGCTCTACCTCTAGCATAAAAATGGGAATTTGTTCCATAACTCTGAAACGCAATAATTTGTAAAGGGTCTTTTTTTAACCAGCTCAATTATGATTTATTTTGAGGTTTCAAGATAGTAAAATCAGTTCATAAGAAAAATATTCCCCCTACTAAATCGTTAGGCTAATGTTAAATATTTACCAATTTTATAATATTACAAGTAATTTAGTCAAATCTAGAAACTAACCCCTCTTAAATCACTTAACAAAGCATGCAAAAATTAATACTTCTACTCTTTTTAAGCTTATCCTTTAGTTTAATAAATGCACAAAACAGCGAAAAGGAAAGTACCACGCCAACACCAAATTATAGAGCTGCAGCTAAATATTCCCCAACTAATTTAGGAAAGTTAGTTCATTCTACTTCAGTAAGACCAAATTGGTTAAAAAACGGCAATAAATTTTGGTATCAATACAAAACAACAGAAGGTTCTAATTACTATATTGTAGATGCTGATAATCGCAGCAAAAAAGCACTTTTTGATAATGAAAAAATGGCTAAATGGCTGACTGAAATCACGAAAGATCCTTACGACGCTCAGCACTTACCTAAATTTGATTTTGAATTTGTAAAAAATGAAACAGCGATACGTTTCTATGTAACATCAACAGAGAAAGTTGATGAAGAGAAAAAAGACGATGACGTAAACGAAGAAAAAGAGAATACAAAAGAAACAGATTCTACAAAAACAGATAAAAAGAAAAAAGGCAAAGCTAAAAAGGCGGAAAAAGTAAATAAAGTATATCACTTTGAGTATCGTCTTGGCGGTAATGGCTTAACCATTATTAGCAATAAAAAGAAAGAAAAAGAAGATTGGAAAAAGTGGGCTAATATAGCACCAGACAGTTCTGTAGTTTTATTTTCTAAACACTACAACTTGTATTGGATGGATAAGGAAAACTTCTTAAAAGCTGTAAAAAACGAAAAAGATTCTACTATCGTTGAAAACCAATGGACAACTGATGGAGAAGAAAATTATGACTATGGCGGAAGCAGTCGTGGAGAAAATAATGAGGAAAAATTAAAGAATAAAGACAAGCGCAAATCAGTTAGAGGAGTTTGGTCTCATGATTCTAAAAAGTTTGTATTTCAAAGAACAGATTCTAGACACATTAACGACTTATGGGTAATTAATACCACTTCAGGAAAACGCCCAACTTTAGAATCTTACAAATACCACATGCCAGGTGAAGACGACTATTACAAAACAGAACTGCATGTTTTTGATATTCCTTCAAAATCAAATATTCAGGTGCAATTAGATACGGTAAAGCAGCAAAGCATTCAAGTGTATCGTGAGCCGAGATTAAAATCGAGCTATAACGATGACTTCAACCCATCATTACTATTATCTAAAAAAGGTAAAATCTATTATAATACAATTAGCAGAGATCGTAAAAAACTAGATATCTGTGTGGCTGATATTAATACAGGAGAAACAAAAGTTTTAATTGAAGAACGTTTTAACACCTATATAGAATCGCGCCCTTTAGTATTGTTAAATAACGAAACTGAAATGCTGCATTGGGCAGAACGTTCGGGTTGGGCACACTATTATTTGTATGACACCGAAGGAAACTTAAAAAACGAAGTGACCTCTGGTTCATACCATGTTGAACGTGCTATTGGTGTGGATAAAAAAAGCAGAACGCTTTACTTTACGGCACATGGTATTGCAAAAGATCAAGACCCTTATTACGAACACCTTTATAAGGTGAATCTAAATGGTTCTGGCTTACAAGCGTTAAACCCTGGTGACTATAACTCTAGTACAGACATGGCAGATTCTAATGCCTACTTTGTGAGTAACTACTCTAGAGTGAATACGGTTCCTAAATCAGAATTAAGATCTAATACTGGTAAGCTTATTATGAATTTAGAAGAAGCCGATTTATCCCAATTAATGGCAACAGGCTATCAATTTCCTGAGACTTTTAAAATGAAAGCAGATGACGGTATTACTGACATTTATGGTGTAATGTATAAGCCTTATGATTTTGATGAGTCTAAAAAATATCCTTTATTAGAATACGTCTACCCAGGTCCTCAAACCGAAGCTGTAAACAAATCGTTTTCTGTTAGAATGGATCGTTTAGACCGTATGGCACAAGTCGGATTTATTGTAGTGACTATGGGTAATCGTGGTGGACATCCAGACCGTTCTAAATGGTACCATAATTATGGTTATGGTAACCTTAGAGATTACGGTTTAGCAGATAAAAGACATGTCGCAGAACAACTTGCAGATCAACATGATTATATTGACATTAATAAAGTTGGAATTTACGGCCATTCTGGTGGTGGCTTTATGTCTACTGCAGCCATGTTAGTGTATCCCGATTTCTTTAAAGCGGCCGTGTCTTCTGCAGGAAATCATGATAATAGTATTTATAACAGTTGGTGGAGTGAAACACATCATGGTGTACAGGAAGAAATGGATGACGATGGTAATGTTAAATACAAATACCTTATTGACAACAACCAATCTTTAGCACAAAATCTAAAAGGAAATCTAATGCTCATTACGGGTGATGTCGATAATAATGTACATCCTGGAGGCACCATTAGAATGGTAAATGCATTAATAAAAGCGAATAAACGTTTCGATTTTATGCTTATGCCAGGTCAACGTCATAGTTTTGGAAACATGACAGAATATTCATTTTGGCTAAGAGCCGATCATTTTAGCAAACACTTTCTTAATACAGAAGCTACAGACATTGATATTACAGAAATAAATAGAGATCAACCAAAAACGAAATCTTAACACCGTTGAGATAAAAAATGAAACCACGTTAATTAACGTGGTTTTTTTTATGCTTATATTGAAACGTAAGCATTACAACTTATTACTATTTAAAAAGTTTTGATAACATTTCTTTTCTTTAATTTTGCAACATGATAAAAGCCTTACAACTACGCATTAATTTACAGCAAGAAAGACAACCCGATGGTTTGCTTAATAAAGCAGCCTATGATTTGGGAATGAAATCTTCCGATATTTCAGGAATAAAAGTTCTAAGAAAATCGATTGATGCACGTAAGCGCAATATTATGTTCAACTATAAAGTTGAAGTGTACATCAATGAACCTGTACCTGAAACTTCAGATTACCATTTTGATTACAAAGACGTTTCTAATGCAAAACCTGTACACATTATTGGTTTTGGACCGGCAGGCATGTATGCGGCATTGCGTTGTATAGAACTAGGTTTTAAACCTATTGTTTTAGAGCGCGGTAAAAATGTACAAGACCGTCGACGTGATTTAAAGGCCATTAACCAAGATCATTTTGTAAACGAAGATTCTAATTACTGTTTTGGTGAAGGAGGTGCTGGCACGTATTCTGATGGTAAATTATACACGAGAAGTTTAAAACGAGGAGATGTTAGACGAATCTTTGAAAACTTAGTATTTCATGGTGCAACAGATCAGATTTTAGTTGATGCGCATCCACATATCGGAACTAATAAATTACCAAGAGTTGTTCAAAATATAAGAGAGAATATCATCAAGTTTGGTGGTGAAGTGCATTTTGAAACGCGTGTGACTGATTTCACGATTAAGAATAGTAAAATTGTTGCGATTCAACTTAACAATGACAATGAACTCGATGTTGAAAAAGTCATTCTAGCCACAGGCCATTCTGCAAGGGATATTTTTTACTTATTGAATGACAAGAAGATTAAGCTTGAAGCAAAATCCTTCGCCATGGGAGTCAGAGTTGAGCATCCACAAGAAATAATTGATGGCATCCAATACCATTGTAAAGGTGAGCAACGCGACGCGTTATTACCTGCCGCATCTTACAGCTTAGTGCAACAAGTAAATGACCGAGGTGTATATTCATTTTGTATGTGTCCTGGTGGATTCATTGTTCCTGCAGCCACAGCCAATGGTGAAGTTGTAGTCAATGGGATGTCGCCTTCCAAGCGAAATAATAAATTTGCCAATTCAGGTATTGTTACAGAAATTAATGCGGATAAAGACCTTTATAAATACGAACATTTCGGACCTTTAAAAGCCTTAGAATATCAAAAAGATTTAGAACGTTTAGCCTTTACAGCTGGGGGACGTAGACAATCTGCTCCTGCTCAAAGATTAACGGATTTTGTTGAAGGAAAATTATCGTCAAGTTTAAATGAAACCTCTTATCAACCTGGTTTAAATTCAGCACCATTACATTCTTTATTACCAAAAATAATTGGAGGCTCCTTACGTAAGGGATTTAAAGCTTTTGGTGAAAAAATGAAAGGCTATTATACCGAAGAAGCTAATGTCATCGGTGTAGAATCGCGTACCTCATCACCAGTAAATATTCCGAGAACAGAAACCTTAGAGCATCCTGAAATCACTAATTTATTTCCATGTGGCGAAGGTGGAGGTTATGCTGGGGGTATTATTTCTGCCGCTATGGATGGTGAACGTTGTGCGGAGGCGGCTTGTTCGTAGAGTTTTCAGTCAATTACACACTAACTGAAAACTGCGCCTGAATACTGTAAACTGAAAATATTAATTCCTATTTTTGCAACTTAAATTAAAACACACATGAACGCATATATATTTCCAGGTCAAGGTGCTCAATTCTCAGGAATGGGATTAGACCTTTACGAAAATTCACCTTTAGCTCAAGAATTATTTGAAAAAGCCAATGACATTTTAGGCTTTCATATTACAGACATTATGTTTGAGGGTTCTAAGGAAGATTTAATGCAAACTAAAGTGACTCAACCTGCTATCTTTTTACATTCTGTAATTTTAGCAAAAACCCTTGGAGATAGCTTTAAACCAGATATGGTTGCTGGTCATTCTCTCGGAGAGTTCTCGGCGTTGGTTGCTGCTGGAGCATTAACGTTTGAAGACGGACTTAAATTAGTTTCTCAACGTGCCCAAGCCATGCAAAAAGCCTGTGAATTGCAACCAAGTACAATGGCTGCCGTTTTAGCTTTAGAAGATAACGTTGTTGAAGACATCTGTAAAACTATAGACGGTGTTGTAGTTCCTGCAAATTACAATTGTCCTGGTCAATTAGTGATTTCTGGAGACGTTGAAGCTATTAATAAAGCTTGTGAAGCGATGAAAGAAGCTGGTGCAAAACGTGCTTTAGTATTACCTGTTGGTGGTGCTTTTCATTCACCATTAATGGAGCCTGCGCGTGAAGAGTTAGCGGCTGCCATAGAAAACACAACATTTAGCAAGCCTAACTGCCCAATATACCAAAACGTAACAGCATCTGCTATTACTGATGAAAACGAAATTAAAGCCAATTTAATTTCACAATTAACGGCACCTGTACGTTGGACGCAATCTGTACAGCAAATGGTTGCCGATGGAGCATTACATTTTACTGAAGTTGGTCCTGGAAAAGTATTACAAGGCTTAGTAAAGAAAATACATCGTGAAGCAGAAACGGCTTCAGCTACTTTTGAAATTAATGCCTAAAACTCACTGATTTGAACAGAACACTATTTATCATAATACTCATCGCATTTAATATTGCTATTGACCAAATTTCTAAAGTAATTGTTAGAACCACAATGATTAAAGGTGGGAGAGGGCAAATCAATGTAATACAAGATTATTTTCAACTCATTTGGGTAGAAAACAAAGGCGCTTTTTTAGGTATGGGAAGTGATATGAATCCAACTCTTAGATTAATCTTCTTGTTAATTTTACCAACCCTTGTTTTAGCTTATGTGATTTATTATATCATAAAAACTAAAGAATTAGACCGAATGAGCCTTATTGCGTTTTGCTGTATTGCAGGAGGAGGTATAGCCAATGTCTTTGACCGTATTGTATTTGGCCAAGTCACTGACTTTTTCTATATTAATTTAGGTGGTGTATTTAAAACAGGAATCTTTAATGTTGCTGATATGTCTGTTACCCTAGGAATGGTTATTCTACTTTTCAGTGGAATATTTAACAGCAAGAAGAAAGAAAACGTTTCTGTTTAGAGTTTTAAAACTAACGCGCTAATTTACAGTCTTCGCAATCTTTAACTTCACCATAATACGTTTCTCTGTATTTATGAAGTGTTTTGTAAGGAATACTTAAGAATTGCTTTTTAATGTAGGTAACATTAGTTAACATTACACCCATTTTTTTCGTGAAGCGACCTTCGGTTTTGGTCTCTCTTTTAATACTAATCAATTTCATGTTGTTCAATTATCATTCACTACAAAGCAACGAAGATTGATGACCAACTCCAAGGAATCAGTGTTAAAACCTAGCTAACGGCTTTTGATATTATCATATTGAAAATCAGACACTAAAAGAATTAACATATTCGCAACGTTGTAGCTTGTCATTTACATATTCAATAAACGAAAAAGCACCTAAATTTGGCTATTTTTTGTAAATAACACCGTTTTTCATAACAAAAATGACGTTTTCCATTGTAGAAATACTTGAAATTGGGTCGTCATTTACAGCAATAATATCAGCTATGTAATTAGGTTTTAGCTGCCCAATTTGGTCTTCCATACTTAGTAACATGGCATTGGTAATTGTCGCAGATTGAAGCGCTTCAATTGCTGGCATACCAGCTTCAACCATATAACCAAATTCTTTTGCATTGTCACCATGATAAAATACTGCTGCATCTGTTCCGAAAGCAATTTTAACTCCTGCTTTGTAGGCTCTACCAAACATATCTTGAATTTTAGGTCCAATGTCTAAAGCTTTAGGCACAATGATTTCCGGATAATACCCTTCAATTTTTGCTTTGTCTGACACGAATTTTCCTGCTGTAATGGTTGGTACTAAATACACATCGTGCTTTTTCATTAATTCCATAGTCTCAGCACTCATTAAAGTGCCATGCTCAATCGTTTTAACCCCACCTAAAATGGCACGTTGCATGCCTTCATCTCCATGTGCATGTGCTGCCACATGAAAACCATAATCTTTAGCCGTCTCACAAATTGCTTTGATTTCTTCGATTGAAAATTGTGGATTCTGGCCGCTTTTAGCCACACTTAAAACTCCTCCTGTTGCTGTTATTTTAATTAAATCTGCACCATTCTTATAACGTTGTCTTACAGCTTTCTTGGCGTCTTCTACCCCATTTACTACACCTTCTTTCGGCCCAGGATCACCCATAAGATTTTTACTAGAACCGTTTGTTGGATCGGCATGACCACCTGTAGTCGCCAAAGATTTACCTGCAGTAAAAATTCTTGGACCAACAATTTTTCCTGAGTTTATAGCATTTCTTAAGGCGATATTTACTCCAGAGCCTCCTAAATCTCTAACGGTTGTAAATCCACTCATTAAAGTTACTTTCGCATAATTTGTAGAATTAAAAGCGACATCAGCATCATTCAAGGTGTATTTATTGAGATAAGATTTTGGACTCGTTTCGCCTTCAATATGCACATGCATATCTATTAAACCTGGCATTACGGTTTTAGATTTTAAATCAACTGTTACATCTTCAGAATTTGTTGGATTGACATAACCGTTTTCAATTGAAATAATTTTATCTCCAGTAACAACTATTGTTTTCTCTATGAGTACTTTTCCAGATTTTGTATCAATTAATTTACCACAATGTAAATATGTAGTCTGTGCCGTAAGCGTTACTCCACAGAGCAATACTAAAATCTTGAAAAAAGTTTTCATCTGTTGCTATTTCGTTTATTTCGTTCTAATTTTCTGTTCCCATTTCCAAGCGGAAGCCATAGCATCATCTAAGTTTAATTCTGTTTTCCAACCTAAAACACTGTTTGCTTTAGACGTTTCAGCATAAGCCGCAATAACATCACCTTCTCTTCGATCTACTATTTTATAATTCAAAGATGTTCCTGAAACACGCTCAAAAGACTGAACAGCTTCTAAAACAGTGCTTCCTGTTCCTGTGCCAAGGTTAAAAAACTCATAATTAGAATCATTTTTAACATCTAACAAACGCTGTAAAGCTATGACATGGGCTTTAGCTAAATCCACCACATGGATATAATCTCTTACACAGGTACCGTCTGACGTTGGATAATCGCCTCCAAACACAGATAATTGCTCTCGCATACCAATAGCTGTTTGTGTTATAAAAGGCACTAAATTTTGTGGAACTCCAATTGGTAGTTCACCTATTTCTGTTGAATCATGCGCTCCAATTGGATTAAAATAACGCAAAGCAATTGCTTTTATATCTCCATTTACACGACAAGTATCTCTAATAATTTCTTCACCAATCTGCTTTGTATTTCCATAAGGAGACTCAGCAGGTTTCACAGGTGCATTTTCCGTAATTGGTAATTCATCGGCTTGTCCATATACAGTACAAGACGAACTAAAGATGAAATTCTTCTTACTCAAACCTTTTAATTCTTGAAGTAAATAAACCAATGTAGTTATATTGTTTTCATAGTACATTAAAGGTTCGGCAACACTTTCTCCAACCGCTTTATTGGCTGCAAAATGAATGACACCCACAATATCGTTATGACGTTTAAAAAAATCTTGAACGTCTGGTTTTACTTTCAAATCTAATTTCTCAAAAATTGGTTTTTTGCCTGTAATAGCTGTGATACCATCTAAAACTTCGATTGAAGAATTAGATAAATTATCTATAATGACAACGTCGTAGCCTTCGTTTTGTAATTCTACTACGGTATGCGATCCAATAAAACCTAAACCACCTGTTACTAAAATTTTCATGTGTTCTTTATATAATTTTCTCAAATGTCACATGCTGTTCACTAGTAATCAACTCATTGATTAACAAAGCTCTTAACATGCTCGTTTTATATTATTTATTTGAATCGATAAAACTTAAAACTGTACTTGTAATACATTCAATTTGCTCATCATCTAACTCCGTATGCATTGGAAGCGAAATCACAGATTTAATTAACGCATTTGTAACCGGAAAATCTGATTCATTATAGCGATCATCCATATACGCTTTTTGTCTGTGCAACGGTATTGGATAATACACTCCACATGGAATATTTTTTGATTGTAAATGTGCCACAAGAGCATCTCTATCCACGTCTTTTAAATTAAGTGTATATTGATGAAATACATGGCTATCATCACCATCATTAGCCTCTAAACCTGTTGGAGTAGTTATATTTGAATGGTTTTTAAAGGCTTCATTATATTTTTTTGCTGTATTGCGTCTCGCTGTATTGTAAGTATCTAAATGCGGTAATTTAGCATCTAAAACAGCAGCTTGAATAGAATCTAAACGTGAGTTTACACCAACAACATCATGATGATAACGCTCGTACATACCGTGGTTTACAATACCTCTAATTGTATGCGCTAACTCATCGTCATTAGTAAAAATTGCTCCACCATCTCCGTAACAACCTAAGTTTTTTGATGGAAAAAATGATGTTGAAGCCACATCTCCTATAACTCCTGCTTTGGTTTTACTACCATCTTTATGTGTGTAACTTGCTCCAATGGCTTGTGCATTGTCTTCAATTACGTATAGGTTATGTGCTTTTGCTAAAGCCATAATAGCATCCATTTCTGCCGGAAGTCCAAATAAATGAACAGGAACAATAGCCTTAGTTTTTGGCGTAATTGCTTTTTCAATCGCAGCGACATCGATATTAAACGTTACCGGATCTACATCAACTAAAACCGGAGTTAATTGCAATAATGCAATAACCTCAACAGTGGCAGCAAATGTGAAATCTGCGGTAATGACCTCATCTCCTGGTTGCAAACCTAAACCCATCATGGCAATTTGTAAGGCATCCGTTCCGTTAGCACAAGGTATAACGTGTTTAACACCTAAATAATTTTCAAGATTTTTTTGAAACTCATGTACTTTAGGTCCATTGATAAAAGTGGCATTATCCATTACTTCTTGAATCGAAGTATCTACTATATCTTTAATTTTGGCATATTGACTTTGAAGGTCAACCATCTGTATTTTTTTCATTGTGAAGACTACATTTTAGTGTAAATATAAAAAAGCGTAAAGCTATTAGCGAAAATACAAAATTGTAAGCGCTATGACAACGCAATTAATTGAAAGAAATGTATTTTAGCACAAATCTTTGTTTTTGAAAGGACTCTATTCTATAGGAATTTACTTAGCCAGTTTTGTTGTTAAAATTGCAGCTTTATTCAATTCTAAATTGAAACAAGGTGTCATTGGTAGAAAAAATACCTTTTCAAAGCTTCAATATATTATCAAGTCAAAAGATAAAACCTTTTGGTTTCATTGTGCATCATTAGGAGAATATGAACAAGGGTTACCTGTTTTTGAAGCTTTAAAAGCCAAACATCCTAATTACAAAGTGGTGTTATCATTCTTTTCCCCTTCTGGTTATGAAGTTAGAAAAAACACAAAAATCGCTGATGTTGTTGTTTACCTCCCTCTAGATACTACAGCAAATGCTAAACGGTTTTTAGATTTAGTGAATCCGGATTATATCCTATTTGTGAAATATGAAATCTGGCCTAATTTTCTACATGAAATCAAAAAGCGTGACTTAAAAGCGATCTTAATTTCTGCTGCGTTTCGGGAAGATCAAGCCTTTTTTAAATGGTATGGAAGCTATGCAAAGTCTGCTCTGTTTGGCTTCAATCATATTTTTACACAAAACGAAAATTCTAAAACATTACTTAATAGTATTGATTACAATGCTGTTTCTGTTTCTGGTGATACACGATTTGATCGGGTTTCAAATCAATTAAAAGTTGACAATACGGTTTCTTTTATTGAAGAATTTAAAGATGACAAATTATGTGTGGTCTTTGGAAGTTCTTGGCCAGATGATGACAAATTATATATGGATTTCATAAATTCTTATACTAATTCAGAAGTAAAGTTTGTAATCGCTCCACATAATATAAAGGCTAGTTACGTGGCTTCTTTAAAATCGCAATTAAACGTAAAAACGATTTGTTATTCAGAATTAACTGAACATCAAAATTTAGCCGATTACAAGGTCTTTATTTTAGACACTATTGGTTATTTAAGCAAAGCTTACAGCTATGCCGACATTGCTTACGTTGGTGGAGGTGCAGGAACAACTGGTTTGCATAATATATTAGAACCTGCAGTATTTGGAATCCCGATTCTTATTGGCAAGAACTACGACAAGTTTCCTGAAGCTAAAACGCTTATTGATTTAGGAGGAGTTACTAGTTTGGCTAGTTCTTCAGCCTTCAACGCTACTTTAAACGTGTTGCTAACAGATGATGTATTGAGAAAAAAACAAGGTGATATTACTAAATCTTATATTGAATCTAATATTGGTGCTGTTGTAAAAATCATGGACTATTTAGAATCCTAATTAAGATTCTATAGTCCGAAACGTTAAATTTATCCGTGGTGTTTTCACTTTTTTAGTTGGTGGTAAGCGGTGTAACCAATGGGTTTGAGTTGATCCTTTCATCACTAACAAACTGCCTTTTTCCAATTGAACAGAAACGTTTTGCTTAGTCTCTTTATGTTTAAATAAGAATCTACGTTCTGCACCAAAACTTAAAGACGCAATGGCTCCGTTCTTTTTTAAATCCTTTTCGCCATCACTATGCCAAGCCATACCTTCTTCTCCACTATGGTATAAATTCAGTAAACATGAGTTAAAAGTTTCTCCTGTTTTGGCTTCTACCATTTTCTTGAGTTCTAAGAGCTCTTTATTCCAAGGTATTGCCGATTTCGTAGTTTTAGAATAGGTATAATCGAAAGGTTGATCTCCATACCATGCTACTTTTCGTTTCGTAATAATTAGTTTTCCAAAAATGATCGCTTTATCATTCTCCCAATCAATATGTTGAAGTAACTTTTCGTAATATTTTTGTGCTTTTTCAATAGTCATTATGGAGCCATAATAATTGACTTCGCCATCAAATGGTAAAAGATTAGCATCTATTTCAGAATTAAATAAGTCCATGGTTTCAAAATAATTCAATCTAAACGCTCTATTTTTTCACAAGTCTTAAAACTTGAGTAGCAGAATCACTTTTCAATTTTATAAAATAAATTCCGGAACTTAAAGATGCCGTATTAATAGTATTATTTGATTGTAATTTTACAGGAATCGTATTTCCTAAAATATCTATGAGTTGAATTGAATTCAATATCACATCAGATTCTATTTGAATACTATCTACAAACGGATTTGGATATACTTTGATGTTAGCCATTTCAAATTCTGAAACGGATAACGTACATTGTGGATTAGTACCAGCTACTGATATAAATACACCATTATTAACGGACCAATCTCTCCATTCTCCTCCATTACCTGTTTCCCAATCGGATAAATCGAAATAATTTACGCCTGATTCTGTTCCTGGCACTTTGTAAACTTTAATAGCTTCCCCACCTCTATTCCATGTTAAAGGAACGCCTGCAGTACAGTTTTCAGGTTCAAAATCAGTTACACAATTGGCTTGTAAGAAATACACAAACTCATCGTAAGCAGGATACTCTCCATACACATAAGCTTTACCATCTGCGCCAATACAAACGGCTGTGTATTCATTACTTCCAATTCCGAAAGAACGCGTACCATTGTCTGTTGCTAGTCTAGCTAATAAAACGCTATGTCTTGCTCTACGGTCTGGATTGTCGTAATGTGAATCTGTAATTAAATTGTTCAAATAGGGCACATTCAAAAAGTCGTTTTCTCCAATGGCCACTCTTGGATGGTATGGATTACTTAAAGCGACTTCACTAGACAAGGTTCCGTATTGTGCAGAAAAATAGTTACCTCCTAAAATTGCTAATCCTGCGCTTGTTCCACCAATGACTCCTTGTTTGGTATTCACAAAGGTATTTAACGCGTCTTCCATAGCATTATCTTTAAAATAACTGACATAATCGTATTGATCGCCTCCTGCAAACCAAATGGCTTCAGCGTCAGCTACTTTTTGTAGGACAATTGGATCTATTGCTCCAACTGCATTATTGATAACAAATGTGGTTACTGAGTTAATTGGCGTATTTAAATCTGATGCTAAATCGGTATAAAAATAATCGTTATAACCATCACTTCCAGATGCTCTAAGAACTACAACATCTCCACCATTTGCTTTATTTAAAAACCAAATCATAGCATCTTCTTGTTCTGTAGCTCCCCCCATTAAACAAACTCCAGCTTCATGATTAGTGATAGCATCTGTATTACTTCCTGTATGATATTCTGTATAATTTTGAGCAAATCCAATTTGTAAACTCAACAAACATAATAGGGTAATTTTTTTCATAGCTTTCTATTTCAATAATTTACTTATTATATGACGAAAAATGAAATGTCACATTGAGCGCAGTCGAAATACTATTAAAACTAAGATTATTAAGGTCTTCGACTGCGCTCAGACTGACATAATATTTATCATTCGTTTTTGTAATTGACTTAGTTATTTACAATTTAGAATTCACTAACCGGTACATCAAAACTGCGGTTATTTTTGCTTGTATTGCCACCGTATTTAAATCGCCGGTTTCATTAATTGTATGGTCGTCTCCACCTCCTGTAAGTCCTAAACCATCGATTGCCATGTCGACATATTCTGAAGTAAATGAAATATCTGCAGCACCTGCATTTCTTGGATTTACCGCCTTAACTGGTCCAAAGCCTAAATCCTGACTTACGGTATTATAATACCCCAATAACTTCACATTACCATCGGTTTTTGCTAATGGAGGATACGCTCCTGCTGAAAATGTTAATTCAGCATTCGTTTTTGGATAATTTTCAGAAACTATTCTTTCCATAGTCGCTTTAGCTTTTACTAATTGATCTAAAGACACCGCTCTTAAATCTCCTCTAACCATAACGTCTTGAGATACCACATTCGTTTTCCCAAAGGCATGTCCTCCCGTTCCGTCTTCATCGGGTTGTAGCGTTGTACCTCCAATAATAAATCCTGGATTAAAAGTTAAATCTTTTTCTTTGGCTAACTGAACGTAGAATTCATTTAAAATTCTAGACGTTTCATATATGGCTCCTGCTCCAATCGCTTCTGTAAAAATTTGTGAAGAATGTGCTGGATTTCCATTTACTTTAAGTTGCCAATCTGCAGAACCTCTTCTAGACACTACAATGGTTTTTGGATTATTATCCCCATTTTCGAAGCCTAAAGCAATATCTGCTCGTTTTGCGGCATCGATTAAGGCTTTTTTTGACAACTCTAAAGGATCTCCACTTTTTTCTTCGTCGCCAGTCATGACGATTTCTATAGACATATCGTCTAAAAGTCCGGCTTCGTGGAGCGCTTGCATGGCTAAAATGATGATAACGTCACCACCTTTCATATCGGCAACTCCTGGACCTTTCATTATAGAATCGTTAAGCATGGTGTAGTCTTGAAAAGGACTATCCAATTCAAAAACAGTATCCAAATGACCAATCATTAAAAATTTTGGCCCTTTTTTCCCTTTTCTTGTTGCTATTAAATGTCCGGCTCTGCCATAAGCATCACCATTTGTTAATTCGGTTTTAAAACCTAATTTGTCTAATTCCTTTTGAAATAAACGTCCTACGGTTTTTACACCTTCGAAATTCATAGTACCACTATTAATATTGACTGACTCTTTAATCAAGTCAATAGCGTTTTCCGAATGTTTATCTACTGCTTTTATAATGCTTTTTTCTATTCGGTTATTCTGCGAAAAGCTCATAATTGAAAATAAAATTAAAGCAATGAATTGCAGCTTTTTATAATTGGGTCTTTTAATAATCATATCTGTTAATTGTAAAAATTATCTGAGGTAAAAATATATTTAATATAATAATTAAAATTAAAAAAAATTCACAAAAAAGAATCCAAATGCATTACTACAAACGTATATAGCAACGATGTACGAAGATTAATCAATAAAAGATATTGATAATTCAGCTAAATTACTATTTTCGTATATTAACATAAATTAACACTAAAACCAATAAAATGAAAAAAGTTGTATTAAGTTTAGCACTAGTTGCTGTATTAGGATTATCATTTACGTCTTGTAGAGAAACTAAAGCAGAAAATACTGAAGACGCTATTGAAGACGCAATGGATGATGCAGGTGATGCATTAGACGATGCTGGTGACGCGATAGAAGACACTATGGATGACGCTGGTGACGCAATGGAGGATACTATTGATGATGCTGGTGAAGCTATGGACGATGCTAAAGATGCTGCCGGTGATGCAGTTGATGGCGCTAAAGAAGGAGCTAATGACATGGCTAATGATGTAAAAGATGCTGCTAACAACGCAGTTGAAGGTGCAAAAAAAGCAGGTACTGACGCCGTAGATTCAGCTAAGAAAGCAGGTACTGATGCAGTAGACTCAGCTAAAAAAGCTGGTGACGATGCTGCAACTAAAGCTGCAGATAAAGTTAAAGGTTTATAAGACCTAACTTCCTAAAATAAAAAGAGCTTGATTTTATCAAGCTTTTTTTATGTCTTTTTTTAAAATTCAGTTTTAGACGATTCACTTAGCTTTAACTCACTAGGCACAACAATAGTTTGCATTTTTAAATTTTCATCTTTAATATTATCGATCAATAATTTTGTAGACATCTCGCCTATTTTATGCGCTTTTTGATGAATAATTGAGATTTTTGGACTCGATAATAATTGGGTATGCTCGTAACCAAAACCAACAACTGATAAATCTTTAGGGATTTCTTTACCTAACTTCTTAGCCATATTAATGGCCACAATTCCTGTAACGTGATCTATAGATAGAATCGCATCAATTGACGTATTTTGTTCTAAGTAATCATATATTTTCTTTTCAACATCTGTATCCATAGCATTATCTAATTTTAAAATATGAAGCTCTAAATTATGATCTTCTAATGCTTTTGTATACCCACTTATTCTAAGCTGACCAACACTAAGCTCTTCAATATTACTTACTAGAAGAATATTTTTACGTTGTTCTTTTACTACTAAATGCTCAGTAGCGTCGTACACAGATTGAAAATCATCTACTATTACTTTATTACACTCAATATCATCTACGACTCTATCAAACATTAAAACAGGTAATTTACTTTTTATAGCAGACTTTATATGATCGGTTTGTTCTTTTACTTGGCTCTCTCTTGCTACAGCTATAATAAATCCATCAACACTTCCGTTTGCTAAAAGATCCAAACTTCGTTTTTCTTTGTGCAACGTTTCGTTTGATAAACAAACAATAATATCATAATCATTATTAGTTGCTGTTTTTTCAATACCGTGTAATACTTCAGCAAAGAATGGATTGGTAACCGTCGGAAGAATGACACCAATAATTTTAGTTTTATTCGTTTTTAGTTGCTGCGCTATTCTATTGGGTCTATAGTTTAGCTTTGTGGCCAACTCCTTAACTCGTATCCTTGTGTTTTCACTAATTTCATGACTGTCATTTAACGCTTTTGAAACTGTAGAAACTGAAATATTCAACAGTGCTGCTAATTCTTTGAGTGTTGTCATTTTATTATTTTTTTAATTCTAAAGTAAGGGATCTATTACTACTTTCACAAGCTAATTATAGCATCATTATTTGATGCTGATGTAATTTAATATTAAAATAGTTAATACTACAAATAATACAAGCTAATTAAAGTAGACTTTTTCAATATTAATAAGTAATACTCAATTATACATCACTAATTTGAAAATATATAAAGTTAATTCATAAAAAAAGCGTGTTTAAATACTATAAACACGCTTTTTGTTAAAAATAATCTTGCTATTAATATTATTCTTTTATAAGCTTTACACTTTTTGAACCATTAACACCTTCAACTCTAGCAAAATAAACACCAGATTTTAATGAAGACGTATTAATTACAGCTTCAGTTGCATTTGGTTTTACGACACTTACTTTTTTACCTAAAATATCAAATACAGTAATAGAGTTAATTGTTGTATTACTCTCTATATTCCAGTTATTTTTAGTTGGGTTAGGGAACACCTTAAAAGCAGTTGTTTCAAAATCAACTGTACTTAATGTACAATCATCACCGACTTCGTAAGTGAAATATTTGGTTACTGATTGACCACCTGCGTATGCAAATTTACATGCGTAGCTAACCTCATCACCAACAGTTAAATCATTTATCGTTGTTGAAAATGCTCTATCTCCAAGACTAGTCATAGGCACCTCATTAAAAGGTGATTGTCTCCATAAATAAGCAACTACACCTGCTTTATCATCTAGTAGCTGGAATGTAAACTCGACACTAGTACCTGTAGTAACAAAAGCATAGTTATAGCCATCTGTAAATTCACCTTGTTGCGCCTCATCTGTTTGGCCTGCACAATCTGTATTAACAACCGGTTCTGGTTCTTCCTCTTCTGCATCAGCACCAGGTGCTAAAATATCATCAAATAAATACGTTCCAATAACCGCTGCAGAATTTCCTAAACCTGAATCTACAAAAATTACTAATTTACCATAAGACGATAATCCTGAACCAAAATTTAACTCAATATCATGCCAGTCAGTTCCTGTTGTAGAAAACTCTAATTGTACATCACCACCAGCGGTTGCTTGCTCAAGTTTAAAAAGATGATCATTTACTTCTCCAGGAGCTGCTGTAGTTGATCTTACTCTAAATCTCATTGTGTTATTAGCATCATCGGAAAGATCAAGAGGTGCAACGAAAGTTGCCTGAGCATGATCCCAATCTCCACCAGAACCTATAACCTGTAATACATTATTTGTGGCATCATCTGGATCTGTAACGATACTAACGGTAGCATCACCACCAAGCATCATATCATTAAAGTCATCACTAAAATCTACTGGTAGACTAAATTCAGGAAGTATAGATGTATGAGATGCTCCTGCGATATCATCAATTAAATACGTTCCTACTGCTGTATTAGCAGAACCAAAATCAGTAAAAATAACCATCTTCCCATAACTTCCAAGACCAGCAGGGAAATCTAATGAAATATCCTTCCACTGATCATCTTCTGTTGTAAATACTAATTCAGTATTTGGACCAGTACCATTTTCAAACTTTAATGCATGTGTATGCACACCATCATCAGCAATGTTTTTAAATCTGAACGTAATTGTATTATTACTGTCATCAGATAAATCTAAGTTATTAGCAAAAAGAACCTGAGCATTATCCCAATCGTTACCACTACCTGTTATTGATAGTACATCGTTAGTTACATCATCTGGATCAAGCGCATTTGCAATAATAACCTCAGGGACATCGCCTATAATTCCATGTAGAGTTGGAACACCACCATCGGTAAAAGTAAATGGCAATTCTTGACTGTAACCAAAGGCTCCAATCAGCAAAGCAAACAAAAAAGT
Source organism: Winogradskyella pacifica (assembly GCF_003386275.1). Taxonomy (NCBI): domain Bacteria; kingdom Pseudomonadati; phylum Bacteroidota; class Flavobacteriia; order Flavobacteriales; family Flavobacteriaceae; genus Winogradskyella; species Winogradskyella pacifica. The sequence goes on along the minus strand of NZ_QREI01000009.1, from coordinate 61,414 downwards.
AATTTTTTTCATAATTCTTATATATTAGTTTAGTTAAATAGTTCAACATCATCGTTCATTACCTGTTTCTATTAAACATTTTTAATGATCTTAAATGTTGTTAAAACCAAAACTAAGATGAAACATTAGTGATTCCTAAAAAAATCACCGTACAAAAAACATACACCGCAATAAAACCTTGATTTAATTAAGAGTTTAGCAATTATAGCGTAGGTTTTAACGTATTTAGAAGAATTCGTTAACATTCTAAAAATCAAACAAAAAACAACCTTTGTATAGGTAATGTTGTGCTCCATATATCACTATTTTAGCTAGACACAACTGTTAAAATAAATAGCGTCTTTATATACTAAGTTGTATTGTGATAAAATCAGAGTTATGTTCTAGAAGGGATCAAAATTCTCCCTTAATTTACCCACTCTTATACTTCACTGTCGCTTAATCGTTTAAAAAACGATTAGATAAATACTAAGAAATTAATCAACTATTACAATTCAAAAAAAAGAATCAACTTTCATTTTTAAAAACTAAATAGAAACTGTTGCGGACGTAAAATGTAGAACACATAAGTAGTTTACTTTTATTACAAATGAAGTTCTCATGTTTTAATAAAAATTTAAGGACTTACTAAACTACAATCTAAAAATGCGACACTATTAGAAAATAAAAAAAAGAGTATATAATTGTTATATACTCTTTCTAAATTAGGCTTAAAAACTAAATTAGGGAATTAGTTTTCAACTAATTTAATGGTCTTTATAAAATGACTTAAGTTAATTTTTGACTATAAATACCGTTTAATAATCTTGAAGCGTCAACTGTAATTTCTGATGCATTAGACGGTACATTTATGATTTGCTTACATAACGAATTAAACACTTGTGCTGTATTGGTAGTCCTGTTATTAGCATTAACATTCCAAGTTGAATTTAGAGGCTAAGAGTAGTAGATTCACAACTAACTAATTACGACGCCCATAGGTATACATTGGGTTAATTATACTTTTGAAGTCAACTTTAATATTTTAGAGTTTGTTTCTCATATTTGAGCTTCTCGTTTTTATCCCAAATTCCCCAATATGACCCTACATCTCCTTCTGTTCTAGCTTTCCAAGATTCATCAAAAGAAGAAAAAAAGAACATTTCAATCTTCTCTTCTTTAGACCATTTTTGAGAATTTAAAAAGTATTTAATTGCATTTTTTTCAGAAGGGAAAGCACCTTCTAAGTTGGTTCCTTTATTTGGCCAGCCTGTTTCTGTAATAATAACTTTTTTTCCGTTTCCTGCTTTTAGCGCTCTTTGGTACATATCCTTCATATATAATAATGAATAATCTTGGTCACAACCTTCCCAAAAAGGATAGCAATTTGCCAAGATGATATCGCAAGCTTCTGTAACGTTTGGACGATTAGAAAATTCATAATAAGCATCTACATAACCTACCGGTATATTTGTGCTAATAGATTGCTTAACGTTGTACATTTGCGCTAATAATTCTTCCTCGGTTAAATCACCACGATACATCACTTCATTACCAACAGCTGCAATATCAACATAGCCATGGTTTGCTAAATCAATTAACCCTTTTACTTCTTTTGCATTAATCGCTTTATCATCACCTAACCAAGCACCAACAAGTGTTTTAATACCATATTCTTTCGCAATCTTAGGTATAAGCTCATTACCGTCTGTACAAGAGAATGAACGTATCCATTTGGTATAAGGTTTTATGATTTTGATACGTCTTCTTATTTGCGACTCAGACAATTCATCACCTGGCTCTTGTCCTTCTAGATAAGGACTAAAGCAAAGTCCGTGAATTCCATCAGACAATACGTTTCTATATAATTCTTTTAATCCTTCTATATCTTTATCAGCATAATCGATAGATGCTAATGCTAGAAATTTCTCTTCTCTTAAAGACATAATACAATATTAGGTTACTTAGTTAAATAGTCGTTTTACGTTGATCTAATTCTGCTCTAATTTCATTAGCGCGTTCTTCTGTAAGATCGTAATTACGCATAATATACATGGCTAAAAGTGTACCGACTATTGGTAATCCTGAAAAGAATAAACGTAAACCTGTAATTGCTCCTTCTGGCTGTACTTCGAGTACAGAATCGAATCCTATAACAGTCAAAATTGTACCACTTAATCCACCTGCAATTCCAAAACCAAATTTTACCATCCACCAGTATATAGCACCGAAAACTCCTTCTCTACGTTTCCCCGTTTTTAACTCATCTAAATCAATAACATCTGCTGTCATAGACATCATAAGGGTAAATAATCCACCGATTCCAAAAGAGAAAAATGGTAATGCAAATAAAAACATATAGGGTTTACCAGGGATAAACAGAAACCAGAGCATAATATACCCTATAACAGAAACACCTTGTGATACCATAAAGGCCTTTTTCTTACCTAAAACTTTCGACATTTTAGCCACTATTGGAATTACTAAAAACGTCGTCACCAAAGCACCAATGCTTCCAAATAAAGTAGGCCAAATACCTGCAGCTGTAGCATCTCCATTAAAGAGGTAATACACAATGATAAAAAATGTAAAACTAGCTACGGTATTAAAAGCATTGAACACAAAAAATGTAGCAAAGCAAAGCTTTTTAAAAGGTACTGATTTAAAAGCCTCAACAAAGTTACTACCGATTTCCTTTAAGCTACCACCAATATTTTTAAGCGTCAGCGGGGAATAATCTTCATTGACTGTTGATCTACTTTTAATAAAAATAGCAGGAACCATTGCGCAAATTGCAAATATAATGCCGACCCAAATAGCCAATTCTCTTACAGCCACATCTGCCGACGGATACCATTCTGGATCATACATAATAACCCAAAACCAAGGAGCTATTACCCAAGCCCATTGACCAATCCATTGTGAAACTGCCATGATACTCGTACGCTCATGAAAATCATCACTCATTTCATAACCCATTGCTACGTAAGGCACGCTAAAAATGGTTAAACCCAAATAAAACAGAAACGATGTCAATAAAAAATACCAAAAATTATAATCGAGCGAACTCTCTCTAAATAATTGCCACATAATGATAAAGGCAATCCCCATAATTATAGCCCCTATAAAAACATATTGTCGTCGTCTTCCCCAACGCGATTTGGTATTATCAGAAATATACCCCATAATTGGATCTGTAATAGCATCAAAGATTCTTGGAGCTAGTGATACCACTCCCCACATCCAACCTGGAAAACCTAAATCCTTAACTAAAACCACAATGAATATACCAATAACAGCTGGAAACATTTGGTTAGCAAGCATACCTAATCCAAAAGCGATTTTCTGGCCTAAAGGAACTTTATTGGCTATGGTAGACATAATTATTTAGTTTTTAGTTGGAATTATTATTGTCTGAATAGCTTGTTGATTAATGTTCACACTTACCGTTTCCTCCCCTAGAGTCAACCTAAAATCTTTTGAGTCTTTACCTTCATTAAATATGACTACAGCAATAGTTCCGTCTAGGTTTTTAGCTGCAGTAACCATTAGATCTTTATCTGCATTATCAACTCCAATAACTTCTGCTCCTGGTCTAATATATTTACTAAAATGAGCCATAGTGTAATACAATGGAGTAAAATAAACGGCATCTGCATCTGGATCTACAATTACCGGTGCAACACACCAATTCTCGAACCAGTTTGGACCACCTTGACGGTCTAAAACCATGTTCCAATCTACCCAACCATCTACCCAATTGTTTAGGCAACCGATGATATCTCTTGCATAGCGATTAACAGGGGCATATTTAGGGTGTAAGTATTTCTTGTCATCTTCACGCCAATCATAACCCCAATCTGTAGCTTCTTTTTTCCAATACCAAGCATCATCTTGCCATGCAGGAATTTCTGAATCGATACATCCTTCAGTTTCTATTAAGTATTTTTCTGGTGCTTTTTCATGTGCATATTGCAATTCTTCAGGAAAATAATCATACGTGCTCTCGTACCAATGAATAGCTAAACCATCAAAATATTTTGAAGACGCCTCATCTTTATACATTTCATCTACCCATTCCTTTATCCCTTTTCTATTCTGGTCGTATCCAAGGATATTCACCTCCCCAAAACCATCAGCTTCTAATTTTGGTCCTAAGTGGTTTTGAACAAAGTCTGTTTCTTCTTCTGGTGAAAAGTGCATGCTTTCCCAATTATTCCCATTTCCGTGTGGTTCATTAACTGGTGTTAAACCCCAAATATCAATACCTTCAGCCTTATAAGCATCAACATATTTAGAAAAGTAAAGTGCGAATGCATCGTAATATTTTGGCAATAGCTTTCCTCCAACATACGCGTTGTTATCCTTCATCCATGGTGGAGATGTCCAAGGTGATGCTATAATATGAAAGCCGTCTTTAGAAATAGCTTGAGCGTCTTTAATCATTGGAATTAAATCATCGCGATCCTCTTCGATATTGAAACTTTCTAATTCCACATCATCTGCAACAGGTGCATAGGTATAGTTGCTTAATGAAAAATCACAAGAAGCAATATGTGTTCTTGTTAAAGAATAACGTGCACCATCTTCACCAAAATAAGCTTGAAGAATGGTATCACGGTTTTTCTTACTTAATTTATTTAATAAATAAGCCGACGATTCTGTAAACGAACCTCCAAAGCCTGTAATGGTTTGAAACTTTTGCTCTGGCAATAATTTTATCACCGCTGAAGAATCTACTTTAGAAAACTCCATAATTCTAGTTAGTTTATTTCCACTTTCGGAAGTTTCGTAAACTTCAACATTTAAGCTTTTACTTTCTTTTTTTTCGGAAGTACAACTCATTAAAGTTAGAATTAAGAGTGGCAATATGCTATATCTTGATGTTTTCATATCTTGATTTTGCTTTAGTTAATTGATTTTTTTTAAAAAATTTTAGAGCGTTCTTAAAAAACACCCTTCAAGTCCCCTCAAGGGGACAATCCGAACGTTTAATAATGAGGTTTTGCAATCTTATTAAGTAGTGTAATTAATATTCAAATAAATTATTCCTTATTTACATTCGTATAAATGTCTTTTACAACGTCAAATACTTGTTTCTTGTTTCTATCAATATCTACAATACCCCAAAATTCTTCATTCGGACTACCGTCAAAAGGGACGCCTGTACTGTTTGGTGCTGTACCACCTGTATCTTGTACTTCATTGTTTCCGGCTTTCCACCAGCCATCAGTAAATTGAAAAAGCGTCACACCAGAACAAATATCTTTACCATTAAATGTCGCTTTCAAAATAATTTCTGTTGCATCAGCTTGCGCTAATTCATTGACGCCTTGCTCATAACCATCATTAGCTATTTGCATATAGCTATCTGCACCAGTTTCTGCCAAATACATAGGCTTTTCACTCACTTCTTTCCATTCTTTTAAAATGGTTTCTGGTCTTACTGATCGGTAAACATTCATTCCCCAAACATCAATATTCGGACTCATAGAACGCGCTAATTCATTTGGTAAATCACCATGAGCCGTAGCCACTGGATGCGATGGGTCATTTTCATGAATTACTGCAGCAGCATCATTCATTGCTTTGTACCAATTCTTAACATCACCATCAAACCATTCGGGATGATAGTTATATTCATTCCCTAATTCCCACATTAATATGGCATTATGGTTTTTATATTTATTTACATAATCGACAAAAGACCCTGAGAAAATATCATTTTTACCACCTTGCTTGTACCCAAATCCGATAATCACTTTTAGTCCTGCTTCATTGATTTCATCAAGTACACTTTCTTCTTGAATTGGAGAATAAACTCTGATGGTATTGATACCTGCTTCAACCATTAATTTTAAATCTTGAGTCAGCGTACCAAAATCTCTTTTGACCACGCTTCCCTTTGGAACTGGGTGATAACAGATGCCTTTTATTAAATAAAATTCATCATTCACCAATAATTGTCTTCCTGAAACTGATACCACATCACTAACAGAAACCTCATCAGCAACTGACGTTTCTTCTTCTGATATAGCTTCTTTTTTTGTGTCGTTTTTACACGACATAAAAGCCATTAAAACAACAGTTACGAATACGATTTTTTTCATATTTAGTCTTTTGGATACTTTGTATTTGGAACTCGTACGTCTTTCATTAAGTCATCGAGGTTGCCATTGTAAGTTTTGGTAATTGGTTTTCCATTTCTAGCTAAACCTTCAAATATGCCCTCATCAACCCTATCCCATAATGGGTATTTAGCTTCACCTTTTAAATTGATTAAACCAAAGTGATTTTCCGAACCTAATGGATTCTGAGCGTCTTTCCATTTCTCATCAAAAGCTTCAAAATAGAAACAAGAAATTTTCTCTTTATTCGTCCACGCTCTTAAATGATTATAATACAACCCGAGTTTATATTCGTCAGTCGCTCTAGAACCATCTTTTCCGTAATGACCATTAGACGTGGACGCCCAGCCCGTTTCTCCGATATGTATAGGTTTATTTACACCAATACTTGTCATGTAATTTGAAACACTATCGTACTGCCTTTTTGCAAAATCTAAAGCTCTTAGCATGGCTGCATCAATTTTTTCTTTATCAGAAAAATCAGCTTCGTTTTCAGGAACTTTCCAAAAATCAGAATTGTAATGCGATTGATGGTATGGATAAGTATGCATCGAAATATAATCAACGGCGTTGGCTATTTTCTTTAATTCTTCTGTATGGTACATTGGATCTCCACCACCCCATGAAGAAAAATCGTCTGAGCTGGTAATCCATAAGTCTGCCGGTAATTCTCCTGATGCCTTTAAATCTTGAAGATGATTAACCCACTTTAAAATAATCCATGGTTCTACATAATAACTTGTAGCCCATTTTACCATCGCTTCATTTCCGACGGCTAGGACTTTTACGATGTCTGAGTATTGCTTAGCCAGGTCTACAGCTGTTTTTACCTCAACAGGATTTCGTTCGCTTTCTGCATTATGATTTGGCTCTCCATTTTCCCAATTGAACGCATTTTCGCAATCAATCCAAATACCGAGCATCACATACATTTCGAAAGTTTCATCTTCCTTTTTAAGTTCTGTAATGGCTTTAAGTACATTTTCCGCATGTGCAAAATGAACATTATAGGTTCTTAACACTTTTACTCCCATGGCACTGAGAATTTTCATATCCTCCTTAAGCTCTGAAAGCGTAGGTTGTACTTCTCGCTGTTTTTCTCTATAGCCTCCGTAAGAAATCGCTAAATAGTCTGGATTTCCTAATATGTCTTTTGCACTCAAAATTTGCACTTCTTTAACTGGTTCTGCGTTATCGTCTTCCTTTTTTGCTTCCTTACATGAAAAAACAAGTAGCATCACAAAAACATACACCGCTAAATTTAAACTCTTATTCATGCTAAATTCTTTAAATTATTTCTTTACTGACACTATAATTTGATCGACGTTTCCTGTTCTATTAAAGATGCTTTCACTTGTTTTTACATCAAGTTTTAAATCATTAAATTCTGATGTAGACCCATCATTATTTAACACTTCAATTTTATTTATAGTTGCGCGTTTGTATATAATTGGCACTTGGCAGTACGTAAAACAAAGCGAATCTTTTTCTAATTGAATTGTCTTTAATTCTTTATTAATGTTTGTATAATAAAAACTTTTTGAGTCGCTTAAAAACTCTTCTGTTCTTAAAAGTCTTGGATTAAAAAAGAGTTTGCCATCTTTAACAAAGACACCTAATTCTCCAAAACGACATAACACATCTTCTTTAACCTGACCTGTCATGCCAGGTTGTTGCGCTCCTTTTCCACCTGGTGTGTGCGAATAAGGATCGGTTGGAAAAGCTCCATATAATTCTGGTGATTTATGAGCACCGATACCTTCGTTTATTTCGTAATAATGCTCTAATAACCTCCCGATAGTTTCTTCGCTTTCATTATTGGCTACAGCTTTTAAACCGTTTTCTTGTGTTGCTAATAATAATTTAGAAACCATGTGCCAGTATATAGACCCTAAACCTTCGTAACCATAAAAAGTACCTGAACGCCCTGTAAAGGATTTATGATCGAACATGTCTTCAAAAATGTCTAATACTAAAGATTTTTCAGCTTTAATCAAGCTGTTGTACTTTCCTTCTGGCAGTTCCTTTAATGCCGCTTTTAAACTATCTGCATTATTAAAATTACCGTTAAAATGGTACTGACCCGTAATGTCTTTTTCAATAATCTGCGTATTGTGATCAGCGATTAATTGTTGTAATAATTTTGAATTTTCTACAGAGGCAGTAGGAATATTATTTTTATCTACAAAGCGCGATAATTCCTTGTTTGGGTATAAGATATAACTGTACTGATCTTCTCTAAATAAAGCACTCGCTTTTAAAGCATCTAATACACTTAAAGCGTCTTTTGGCTCTAAATAACCTGAACTTAAAACAGCGACCTGACCTTCTAACATTTCTGGCAAGTACGAAATTGATACTTCTGTATCACTCTTAACCGTCATTAGATTATAAGCATGATACAAGTTGTCTGTTCTCTTGTTTGCTTTGATAGTATGGTCTAAATAGTGTTTTAAAACTGTAAAGAATTCTAATAAATTTTCTTTAGAAATTGATTCTTTATCACTGGTAAAACCTGCTTCATAGATTTTTAATCTATAATCGCTACCCGCAGACCCCAATCCATCTAAAATTGTTTTTCTTTCTGTGTCTGAAACGCTACCAGATAGTACGCTTTCATTATCTTTTAATGTTGATACAACACCGTCAAAGAAAGCTTTTAATTCTATTGATAACTTGTATTCAGTCTCTGATGACTTCTCAACAATACCTTCAAAGAAATTGATAAATCGCCTTAAATAATATAAGGTTACCATAGAGACCCCATTACCAACTAAAGCGTTGTTGGCATCGTTCCACTCTGGTCGCTGTGTATTTAACCAAATTCCTCCTTCTGGAATGAAGTTAGACACTTTAGCTAAAACCGTAGCTAAAAGTTTTTCGATTAAATTGACTTTATGGATGAAGTAATTTTCATCTCTTAATAAAGCACCATCTGCACCTAATCTCTCTTTTACTAAGTTAATTTTATTGTGTAATTCGTAATCGAAATTAATAGTGTCCTTTGGATTATTTAAGGTGTCTTGATAACTCTTAATTTTGTAAGGGACGTTTGCATACACAAAAATATCTTGTGTGAAACTGTCTGATAATTTATTAGGATAATGATTTTCAATAAACTCTAAAAACTTCAATAAGTAGATGATTTGATGATCTCCCCAATATCCGATATAGGACCATGGATCATCTTCTTCTATAGCTTCCCAATCGAATCCATCTTTTGTAACACGGTAAGGATTGTACCCCTCAAAAGTAGTGGCGTTAAAAAACTTATGAATCATCCCTTCCATAAAAGCCGGATATGAATGTGCTAATGTCTCCCAGTTTTGAAAGATATCTCTCCAGTTACCTTCATAATCTAAGATTTTAGAACCATCAACTTCACTACGTGTATTGATAGAAAATTTGTTCCAAGGTCTACTTGGATCTCCATGCCTTCTACTAAACTTTAATGGTAAGTACTCGTAACACAAGCGTTTAAAATTACTGTCATTATCGTTATCTGCAATCGCTTTTATTACATCTACATTAAAAACTTCTGGTAAATTATTTAAGATATCCTCCTTACTCTTTGACACTTTTACATTGGCCTTAGCCATGTAGTTTACAAAATCTTCTTTTTCAATTTTGTAGTCGTTATCAAAAATTCCACCTCTCATGATGTTGAAAAGTGTATTGGCGAAATGTCTCGTATTTCTTAATTGATCATCTCCGAGTTGAATACCATCTGAAGCACCAACCAATTCTAAAAGATGCTTTGTACCAGCATCTATATCTTGCTGCACTAGTTCTTCAAGATTAGTATTGCTTTTTAGTTTTTCAGAAATATTATTAATTGAGCTTATCGTTTGGTTAACTTCTGCAACAAACATCCAACTGCGTTCTCCATTTGCTTCTAAGCTTAAATCCTTAGAAATGAAGTACGCGCCTTTTTCTGCTCTTATATCTTTTTCTTCAGTAATCGTTTTACCGTTTCTAAAATTATCTAACTGTAATGACGATATTAAATGTGTAGGTTTGTCTAAGCCAGTAGACCAAACGGTATTCGCTTTTAACGCTTCACTTGGTTCTGCTCGATCTACAATTATGGCGCTTAATGCAAAAATCCCGATTCCGGAATCTGCTTCTAATTCGCACTTTTTATACGCATCAATTAAGTTACTTGTTGCATTTTGAAAATCTGAAGCTAAGCCATAAGGCAAGATATTTTGAATACCATCTAAGATGGTGATCTCAACTTCTTTGCTTGAATTATTTAAGATATTAGCTTTTCTAACAAAACCAAATTGGTCACTAGAATTCCACTCGTATCTAAACGTAAGTTCTAAATCGTCATTAATTTCTTCAAAAACAACTTTATTCCCAAAACTATTTTTATAAAGATTTCTTTTGGTAGTATAGACACCTTGATAGCGATTTGAAAACGGTTCCCACAAAAACGTCTTACCATCTTTATGAACCTGAACGATCGTTTTACTACCTGTAGTCTCTAATGATTCCGTTATTTTATCATCTGTATAATATGGAAATAAGGCATTGTTTGCATTTTTTCTACCAGCAGTTAAGGCACCATTACTAGAAATAAATAACCAATGATTTGAGTTACTTACTAAACTCATAAAAAATGGTCTCATTTTATCACTGTTAGAGATTTTGTAATAATCTTCATTATGAAGTTTTACAAGTTCTCCGTTAACTTCAAAGTCATTATTTGAAGCTATTTTATTTCCGATGTATATGGGATTTTTTGTCATTGATAATTTAATATTCTAATCGTATGTGTTTTTTAATATATACTAAACATTAATGTTAACTAAAATGAATGCTTAGGTTCTATCCTACTAGTAAAATTGATCGTTTAATAAAATTTTTAAAAGGTCGAACCATTAGCTCGACCTTTTAAAACAACTAATTCAAACAAATATTTATTCTTTATTATTGATATACTCTTATATAATCAACTTCCATTGTATCTTCTGTAAATGCAGGATCAATATCTCCTCCTAAAGTCCCACCCATTGCGACATTCATTATAAAAAAGAAGTCTGCGTTAAAAGGGAAATCAGGATTATTAGTTAAGGTTACTACAGGCACATCGTCAACAGTAATTTTTATTGAAGCTTCATTCCATTCTATACCATAAATATGGAATTCAGTAGCTGTATCCGCAACATCCAAAGATTCACCATAGCTAGCATTTGCATTGGTTCCGTTATCAAACCAATGGAACGTTCCTAAAGTTCTACTTTTATCCCATCCTACTTGCTCCATAATATCCATTTCTCCACAAGCTGGCCATCCTACAGTCGCATTGTTAGCGCCTAACATCCAGAGTGCTGGCCAAGTTCCTTGAGCAGAAGGTAATTTTGCTCTAATTTCTACTTTACCATACGTAAATTCCTGAAGGCCTTCAGATTTAATTCGTGCAGATGTATAGCCACCATTTCCAGTCGCTTTTGCAGTAATTTTTAAGAAACCATCTTCTATTATTACATTTTCAGCATTATCTGTATAGTTTTGAAGCTCTTGATTTCCCCAACCACTAGCACCAGTACCTAAATCGTAAGTCCAATTTGCTGGATCAGGTGCTCCGTTTGTATCAAATTCGTCAGCCCAAACTAATGCATAATCATCACCAGCTTCCTCTTCAGAAGTTAATATTACAAACCATGCGTTGGTATCACCACCAATAATTTTTAGCATCATTTCTGTAGCTGATCTTTCTAAAATTTGATAGCTATGATTACCACCAACATAAAAGCCTAAATACCCTTTATCTCCAAAAGACAATGTTTCTTGCCCACCAGGAGCTGTTAACGTCCAAGTATCATCAAAATTAGGTAATGGGTAACTTTCATATTCTCCACCTGGATTTGCTGTCCACGGTGTTCCAAAATCTTGATCCATAGGTCCACTTTGTCCAAAAGCAGTATCATTAGTAATATAATTAACGGTTCCGTCTGAGTTAAATACTATTCTATCATCATAGACTCCTAAACCAACCTTGTCAAAAGGAGGAGCAGCCCACCAATCTGGCGTTACAGCATCCGCTGGACCAACACCTAAGTGACCTGCAGTTTCAGCTTTAACTCGCCACGTTTTAGAACCATCGCCATATAACATCTCTGTTAAATCTGCAGGAGGAGAATAATCTGCAAACACCTCTACATCAATAGTTTTAGACGTTGAATTACCAGCAGTACCAATTGCTACAACCGTTACAGTATAAGTATGTACACCCTGTGTTGTAAAATCAAGAGATGCTACCCCTAAAGGAGCAAGCACTTGACTTCCAACCTTAGAATACTTAAAAGTAATTGCATTATCTGCCGTTGCAGTAAAATTAACTATACCAGTTCCATCCCCATAAGGGTTCTCGGCATCTAGTCCCACTATTTCTGCCGAAACTTGTAAGTTGGAAGGAGAAGTTATTTCTCCAAATTCGTAGTTTTCTTCTTCACAACTTACCATTAACGTAAGTGATAGGAAAAAAAGCATTACATATTTTAAATTTTTCATGTTATTCATGTTTTTCTTTTATTAAATTTTCACAAGTTTATATTGCCAAAATACACTATCACCTACATCAACCATTACGTTAATAGTATTGCTATCTATAATAGTGATATCATAAACTATAGACTCTGGTGCGTCGAGAGGATCCGTTAGCTCTGTATTATTTACTGCTTTTGCTAAACCAATATAAGCTCCAACACCGTTTAAAGTTAGCGTACCTGCTCCTAAATCTAGATCATAAGTTGCTACTGATGAACCGTCGTGAGGGGCAACTGGTGTACCACATGCATCACCGCCACCTTGCCAAGGTTCTACCCAAGTTTCAGATCCTAATACATTAGAAAAAGAACCATCTGCCCCAAAAACATATTGATCGTCGTAATAACAAGCTCTATCACCTACACAAACCGCATCACAATTCCACCAAGAATTATCTCCTGGTGCTGGACCAACACCAAGCGAACCGGCATCGGTTGATAATTGCCATGTTCCTGTTAGAGGTGAAGTCACTGTTGCACCATCTTTTACAAATTCATATTGCCAAAAAATATCTGGTCCTACTTCAATATAAACAGACATTTCAGTATCAAAATTAGATAATGTTACGTTGTATGTAATAGACGTTGGAGTATCAGCGATATCCGCAATTTCACTACCATTAATTGCTTTTGGGACTGCTAAAAAGGCTCCAAGACCATTTAAAGTAACTGTTCCTGCACTCGCATCGTATACATATGTTGCTGGATTAGAACCATCGTGTGGTGCTGTAGGAGTACCACATGCATTTCCACCACCTTGCCAAGTCTCAACCCAAGTTTCAGAACCTAAAACATTACTAAAAGATCCATCTGCATTGAAGATATATTCATCATCATAGAAACAAGCTCTGTCCGATACACAACCTGCATCACAATTCCACCAAGAGTTATCACCAACTGCTGGTCCTACGCCAAGAGATCCTGCTGCTGAAGATAGTTTCCATGTACCAACAATTCCTGTTGGTCCTCCACTAGGCGCTTTCCAGAAATATAAATTATCTACAAAAATTGTACCCTCTGCAGGATCACCATCAAACTTAAACTGAATAATACTGCTTAAATCTACTAATGGATTTTGATCTGTAAAATAAGATAAAGGAATATCAAAAGATGTCCATTGTTGCGCTGTTAAATCTAAATCGTAAGCGGCTTCGTTGGGACCTGTACTTATAGGTGATAATTTAGCGTTGTTCTCATCTGCTGTCCATACATCAACATGTAAATACTCCATTTGTGACACATCGATTGGTGTTCCTGAAAAATCTATACCTTGATAATTCAAGTTTGCATATTGAAGCATCTCATCACCGCTTAAATCGAATAGATTATAAGTTGTTTCTTGTCCCCAATTTGGAAAGAAATCAACTCCAGTAATATCTGTATAAGCACCACTAAAAACAGAAACCACATCTCCCTCTGATCTTGAAGGCTGTGCTGGTGCTGATTGTAATGGTTGTACTATTTCAGTGACTTCAAAGTCCGTAATTACAACTTCAGCAGTCTCAATAGCTGCACCCATCGCAACTACTGTAATAGTGTATACACCAGGACTAGCATAAATATGAGAAACAGATTCTCCAATATTTCCTACAACTAACTCACTACCATCTCCGTAATCTACTGAAAAACTTATAGCGTTATCTGCAGACGCCGTAACGTTTACTTGTTTAGATACTGCTGCATCATTTTCTGCAGTGGCTACCATATTTTCAGGTGGATTAAACGACACTACCAAATCTTGAGTAATTTCAGTTTCTAAGCCTGTTGGTCCTACTGCCACAACAATTACACTATAAGTACCTTCTGTATAAGTATGGCTTGTGTTTTCACCTTGTGCTAAGTTAGCAGGCTCTACTGTGCCATCACCATAAAAGATATTAAATCCTACGGCTCCTTCTGCTGTTGGTGTAATAGTAACTGAACCTGTATTATCTTGTGAGACTGTAAATAAAGCTAAGACATTAGTCGGAGCGACCGCTGAATCCACAAAATCTGTATTGCTATCATCCTTAACACAACTATTAATTAGAAGTACTATAAGACATAAACTAAATATATATTTTACTGTTTTCATATTATTATTTTTTTAATATCCATCATTTTGAGACAAACCAGAAATCTCTATTTCTCTCTGAGGAATTGGAAAAAGTCCTTTTGTTGCCGAATTATAACCTCTACTACCTAAAACACTAGTTGCTTGTCCTGTTCTAACTAAATCGAAAAAACGATCGCCTTCCATACCAAGCTCTAAACGTCTTTCATCCCATATGGCTTGAACCGTCGCTGTAACTCTATGATCTTGGTCTCCGAAAGCTCTATCACGTACTCTATCTAAATAGGTTTGTGCCAATGCTTGGTTAACTGACGACGCTCTTAAGTTTGCTTCTGCTGCCATTAACAATACTTCTGAATAACGGATAGTACGTTGATTGTTTTCGTAATTTAATTCCACCTGTGGAGTTGTTTCTCCTTTTCTTGGTAAATACTTTTTGTTATACAAACCTGTATTTTTAAAAGGTGCTACTTGGTATGTTACTTCTAAGCTAGGATTGTTATTTGCATAAGCTTCTACATCAAACGTTGTAGCGTCTTTTCTTTGATCACCTACTTCGTAGGCTGCTGCTAAATCTTGCGTTGGTAAGTTGGTACTCCAACCTGAATTGAACGGCATAGCTGCTGTTCCGTTAAACCCTCTAACTCCACATTGCTGTACAGCATAGTTTCCTTGACCTCTTGTTGTCCCATCCCAATTATAATAAGGTTGACCATTAGAGTATTGAACTTCGTAAACTGATTCTGAACCATTCTCACCTGATACTAAAAAGATATTTTCAAAATTAGTTACCAAACTAAAAGGACCATCTACCACACTTTGTAGAACAGGGACTGCCTCATCAAATTTTTCTTGATATAAATACACTTTTCCTAATAAAGCTTGAGCAGCATATTTTGTAATTCTACCTTGTTGTCCTTGCGCTGTTGGTAAATCACTAATGGCCTGAATTAAATCTGCTTCGATTTGAGCATATACCTCAGCTTTAGGTGATCGTTGTAAGGTTCCAAAATCAGTAATCCCTAATTTATTATCTGTAAATAATACGACATCACCGAACATTTTCACTAAATTAAAATAATAAAAAGCTCTTAAGAAGTGAATCTCTCCATAAAGTGCATCTTTACCGGCAAAGTCTATAGTATTACCCAAAAGGTTAACATCTCTATAATCTATTAAGTAATTTGTTCTATTAACACCTTCATAAGCAGATAGCCATAAATCTTGAAGCGTACTGTTATTAGGCAATATGTTATAATCATCTACTTGTTGAAGTGATATCACATCAGAAGCGTTTTCACCACCTGCTACGGCATTATCTGAAGCAACATCTCCAAGAACTATAACTTGGTTTAACCATTGCGTAGGTGTATAACAGCTTACTGCCATGGTTTGGTAATCTGATTCTGTTTGTAAATAATCAACTTCTGTTACTTCAAACTCGTCATGCGGATCAAAATCAACCACATCTGAACAACCCATAAAGATTGAAAGTATGATGACTAACCCAATACTATTTTTTATATTTTTCATACTAATTTATTTTTGGATGTTAAAATTTAAGGTCTAAACCAACTAAAAATGTTCTCGCTTGTGGATAAGCACCTCTATCTATACCTGTATCTAAAATACCACCAGCAATTTCTGGATCGTAACCTGTATATTCTGTAAGCGTTAATAAGTTTTTAGCCTGAGCATATACACGTACTTTACTAAAGAATGTACTCATACTTTCTGGTAACGTATACCCTAAAATCAAACTTTTAATTTTTATAAAACTTCCATCTTCCACATATCTATCTGATGGTCTAATATTACTATTGGTATCAGCAAATGTGTAACGTGGACTGTTAGCATCATTGGTTGTTCCTTCACCCGTCCATCGATTTAAAATACTTCTATCTTTATTAGT
Organism: Winogradskyella pacifica; assembly: GCF_003386275.1. Classification (NCBI taxonomy): domain Bacteria; kingdom Pseudomonadati; phylum Bacteroidota; class Flavobacteriia; order Flavobacteriales; family Flavobacteriaceae; genus Winogradskyella; species Winogradskyella pacifica. Next base: position 44,788 of record NZ_QREI01000009.1, on the reverse strand, counting down.
GAACTGTGCATTACGCTCATAAGCTCTAAATATATCATTCCCTACAGATGCATATGTAAACATACTTAGATCGAAATTTTTGTATTCAAAACCTAAGTTCCAACCGATAGTAAACGTTGGAAAAGGATCTCCAATATCCGTTTTATCATCATCATCAATAACTCCATCTCCATTAGTATCTACATAACGAATATCTCCTGGTAACGCACCAACTTGTGTTGCATGTGCATTAATTTCATCTTGATTTTGGAATAAGCCATCAGTTTCATAACCGTAAAAATAACCTGGTGTAAAGCCTTTTTCAAAACGTGTTGCATCATGAGACTGACCATTAAAATAAGAACCACCTGGTTCAAATGCAGTACCATCGCTATTTGTAGCCGTCACTTCGTTTTTAGACGTTGTAAACGTGAATGATGTATTAAAATTAAGATCTTGAGTAATATTTTTTCTGTAACCCAATGTTAAGTCAATACCTTTACTTTCTGTACTACCGATATTAGATGTTACAGGTTCTGATGTACCAGCATAAAGTGGCGGTGCCTCAGTAAATAATAAGCCTTCAACAGATTTATTAAAATAATCGACCGTTAGAGACAAGCTACTATCAAAAAGGTTGGCATCAAATCCAATGTTATATTGCGTTTGTTCCTCCCAGCTTAACGTTGGGTTACTAAACGAGTTTACAGTGGCTCCTGACACAAATTCATTACCAAACGTATAACCATTACTGTTAGCGGTAGAATTATAACTTGGACCACCCACGGTGATACTTACATACTGAGGATCTACATTTTCGTTACCAACCGTACCGTAACTTCCTCTAATCTTTAAGAAATCAATAGCATCAACATCGAAAAAATCTTCATTGCTAATTACCCAACCTAGAGATCCAGCAAAAAAGTTTGCAAATTTATTATCATCACCAAAAGCGATTGAGCCATCTCGTCTTGCAGAGAATGATGCTAAATATCTACCTTCATAATCGTAGTTAACTCTACTAAAATAGGATAGATTTCTTCGCTCTAAATTGTGATAGCTATAGCCAGTATAAGCACTTAAGTTAAATTGTGTATTTACACCTGTAGCACCATTATTAACATCTGCCCAAGCCCAAGAATTATCTCTAACATCTTGTCTTGAAGCACCAAAGCCATAGCCAGTAGATTTACTTGTAGAGATACCTAAAACAACATCGAAATTATGTTTCTCTTGCAAGTTGAAATTATAACTCGCAAATGTTTCAAAGGTGTAATTAAAATTAGATACGGTACTTTCTGATACACTGTTATGAAATGAAGGAATTGTTGCTAAAATATTACCATCATCGTCAAGAACATCTTCCATTTTAACAGATCCATCAATATTGTAATCACTAGAGACATTATTTGGTCCGTAATACGCTAAAGGAGAAAAGCTTTTACTTACTTGATCCCATTTGGTATAACCGAAACGAGAGGTAACTTTAAGATTATCTAAAACATCATATTGTAGTTCGAATTTACCATATAACTTATTTCCGTTATTTTCATTGTAAGTATTCTCTAACCTCTGAACAGGATTAAATATTTCTGACAATTGTAAATTACTATATCCGTAAGTCGCAAAATCATTTGGATCCGTATTATAAGGAGATACCGTTGGATCAAAATTTATAGCATTACCTAAAATTGAGTTAAATGAATTCTCAGCAATAGATTTACCTTTAATATTAGCATAACTAGTATTAAGGATAAATTTCAATTTAGACGTTAATTGAAAATCTACGTTAGCCGTAAAATTTAATCTATTAAAATTAGATTTATCATCGCCACCTACAATACCACCTTGGCTTAAATACCCTGTAGATAAAAAATACCCTATTTTTTCTGTACCACCTCTAGCAGAAAGCGTATAAGACGTTACTTTAGCATCCTTAAAGACTTCATCTTGCCAATCTGTTCCTGCACCTAAAGTTGAAAGATTTGGAAATATGATACCACCTCCTGATGTTGCGCTACCTTCATTAATCATTGCAGCATATTCCGAAGCGTTTAATAGACCAATTTTTCTATCAACCGATTGAAAACCGGTGTACGTATTAAATGAAAATTCTGCTTTTTCATTATTTCTACCCCCTTTAGTGGTTACGACAATAACACCATTACCACCCTTTACACCGTAAATAGCAGTTGATGCAGCATCTTTTAAAATACTTAACGATTGTATATCAGCAGAATTGATAGAATTTAAATCATCTAAACTCTGAGGTACACCATCAATAATAACAACAGGATCTGTTCCTGTAAACGAAGGAATACCACGTACTAATACCGTTGGCTTACTACCTGGAGAACCACTTTGAATAACCGAAACACCAGATGCGTTACCTTGAAGTGCTTCTTCTACTCTTAACGGTTTTAATTTCTCAATAGATTCAGATTTCACGGTAGAAATGGCTCCAGATACATTAGTAACCTTTTGAGTACCATAACCAATCACAACAACCTCACTTAAAGATTCTGCATCTTCCGCTAGCAAAATATTTAAGGGTTCACTATTTACAATAGTAACCTCTTGACTGACAAAACCTATATAGGAAATAACCACTACTGAATTTAATGGTACACCTTTTAGAGTAAAGTTACCATCAAAATCTGTTGCCGTCCCTGTTGCGGTATTTTTAAGGATTACATTAACACCTGGTAAAGGTTGTCCTGAAGAAGCCTCAGCAACTGTACCAGTAACATCTACATTTTGCCCAAACACTGCCATTGTAAAGATGAAGGAAATGAGCGTCAAAAGTTTTATTTTCATAATTTATTTATTAGATATGTAATATTAGAAAATATAAATTATGATTTCTTAGAAACAGGCTATACAAAAAACATACAATGCAAAATAAAATACCAAATTTTACTAAAACATCATTGAACAACCCTTTATTTTATGTAATTCTCGGAATTAACTTTAACTTAACATATTGCCCAATACTAGTTAATAAAGCCTTAAAAAAACGTTTTGTATAGGTAATGTATAGGTGAAAAAACAGGATGTATGGGTGCTATAATTCAATTATATAGTTAGACAAGCTCTGCTCGTGTTCTAAGCCCATTTTTTTACGCAAACGATAGCGCCTTACTTCTACACTTTTATGAGAGATATTAAGAAGTGGTGCGATTTCCTTAGAAGAAAGGTTTAATCTCAAATAAGCACATAGCCTTAAATCATTTGGAGTTATAGATGGATGAAGTGATTTTATTTTCTTCATAAAGTCCTTATCTACATTATTAAAAGCTTCCTCAAACAATTCCCAGTCATTTGTATCATTGATACTAGAATTTATAAGTTTAACGACCTTATTTACCTCTGTAAGTGATTTGCTATTTGACAGCTCTGTTTTGATATTATTTAATAACTCATTTCGCTTAACAACATTCATAGTTGCCATACCAAGCTCCCTGTTTTTATTATCAATATCTTGTTGTAAATTTTTATTTTTAAACTGAATTAATTGACGCTGGCTTTCTAATTGCTCCATCTTCAATTGTCTTTCCTTCTTCTCAATAAGTGTTTGTTGTTGTTTTTTATAATGTTTCCTGTTAAAATAATACAAGACATAAATGAAAAGTAACGCAAAAACAACATAAGAAATAATAGCCACTGGTTTTAGGTACCACGGCTTTTCAATTGTAAAGGTATAAGATAGCATGTTATCTGAAACAATTCTATCTGTCATTGCCCGTGCTTCAAAAGTATAATCACCGTGCTGCAAATTTTTAAAAAACACGTCTGAACTACTAGACCAACTACTCCAATTATCATAAATCCCAATCAACCTATATTGATATTTAGAAGAGGAAAGCTTATTGTAATTTGTGACACTGTAATTAAACTTAATATTGTTTATTTTATTTTTAAAGACAGTAGAAGATCCAACTAAATCTAATGGCAACAACTCATTAGGATCCTCACCATAGTTAACACTATTTAAGTTGATATCTAAGGCCTCATTCTCTATTTTGTTTAAATCAACAATGAGAAACCCTTCGGTTGTTCCAAATAAATAATTGTTGTTTGATAAATCAAGTATGTTTTCATAAGCTGTTTTACTTTTACGCAACTCACTAGAAATAGGAATAATATTAACTTTTGGCTCTATAGATAACTTACCTGGCTCAATATAAATTATCGCATCATTTGAAAATGCCCAAAGCTTGTTCCCTGCAATATCACTAATGAGCTTACCTGACACATAATTATCACCACTAATCAACTTACTTAAAGCTGAATCTTTTTTAAAGGACTCATTTTTAACATCATAATCAAAAACCGCCTCTTTAGTACTATAGAGAATTTTGTTGTTATAACTTTCAATACTAGACTTAATACCCTTATCAACAGATATCTTTTTATAGCCTATTATTTTTTGAAAATCCTTATCAATCTTAATCTTATATACTCCTTTATACTCATGACTTACCAATAACTCATGAGAATTGATCAATTCAAAATATCTTGAAGAGATATCAAATCCCTCTATTTTATTTCTATACCTCCAAGTACCATCAACTTTCTCTAAGATATTTAAACCCTTATAATTACCTTGAATTAATAGATTAGGATAACCTTCCATCTCTTTTACTGACCACGTCCCTATCTCACTAGAAATTTCTTTCGCAATAGTTTTATTAATTAAAAATGTCCCTTTGTCATGACCACAAAACAAATCCCCTTGCACACTAGCCAAACTCCACACCTGCCCTTTTGTACCTTCAATAAAACTAAATTTTTCATTTGTACCTATACGCTTATAAAACAAGCCTTGATTGGTACCTAGATACAAATATTCGTCTGTTTTTGCTGCTGTATAAACGGTTCCTAAAACCCCTTCATTATCTACGTATATCTTATAAGGTGAATTAAAGTTAATAATGTTTATACCATTATCTAAACCCAACCAAATATTTCCATAGTTATCATTCTTAATAGATAAAATAGTATTATTACTCAATCCATCAGATTGATTAATTTTCAATAACTCTTTACCATTTATATCCACATGAACAAGACCATTACCAATAGTCCCCAAGAGAAAACTACCGTCGTTAAGCCTTAAACTACAATAAATAGTTAAATTAGGCAATACACTTTCTGGATGTTGCTCCACCGGTTTAATTTCGCCATTACTAAATTCATAAAAACCTTGTTCTTTTGTTTGTAGTAACAAGCCAGAGTTTAAAGGGAACATATTAACAATTTCATTATTCTCAATAGCCGTAGTTGAAATAACTAAGGTTTGTTCCCCATTTTCAATCCTAAAAACACCTTTTTCTGTTTTCTGAAAATAAATAGTCTCTTCTACTTTAAACATTTTATTGATTCTGGCATCAGAACCTATTATATCGAAACTATTTTCTGCAATATTATAGATATGAATTCTTTCAAAAGACTGAAATAACACATAACCTTCAAGATCAATAATGCCCCAAAAGTCTTCATCTTCCTTTATTGATATTTTTTGGTTATCAGTTAAAGAGGTATACAACAATCGACCTTGCTTATTTTTGGTCCAATACCCAAAATCCATATAGCCTCCTGTATATATTTTATCTCCTACAACTTTCACTGATCTTAAGATACCTGTATTAGGCGAATTGTAAAGCGTCCAAGAAGCACCATTGTATTCTAAAAGGCCTTCATTATTGGCAACATATATATAGTTGTTTTCCGATTGGTCTATTGCCCAATTTTGATCTTCGGCACCATAATCTTGAGGTGTAAATATTTGAATAGGTGGAATTTCTTGGGCATAACTAGTTACGGAAATAATGACAACTAATACAACGTAGAAAACACTTTTAATTAAATTCATTTCGCCTAAACTCTAAAGAAGTTATATCTAGTTTATAAAAAACTAAATTCATATATGTTAAGGCTCTAATATAATTAAATAAACGGATGAAGCAATATATGTAGTGCCAATTAGCAAATTTGTATGGTTATAATTCAACTAATAATCTAGCCATACAATTCACGTTTACGATAAAAACACAAGACCATAATTACGTTTTAACATTATTCCTAAGAGCAAAACAAAAGACTAATAAGAACATTATAGACTTATTACTTTTTCTATTTCTACTAAGGTATATATGCTCTTTAACAGTGAAATCATTAAATATTAAAGCCTATTAATATTTCAAAATACGACTCTTAAAATTAGGTCTTCATTAAAGATTCTGAAAAAAAAATCCGATATTTAAGAAATTTCATTCACAATAAACTCAGAATTTTATGGAAGGATTTGACATTTTAAACTTATTCATTGTACTGCTCGCTGCTTGGGGAGCTGGTGCGTTAACTAAACGCATAGGATACCCTGCAATCTTAGGAGAGCTATTAATAGGTGTTATTATTGGCCCTTCGTTATTAGGCCTTGTAGAAACCTCAAGCACTTTAGTTATTATATCCGAAGCTGGCGTTATTCTCCTCATGGCTTACATAGGAATGGAAATCAACTTTAAAGACTTAGGTAAAGCCTCTTGGGCAGGACTTCTTGCTGCAATTGGAGGTTTTGTTGTGCCGTTTGCCTTGGGGTATTACGTCGTCACCCTTACTGGCGGCACTAGTATGGCAGGCCTGTTTGTAGGTATTGCGGTTGGAGTTACGTCATTGGCTACCAAAAGTCGTATTCTAGTTGACTTAGGTTTATTAGATACACGAATTGCTTATGTTTTAATGGCAGGAGCTTTAATATCTGACACCTTGGCCTTAATCATTTTTGCTGGACTATCTAGTTTTATTGATGTAGGCGCCGTAAATATGTCTGAGATTCTACTCATTGCCGGTAAAATTATAGTGTTTTTTTTATTTGCTACTGGTTTCGGACTCTACATACTTCCAAGAATTGGAAAATGGATGGCAAGCCGAAACATAGAGAACCGAACAACTTATTTTACATTACTACTGCTTATTGTTTTTGGACTTTCTGAATTAGCAGAACTCGTAGGACTACACGGTATTTTAGGGGCCTTTATTGCTGGTGTATTTATAAAAGATGGTGTTTTTCATGAAAAAATAACCAAAGACATTACACGAGTCTTTCATGATGTCTCTATCGGTTTTATGGCTCCTATCTTTTTTGTAACGGCAGGTTTTCATGTCACCTTAGATGTTTTTAAAACAGATTTAGAACTTCTACTATTAATTGTTGGTGTCGCCTTTATTGGAAAGATACTTGGTACGGTTTTGTTTTATTTACCTAGTGGAAATGGTTGGCGAGAAGGATTAGCTGTTGGAACCGGAATGAACGGACGTGGCGCTGTAGAAATTGTTATTGCGGGTATTGGTCTACAGAAAGGTATTATCACCCAAGAAATATTTTCCATACTTGTATTTATGGCTATTTTAACTACGCTTTCCGTTCCTATTCTACTTACTTGGACAACAAATTGGTTAAAAAAACGAGGTGAATTGGTAAAACAATTCTCAAGACAAGGACACGTTATTCTAGGAGCAAACCCAGTTGCTTTATTATTAGGAAAGCATTTATCGGAATCAAACAAGGTGGTTTTTATAGATGCGAACAAAGGTATTTGTGAAAATGCAAAAAGTAAAGGATTTGAATGTATACATGGTAACATTTTAGAAGAATCGACACTAAACGAAGCCGCTGTTAAAGATTTCAGAACCTTTATAGCCTTAACGGTCAACAATGAAATTAATTTATTGGCATCTCAATTCGTTAATGACGTCTTTTTTATACCCGAAAAATTTGTAGTTATTTCTCCAAATAATGGAGAAGGTGGAAGCATCAACCTTTTGAGTTCTGTGTCAGCTTCTACCTTATTTTCAAGTAAAGTGGATTTACAGCCGTGGATACAAAAAATACAAGATTCAAACTATAAAGAAGTTGAAATTATAATTACAAAAAAAACAGGAACTCGTCAGTGGGTTAAATCTCAGTTTAGCAAAAACAAGACATTACTTCCGTTAGTTATTGTTGATGGCGCAGGCACTAAACGTCCTTTTAGGTACAATGACCATATAGATGTGGATGAAAAGGTGATCTTTATTGAATAAGCTCTATTTTTAAAAATGTTAAAAGCCTTTATCGGGAGATAAAGGCTTTTATATTTCTAACTGGATTTAGCTTCTCCGAATCCCAGTTTCAACATGCAGAAAAAAGCACCTTAATACCAACATTAGCGAACTTTTTAAAACCAAAAAAGCCGAAAACTTTCGTTTTCGGCTTTTCATCTGTACTGAAGACGGGACTTGAACCCGTACGTCCTAATGGACATTGGATTTTAAGTCCAACGTGTCTACCAATTCCACCACTTCAGCATCTTGATTACAGACTGTAATCAACTTGGTATTTTATATAATCAGAGCGAAAGATGGGATTTGAACCCACGACCTCCACCTTGGCAAGGTGATGCTCTACCCCTGAGCTACTTTCGCAATTTTAATGAACGTTTTCGCTTTCAAAGCGGATGCAAATTTAGAATTTAAATTCTAAATCCAAAGCCTTTTTTGAAAATTTTTTATTTTTTTTTACACTTGCTTATTCTTCAGCAACATTCTCTTAATTTCATTGAGTTTCATCAAGGCTTCAACAGGTGTTAACGTATCAATATCTGTATGCAAAATCTCATCCTTAATCTCCACTAATAGAGGATCATCGAGATTAAAAAAGCTTAATTGCAAATCGTCTTTAATACTTTTCACCTTATCCGTGAGCTCTTCACTTGAATGTGATTTCTCTAATTTAGATAAAATTTTATTTGCGCGTCTAATGACTTGTTGAGGCATTCCTGCCATTTTTGCCACATGAATTCCAAAACTATGTTCACTTCCTCCTTCAACAAGCTTTCTAACAAAAAGCACATTATCTTTTAATTCCTTTACAGCAACATTGAAATTTTTAATACGACCAAAGGTCTCGGTCATTTCATTTAACTCGTGGTAATGCGTTGCAAAAAGTGTTTTAGGCTTAGAAGGATGCTCGTGTAAGTATTCACTAATAGCCCAAGCAATAGAAATACCGTCATAAGTACTCGTTCCTCTTCCTATTTCATCTAAAAGCACCAAACTACGGTCAGAAATATTATTTAGAATAGAAGCCGTTTCATTCATCTCTACCATAAAGGTAGATTCTCCCATCGAAATATTATCACTTGCTCCTACTCTCGTAAAAATCTTATCTACTAATCCTATTCGCGCTTCACCTGCGGGCACAAAACTTCCTATTTGAGCTAACAACACAATTAATGCTGTTTGTCTTAAAATAGCCGACTTACCAGACATGTTTGGTCCCGTAATCATAATGATTTGTTGAGACTCTCTATCTAGAAACAAATCATTAGCAATATAAGGTTCTCCTAATGGTAATTGCTTTTCAATTACAGGATGACGACCATCTTTTATTTCTAAATCGTAGCTATCATCGATTTGTGGATATACATATTTATTAGACTTAGCTAAACTTGCAAAACCACATAAACAATCTAACTGCCCAATTAGTTGTGCATTTTGTTGCACCGAAATAATAAACTGATGCATCCAAGTCACTAAATCAGCAAATAACTTCTGCTCAATAGCCAAGATGCGCTCTTCAGCTCCTAAAATTTTTGCTTCGTACTCTTTAAGTTCTTCAGTAATATAGCGTTCAGCATTCACTAAGGTTTGCTTACGAATCCATTCTTCTGGGACTTTATCTTTATGCGAATTTCGGACTTCAATATAATAACCAAAAACATTGTTTGAAGCTATTTTTAGAGATGTGATGCCAGTGCGCTCACTTTCGCGCTTCAACATATTATCTAAATAGGTCTTTCCAGATTGCGATAAACCTCTTAGTTCATCTAACTCTTCTGAAAAACCTGAAGCAATTGAACTTCCTTTTAAAATATTGACTGGCGCCTCTTCATTTAGAGTTTCCTTTATTTTATCTCGCAATAAATCACAGCGATGTAAATTATCTCCTAATACCTTTAATGCTTCATTTTCGCACGTTTCAGCAACCGACTTTATAGGCACAATAGCTTCTAAAGAGTTTTTAAGTTGAATCACTTCACGAGGACTCACCTTAGTCGTTGCTATTTTTGAAATAAGACGTTCAATATCCCCTATTTGTTTTATCTGCCCTTGAACCTTATTCAAAACAGCGTCATTTTCTAACAAATATTTCACCACTTCGTGGCGTTGCTTTATTTTCTCAGCATGCTTTAAAGGCAATGCTAACCAACGTTTTAACATTCGACCTCCCATTGCCGAAATAGTCTTATCAATAACATTAATCAATGTAACGGCATTGACATTCGTAGAATTATACAATTCTAAATTACGAATGGTGAATTTATCCATCCACACATAATCATCCGTTGCAATTCTCGAAATCGTAGCAATATGCTCTAACTTATTATGACGTGTTTCTCCTAAATAGTGAAGCACGACTCCTGAAGCGATAATCCCTTCATACAAATCTTCAATTCCAAAACCTTTTAATGTCTTCGTGTTGAAATGCTTAGTTAATGTCTCATGTGCATAATCGGCTTGAAACACCCAATCTTCTAAATAAAAGGTATGAAAATCATTTCCGAAGGTTTCCGAAAACACTTTTCTACTTTGTTTTGAAATTAGGACTTCACTTGGATTAAAATTCTGAAGGAGCTTGTCAATATATTCCGCATTGCCTTGAGACGTTAAAAACTCGCCTGTTGAAATATCTAAAAATGCCACACCAATACGTTGCTTTTCAAAATATACCGCTGCTAAAAAATTATTCGATTTTGAATGTAGAATATCATCATTAAAAGCTACTCCTGGCGTTACCAATTCTGTAACTCCACGTTTTACAATGGTTTTAGTCTGTTTCGGATCTTCTAACTGATCACAAATGGCAACACGCTCACCTGCCTTTACCAATTTTGGTAAATACGTATTTAATGAATGATGCGGAAAACCTGCTAATTCAATTTCACTTTCACTACCAGCACCACGCTTGGTTAAAATGATATCTAAAATTTTAGACGCTTTTATAGCATCGCTACCAAAGGTTTCGTAAAAATCACCAACTCGAAATAATAATAGTGCATCAGGATATTTAACCTTGATGGCATTATATTGCTTCATTAACGGTGTTACTTTTTTTGCGGATTTTGCCAATGGGAATCTAGTTTTAAGTTCTATTTTTGCCTTGAATATGTTCAGAATTGCAAGTTTGCTAAATTACTTATATTTTGAGGTTTATTGAAACCGAAGAACTAGAAGTTATTTACAGATGTTGATAATTATATTCTAGACCTATCAGGTCTCACAAAACAAAAAAACACCCCTAAAGTCCCCCTCAAGGGGACAATTGTTAAAAATATCTTTCAGATTTTTTTTAACCGCAACAGTGAGACTGTCCCCTTGAGGGGGACTTTAGGGGTGTATCAAAATTTAATTAAAAAATAAGTACAGTTGAAACGAAAACTAAAAAACGAAGAATTAGACCGATTAGAAGTTTCAGAATTTAAAGATGCTAAAAAGACGCCTATCATTATTATCCTAGATAATATTAGAAGTCTCAACAATATTGGTTCTGTATTTAGAACAAGCGATGCGTTCTTAATCGAGAAAATTTATCTCTGCGGCATTACTGCTCAGCCTCCACATAACGACATTAGAAAAACAGCCTTAGGAAGCACTGAAACCGTAGATTGGGAATATGCAGAACACACTTTAGATGTTGTTGAAAAATTAAAATCTAAAAATGTAAACATCTGTTCTATTGAACAAGCAGAAAACGCAACCATGCTCAATGATTTTAAACCTGAACCTAATAAAAAATATGCCTTTGTTTTTGGTAACGAAGTTAAAGGTGTTGACCAAAACGTAGTTGATGCAAGTGATGTTGTGATTGAAATTCCGCAATATGGCACTAAGCACTCCTTAAATATTTCTGTAAGTTGTGGTGTTGTGGTTTGGGATGTGTTTTCGAAATTAAAATCTTAGAATATAACATCACTGTCATTCCTGCTCAAGCAGGAATCCACTTTAAACTAATACTTACAGATTCCTGCCTACGCAGGAATGACAAACAATGAAAAAGAGCGGAAAAACACCATGGCCCACAAAAGACGCTATGCAACAAGTCTATGACATGCATCTTTGGGGTGGAAAAGAATTTGATTTTTACTCTGGTGATGGTTCTCATAACATTAAAATTGTTGAACCTTATATTAATAGTATTACTCGGTTTTTAAAATCGCAGAACAATCCACTGACGGTTTGTGATTTGGGCTGTGGTGATTTCAATATCGGAAAACAACTCACCAAACACACTAAAAACTATATTGCTGTAGATATTGTTGACAATCTTATTGAACGAAATAAAGCCTTATTTAAAGAAGACCATTTAGATTTTCAGTGTTTAGATATTGTGAAAGACGAACTTCCCAAAGCAGATGTTGTTATTCTGAGACAGGTGTTACAACATTTATCTAATGCTGAAATCCAAAACGTGGTTGAAAAATTATCCAATTATAAATTTGTGATTCTTACCGAACATCTACCTCTTGGAGAGTTTGTACCTAATAAAGACATTATTTCTGGACAAGGGATCAGAATCAAAAAAAATAGTGGTGTTGATGTATTGGAAGCGCCTTTCAATTTGAAAATTGTTGAAGAACAAAAATTATCCGAAATCTTTTTAGATGACAACAAAGGAAAAATTGTTACGCTGCTTTTTAAAATTATGCCACGAAGTTCCACAAAGAAGACGCAGAGATTCACAGGGGATTTATCGTAACTATTTCAATTTATTTCGAAAAGAATGTTTAATGTTATCAAATAAAACTTCAATCTACTGAAAACAGAGACTGAGATTAAAATTCTGCGACTGCCTACTGAACACTGAACACTGCTTACTGCTCATTGCTCACTGCTCACTGCTCACTGAAGACTCATTAATCTCACCCAACAACCATAGATAATCGGCACGAGACTTTACAAAGTCGCGATCCGAAATATCAATAATCTTAACATGCATGTCTTGCTGACTTTTTAAAAATTCAAGATAACCAGCGTTTATTTTTTCGAGATAATCGTCTTTGATCTCTTTTTCGTAATTACGTCCTCTTTTCTTTATGTTGGCTTGTAAACGCTCTGTATTTTGATAGAGATAAATATACAAGTCTGGTTTCGCAATATCCTTATAAACTTGGTAGAACAGTTTTCGGTACAATCTAAACTCGTCTTCAGGTAATGTTATTTTTGAGAAGATTAGAGATTTGTAGACGTCGTAATCGCTGACCATAAAATCTTTAAACAAATCGAGTTGCGATAAATCGTCACTAATTTGCTGATAACGATCTGCTAAAAATGACATTTCTAAAGTAAAAGCATAACGCTCTGGCTCTTTGTAGAATTTTGGTAAAAACGGATTATCGGCAAAACGCTCTAAAATCAACTTAGCATTAAAATCCTTAGAAATCTTATTTGCCAAACTTGTTTTTCCTGCTCCAATGTTACCTTCAATAGCGATGTAATTGTAATCGTTAAAAGTATATGCTTTTCTTGGGTTCTTAAGCCAAATATTGACATGTTCTATTTCAGAATCATCATGACATTCAGACAACAACCCTTCTATAGATTTATGGAGCTTTGGATGCTTAATATCTTTTGCAATATCCATAAGAGGTTGTAAAACAAACTTACGATTTTGTATTTGCGGATGCGGAATGACTAAGGTTTTTTCTTCAATAATTTCATCTTCAAAAAACAGAATATCTAAATCTATCTCTCTAGACTCATAACCTTTGGTTGCTTTAGATTTTCGCCCTAACTCTATTTCAATAGCCTGAAGCTCTTTAAGAACTCGCTTAGATTTCAATTCCGTTTCAACCGTTATACACGCATTAAAAAAATCGTCACCTTCAAAACCAAAAGCTGGTGTTTTATAAACATTAGAAATCTTTTTTATAGCACCAACGCGCTCAAAAACAGCGTTAACTGCAGATTGCAAATACTGCAATTTATTGCCTTTGTTACTCCCTAAAGCTATATGAATGGTTTTGGTTGGTTTCATAGAAGCAACAAAATAACTAAAACAAATTTTATAACTTTACCTTTACCAAAACTATTTATTAACCATTTTCAATGTCATTAAAAGACAAGCTTTTAGCCCAGCGTATTTACTTCTTACTTGGTGGACTTTTTATCACGTCACTAGTCGTTTCAAATTTAATATTTCAAAAGTTCTTTTATTGGCAGCCTTTTGAAGCTGAAATTTTTGGATCAAAATTATTTGAGATTTCTGTTGGCATCTTACCTTATCCCATTACATTTCTAATTACAGATTTAATTAGTGAGATTTATGGCAAAAAACGTGCTAACGACATTGTGGTGGTTGGTATTTTCGCTTCACTATTCTCATTATTAATTATCTATATAGCATCTAGCGTACCTGCTACAAATTGGTCGTATGTTGATGACACCATGTTTAACAAAGTCTTTGGAAACACGTCGCTTGCTGTTTTCGCGAGTATGATTACATACTTATTTGCTCAGTTTGTTGATATACAAATCTATCATTTTTGGAAACGATTAACCAAAGGCAAACACCTGTGGTTGCGTAATAATTTCTCGACATGGTTTTCTCAATTTATAGACACCTTTACTATTGTGTCCTTACTTTGCACATTCGGAATTATAGATTGGGATAACTTCGCAGGACTACTCATTAGCGGATTTATTTTCAAAGTTTTAGTCGCGTTGTTAGACACACCATTCTTATATCTTGGGGTGTATTTATTTAGAAAGCGTTTTAAACTAAACGTAAATGAGGAAATAAATTTATTATAACCGCTAAACAAAACATTAAAATCTTCTTAAACTTACCGACTTTAGCAACTTTTATACGGAATTTTGCGTATATAACGAAGAAGCTATTTTAAAACCCAGAAATACTAATTATGAAGAAAGTCCTCAAAATTGTTGGAATCATTTTACTCTTTTTTATTGCGATACTTATTGCAATACCATTTTTTTTAGAATCTAAAATAGATACTATTGTTCAGAACTATGCAGATGAAAACCTAAACGCCGAATTAACTTTTGATGATATAAGCCTGAGTCTTATTAGTAGTTTTCCTAAAGCTGCAATAAGTGTCGATAACTTAAAAATCATAAATCGTGCCCCTTTTGAAGGTGAAACCTTAGCCACGGCAAAGTCATTGTCTTTTGAAATGGGTATTATGCAACTATTACAAGGCACAGAAGAACCTCTTGAAGTCAATGAAATAATAGCTAATGAGCTACTTTTGGTTATAAAAACCAATAAAACAGGTGCTGTAAATTATGATATTGTAAAAGAAAGCGATACTGAATCTGCTCCTGTAGAAACAGAAAGCTCTAGTGGTTTTAGTTTTGATATCGACAATTACGAACTTAACAACAGTGCCTTCACTTATATTGATGACACGTCTAACATGGCGTTTTATCTTACTGAAATTAACCATAAAGGAACAGGTATCTTTTCTGGCGGTAAATCTGAATTAGATACTCACACAGAAGCTAATGTTACTTTTGCTATGGATAGCACAGAATACTTAAGTAATAACAGTATTAAATTAGACGCGCTTATAGATCTAGATTTAGACCAACAAAAATATACGTTTAAAGAAAACAAAGGATACATCAATGCTTTACCCTTAGAATTTGATGGTTATGTACAGTTGGTGGAAGCCGGACAACAAATAGATATTACCTTTAAAAACCCTGAAGCCTCATTCAAAGATTTCTTGGCTATAATTCCGAAGGCTTATGCTAAGGATATTGAAAACGTAACCACCACTGGGAACTTTACGGTTAATGGTATTATAAAAGGATTGGTTTCGGATGAAACAATTCCGACCTTAGATATTAATCTAAATTCGAGTAATGCATCATTCAAATTCCCTGACCTTCCAAAAAGCGTTCGAAATATTGCGATTGATGCCTCTATAAAAAATACAACTGGTAATGTAGATGATACGTTTGTAAATATTAACAAACTGAATTTTCAAATTGATGAAGATATTTTTAAATCTGAAGCGTCTATAAAAAACCTCACCAAAAACATGTTGGTAGCGGCTAAATTAGATGGTGTTTTAAATTTAGCAAACATCACTAAAGCTTATCCTGTTGAATTAGAAAATGAGTTGAGTGGAATTTTAAAGGCAAACGTTAGCACTTCTTTTGATATGGATGCTATTGAAACCAACGCGTACCAACGTATTAAAAACGTTGGAAGTGTGTCCTTATCTAATTTTGTATTTTCTTCTGATGACATTTTAAATCCTATTCAAATCAACAAAGCAGACTTAACCTTTAAGCCAGGTACAGTAAGCTTAAATAGTTTTGATGCCCAAACAGGCAAAAGTGATTTCACGGCTACAGGAACCATTAATAATTTACTAGGTTTTATGCTAAGTGATAAAAACTTAGAAGGTAATTTTAATTTGAATTCTAATACGTTTGCCCTTTCAGATTTTATGTCTGAAGATACCTCTACGACAACAACGGAATCTTCAACTAAAACAAATGAAAACACGGCTGCAGCTGAATCCCTTAAGATTCCTGCATTTTTAGATTGTACCATTACGGCTAACGCTAAAACGGTGATTTATGATAATCTGAATTTAAAAAATGTAAAAGGGCAGTTGGTAATAAAAGACCAAACAGCTAGTCTTAAAAACATGACTACAGATATTTTTAATGGTCAATTGGGTATTTCTGGTAATGTTTCTACGAAATCTGCAAAACCAAGTTTCGACATGAAATTAGGAATGCAAAACTTTGACATATCACAATCCTTCAAAGATTTAGAAATGCTGAAGGCTTTAGCACCTATCGCACAAGTATTACAAGGAAAATTAAATTCTACTATTGATATCAGCGGATTTTTAGACGAAAGCTTTTCTCCAGATTTAACAACGATGTCTGGAAGTGCTTTGGCTGAGATTTTAACAGACAAAGTAGACACAAGCAACAGTCCTTTGCTTACTAGCTTAGATAGCAAATTAGATTTTATTGATTTTAGTAAATTAGATTTAAAAGACATTAAAACGAATCTAACTTTTGAGAATGGTAGTGTTTCTGTAAAACCATTTACAATTAATTATAAAGATATTCCTATTGAAGTTTCGGGTTCTCATAGTTTTTCAAACACTATGAATTACAGTGCCGTTTTACAAGTCCCAGCGAAGTACTTAGGGAGTGAGGTGAATCGTTTAATTGGTAAGATTAATGATAACGAAGTGAATAAGCTAACCGTTCCTGTTACTGCAAACATTGGAGGCACATTTGCGAGTCCTAGTATAAAAACAGATTTAACCTCTGGAGTTACTAATTTAACCAAACAATTGGTTGAAATTGAAAAGCAAAAATTAATTGGGAAAGGAAAAGATAAGGTTAGTGATTTGCTAAGTGGACTTTTAGGTGGAAACACAAACACTACTAAAACAGATTCTACCACAACAAAAGAAGACGCCACAAAAGAAGATACAACCAAACAAACAACGGAAGACAAAGTTAAAGAAGGAGTCGGTAATATACTGGGAGGACTATTAGGTGGAAAGAAAAAAACTGAAACTAAAAAAGAGACGGATTCGACTCAAAATTAAAGTACGAACTGAAAAAGTACTCCATTTCTCCCAAATTATGTTAATAATTACACATTTATTTGCTTTTCTTAATAATTAGATTACATTGAAGGTTCACTAAATTTCAAAAGAATACATGAGGCAATTAAAAATCACCAAGCAGGTTACTAACAGAGAAGATAAATCGTTAGATAAATATTTACAGGATATTAGTAAAATTCCTTTGATTACTGCAGATGAAGAAGTCGAGCTAGCACAGCTCATTCGAAAAGGTGATCAGGCTGCATTAGATAAATTAACAACGTCTAACCTTAGGTTCGTTGTTTCAGTTGCAAAGCAATACCAAAATCAAGGTTTAAAGTTACCCGATTTAATTAATGAAGGTAATGCTGGTTTAGTAAAAGCAGCTAAGCGTTTTGATGAAACTAGAGGTTTTAAGTTTATTTCTTATGCTGTTTGGTGGATTAGACAAGCTATTTTACAAGCGTTAGCAGAACAGTCGCGTATTGTTAGGCTACCATTAAATAAAATTGGTACCATAAATAAGATTAATAAAGCATTTTCTCATTTAGAACAAATTAATCAAAGACCTCCAAATGCAGATGAGATTGCTCGCGAATTAGATATTAGTGTTCGTGAAGTAAAACAATCTATGAAAAATTCTGGTCGTCACCTTTCTATGGATGCACCATTAAAAGATGGAGAAACGTTTAGTTTGTATGATGTTGTAAGTTCTGGTGAATCACCAAGACCCGACATGGCTTTAATGAAAGAGTCTTTAAACACAGAAGTTGAACGTGCTCTAGAAACACTAACCCAAAAGGAAAGTGACGTGATTCGTTTAAATTTCGGAATTGGAGATCAACCACCAATGACACTTGAAGAAATAGGTAGTATTTACGATTTAACTCGTGAGCGTGTAAGACAAATTAGAGAAAAAGGAATTCGAAGATTAAGGCATGCGAGCAAGAGTAAAATCTTAAAAACATACTTAGGTTAAAAATAAATTTCTAAAACATTGAATTAATTTTTTATTTTCAAATAGTTAGCATATATTTGCCGACCATTTGCAAGAAATAGTTAACAAAAATATATCGATATAATGATTAAAATCGAAATCAAAGAAGGAGAAAATATAGAACGTGCACTTAAGCGTTACAAGCGTAAACACAGAAATGTGCAAATTATGCAAAACTTAAGAGAGAAGCGTTATTTCGCAAAACCTTCTGTTAAGAGAAGAAGAGAAGTTCAGAAAGCTGAATACATTCAAGGTTTAAGAGACGCTGAAAATATATAAACATTATATTTATATAACGTAATACTAAAGAGTAGCAATTTTTGCTGCTCTTTTTTTATACACAAAATTCTGATTATTATAGATTTTCATTTTATCTTGAAAAACTATAGAACTCATTAAACCCATAATTTATGCCAATAATAAAAGCCGTTAGAGGAAAACACCCTCAAATCTCAGAGGATTGCTACATCGCAGAAAATGCAACTATAGTTGGAGACGTCACAATAGGAAAACAATGTAGCATATGGTTTAATGCCGTAATTAGAGGTGATGTGCACTTTATAAAAATGGGGAACAAGGTAAATATACAAGATGGTGCAGTTATCCATGCTACGTATCTTAAATCGCCTACAACCATTGGCAATAATGTTTCTATAGGACATAACGCTATAGTACACGGTTGTACCATAAAAGACAATGTGCTCGTTGGTATGGGAAGTATTATAATGGACGATTGTATTATAGAAAGCAATAGTATCATTGCTGCAGGAGCAGTACTAACCAAAAACACTCTGGTAGAATCCGGAAGTATTTATGCCGGTGTACCAGCCAAAAAAGTCAAGGCTATTAGCAAAGAATTAATCTCTGGTGAAATTGATAGAATTGCAGATAACTATGTAGAATATTCTAGTTGGTTTAAGGACTAAAGAGTAAACCATGTTAAACACTTAAAGTTGAAACTTCAATCGCTCAATTAAATCTTCAATAGTAGACAGCGCTTTTAAAGCTTCAGAATTTAGAACTGTTGAAATTTGCTGATCTTCTAATTTTAAAATCGTTGGATAAATCATATTAACATTAGGAAAGGTAGTTTCAAACTCATCCTTGTGATAGAATTCCATGTAGACCTCACTTTGTGTTCTAAAATTCTTCCAGATGTTGTTTTCTGTAAAAGTATTATGCGTTAATGCACATAAAGAACATTTATACGTGGACGGACTTATTAACTTGTGTCCTGATTCAAACAAAGCATTCAGTTTACCTGAGTTAGCATTATAAACAAATAGTAATTTCATGTATGCATCTTTATGTTTAAGACTATTAATGCGCTTCGCCATTTATAAGTCCTTTATCAGATAACGCCTTTAAATCTAGCGTTTCATAATGCATTAGTAGATAGTAAACAGAAAACCTTACTAGAAATCTAAATAAGACCCCTCAAAATTATAATCTAAAATTGAATTTAAAACCGTAATATCTCCATTAGAGAATAGTTGAATTATGGGTTGATTACCAGAATCATTAAGTAAACCAAGTGCTATTAATACAGTTTGGGTCTGTTTTGCAACTGCCCTACCTGAATCAATAATTTTTACATGCTTAGGAAGCATTTTAGTAAGCATAGGAATGAGGTAAGGATAATGCGTGCATCCTAGAACCAAGTAATCTATATTCTGCTTTAACATAGGCTCTAAATAGATATCTAAATAAGACTGCATTTCTTTAGAATCAATTTGACCGGTTTCAATTAGCGGTACAATACCTTCACCTACTTGTTCTATAATTTTAATGTCCTTAGAATATAAGTCAGTAGTTTTATGAAAAAGCTGACTGCTTAAAGTGCCTTTGGTTGCGAGAATACCAATAGCTTTGGTTTGTGTATTTAAAGCCGCTGGTTTTATAGCCGGTTCAATGCCAATAAATGGAATATCATAATTTTGTCTTAGATAATCTATTGCATTTGTAGTAGCTGTATTACAAGCCACCACAATAATTTTACAACCTTTATTAATAAGAAATTCGGTATTCTTAACGCTTAATAGGACTATTTCCTCTTCTGATAAGTTGCCATAAGGTGCGTTTTTGCTATCCGCTAAATAGATACAATTCTCATTTGGCAATAGCGCGTGAATCTCCTTAAAGATAGATGTACCTCCAATTCCAGAATCAAATATGCCAATAGGATTATTACTCATGTATACAAAAATAAAAAGTCGCTTAATAATAAGCGACTTTCTAAATAATTATTTTTAAATAGGATTACATTCCTAATTGCTTTTTAACATCTGCCATAAGATCTTTACCATCTTTAACAATCAGCATTGCTGCGTCAAAAACATACTGAATACCTTGTGCTTTAGCAACTGTATTGATCGCTTTATCTGCTTTCTCTACAATAGGCTTTAAAAGATTAAATTCTTTCTCTTGTAAATCTTTTTGAGCTTGTTGTTGGTACTCACCTAAACTTTGTTTGATACCTTCAACTTCCTTCATACGATCCATATTGGTTTGCTCTGTTTGCGTTTCAGCTTCAGCATTATACTGCTTAAGTTTAACGTCTAACTCCTTTAATGATGTCTGAATCGTAGCTTCATAAGTTTTACTCAATTTATCAATCTCAGTTTGAGCTTGAGCGTAAGCAGGCATTGCTTTAATTAAGTCTTGCTTATTAATATGTGCAACATTGCTTTGAGCAGAAGTTAAACTTGTAGCTCCTATAAAAAGTACTGCTGCAAATAATAAAGTTTTTAAATTTTTCATTTGATTTTAATTGTATTACGTGTTATAAATTGTTAATTATTGTCTTCGTTTTTCTTTGCCTTAGCAATAGAATCATTCTTCTTTACTTGTCTTTCACGCTCTTCACGTGCTTTTAAACGTTGCTCTATTATTTTCTTTTTTCTATCCTCTAATTCTTTTTGACGCGCTTCTCTATCCTTTAATTTTTGAGCGCGTTCGGCTGCTGCTATTTCTGCAGCTGTTAAAGGTGTTTTAGAATTGATACTATCTTTTTGTACTGCTCCTTGTGCTTTAGTACTATCTGTTTTAACTACAGGTGCCGTTTTAGTTGTACTATCTTTGACAACCGTTTTAGCTTCCTGTGAAGATTCAGATCTTTTATTCTTCTCATCAATTACTTTTTGACGACGCTCTTCAGCTTCCTTTTTCTTAGCATCTCTCAATGCTTGTTGAGCTGCACGTCTATCTTCCGTTGCCTTTTCGCGTTCTGCTCGCTTATCTGCTAATTCTTTTTCACGCTTTGCTTTAAGATCCTCTAATGCCTGCTGACGCGCATCTTTACCTGTATCTACAACAGGTACTACTTCCTCGTCTTCTAATTCTTGACGTTCCTTCTTGCTTTTAGCTTGCGATCGTTTAGACGTACGTGTTATAGTTCTTAAAACTTGCTCACTCATATCATAACGTTCAGCCGAATACAACATTACAACATCTGCAGATTTATCAAAAACAAAATCGTAACTTTTAGTTTCTGCTATTTCTTGTACAGCTGCAAAAATCTGATCTTGGATAGGCTCAATTAACTGACGCTTTTGAATCATTAAATCTCCTTCAGGTCCAAAACGTTTTTGTTGATAATCTAAAACCTCAGCTTCTTCAAAAGTGATGTCCTCAAAACGTTCATCATACAACTCCTTGGTTAAAAGAACGCTTTCATTATCTAGCTCTTTCTTTTTTTGCGCTATAACATTTAATTTGGTTTCAATTTCAGACTTCCAATCTTGCACCTTTTTATCTAACTGAGAAGATGCTTCTTGATATTCTGGCACATTTTGTAAAATGTACTCAGTATCAATGTAACCAATTCTTACGCCACGCTGTGCATTTACACTAAAACTAACAAGGCTTATTATTATTAATAAAAAAAGAACTTTAAATTTCATCATTTTTGTTTTTATGTTTTGAGACATTTTTTTTGTAAAACTCAATGTGTTATCATTTTAGTGTTACTAATCTTCAAATTTAACGAAATATATTCTTAAAAATTTTAACAACATGATGAAATTCTTGTTTAGCTATTAGAAAATATCGTGCCAAACTTAAAATTGTTGACCAATTATGAAGTGCGTTTCCCAATTTTTAACTGCTGTCCCATAAGGAGATTCATCAAATGCATGACCGAAATCTATACCAAGTAAACCAAAGGCTGGCATAAATATACGTAATCCAAAACCTGCAGATCTCTGAAGTTTAAATGGATCATAATCTTTAAAGTCATTTACAGACGTACCTGCTTCTAAAAATGAAAGTGCATATATTTTAGCTTGTGCACCTAAAGTAATAGGATAACGTAACTCTAATGAGAACTTACTATAAATTGAACCACCATCTTGAGACGATAATGATTGATTAGGATAACCACGTAATTGAACAACTTCTCTTCCGTCTAATGAAAAGTTACCTAAACCATCACCACCAACAAAGAACCTTTCAAAAGGAATAACTCCTCTATCATTATTATAAGCTCCAAGGAAACCAAATTCTACGCTAGGACGTAAAACTAACTTTTTGGTTAATGCTTGGTACCAATCTGCTTTAAATTTAATCTTATAAAATTCGAGCCATTTAAAACGTTCTTGGTCAATTTCTGCTATTCTTGATTGTGCATCGTTGTAAGCTGCAGTTTCCTGTAAGCTAGGATTAGAATTATTTTGATAATCACTAATCGTTTCGCTTTGATCAGCTCTATCGTCTTTTAATTCACTATAATCTACTCCATTTACTAATGAGTATGGGAATGAAAATTTAGCCGAAACAGAAAAACTAGAACCACCAGTTGGGAAAATAGGATCATTATAAACGTCACTTCTACTTAAACCAATTGTATATGATAAGTTATTTGAGGTACCATCTCCAAAAGTAAATAAACCTGTGTTATAATTTTGAAGGTCATAGTGCTGGTAACTGATAGCCTGAGACAATAGAAAGTAATCATCTGGTTCTGCTAATCGTGTTGAAACACCAAAGGTTAAACCTGTAATATTAAAGCTTTTATCTTTATCCGCACTTCCTGTACTAGAATCGTATAAAAATTGTCTCGAATGTGACAATGACGATGATAATTGATATGGTTTTTTACCACCAAACCATGGCTCACTAAAAGAGAAACTATAAGTTTGAAAAAACTGACTTGCCTGAAGTCTCAATGCTAAACTTTGACCATCTCCTCTTGGCACTGGCTTATACGCCTCTCCATTAAAAATATTTTTTATTGAAAAGTTATTGAATGACAAACCTAAGGTACCAATAAAGCCACCGCCACCATAACCACCTTGCAGTTGTATTTGACTAGAACCTTGCTCTACTAAAGCGTATTCTACGTCTAGAGTTCCATCTACCGGATTTGGATTTTTAATATCTGGTACAATTTGTTGTGCATCAAAATAACCTAACTGTCCAAGTTCTCTAATTGTTCTAATAATATCAGACTTTCTGTATAATTCTCCCGGACGTGTTCTAATCTCTCTATAGATAACATGGTCATTAGTAACATCATTACCGACTACAGTGATATTGTTATAATAAGCTGGTTTACCTTCAGAAATACGGATTTCCATATCTATGATATTCCCTTCTGCACTTACTTCTACAGGGTTAATCGTAGAGAACATATAACCGAAGTTTTGGTAGGCATTTGTAATATCATTTGCATCTGGATTACTGTCATCCGCGATACGTTCTCTCAATTCTACACCATTATAAGTATCACCTTCTTTTATACCTAGTAGGTTAGATAATTGCTGATCTGAATAGATGGTATTACCAACAAAAGTAATTTTACCAAAAGTATATTGCTCACCTTCTTCTACCTTAATATCTAAACTAATTGTTTTTTCATCTAAATAAGAAATAGAGTCTGATATAATTCTGGCATCACGGTAACCGTTCTCTTTATAATAATCTACAACACTTATTAAATCTTCTCTAAAATCGTCTTCAATATATTTAGAACGTTTTAAGATTCGAATGAAGTTCTTTTGCTTCGTGTTCTTCATCGCTTTACGAAGCTTCTTATCCACTATCTTTTCGTTGCCTTCAAAATTAATGGTCTTAATCTTTACTTTTTCACCTTTATCAATAGCAATACGCATGTTAACACGTTCTTTCTCTACCGAGTCAATAACTTCTGATGTGATAATCCTAACATCTGTATTTAAAAACCCCTTTTTTCTATACTTATTAGTAAGGTAGTTCTTAGTTGTTGCGATAAGGTTTTCTGTAACTTTCTGACCAGACTTAAGTTTGTTCTCGTCAATAATTTCCTCCTTTTTCCCTTTCTTAACTCCTTCTATTGTAAGATCTTTAAGTTCTGGCAAATCACTAAGATGTATCTCTAAGTTTGCATTCTTACCATCTATATCAGTTATATAAATATCTATACTACTAAATAAGTTAGATTTCCACAATGTCTTTACTGCGTTGGCGATTTTCTCACCACCAACTTGAATTTCTTCATCCTTTCTAAGTTTAGAATAGGCAATAATAGTTTGTGCACTAAAATTAGTGTTACCAGTAACATTAATCTCCTTAATTAAATAAGTTTCTCCTCCCTCTACTTGAGCGTAACTGCTAAATGAAATTGTAAAGAGGAATGCAACACAAAAAAGCTTAATATATGACTTCAATATTGCGGTATTAGGTAAGTTGTTCGCTTGTTTTTCCAAATCTTCGTTCTCTGTTTTGATAGTTTATGAGTGCCTCATATAGATTTTCTTTTGAAAAATCTGGCCATAAAACATCTGTAAAATATAGTTCTGCGTAGGCTATTTGCCATAGTAAAAAATTACTGATACGTTGCTCACCACTTGTGCGAATAAGCAGGTCAACGTCTGGTAAATTTTGCGTGTAAAGATGCTTATTAATAATTGATTCGTCAATACTTTCAGAAGAAATTATATTATTTTTAACTTTAACCGACAATTCTTTAATAACATTAACAATTTCTTCACGAGAACCATAGCTTAAGGCTAAAGTTAATGTCATATTAGAATTATTTTTAGTTTTTTCTATAACTCCTAAGAGTTCTTGATGCGCTTTTTTAGGTAAATCGTTTAGATTCCCAATAGCACATAATTTAATATTATTC
Source organism: Winogradskyella pacifica (assembly GCF_003386275.1). Taxonomy (NCBI): domain Bacteria; kingdom Pseudomonadati; phylum Bacteroidota; class Flavobacteriia; order Flavobacteriales; family Flavobacteriaceae; genus Winogradskyella; species Winogradskyella pacifica. The sequence goes on along the minus strand of NZ_QREI01000009.1, from coordinate 19,053 downwards.
TCTTGAAATGTTTTAATTTCTTTCTTTAGAGACTTTACTAACAGTCGCATTAAGGTTTGCACCTCTAGTTTAGGTCTGTTCCAGTTTTCTGTAGAAAAAGCATAAAGCGTTAGGTTCTTAATCCCTAACTCTGCACAAGCTTCAACCGTTTGTCTAACAGATTTTGTTCCATTTTCATGACCAACAACACGCATCAACCCTTGTTGTTTTGCCCAACGACCATTACCATCCATAATAATTGCTAGATGGGCAGGAAGTTTCTCTTTATTTATTTGTTCTTTTAAGCTCATTTAAAAATTGCAGTAACAAGGTCTTCGACCAAAGGTGTAAGTTAAGGTAATTCCTGTAAACATATACCAATCTGTATTATTTGTATTTCCAAAAGCGAAGCTTTCTCTATCTTCAGAATCAGGTGTACTTCCATCCAATTCGTCAGAAAATGTATAACGCGCTCCAATTTCTCCAGCTAAAACAAACTGATCAGCAATACGTGTTTTATAACCTAGCACTATAGGAATCCCAAGCGCCCAACTAGATGTGTCTTCTGAAACATACTCACCACTGTTTGTAAAATAATAATTATCGTGATTTGTAAGTGTAATTCCAGAATATAAATAAGGAGTCCCCTTTGTATCAATAGCATGAAGATCGAAATCAAAAAATGTAAATTCCATACCTGCTGAAATCTCAATTATGCTAGTATCAAATTCGTAATCGCGTTCTATTCTTCTTGGGTCATCAGAATCGCGATCAATTCCTTTTAAGTCAGAAAAAATAACTGAAGCCCTAAATGAATGTCTCGCACTTCGGTTCCATTTTGCTAAAACACCAAATGCTGCCTGATTTGGAGAGATATAATCCGTAGCTCCAACATCTCCAATAAAATTACTTCCGCCTGCAAATACGCCAACCTCATAAATCTGAGCATCAACATTCCTGGGGATAAAAGCACATAATAAAAGCAGAAAAAAATACTTCATAGAGTTTTCAAAGTTTGCAAATATAACAATTCTGATTTGTGCACAATAATTTGACACAAATAGTCTTACAGATAAACAGTTTTTGAAAGTAATTATTGTATAAACTTGGTTTAGTTACGACGATCTTCTCCCCAAAGTAATTTTTTTCTAAGCGTAGCAAGAAAAGTTTCATCTAATAATTCTACCATTTTTATAACAAAATCCGCCTTTTTCACGGTAACCGTAGTCGTATTAGAAAGTGTTACAATCCTAGAGTCTAACGACATTAAAAATTGATCTTCCCTACCATTAACTCTAAGTGTTACTGTTGTGTTATCTGGAAGAATTAACGGTCGCGCACTTAAATTATGTGGAGCTATTGGAGTCAATGCAAAATTCTTAGCATCTGGCGCAATTACTGGTCCACCACAACTTAAAGAATACCCCGTAGACCCTGTAGGTGTTGACAAGATAAGACCATCTGCCCAATATGATGTTAAGAACTCATCGTTGAGATGCGTTTCTATTGTTATCATGGACGTCGTATTTTTTCGACTTATAGCGATTTCATTTAGTGCGAAATGCGTATTTACAATATCTTGATGTTTTGGATCTGTTGAAACACTTAACAATGAACGTTCTGAAATTTTATAATCTCCATTAAAAATTTCTGTTAATGCGGTTTGTATATCATCGATTTGTATGGTTGCTAAAAAACCTAAGCGCCCTGTATTGATCCCAACGACTGGTATACCTAAATCACCCACGTATGTAATAGCTCTTAAAATAGTACCATCACCACCAACGCTAATTAATAAATCAAAAGTTGTATCTAACTCACTAAACGTCGTTACTTCAGTATTATCTTTTACAATCGCTTTTTGAGTATCCAAAAACTCGCGTTCTATAAACACTTGGGCTTGCTTTTCTATTAAAACATCTATTAGTTTTTCAACCGCTATTTGTGTAGTCTCTTTGGTATAATTCTGACCGTAAATTGCTACCTTCTTCATTACATGTTTAGGTATTTATCGAGATATTGCGAACGTTCCTTTAGCGTTTCGAGATAAGAATCGTCTTCATGCCCAGAAACAATATTATAACTGTAGCGTCTAAACGATTGAATAATTTCATTAAGACTAGTATTACTTATTTTTAAAGTTACTCTTGCTAAATCACCTTCCATTTTAGAAACAAAAGCACCTAGAAGTTTAGAGTCGTTAGATTCTACAATCTGGCTGATTTCACTAAATGAATAATCGTTAATACCTTTTTCCACAATTAGAATACCACCTGGTTCAGCGAAAAAGGGTGTTTCATTAAACAAATGTATAATGTCATTTAACTCGTAATAACCGATGTATTTATTGTTTTGATCTAATATAGGCATTATATTAGAGTCGTTTTGAGCAAATGCTTCTAACACATCTAACCAAATCGTGGTAGGTCTCACAAAAAAACCTTCAATAGCATAGTTGCAATCCCCAATAGTTTTAGCCCCCTCAAAACAATGAGCGTCAGTTTCAGAAATGCACCCCATATAAACCCCATCATTTTCAATAGGAATATGAGAGTACGTTAACTGATTAAAGAGTAGTTTTAAATCACCTACTTTATCAGTTATACCTAGCGGTTTAATATCATTTATTATATAGTCTTGAAGCTCCATTAACCTGTATAAATATGTTGCAAATTAATCAAAAATAACCACAAAATACGTCTCCTACTTTGTATTTTTGTGATTCAAAACCTATTACAATGACAAAGTTAAGTGTTAATATAAATAAGATTGCCACGCTGAGAAATAGTCGCGGAGGCGATGTTCCTAATGTAGTACAGTTTGCTAAAGACGTACAGCGTTTTGGTGCTGAGGGCGTTACTATTCACCCAAGACCAGACGAAAGGCATATTCGTTACCAAGATGCTTACGATTTAAAGCCAGAAGTTTACACCGAATATAATATAGAAGGTAATCCTATTCCGAAGTTTGTGGATATGGTTTTAAAAATTAAACCGACACAAGTTACTTTAGTACCCGATTCAGTTGATGCGATTACATCTAATGCAGGTTGGGATACTTTAAAACATAAAGATTTTTTAGTTGAAGTGATTAAAGAATTTAAAGCAAACGGCATCAGAACATCCATATTTGTTGACCCAGACTTACACCAAATAGAAGGCGCTAAAGCTACAGGGACAGACCGCATAGAATTATACACAGAAGCATTTGCGCATCAATATAGTTTAGGGAATGAAAATGCCATAAAACCCTATATGGAATGTGCAGGTCTTGCCAACACATTGCAACTTGGTATTAATGCTGGTCATGATTTATCTTTAGACAACATCGCATTCTTTAAAGAAAACATTACAGGTTTATTAGAAGTATCTATAGGCCATGCATTAATTGCTGAAAGTCTATATATGGGAGTTGAAAATGTTATTGGGATGTATCTTGATAAGCTAAAATAATAATTAACTTAAGGACACTTAGAAAAAACAGAGTATGACATTATATTCAAATATCATAGGAGAAGGCAAACCATTTATTATCCTTCATGGCTTTTTAGGCATGGGAGACAATTGGAAAACTTTAGCTAAAAAATTCTCAGAGTCTAATTTTGAAATGCATCTCGTAGACCAACGTAATCATGGTCGTAGTTTTCATTCGGACGATTTTGATTACGAATTAATGGCAGAAGACTTAAAACAGTATTGTGATGATAATAATTTAAATGACATTGTTTTACTAGGCCATTCTATGGGTGGAAAAACGGCCATGCTCTTTGCTGCCAAATACCCAGAACTAGTCCGTAAATTAATCATAGCTGATATTTCGCCACGTTATTACCCTGTGCATCATGATGCTATTTTAGAAGGCTTAAGTAGTTTAGATTTTTCTAAAATTAAAAGCCGTGGAGAAGCAGATGATGCGCTAAGCAACTATGTTCATGAAGACGGAACACGACTATTTTTACTCAAGAATTTATATTGGGTAGAAAAAGGACAACTTGGCTTGCGTATGAATTTAGACATTTTAAAAGAAAATGTTTCTGAAGTTGGAGAAGCACTTCCTACACACGCAACCTTTCAAAAAGACACTTTATTTTTACGTGGTGACCGTTCAGAATACATAGGAGATGCAGACGAAGCGATTATTCATAGACATTTTTTAAATTCTGAAATCATTACTATTTCTAATGCAGGACATTGGTTACATGCCGAAAATCCAAAAGATTTTTATGAGGCTGTGATGAATTTTATTTAAAAAATCAGTTACAAACACTCTCACTATGAAATCCTTTTTTTCAATTATTATAATTTTATTTGTCACTCACTTTTCATTTGCTCAAAGTCCACCAGATGGGCCATATAAAAATTATTATAATTCTGGTGAACTTAAAGTAGAAGGTCAGTTTAAAAACGGAAAACCTGATGGCAATTGGAAAAATTATCATGAAAATGGTCAAGTTTCTACATTATACAGTTACGAGAAAGGAAAACGCAATATGGTTTTTCGTTCTTTTTATGAAGACGGAACCTTACAAAGTAAAACTGAAGAAATTAATGGCGAATATTTAGGATCTGGATTTTATAAAAACGGAAATTTAAAATATGAACGACAATTAAAAGGAGGCTATTTTAAAACCTATCTAGAAAATGGATCACTAGAAATTGAAGCCAATTATGAAGGCAATGAATTATCAGGTGAGTGGAAACGTTATTATGAAAATGAAACATTAGAATGGCTGGTAGAATATAAAAATGGTTCCAAAGATGGTATTTATAAGCATTTTTACGAAAATGGTGAATTAAAACTAGAAGGTGAATTAAAAAACGACAAGAAAGAAGGTCAGGAAAAACGCTATTTACCGAATAATATTCTAGAATGGAAAGGTGATTACAATAAAGATCGCTTACATAACACTTGGATAAAATTTGATGCTAACGGCAAAAAGGTTGAGAAAATTAAATACTATTATGGTTCGGCTACCAAACCAAATAAAACTACAAACTTAGAAAGCACAAAAGTACCAGATGGTATACTCGAAAGAGTTGCTATTTATCCAGGTTGCGAGTCACATAAAAGTAATAACGCACTAAAAAAATGCACAAATCAAAAGGTAAATAAGATAATTCTAGAGAACTTTGACACCAGCTTAGGAAACAACATTGGTTTAACCGGAAAGCAAAGAATTTTTATTAAATTTGAAGTAGACATATATGGCTACGTAAGCATTGTAAGTATTAAAGCACCACATCATGCTCTTAGAATTGAAACAGAAAGAGTAATGGGAAAGCTACCAAGATTTAAACCAGCAATGCAGTTTGGTAAAGTAGTAAAAATGCCATTTTCAATTCCAATTGTTTTTGTTGTAAACTAAAAATAAAACATTATGAATCTCATATTAAGACTTTTACTAAACGCCTTAGCTGTTTTTGTTTTGGCAAACATACTCAATGGTGTCACTGTAGATGGTTATATTGGCGCTATTATCGTTGCCATTGTACTCGCCATTCTTAATTTATTAGTAAAGCCCATTCTAGTAATCTTAACACTACCAGCAACTATTGTCACCTTAGGACTTTTTCTTTTAGTCATCAATGCATTAATCATATTACTTGCAGACAAACTTATAGACGGATTTGGAGTCTCTAGTTTTTGGACAGCTTTACTTTTTAGTGTGCTTTTATCTATTTTACAATCACTATTACAATCGTTCTTAAAAGACGATAAAAAGTAGCTTAACTTCAAACCTTTAAAACTATTGTTGGGTTGCGAAAAATATCGTATTTTTGCAGCCCAATTTTCATATAATTTATACAATGAATATTACAAGAGAAAACATCGATGCATTAAATGCAGTTGTAAAAGTTGATATCGCTAAAGAAGATTATAGCGACAAAGTAGAGAAAATCTTAGTAGATTACCGTAAATCTGCGAACATTCCTGGTTTTAGAAAAGGCCACGTACCAATGGGAATGGTTAAGAAACAATACGGTAAAGCTGTATTAGTAGATGAAGTAAACAAATTACTACAAGACGCTCTTGGCAAGTATTTAGTTGAAGAAAAGTTAGATGTTTTAGGTAATCCGTTGCCAAAAGCACAAGACGATTTAGATTGGGATGCTGAAGCATTTACTTTTGAATTTGAATTAGGTTTAGCACCAGAATTCAATGTAGATTTAAAAAGCAAAAAAGCAATAACACACTATAGTATTGTGGCTGATGACAAAATGATCAACGATCAGATTGAGCATATCCAGAAGCAATATGGTAAAATCGTTTCTGAAACTGAAGTGACTGAAGCTTCTGAAATTACAGGAACCTTCACTAACGAAGAAAAAGAAATTGATAATTCTACAATGTTAACTTTAGATAAATTGAAAGGAAAAGCAAATCCTAAGAAATTTATCGGAGCTAAAGTTGGTGATGTAATTACCTTAAAAACTAAAGGTTTATTTAACGACGATCACGATTTAATGACGTTCTTAAAAGTATCTCACGATGATGCTCATGGTTTAGATACTGAAGTGAATTTTACAATCACTGAAATTAATGGACGTGAATTAGCTGATTTAGACCAAGAGTTATTTGATAAGTTATTTGGAAAAGGTACTGTAACCTCTGTATCTGAATTAAAAGCGAAAATTAAAGAAGATTCAGAAAAGCAATTCACACAACAAGGTGACCAAAAATTATTAAACGACGTTACTGAAAACTTAGTTGAAAACACAAAATTCGATTTACCAGCAACATTCTTACAAAAATGGATGCAAACTGCAGGTGAAGAAGAAATGACTGAAGAGCAAGCTAAAGAAGAATATGAAAAGTCTGAAAAAAGCATGCGTTACCAACTTATTGAAGGTAAATTAATCACAGAACACAAGCTTCAAGTTCAGTTTGAAGAATTAAAAGCGTATTCTATGGAAATGATTAAAGGACAAATGGCTCAATTTGGCCAAATGAATCCTTCAGATAAAGAATTAGAAGACATAGCGGCTCGTATTTTAGGAAATCAAGACGAAGTAAAACGTATGTCTGAACAATTAATGAGTCAGAAATTATTAAACTTATATAAGACAGAAGCTAATATTAAGACCAAAGACATCACTTACGATGATTTTGTAAAAGAATTCTATAGCTAGTTTTAAAAATATTAAGGCTAAGCCTTAAAACCTTAAAATGTGGTTAACGTTAAAACGGTAACCTAAAAATTATTAGTATCTTTAAGGCGTAAAATGTAACAATTTTACGCTTTTTTTTGGAATATGTTTTTTACAAAAAACAGATATCACAGTGAGCACCATAGTAGTGCTTTACTGAAATAAAACATTAATTAAAAGAATTAAAATTCATATGGATTACGGAAAAGAATTTGAAAAATTTGCAATAAAAGACCAAGGTATAAATAGCAACTACTACTCTAAGATTATTGAGAGTATGTACCCTTCTAACATGACGCCTAATATTATTGAAGAACGCCAGATGAATATCGCCGTTTTTGATGTATTCTCGCGTTTAATGATGGATCGTATTATATTCTTAGGCACAGGAGTTAATGACCAAGTGGCAAATATTATACAAGCACAATTATTGTTTTTACAAAGTACGGATTCTAACAAAGATATTCAGATTTACATTAATTCACCAGGAGGTTCTGTATATGCTGGATTAGGTATTTATGATACGATGCAATTCGTTAAGCCAGACGTTGCTACGATTTGTACAGGTATTGCAGCATCTATGGCAGCAGTATTATTGTGTGCTGGTGCAGAAGGAAAGCGTTCTGCCTTAACACATTCTCGTGTTATGATTCACCAAGTAAGTAGTGGAACTCAAGGTCAGTTAAGTGATATGCAAATTGCTTTAAAGGAAACGATTAGAGTTAAAGAAGAATTATATGCTGTTATTGCTAAACATACTGGTAAAACAATAGAGCAAGTTGAAAAAGATTCTGATAGAGATTATTGGATGCGTTCTCAAGAAGCTCTAGACTACGGAATGATTGACGAAGTATTAACGAGAAAGTAATCTCAATAACTTTCGACTTATAATAAAAAACTAAAATGAGATTTCTGCTTTTGCAGGGATTAAAAAAATTGAAGATGGCAAAGGAAGAATTAGAATGTTCATTTTGTGGTAGGAAAAAGCCAGAAACAAGCTTGCTTATTGCAGGTTTAGATGCACATATTTGTGACCGTTGTATTGAGCAAGCACATGGTATTGTAATAGAAGAGTCTAAACAATCTGGTAATTCAGAATTAAGCTCAGAATTGATACTTAAAAAGCCCAAAGAAATCAAAGGCTTTTTAGACGAGTATATTATAGGGCAAGAAAACACTAAACGTGTCATGTCTGTTGCAGTTTACAACCACTACAAGCGTTTATTACAACCAGCATCTGACGATGATATTGAGATACAAAAAAGTAATATCATTATGGTTGGGCAAACAGGTACAGGAAAAACATTAATGGCTAAAACCATTTCTAAAATGTTGAATGTCCCTTTAGCAATTGTTGATGCTACCGTACTTACAGAAGCTGGTTATGTTGGTGAAGATGTGGAGAGCATATTAACACGCTTATTACAAGCTGCAGACTACAATCTTGAAAAAGCAGAACGTGGTATTGTTTTTATTGATGAAATCGATAAGATTGCACGTAAAAGCGATAATCCATCTATAACGAGAGATGTTTCTGGAGAAGGAGTACAACAAGCCTTATTAAAACTTTTAGAAGGCACTGTGGTTAATGTACCGCCAAAAGGAGGTCGTAAACATCCAGACCAAAAGTTTATAGAAGTTAATACTGAAAATATTTTATTTATTGCAGGTGGAGCTTTTGATGGTATTGAACGTGCCATTTCTAAACGTTTAAACATGCAAGCTATGGGTTATAGCGCCATGAAAACTGATACTATAGATAAGGATAACATCCTACAATATATTATCCCTAAAGATTTAAAAGATTTTGGATTAATACCAGAAATCATAGGGCGTTTACCTGTATTAACATACATGGATCCTTTAGATGCTAAAACCTTAAGAGCAATCTTAACAGAACCTAAAAATGCCATCATTAAACAATACAAAAAATTGTTTGAGATGGATGACGTTACGTTTACAATTACAGATGGTGCTTTAGATTATATCGTTGAAAAAGCTATTGAGTACAAGCTTGGTGCTCGTGGTTTAAGATCGCTTTGTGAAGAGATTTTAACAGAAGCTATGTTTGAGCTACCGAGCTCGGATGAAACGAAATTAAACGTTACAAAAGCTTTTGCTGAGGATCGTTTAAACAAATCCACAATTAAAAAATTGAAAGCCGTTTCATAAGCTTCAATTTTACATCATAAAAAAAGCCACAATTTCAATATTAGAAATTGTGGTTTTTTCGTTTAGTTAGGGATTGATTAATTAAATATTGCACGCAATACTTTATATATAATGAGGGATATAAATTAATGATAACACATTTATTATCGGCTAATATATAGGCATAAATTAAAGTAGGGCGAATTTGATTTTTTTATTAGACAAAACTTATAAGATTGTCGATATCGTGAACTTAAATGTTTTTATTTACGATAAAGTGTATCGTAAATGAAAGCAAACATACTAGAGCTATTACTTAGTCTAATCCTTAGACTATTGATATCCTTTATCGATAATTAAGCTGCAACAACTCTTCAAGATAAATTCTACTATTAGATAAACGTGGCACTTTATGCTGACCACCTAGCCTATCATTCTCTTTAAACCAATCGTAAAACAAATTAGGTCTTGCACTGTGAATTTTTGGTTTGTTGAGCGTCATATTGTTTAGACGTTTGGCTTCGTAATCTGAGTTTAGAGCTTTTAAAGAATTATCAAACAATTCTTCAAAATGAGACATATTATCAGGAGCTCTTTTAAATTCTATGATCCATTCGTGCGCTCCTTTTTCTTTCCCTTCCATAAAAATAGGGGCGGCTGTGTAATCCACAATTTCTGCTGAAGTATGCTCACAAACTTTTCGTAATGCTTCCTCTGCATTTTCTATAATTAACTCTTCACCAAACGCATTAATATGATGTTTGGTTCTCCCAGAAACTTTAATTCTATGTGGACTTAAACTTACAAAACGAATGGTATCTCCAATTTTGTATCTCCATAACCCAGCATTCGTGGTAATAATAACCGCATAGTTGGTGTTCAGTTTAACATCACTTAGAGGAATCACAATTTGCTCTTCAGTACCATAGGACGTCATGGGAATAAATTCATAAAAAATCCCATAATCTAACATCAACAATAAATCACTAGAACTATTCTGATCTTGAATAGCAAAAAAGCCTTCAGAAGCATTATATATTTCGTAATATCTAAACTTATCCGATGGTAAAATAGCCTTGTATTGTTCTACATACGGATTGAAATTTACTCCACCATGAAAGTAAACTTCTAGATTAGGCCATATATCAAAAAGGTTATCTTTTCCTGTTTTCTCTAAAACATTATTAAGTAAAACTAACATCCAAGACGGTACACCTGCTAAACTTGTTACATTTTCCTCTACCGTTTCCTCAACAATAGCCTGCATCTTATGTTCCCAATCGCTCATTAGAGAGACTCTGTTACTTGGCGTACTACTAAACTCTGCCCAGAATGGCATATTATCAATAAGGATGGCGCTTAAATCACCGAATACTGTGCCATTCTCCTTATACAATTCTTTACTTCCGCCTAAGCGTAAACTTTTACCAGTAAACAATTGCGCATCTTCATTATTATTCAAATACATACACAACAAATCTTTACTTGCTGCATAATGGCAATCTTCAAGGGATTCGAAACTTACAGGAATAAACTTACTTTTAGCATTGGTTGTTCCGCTAGATTTGGCAAACCATTTTATAGGTCTTGGCCAAAAAATATTCTGCTCACCATTACGCGAACGTTCAATTAATGGTTGAAAATCTTCATAGTTTACAATAGGAATTCGAGCATTGAACTCTCTATACGTTTTTATAGAATCGAAATCATATTGTCTACCAATCTCAGTGTCCTTTGCCATTTTTAACAAACTAAAAAGTAACTCGTTCTGTACTTCGTTAGGGTATTTTAGAAACAATTCAATTTGATGGAATCGTTTTTTCAAAAACCAAGACGCAATGGAATTTACAATAGGAATTGGCATGGATTGGCTATCTTTACGCTATTAATTAATGCTAAAAATACTAAATTTCTTTATGCTTTATACAGGAGTCCTCATTAAAATGCAAACCGAGTTTTTAGAACCTATTCAGTACTATCTTGTCTTTGAGAATGACTTTATTCATGTGAATCAATTATTAAACAAAACCATTGATATAAAACTGATTGGACACCAATGTTTGAGCTGCGGATTAAATAAACCAATTTACCGACAAGGTTTTTGTAAAACCTGTTTTTTTGACAAACCTTTTGCTGGTGATTGGATTATGCGACCAGAATTAAGCACCGCACATTTAGGGAAAGAAGATAGAGACATAGATTACGAAACAAAAGTGCAACTACAACCTCATATTGTATATTTAGCGAATTCGAGCAACGTAAAAGTTGGAGTTACGCGAAAAAGCCAAGTACCAACACGTTGGATTGATCAAGGCGCTCATGAAGCGGTTGAAATCGTTGAAGTCCCAAACCGTTATTTAGCAGGAATTACAGAAGTTGCTTTAAAAGATTATGTGGCCGACAAGACCAATTGGCGAACCATGTTGAAAAATGACATAAAGGATGAAGATTTATTAGAATGGAAACAAAAATTAAAAGCCTACATTCCTGAGGAAGCTCTACCATATTTTATTGAAGACAACACAGAAACCCATATAAAATTCCCTGTAGAGCAGTATCCTGAAAAACTAAAAAGTCTCAATTTAAGTAAAACTCCCCACTACTCAGGAAAATTAGTTGGCATTAAAGGACAGTATTTAATTTTTGAAGATAATACCGTTTTTAATGTGAGATCTAATGAAGGTTCGGTTGTAGAATTACAGGTATAAGCAGTGTTATAGTTGCGTTAAAGGCCTTTTTGTTCTGAATAAATTTTGTTAGTTTATAACAAAAAGCGATTCTCATGAAATCTTCTATTTTACCTTATTTAACAATCACAACATTATTGTTGCTCGCTGTTACCATAATGGCCGGATTAAATTTCTCTTTCCATTGGGTGTTCTATATTGCGTTAATTGGACAATTATCTTTAATTGTAATGGTCTATAAAATTCTTAAAGACAAATACAGTACAGATAAAACTTTTGACCAATTTTACGAAGATCACCCTATTGATTCTTAAGTTAAATTTTAAAATTATTTAAAGTAAGATAGCAAATCAGATTTTTTAGAGGCCGAAACCAAAATTTCTTTTCCGTTACTTAGCACTACACTTCCTCCTTTGCCTTTAACGTATTTTACTATTTCATTTACATTAACTAAGTAACTTTTGTGCACTCTTGCAAAATTGGCATCTTTAAGACTTTCTTCAATATATTTTAAAGTTTTACTGACGAGTTTCTTCTTGTTATTATTTAGATATATTTCGGTGTAATTATCATCAGCCTTGCAATACATTATGTCTGCTGTTTCTATAACTTCGAAGCCATCTTGCTGTGGAATAGTAATTTTACCACTCACAGAATTCGTTTTTGGCACTAAAACCTGATCTTGAAGTGCATCTTCTTTCGTTCTAATTTCTGTAACATAATCTACAGCCTTAATCAACTCATCAATAGAAATGGGTTTCATTAAATAATAAGAGGCATGTGCATTTAGAGCCTCTATTGCATAATGATTGTAAGCTGTCACAAATATAGTTTCAAAATTAATATCGCCAACTTTGTCTAATAAATCGAAGGCATTTCCATAAGGCATTTCCACATCTAAAAACACCACATCTAAATCATTATTTCGAATTAAAACCAAGGCGTCTTCAACATTAGCAGCTTCTCCTAAAATTGAAATATTTGGACAATACTTCGTTAGATAATTCCGAAGTATTAATCTGCTATTTTCTTCGTCTTCTACTATTATGGCGTTTAGTTTCATAGTCTATAATTTGAAGTGAGAAGCGCGAAGCTCGAAGTTACTCCCAACTTCCAACTTCAGGCTTCAACCTTTATTTAGTCTTTTTTAAGTGTCACGATTACTTTTGTTCCTGCATCTTCCAATTCTTGAAAATCAGCTATCGCAACATCAACTTTATCTTTATACATTTCATTCAAAATGGCAACCCGTTTTTTAATGTTATTCATTCCCTTTGAATTCTGCTTTTTCTGATGATCAGTTTTCAAAGCTTTAGAACGCGTCCTTCCAATACCATCATCTGAAATGGTAATCGTTATTTCAGCTGCGGATTTTGGTTGAATATGAATATGCAAATGGCCTTTTTCTTTTTTATATCGTAGTCCATGCCATACCGCATTTTCAATATACGGCTGTAATAACATTGGTGGAATCTGAAACTCTTCAACATCAATAGTGTCATCGACATTAATAGCATAATCAAACTTATCTTGAAACCTAAAATGTTCGAGCTTGGTGTATAAATTCAATAACTCTATTTCTTTTTTAAGTGGAATAAAATCTTCTTCACTATTTTCTAAAACCGCACGCATCAATTGCGAAAAATCAGATAAATATTTGTTTGCTGTTCGTTCATCATTAGTCGCGATAAATGTATTTACCGAGTTTAATGCATTAAAAATAAAATGCGGATTCATTTGGCTTCGCAACGATTTTAAGGCCAATAAATTATTTGCTAAACGCTGTTGCTTAATATATTTAAACATTAAATAACCGGTAATTAAAAGTAATACCAAACCTCCAATTAATGAATAAATTATAAACTGTTGGCTTTTGTTTCGCTCTTGTGTTAATTCATAAGTACTTTTAGATAAAGCGCGATCACTTTCTAAAGATGTTATTCTATTTTGCTGCTCTGCAATGTTGCGGCTAAAGCGAGCTGCTTGAGAAATCTCTTGCTCTTTCTTGGCATAAAGTTCATCAACTATGTTTTCATAATTCTTAATCATAGCCAGGCCTTCCTTGGTGTCTCCTTTTCTAAACAGTGCTTCAGATAATTTTCTAGTCGCATCTTTTTCCACAACGAGATCCTCCTTTTCTCCAGCTTCTTTTCTACTCTTCTCTAAATACGGAATGGCATCATCATTTTTATTCTGTAAAATAAGTGCATTACCAATTTTATAATTTTGTTTTTGAGACGTTAAAGGGCTGTCGTTAGATATAATTGAATCTCTTTCGATATCTTTAATTCCCTCAATAGCTTGTTTTCTTAAAACAATCTCGCCTTCGTAATCCGCATTTAAATTATTAAACTCAGCGACTTTAACCTGTTCTTCAACCGCTCGTTTTTTATTTTCATTTTCGGCTAAATTCAAGGAATTACTAAAGTAACTCTTAGCCTTATTTGTACTCCCTTGAGCACTATAAACCTGTGCTATTTTAGAATTTAAGTCCGTAACTTTTGGAGCTATGAGATGCTTTTGGGCCACTTTTAAACCATCTTCATAAGCTTTTACGGCCTTGGTAAAATCTTTCAGCTTTACATAAGCATCGCCAATCCCTTCATACCATACGGTTTTCTCATAATTAGATAAGTTTTTTTCATCTAACAATTTATATGAAGACAGACTCATTTCAAAATCACCATTATTAAGATATCCTTTAGATAATTTAAGTTTTACAGAAGCTGTTTCTAAATTTTGAAGACTAATTTTATAGGCCGAAATCGCCAAATCAAACTGTTTCCAATGCATATAGATATCACCCAACAAACCATAAGCTTCGGCATTCTGTACATTACTAGTGTTGACATTTAAAGCATCACCAATAAATTTTACACTTTTCTCTGCATCTTTTTTAAGATAAACATCTGCAGAATCTATCATCTGGTTAAAACGCTTAAAATCTCCTTTATCTCTACCACGCGAATCCGATTGTGTGACATCTTCTACTTTAATATTAATACGTTCATCAGACTTTATAACATAATAAATGGTTTCAAAATCAGGATGTTTAATAATAAGCTCATCTCCTATTTTAGCTTTTATATCAAATGAGCCATCAAAACTAGTAGTAACATATCTCCCGCCATTAACTAATATCTCAACATTTTTATATGGCTTATTTGTTTCCTTTTCAGATACGGAACCTCTTATGGTAAATAGAGTATTTTCATCTGCACTATTTCTATTTTGCCCCAAAGCTGTAAAACCTATGAAACAAAAGAGTAGCAGTATATAATATATTTTAGAAATTTTCACTTAACTTTTAATTAGTTGGACTAAACTACATACTTTATTTGGTTTCAAAAAATGAGGTATATGAAATTCGACTCCTTTTAAGGCTTGAAATGCCAGGTCTACTAAAATTACAGAAGGCTTCACTCACTCGAAATAGCACTTTACTCATTGTGGTTTTTAATACCTGTTTTATCGGCAGAGCTTTACACCATAAATCAAAAAACAATGATTACCATGAAAACAATCAATTCAATTCTACTATTATTTTTAATAAGTTTTACGCATCTATCTGCACAACACCGAGGAAATTATAATGAAATCACCCAAGATATTTCTAGACAAAATATTCTCAGTTCTGGAAATGCGCAAATCTATAACCCAACAGCAAAAAAGCAAATTAACCAAATACTTCATCCTAGTAATATATTGACCGTTGATGTTAAAGCGCTTCAAAATGTCAGTGCTACGACGTACACCGCCATATTCAATGTCTCTCAAATGGGACCTTCGGCTGAAATGACCAACCAACTGATGAAAGAACGTATAGACCAAATTAAGAATCGATTAAATGTTAAAGGAATTACTCAAAAAGATATCGCTATTGATGTAATTTCTTTTATTCCTATTTATGAAGTTGAAGTCACTAAGAAATTATTCAGCAAAACGTATACGGAAGTTCCTAAGGGATTTGAATTGCAACAAAATATTCATATTCAATTTACAAAAACCAATCAGTTTGAAGCCATTTTAGAGGCTTGTGCACAAAGTGAAGTTTACAACTTAGTTAAGGTTGATTATTATATTGAAGACATTCAAGACGTTTACAAAAATCTTCAAGATCAATTATTAAAACTGATTGAAGAGAAAAAAGCATACTATACTGTTTTAGGTTTTAACATGTCTGATTATAACGTGGCTATTGCAGATGACAAATATTGTTATTTCCCAAAGGATTTCTACCAAAGCTACCAAGCTTATAATAGTACTTCAGTTGAAGCTTTAGATAAAAGTAAAGGAGTAACAACAGTAAAAAAGCAGACGTCTTATTATTACCAACCTTTAACCTACGAGAATTACGATGTGGTTATTAATCCTTCGATTCTAGAACCCGTTGTTCAAATTGGCATGAATATAAAACTAGCTTTTACACCTAAACCAAAAGAGAAAACACCTGCACCAATTATAGAAACAAAAATAGATCATAAATACTATGTGATTTCTCCAAACGGCACCATTGATGTTAAAGAATTAAATACTAAATAAAAAAGAATCTAGACCGCTGCGCTGTTAGAACCTAGAATCAAGACTTCAATTTGTGAAGCGAATATCATACAGGTAACTATGGTTCTTTAAGTGATTTTACGGTAGGAGTATATTTTTAAGGAGAATTAGATACTCAATCGTACAAAATAAATTCAAAAAAAATCAGAAAAAATAAAACATATGAAAACTCAATTTAAAACCTTAATCCTTGCGGTGAGCTTAGCATCACTTACAGCCTGTAATGCAAATTCGAAAAACAGAACTCAAGATTTAGCCATCTCCGAAATAGTGATTAAAACAACTTCAAAAGACAAAAATCCTGAAATTAAAGTCGCGTTGCTACTAGACACCAGTAATAGTATGGATGGCTTAATTGACCAAGCCAAAGCACAACTTTGGAAAATTGTAAATGAATTGTCTTATGCAAAATGTGAAGAACAAAGTCCTAATCTAAAAATTGCACTTTATGAATACGGAAATGATAATCTTAACGCAGATGAAGGCTATTTAAGACAAGTCATTGCGTTTAGTGATGATTTGGATGAAATTTCAAAATCCCTATTTTCACTGACTACTAATGGAGGCAATGAATACTGTGGAAAAGTAATTAACACGGCTTTAAACCAATTAGAATGGGGAGATAACAAAGAGGATTTAAAACTTATTTTCATCGCAGGAAACGAACCTTACACACAAGGAAACGTCAGTTACAAAGACGCCTCTAAATTAGCACATCAAAACGACGTGACTGTGAACACTATTTTTTGTGGTGATTACAATCAAGGTATTTCAACCAAATGGAAAGAAGGAGCGGATTTAACCCATGGAAATTATATGGCTATCAATCATAACGAAGCAACCGTACACGTGGCATCTCCTTACGATGACAAAATTTTAGAGTTAAATGAAAAATTGAATACAACTTATGTGGCTTATGGAAGTACAGGCAGAGCTAAAATGGAAATGCAGGCAGAACAAGACTCTAATGCTAGAAGTTATAATAAAGCAAATGCGGTAAGTAGAACCGTGAGTAAAAGCTCTCGTTTATATAAAAACAGTTCTTGGGATTTGGTAGATGCTGAAAAAGAAGATGGGTTCTCTTATGATGAAATTAAAGACAGTGAATTACCCAAAGAATTACAGGGAAAATCTAAATCTGAAATTAAAACTTATGTTGAAGCAAAAGCTAAAACACGTAAAAAACTTCAAGATGAAATAGCAACACTAAACTTAAATCGACGAGATTTTATTGCGAAGCAGACTAAAGATTCTAGCAATGGGTTAGAAAGTGCGATGATTAAAGCATTGAAGTCACAAGCCGAACAGAAAAATTATAAATGGGAATAATAAGGTGTTAGCATAAAAAAAGAGGCTCAATAAAAATTGAGCCTCTTTTTTTTATAAAGCATAATTATCCTTAATTTACCGCAGGACAGTTACACTCATATTTCTCTCTTCTACAGTTAAAGTTGAAACCAAGTGTTAATTGGTGAAATCCACCGGTATTAAAATTCACAGTATTTGCTTGGTATGAATACGTATATGCAAACACAAAATTATTATAATCTACTCCTAAAAACGGAGTGATGTATTGTGATTTTTGAGTACTCACACCAGATCCATCTTGAAATTCTGCACCATCTAAACTACGTCTGTAAGATAATCCACCCCAAACTTTACCAAAGTCCATTTCCTTATAAACTTTAGCATTTATATCAATTGAAGATTCTGCTGTTGCATCTCTGTACATGTACATAATAGAAGGTTCGTAACTCCATTCGCTTCCATACTGACTAAACGTATAACCAGAAGACAATAAATAAGTTCTTAAGTTTTTAAATTCAAACTCCCCATTTTGGTTATAGTTTACACCGTCATTATCTAAAATATTCTTAGCTGTGAAATGCGTATAAAAATCTACGAAATGGTAAGAAAATCCAACATCAATATTAAAATTTGTAGCACTTTGTTCAATTCCGGCAACCGCTGCATCAAATTCACCTGGAGCTAACCAACTTGTTTCATCTAATTTATACTGTAAAAAACCAGCACTCAAACCAAACGACAACATATTTAAATCAATCTCATTTCTTGAAAACATTAAGTGATAAGCAAATGTTGCATATCCACCCACTGTAGAATGATATCCATTAGAGTCATTAAAAAGAACACCTCCAATAGCAACAGGTGAATCACCTATTCGTCCATTCATACTTAAAGTTTGTAAGCTAGGAGCATCATCAACACCAAACCATTGTTGTCTTGCTGTCAATCTCACCTTTGCACAATTTGCAACACCCGCCATAGAAGGGTGAATTAGGTAATAATTATCTGTTAAATAATCAGAATAAATAGGAATACCTTCTTGGGCAAAGCTAAAATTCGCCATAAAAGCTATAAATGCTACTAAACAATACTTTTTTAATTTCATAATTTTTTATCGTTTCAAGGTAAAATGGGCTTTAAATTCTTTACGTACTCCGTCGCTTGGTTCGTCGTACTCTACTGTAAACCAGTAGTCACTTGTTGGCATAGCTTCATTATTA